>CAZPQQ010000070.1:2072-16713 GCA_964588665.1 uncultured Dehalococcoidia bacterium | reverse complement strand
TTCCCAAGCAGAATGTCGTGGGTTCGAATCCCATCACCCGCTCCAATCAAACCGTCCGCCCCGACGTGCCGGGGAGTCCGATGCGGAGGCGTGCAGCGAATGGCTTCCAGTCGAACCCCCTTGGCGTTGTGGCTCCGAGCATCCCAGTCAACGCTCGCCAACCCGGTCGGCTTCCTCTATCTGTTCCGCTGGCTCACCCTTGTGCTGGCCGTGTTTCTCGTGGCCAATGGGTCCGCTCGGGAAATCAACCTTCGATACGAGCCGGCTCTTCTGCTGTATGCGTTTGCCCATCTCGCGGCAGGCACCGCATACTCGACACGGATCTACCCCACGATGAGATCGCCTCGCGGCGCTCCGATGGGCACGCCCTCGGTCGAGCTCATCGCCGTTGGCGTGGCCGACATGGCCGGCAGCCTCGCGCTGATCTACTTCAGCGGCGGCTGGGGGAGCCCGTTCTGGCACTTCGCCGTCACCTCGATTATGGTCCCGAGTTTCCTGCTCGGCTCGTTCCGCTCCCTGATCACCGTCTCGGGTTTCGCCGCGGGGTACGCGGTGGTCGTGGGATTGGGCGGCAACGGATTCGACGCGGCTTTGGCCGAAGGACAGAGGTCGTTCTTCTTCGGCAACATCACCACCGCGTATCTGATCGCCATCGTCGTCGGCTACATCGGCGCGCTGTTTAGGACCCTGCAAGAACAACGAGCCCGAACACGCATGGCCCTAGACGACATGGAAGTCCTGTTCAGGGTCGCCGAGGCCGTCGTGCAAGGCGGATCCGAGAAGGTCACTCTCACCACGGCGGTCGCTCAGACGGCCCGCAATCTGACGAACATCACCAATCTGTCGATCCTGCTGATGAACGATGTCAACGAGCTGTCGGTGGCGTCCTCGACAGCGGGATTGGAGCGTCTGTCGATCTCCTTGGCTGGCGACGCCGCGGAATCTCGACGAACGAAGACCGAGTCCACCGGTGACGCGACCGATTATGCCGTCCCGCTGATGGCTGAGGGCGAGGTGTTGGGTGTGCTGTTGGCGAGCGTCCCGAGATCCGGAGATCGTGGAGCGTCTTCCACTCAACTCGTCGAAACAGTTGCGCGGCAGGTCGCTATCGGCCTCCACAACGCGTCGCTGGCCCGAGAGCGAACCGACCTGGCCGCGCAGGAGGAGAGGGCGCGCATCGCACGGGAGATACACGACGGCATCGCGCAGGCCATCTTCATGTTGAGCCTCCAACTGGAGACCTCGGCGGAGCTCGCCGACCGCAAGGCTGAAGGTTTGGCCGATCGGCTTCGTCAGATGGTCGCGCTGTCAAAGGAGACCCTCCTTGAAGTCCGTCACTACATCTTCGATCTCAAACCCTACCTTGCCGGACAAAAGGGCGTCGGCGAGATGCTGGCGAACCAAGTCAACGAGTTCACCCGCGTGTCGGGACTCGATGCGTCCGTCGAATTGGCGGGCGAAGAACGGCCGGTTTCGGTGTCCGCGGCGACCTGCCTGTACCGCGTTACGCAGGAGGTGCTGGCCAACGCGCTCAAGCACTCGGGCGCCCAGCACGTGCAGGTCACGCTCCGGTTCGCGGAGGGTCGTGTCGGCCTGGATGTCGTCGACGACGGCCATGGATTCGAGGTCGACGAAGCGACTGTTGGCCACGGCATCGGCAACATCAATTCGCGCGTCAATGAACTCGGCGGCAAGGTGGACCTGCACTCTACGCCTGGACAGGGAACCCGAGTGCTCGTCGATCTACCTGCCTAGACAACAAAAAGGCCGCGATGGCCGGAGAGGGCCAACTCATGGCAACGAACAAGATACGACTGATGGTCGTCGACGATCACGAGGTGGTGCGCACAGGGCTTCGTGCGATACTCGAGCCGGAGGACGACATCGAGGTTGTCGCGGAAGCCCCGTCCGCGGTGGAAGCCGCGCGCCAGGCCGATGTCCACCAACCGAACGTGGTCCTGATGGACGTTCGCATGGAGGGAATGAACGGAATCGAGGCATGCCGGATCATCAAGAACGCCCATCCGGACATGGCCGTGCTGATGCTGACGTCGTTCAGCAAGGAAGAGGCCGTGACCTCTGCTATCATGGCGGGCGCGTCCGGTTTCCTGCTCAAGAACGTCGGGATAGCCGAACTGCTCAAAGCCATCCGCGCCGTGGGCGCCGGCCAGAGCCTGCTGGACCCGGCGGTGACGCGATCCGTGATCGACCGCTACGCGCAGCTCCTGGAGTCGGAGCGAGACCGGGCGGTCGACGCCATCTCCGATCGGGAGCGAGAAGTGATCACGCTGGTTGCGCAGGGGATGACGAACCGGCAGATCGCCGAACAGTTGGTCATCAGCGAAAACACCGCACGCAACCACGTGAGCCGCATCCTGGAGAAGTTGAACCTGACCCGGCGAAGCGAGGCCGCCGTATTCGCGGCACAGCACGGCCTACTGCCGGAGGATGGGTGACCCTGAGTGACGGAGGAAGGGCAAATACCAGAATCGGCCGGCCCTTCGACAGGCTCAGAGCTCGCCTTGAGTCTATCGAAAGGGCGAACGGTTTTGAGATCGCGGTGGGATTTGGGACGAGCGCAGACTCCAGCTCACGTCTCGGCACGACGAGACTATATTCTCCGTTCGTGGTGAGCCTGTCGAACCACACCGACGTACAACATTCGAAGTGCAATATGAGGAGCAAAATTGAGAAGAATCGGAATCGACGTAGGCGGCACGTTCACTGACCTGGTTGTCGCGCAAGACAACCAACCCCTTCAGTTCTTCAAAACCCACTCGACACCAGCAGACCCATCGCTCGGCGTTCTTCAGGGACTGACTGACATTGCCGACGAATCCGGCGTCTCGGTCGCCGATCTGCTTTCGGACGTCGAGTTGATCGTCCACGGCACCACGGTCGCAACCAACACGCTGATCGAGCGCAAAGGCGCGAAGGTCGGACTGGTAACCACCGAAGGTTTCCGGGACCTGTTGGAGATGAGGGAGGGACTCAAGGAAGACCGGTACAACCTCCGCATGCAACCCGTCGAGCCGCTCGTGCCCCGCTACCTGCGTGTCGGGGTCCCAGAGAGGGTCCGCTGGGACGGGCAGGTGCATACGCCGATCGACCTCGATCGTCTCCGAACCGAGCTCGAAGGTCTCAAAGCCGAAGGCGTCGACTCATTGGCGGTCTGTTTTCTGTTCTCGTTCATGAACCCGGACCACGAGCTGGCCGCGGAGCGTGAGATACGCCGCATCTTCCCCGACGCCTTCGTATCGCTCTCGCATCAGGTGTTGCCGCAGATCAAGGAGTTTGATCGCCTCAGCACCACGACCCTCAACGCATACGTCGGTCCGGCGCTGGGCAGCTATCTGTCCCGTCTGCGAACGCGTCTCGGCGAGCAGGGCGCGGGATCGAAAGTGCTTGTCATACAGTCCAACGGCGGGACGGCGCCCATCGCCGACTCGGTCTCGTTCGCGGTGCGGTCGATCCTGTCAGGTCCGGCCGGCGGCGCGAAGGGCGCGGCACACTCCGCCGTCGCCGCCGGCGAACGGAACGTCATCGCCCTCGACATGGGGGGCACTAGCACCGACATCTCGATAATCGAAGACGGCAAGCCCCATATCGCAAGCGACAAGTTCGAGGCGGGCTGGAAGATCGCCGTCCCCACCATCGACATCCACACGTTGGGGGCGGGCGGCGGCTCCATCGCGCGCATCGACCTCGGCGGCATCCTGAAAGTAGGGCCGGAAAGCGCTGGCGCCGACCCTGGCCCGGCATGCTATGGCCTCGGCGGAGAAGAGCCGACTGTGACAGACGCCGCGTTAGTTCTCGGCTGGCTCGACGGGACGACCTTCCTCGGCGGCCGCGTGGCCCTCGACGTCGGTCAGGCAGAGCGGGCGATCCAGGACCGTATCGCCGGACCGCTGGACATCACCGTCACCGAGGCGGCCACCGGCATCTTGCGAGTGGTTTCCAACTCCATCGCCGAAGGAATCAGACTGGCGTCCGTCCGCAAGGGACTCGACCCGCGCGAGTTCGCACTGGTCGCGTTCGGCGGCGCGGCGGGGTTCGTGGCAGGCAGGGTGGCCAAGGACATCGGAATTCGAAAGGTGCTGGCGCCACAAGCGGCGCCCGTGCTGTCGGCCTACGGGATGCTGGCCTCCGATCTCCAGTACGACTACTCGAGGTCGTACCCCGCAGGACTCGACGACCTCGGTCTGGAGACTGCCCGCACGTTGCTTCGAGAAATGGAAGCGGACGGCCGGAGACGGTTGGCAGGCAACTCGATCGCCCCGGGGCAGGTGCGCGCCGAGTTCAGCGCCGACATGCGCTACCTCGATCAGATCTACGAGGTGACAGTCCCTGTCCCGGACCTGGACCTGCCCGGCCCCGAACTCAAGGCCGCCTGGGCGGAAAGCTTCCACCAACGCTTCGAGGAACTGTACTCATACAAGCAGACCGATCAGGAAATCAGGCTCGTCACGTTGAGGGCCGCGGTGATAGGAACGCTGCCCAGCCTTCCTGATGCGGCGCTTGACGCCCAGACCTCCGAAGACGGAGGCGCTGCCCGCACGCGGAGAGCGTTCATCGAAGGATGGGACGATGTCCCGCTATACGACGCGTCGCTTCTTTCGGCGGGTTCGCGCGTGGAAGGCCCGGCGATTGTCGAGTCCCAGTTCAACACCGTGGTGGTCGGTCGGGGAGAGGATGTCACGGTCGACGGTCACGGGACTCTCGTCATGAACGTCGCCGCAGACGAAGACGAAACGATCGCGGAACTCATGGCGTCTCCGACCGATCCAGTCACCCTTGCGGTCGTCGGAAATCGGCTGGAGTCGATCGCCATCGAGATGATGGACGTAATGCTTCGGACCTCGATGTCGCAGATACTCAACTCAAGCCGAGACTTCTCCACGGCGATACTGGACCGTGAGTGCAGGCTCGTCGCCCAAGGGGAGGGCATCCCGGTCCACGTAAGCGCCCTGCCCATAGCCGCGATGGCCGTCGCGGAACAGTTCGGAGACGACATCCACCCGGGAGACATGTTCGCCCTCAACGACCCGTACGCCGGCGGCAGCCACCTCCCGGACGTCACGATAATCAAGCCCGTGTATCAAGACGGGGAGCTGCTGTTCTACACGATCAACCGCGCGCATCACAGCGACATCGGCGGCGCGACCCACGGGGGATACAATCCGGCGGCCTCCGAGATATACCAGGAAGGGCTTCGGATACCGCCGTTGCGGATTCACGATCGTGGCGCGCCAAGGGAAGACCTCATGGCAATGCTGGCGGCCAACGTCCGGCACCCGGAGAACTTCCTCGGCGACCTCAACGCCCAGATCGGCTCGGTGTCTACTGCCGAGCGGCGCATCAGGGAGTTGCTCGACCACTACGGTTCCGGTCCGCTGGTGGCGGTGATCGAAGGCATTTTGGCCGCCACCGAGCGTCAGGTGCGCGGCTTCATCTTGGAATGGCCCGACGGCGTGTACAAGGGCGAGTCGCTGGTCGACGACGACGGCTTCGACGCCAAGCTGGTCCCGATCAGGGCGGAGGTGACGATCAAAGGCGACTCGATGACCATCGACCTCAGCGAGTCCAGCCCACAAGTGACGGGGTTCATCAACAGCGCCTACGCCAACACCCGGTCCATCGCCCACGCGGCGATCATGTACATGGCGCCGTACGACATGCCCAAAAACGAAGGGTCGATGGGGCCGGTCACCGTGATTGCGCCCAAAGGCCTGGTCGTGAACGCACAGCCTCCCGCGCCGGTCTGCATGAGCACCAACCACTGCGCCGAGGAGATCGTAGAGGCCGTGTTCAAGGCGCTCGCCCCGGCGGTTCCAGATGCCATCAACGCCGGGTTTTCGCGACGGCTCCGATACGCGATATACGGCCGCGACCCCAGGACGGATCGGGAGTTCATCTGGCACTTCTTCATGGCCCGCGGTGGCGGCGGCGCGTCGCGCGGCTACGACGGCTGGCCCAACGTGGGCGAGGTCAACGTCGCTGGTGGCATCCGATCCCCGAGCGTGGAAGTAACCGAAGAGCGGTTCCCCCTGTTCGTGGTCAACCACGAACTACGACCCGACTCGGCAGGCGCGGGCCAGTGGCGCGGCGGGCTCGGAGCGGTCTGCGAGATCATCTACGAGGGCACGGCCGGCGCCGCGATGAACACCGCGGGAGACGGCGTCGTCGTCCCGCCGTTCGGCCTCTTCGGCGCCGACGCCGGCATGCCCCATCGGTACAGCCTGGTCAAGAACGGATCGGAGCGGCAACTCGGCTCCAAAGAGACAGGCATTGTCCTGAATCCCGGAGACCGCATCATCGCGCTGTCCTCCGGAGGCGGCGGCTACGGCGACCCGACCGATAGGGCAAAGGAGTCAACGGACTGGGATACGATCAACGGCTACATGACGAACGGCGATGGCTCGGCCTGACGGTCAATGGAGCGAGAAGGCTCGGCCCGAAGACCGAGGCACCCGGATTGGAGTAGAGAATGGTGCTCTGGCCGTTTACGGCCAAGCCAAACAACCAAAGCGAGAGGCGACATGGCATACACCGTCGACCGAAACTACAAGAGCAAAGCCCGCAAACCCGACGACTTCGACGAGTTCTGGGACGGAGTGCTGGCTGATGCAGCGGAGATTCCGTTGGAGCCGGAGGCCGTGCCCGAGGCGCTGCGGTCCTCCGACGACATCGAGGTCTTCCAAGTGTTCTACAACAGCGTGGACAACGTTCGAATAGCCGGCTGGTACTGCTTGCCCCGAGAGCGAACCAGCCCGCTGGCTGCCGTGATGGTCGTGCCCGGGTACCAGAGCGACCCGCCCATCACGAAGGAATGGGCGCGACGGGGATACGCGACGTTGTCCGTCGCTCCCAGGGGCAAGCTCCGCAGCAATCGCCAGTTCAACCCCGGCTACCCCGGCCTGCTTACGTATGGGATCGTCGACCGCAACGCCTACTCGTATCGAGGCTTCTACGTCGACGCGTGGCGGGGGATCGACTTCCTGCTCTCGCGAGACGAGGTGGATTCCAGCAGAATCGGCGTAACGGGCAGCAGCCAGGGAGGCGGGCTGACCATCGTCACTGCCGCCATGCGGCCGGAGGTCAAGGCGGCCGCCGCGGGAGCCCCGTACCTCACCGGGTTCCTCGACTCCATCGAGCTCACGCACACGTATCCATACCAGGAGATCAACGACTACCTCAGGCTTCACCCCGACAGCCGCGCCGAGGTCGAGGAGACCCTGAACTACTTCGACGGCATCAACTTCGCGGACAAGATCACTTGTCCGATCATAGTCAACGTCGGCCTCCAGGACAACGTATGCCCGCCGGAGACCGGATTCGCGCTGTTCGACAAGATCGGAAGCGCCGACAAACGGATGTACCCATACGACCAGCAAGGCCACAGCGCCGGACGAGCGGAACACGCACCGGTCATCGAGACCTTCTTCGCCCACTGCCTGGCTTAGCTGGGGCGTCTCGGTCCGTATCGCGGCTTGAGAACTCGCATTTCGGCGTGTGCATGGCGAGGGCTTGAGTCTGGTTTGGCGCCGCCTTACAATTGGGGCGAAATAACCGGGGCGAGAAATCCGATCACGGGCTGTTGTCCGTTCGTCGGGAGCGCCCCGCATGAAAGCAGGCATCATGGCTGATCGCGGAACCCAAGAAGCGCTTTCGTCTCTGGCGGGACCCCCCGTCAATCCGGAATTCGAAACCGCTCTGAACGACCTCGTCGCCGTCGCAAAGGACGGACATAGCGCCGACAGCTCGTTCTTCAACCCTTCCGATGAATGGCTCGTCAGCCAGGCTGGCGCTTACGGCAATCTGTCGCCGCAAGAGCAGGCGGAGATCGTTGCCGAGACGCGGGAGATCAACGTCGAAGCGGAGCGCGCCAACGCCGAAGGCAAAGCTGCCTTGCGGGCGGGTCCCGACGTTGCCGTGCCCCTGTCCAGCGGAGGTCTGGCATTCTTTCAGTCAACTGGGCGTCGTCCGGCGTCCGGACCTCACAATGTATTTCATCGACGGTTTCGACAGGAACCGCGACGGCCTGGCTTTCGACGAGGACAACCAAGCCCTCTTCGCCGATGTCTTCCGCCACATCGTACTGCGACTGAAAGAACACTTCGCCTCGGGCGAGACCGTTGTCCAGTCCGACCGGCGGATATGTGACGCGCCCGGCCGTTCGTTCCATGCCCGGCAACTGCTGTTCGGCGCCCACTACGTGCAGAACCCTCTCATGTGGCGACAGCTCACGTTCGACCTCCCCGAAGAACAGCGCTCTGACGCTCCCGACATCCTCGAGGTCTCGATGCCCGACTGGCTCGACGACCTGGGA
This sequence comes from uncultured Dehalococcoidia bacterium, assembly GCA_964588665.1. Lineage (GTDB taxonomy): Bacteria > Chloroflexota > Dehalococcoidia > Lucifugimonadales > UBA1123 > UBA2160. Next base: position 8,384 of record CAZPQQ010000070.1, on the reverse strand, counting down.
TTGGGTGAGAATCTGAAAGAACGCATCCGGGCATCCGGCTTGACCCAACTGATTTTCAAAGCGCCCACCAAAGGACTCTCCCTCCACCTCGGCTTCGACTACGTCGGCGAGCACAAGATGGGCCCGCTGTCCATCGCGATGCACCAGGTGAAGCAGGCGAACGGGATCGCGATTCAAGCCGCGCTCAGCGTGGCGCGAGCCCGGTCGGCGGACGGCGGCAAGAAGAACACGGCCCTCGTGACGATCGGGCCTTCTCTGCACGGCAAGAGCACGCTGACCATCATGATGGAGCTGGCCAACAGTGAACTCGGCCATCTCCTGGGGTTGTCCGACGACACCGAAGAGGGTATCTACCCGATGAACGACGACATCGTTTTGGTGCGACCGCCGGAAGAGCCGGTCGAATCGGTGCACGGCGGGGGCCGATACAGGATCTCCCACGGAATCGACGGCACCGAGAACAACTTCTACGCCATGCCGTTCGGCGTGTCGGAAGATGACGACCCGATCACCTACGACGCCATCCGCGGGTCCACGGAAGATCCCAACACGCACGAACTGCTGGAAAACATACCGACCGATCTCGACACCGCAACACCGAACTTTCTCGAAAACCCCGTGCGCAACATGCGTGCGGTGCTGTCCCGAAGCCGCCTCCGAAGAATGAAGAACGTCGATCACCTGCTGGCAGGGATAACCCACGATCGAGTCGCCGAATCGGTGTACGTTCCGATGGAGGACATGGACCGCGTCTTCTGGCAAGCCGTGATGCGTCAGAACACGGTCATCCCGCCGCTGCGAAAGCTCAGCCTCGAACAGTACGTGCGTGTGCTGATGTATGGCGAAGCGGTGCAGATGGGCGCCGCCATCGGGGCCATCGGCAAGCCCTACGTCGAGTACTTCTCCGACCCTTTCATCATCGGACTCGAAGACGAAAACGCCAACCTTATGCACCACATTCTGCAACAGATGACGTGGGGAGGGATGCCCCAGGAGTACTACGTGTTCAACACGGGCGGCGTAGGGGCGGACTCGGATGAAGAGGCCAGCGGCATGCTCTACAAGAAGATTACGAAAGACCTGACGCTGATGTTGCAGGAAGCCCTGTTGAGGGATGCGGTCAAGTTCGAGTTCGACGGGACGTTGCGATCCGAAGTCGCCGTCGCCGTCGTCAATTCGCATGGCGACGGGGTCTTGGACCTGAGGAAGGACTGGTTGCCCAGCGAGATATACGGTCGAGCGGACTACACCAAGCGGGTCACCCAGTTGCTGCGCAGGCGATACTACGGCCGCGACGCCTTGGACAAGGCGGGCATCCTGCGCTACACCAAGGTCAGCGACGCCGTTATCGACCTCGCCGACATTCCACCGCCCCAAAACGAGCGAGAGCTAACGTGGCTCCTGTCGTATTACTGGCACGTCGACTCGGCCTGTAACTCGGTCGTCGACCTAGCGCAGGCCCGCGGTCAGGGCCGGCCCCCGCTGCCGCACATTCTCCGGTCGCTCCAGCAGATCTACGAAGCGGCGTCGGCCCACGGCCTCCGTGTGCCCGCCGAAGGTCGCGACGCGCTGCGAATCTTGGGATTTCGCATCGAAAGGTAATCACATCCACTCGCAACGAGCGGCGATCGTCCGGCAGCGAACCATCGGACGACCGGTCGCCGAGATCGTTGCTGGTGCACCCAAGTCAGGACGGACGACATGACGATGACACGGCCACCGGATTTCGAGCAATACTGGAAAGCCGTCACCGACGACCTTCGCAAGCACTCGGCGCGACCGGAGATCGATCCGACGCCGATACGAAGCACCGACTTTGCCGACGCCTACAGCGTCAGGCTGACGAGCATCGGACCGTACCGGCTGTTCGGTTACCTGAGCATTCCGAAAGGCGACGGCCCGTTCCCCGCGATCTACTGGGCGCCGAAATACGCCAGCGTGCTTGAGCCCGTGCCCCAAGGGACGGCAAACGAAATACGGCGCAGGTACGTAACATTCGCGTGCTCGGGCAGGGGCCAGCGCAAGGCGGACCAACCGTTCGCGGCGATGTTCCCGGGACTCCTCACCAAGGGCATCGACAATCCTGAAGCGTACATCTTCCGGGGCATCGCAGCGGATGCCGTGCGAGGGTTGGAGTATGTCGTATCGAGGCCCGAGGTCGACCGGACGCGCGTCGTGGCGATGGGGAACGACATGGCCCTGATCGCCGCCGCACAGGGCACCGGCGCCACCCACGTGGCAGTGACTCCGGCGCTGTTCGTGGACACCGTCGACCGTGCGTCGCACACCTCGGCCTACCCTCTGGAGGAGATCAACGACTACCTCCGGCACAACCCGTTCAGTCGAGAGGACGCCCGCCGGTCGTTGAGCTACTTCGACCTCCGCTGGCACGCGCCTTGGTTCGCCGGGAAGTCGTTGCTGATGGCGGACGCCCCTGGCGGAGTCCTCGACACCGGCGCCATCGACGCCGTTGCGGCCGCGTTGCCCGGTGAATCGACCGTCCACGAGTCCGAAAGCTCCAGCTACCTCGACGGCATGGTTATCGAGCGATGGGTCACCCGCGAGTTCGGCTTCGACGAGGCGATCGTTCCAGAGCACTGGCGGTAGAGTACGGTCACGATATCGGTCCATCATCGTGACCATGCGGCAAGCGCTCAGGCACGGGATGTCAGACGAATTGGGAACGTTGACTGGCACGACTCACGTTGGCGCCGAGTACGACGGTGGATGATCACTGACATCGTTTGGACAGCGGGTACGTGTCTAAGAGTCGGCGCTGCCGCCGATTTCGCCCGATGGCGTTCCTTGCTCCGAAGCTATCTCTGTCGCCCTCGGCGGCGAAATCAGCTCGAAGCCAGCGACAGGAAGGTTCCCCGCCAAGCTTAACCCGCGACTCGCCGCACGTGGTTGGCGATCTGGTTTGCGACCCGCAGGCATTGGGCGATGTCTTCGCTGTCAATGTCGCGGAACTCGATGTACGCGCTCCTCTGGTCGGCCGCCGTGAAGACGGTCAGATCGTCCTCCCACCCAACCTCGACGAGCTCTTCGATCAGTCCCCGATCACTGTTTAAAGCGGCCGCGTATCCCATGGCCTCGTCTGAATCAGGCTCCCAAATGTGTCGAGTGGAGCCCAGCAACCCCGAGAAACTCCGCCTGTCGGCTGATACGAAGTGAGTTTCAATGTCTTCGACGGGTCGGATTCGCTCAACCAAAAACAGAGCGTCCCACTCGTGGGCATCCGGTTCAGCATCGGCGAGCCCGAGGATGTACAACCGGCCTGTTTCCTGTCCCAGCAAGTCGTAGCAAGCGTCACATGTGTGAATCGGTTCATCGAGCGCGGCAAGGGCCCTTACGTCCTCGAATTGATGTTCGTTCAACCGGCGCCGCCTGATCCCGTCATCCTCCAATTGATTCGTCAAGCGGCCAGTGAACTGTTCGAGTCCGTTGTGGCCGCATCGTCGTCCCGCGGTCGGTCCATCCGCACCCAGGACCAACCCCCCGGGACTGGGCGAAAGCGCTGGAGCGGGCATTTCGTCGTCAACTCCGATGTCGTGCGCCGCGTGTTGGTCTGCGTCTTTCTCATGTCGGTTCGGTCTGTCAACTATCACGTATGTTCCGGAGGCTCTGTCGTACCATCCCCTTTTTGCGGCGTTTATTGACATCGACAAGGCGCCGACCAACACGTATCCGGCTATGGACCCGAGAAACACCGGATCTCTCACGGTCAATTGATAGCGGTAGGTCAACACGAAGACCAAGATGTAGATGGGTCCCAACTTCAACGTCTCGCGCAAGCCAACCCGAAACAGCCAGGCGTTTGATCTTCCGTGCGCAACCAATCCGATCTCCAGAGCCTTTTTCCCATATGTCTGACCGCCCTTCGCTCCCATCAGTGCGTAGTACAACCACGGGAACGCGACCAATATGGCGACCAACCACACAATGGGGAAAATCATCAACATTGCAACCGAATAGGGAAATATCCCATCTGGGTCGTACGAAGCCCACCACAGCGCGCGGATGGTGAAATAGAGGAAACTCGAAGCGAAAGTTACGATGGCACCGTCGATGATTGCCGCGGCGACCCGTTTGACCATCCCTGCATGTTCGGACTGGATCTTGAGTGGATCCAAACGGCCGCCGCACATCGCGCACAAGTGGGTTGGTTGGGCATTCTCGTGACCGCATTTGAGGCAACGCATCGAGATTTACGTCTTTCGAGGCGGGTTTCGGACGGTTCTCTGCTGGCCGTACTCGGTTTCGACGATTGTACGGACACGGCCGGAGAGAGTCAAACACGCACTGCTGGGCGACATTCAGGGATGCTGGCGCCTGATGCACGTGGCTGGGCTCGGCTGCAATTGCTGTAGACTCTGCGGCAACGGACCAGTAGGGTGGTGTTAGCGCATCGACATCATGAACTACGCTTGGGTTGGATCTCGAGCGAAAGGGCGGTGAACATTGCAACCCAATATCCTCAAAATCGAAAACGCCAGCTTCATCATCACGGTCGATCCTGACCGCAGGATCGTGGCCGACGCTTCGATACTGATCGAGGGCGACCGCATCGTTCGCGTCGCCAAGGCCGGCGAGCTCCCCGATGCTCCGGTCGATCGGGTGATCGACGCCTCCGACATGGTCGTGACCCCCGGGTTCGTGAACGGACATATGCATATCAGCTACGCCCATGCCACGAGGGGCATCTTCCCCGACGACCTGGGACCGGCGTACCTGCCCAACGTCTTCGGGCTTCAGTCCGTCATGACCGAGGAAGAAGAGCGACTAACCTCCCTTCTCGCCTTGACCGAGCTGCTGAAGCACGGCACGACGACGCTGTTGGACCCCGGCAGCACCAAACACATTGAGGCGTGTATGGCCGCTTACGAGGAGTCCGGGTGCCGCATTATCACGGGACGGCACGTCACGGACCGGACCAACCCTCTGAACGTGCCGGTGTACCCGACCGCCGAGGCGATCGAGATCACGCGGCGGACCATCGAGGACATGGACGGTCGGCTCTCGGGCAGAATGCGGGCTTGGGCGATGCCGTTCTCGCCAGAGTACGCCAGCGACGAGCTGCTGATGGCGTCCCGTAGCCTGGCGGACGAACATGAAACCGGGTTGACCCTCCACTTCAACGTGGGCGGCGCGACCGCCGAGAAGTACATGAGCCTGTATGGCGTGTCCCCGACCCGGCGACTAGCAGACCTCGGAGTTCTGGGCCCCAACGTGACCCTCGCCCACGGCCTCGGCATTTCTCCGGATGACGTTGACGTCATAGCCGGGACAGGAGCGAGAGTCGTCATGTGCCCGACGGCGGCGATCAAGGGCGGCGCCGGCATGGCCAGCACAGCTTTATTGCCGGAAATGCTGGAGGCAGGAGTCGACGTCGGCCTCGGGACGGATGCAGCCAATAACTCCAACCTGGTCGAGACGATGCGGTCGATGTACCTGGCGGCCGTTCTGTACAAGGACGGCCGTCGAGACGTGACGCAGGTTCCGGCGGAGACGGCGGTCGAGTTGGCCACTCTGCGCGGGGCTCAAGCCCTCGGCCTCGGCGACGAGATCGGGTCCGTCGAGGAAGGGAAGCGCGCCGACCTCGTGCTGTTCGACACGCGACGTGCCGAGTGGCGCACACTGTTCAACCCGGTCAGCAACCTGGTCTACAACGCGGACGGGCGGAGCGTGCACACCGTAATCGTTGACGGACGTGTGGTCGTCGAAGACCACGTCCCGGCGTTCGTCGACGAGTGGGAGCTGATCCAACAGGTGCAGCGCATCGGCGAGGACATGCTGGCCCGCACCGGCGTCCGATTCCCATCCCGCTGGCCGGTCGTATAACCGCCAGCCAAAACGCATCGCCGGCCCAACGAATAGTGAACTTTTGAGAAGAGCCCCGTCGCGATACGATGGGTGCAACTGGCTTAAAACCGTTTGAATCCGGTGCATGCGTGTCGGGTCGGTCTTCCTTGATGCAGAGACGCCTACGAATGCATAGGCGCTGTCCGTTCAGGGTTCAGACCGTTGCAACGGCGTCAGCATCCTTCAACACGGCATCAGCGCCGCATTCGATCCCGACGAAATGGGATGCAAGGGCGAAGCCCTGTCGGGGTGTTGGGTGTCCCCAACAGACCTTTCGGGCGGGCGGGTGGGACCGGACTGGCCGCATCGTGGGACGCCATCAACGACAGCCCCGAATTCACTTCGCCGCCGTCCCGGCGAAAGCCCTCACGTCGCCCGCTCTGACGATTCTGGGCAGCGCCGAATACGACGATCCGTCGGTCCGAGCGTCGTCCCTCAATCCAGCGCTTT
>CAZPQQ010000070.1:0-1972 GCA_964588665.1 uncultured Dehalococcoidia bacterium | reverse complement strand
CTCAATCCAGCGCTTTGTTGGACAGGCAATTGCAGGCAGTATATGATTGCACTTGCAAGTCTTTGCAGGAGCAATCAATGAGCTGCGAGAGCGCGACCGCACTGACCCTCAAAGAGTCCGGCCACAGGCCCACGCCCCAACGTCTCATGATCCTCTCCGCTGTGCGTCATACTTCGGGACACGTGACCGTGGCGCAGATCGTGGAGCAGATCAAGGAGTCCTACCCGTTCATCGACCCGTCCACCGTGTACAGGACTTTGGCCGTGCTCAAGGAGAGGCGGCTGGTGTCCGAGACGGACATGGGGGCGGCCGAAGCCGTGTACGAATGGATAGGCCAGGCCAGGCACCACCACCTGATCTGCCGGGTGTGCGAAGGCGTGACCTTGCTTGAGGACCGTCACCTGGACGGCGTCAGCGCTCATGTTCGGCAGAATCACGGTTTCGAGGCGGACTTCGACCATTTCGCCATATTCGGCGTCTGCGAGAAGTGCGGCGAAGAGGCCGCCAATGAATAGCCTACGTTCGATTCGTGATTGGACGTCCGCGCGAATCTTAGCGACGGAATCGGCCGTGGGTTTGGCGGTGGAGACGTGGAGGGAGATCCGAAGTCATGGAAATTGAATCCGGAGCGCTGGCGGCCCTGACACTGGGGTTCCTGTTGGGGTTGAAGCACGCCACCGACGCCGACCACGTCGTCGCGGTCTCGACGATCGTCTCCGAGTACCGGAACGCCTGGAGGGGCATCTGGGTCGGCGCCTCCTGGGGTCTCGGACACACGACACCTCTGCTGGTCCTCGGCGTTATCATACTGGCGTTCAAAGAGGCCGTTCTCGACCGGTACGAGACCATCGCCCCCGGGTTCGAATTCGGCGTTGGGATCATGCTGGTGTTCCTGGGAATCCAGGTGTACTGGAACTTGAAACGCGACCGCGTGCATGTCCACGAGCATGTCAGCGACGTCGAAGACCCCCACGTCCACTTGCACGGCACCCACGATGCGTCGGCCAGTCTCAACGTCGAAGAACCTCACGGTCTCATACGTCCGGGGAAGCCCTTCTTCCGAATGAAGTCATATGTCATCGGAGTCGTGCACGGCCTTGCCGGCAGCGCCGCCGTCATGCTCCTGATCCTCCCCAAAGTGTCGTCATTTTCGGCCGGCGTCGGATACCTTGTGCTGTTCGGCGTGGGCACCATGCTGTCCATGGCGGGGGTCACCCTGCTATTGGGAATCCCCTTCGCGGTCACCGGCGGGTTCAACCGGCTCAGCCAGGTCGTATCCGGAGTAGCGGGCGGGGTCAGCGTGCTTTTCGGCGTCGGCCTGATGTCCGACATCGCATTTGGGACAGAGCTCATACCCTTCTAGCGCCCTGGCTCACAGGTCCGTTGCACAATGAGCCTCCTGTGTTGACGTGGAGTTGCGGTTCGACAGGTCCCGATTACATTGGGATCATGTCCGCATAGCTGACAACGATGGAACCATAGGGGTGCGTGATTCGACCGAGGCGATTGTGCATTTCGGCGCCGTAATGGAATGCTGTTCGTGAAGCCTGTTTGGTCCCGCCCACCCGCCCGCGAAGGTTTTCTAGAGACACCCTAAAACCCGGCGGGGCTTCGCCCCTGCACCCCATCAACTCGCAACTCAGGGTGGCGCTGCCGAAATCGACATGAACACGTAGCCGTTGCTTGGAAGTCCCGATGCAATCGGGATTACGTCCGCACGGCGGATAATGCATATGAAAGCAACGGTCGTCTAGCAGACTTTCACGCTGAGGCCGCAGTCGAAGTCCAGATGCAATCGGGAGGGCTCCGCAGGCAGATGTGTGTCGCGCCAGGCAAGATTCTTTCCGCCTGAGAGTTTGTGAACTTTTTGGACATCCCCAATTTGAACAACTTCCCAAAGCGGGAGGGTGTCGTACCCGTCCACCCTCCCGGATGGGTTGTCGATCTGGGGGCACATCCCCCAGTCCCCTTG
>CAZPQQ010000069.1:0-17586 GCA_964588665.1 uncultured Dehalococcoidia bacterium | reverse complement strand
CATCGCCACTTGGCCCGTTCGTCCTGAGCCTGTCGAAGGACCTCGGCGCGCCAGGATTCACACGTGACAGGGGCAACTCATCGCCACTTGGCCCGTTCGTCCTGAGCCTGTCGAAGGACCTCGGCGCGCCAGGATTCACACGTGACAGGGGCAACTCATCGCCACTTGGCCCGTTCGTCCTGAGCCTGTCGAAGGACCTCGGCGCGCCAGGCTTCACGTGTGACAGGCACAGCCGAGCAACGTTCGCCGAAACGTCAAGACAGCCTGGTCACCCCATCCGTATCCGGCCGACGTGGACGCGAACGCGAGTGTCCGATATCATCGCCGAACCGAAGGCGGCCCTGCAACATCGCAAGGATGCTGAAGGCGCCAGCTCATTCAAGCATCGGAGGATTTTCATGACTGGGTACCTAATCGCGGATATCGACGTTCACGATTCTGAGGCGTATGGCGAATATCGAAAAATCGTTGGGGCGACGATCGAGAAGTACGGAGGCAAATTCCTCGTCAGGGCCGGAGCGCATGAAGTCATCGAAGGAGACTGAAATCCCCATCGGGTCATCGTCCTGGAATTCGAGAGCGTCGCGCGGGCGAACGAGTGGTACAACTCCGAGGAGTACGCGCCAGCCCTGGCCATCAGGCTCAAGGCGACGACATCGAGCGCGATCATCGTCGAGGGCGCGTGACAAGCTCGCCGTCTCGAAACATGCACGACGCCGAAAGATGACAGGGTGGGACGATGATGCGAGGAGTGGGCCCGACAGGGTTCGAACCTGTGACCAATCGGTTATGAGCCGACCGCTCTACCACTGAGCTACGGGCCCGTGTTGCAGCGGATTTAGCGTAGCCAATGGGTTTTTCGCTGTCAAGGCGCGGTTGACATAGGGCAGGCGCGGGCGATACATTCGGCGTGTTTTCGGCGGTCACTCCTATTCAACTCGAGGGGCATGATGGCAGTTTCCAAAAAGATCAGCGGACTGATGGAACAGGGCTCATGGATTCGGAAGATGTTCGAGGAGGGCGCTGCGCTCAAACAGCAGTACGGCGACGAGAACGTTTTCGACCTCTCGCTCGGCAATCCGATCACGGAGCCGCCGCCGGAGTTCTTCCGCGAGTTGAAGCGGATCGTCGACGAGCCGATTTCAGGGCTGCATCGGTACATGCCCAACGCGGGATTCGTCGAGACCAGGGCGGCCGTGGCGGCTCAGCTTCGCGAAGAGACTGGCATCGACTTCACAGCCAACCAGGTGGTGATGACCGCGGGGGCAGGCGGCGCCATGAACGTGATCTTCAAGACATTGTTGGACCCCGGCGACGAGGTGATCGTCTTCGCTCCATACTTCGTCGAGTACTTCTTCTACGCCGACAACCAAGGCGGCACGGGCCGCGCCGTTCCGCCCGACGACGGGTTCCTACCTGATCTGGACGCCTTCGAGAGCGCGATCACGGACCGAACCAGGATTGTGTTGGTCAACTCTCCGAACAACCCGACCGGCGTGCTGTACGGCCCCGACGTCCTTGCCCGGATCGGCGACATCATCCGGAGCAAAGAGCGAGAGACCGGCAGAGAGATTTTCCTGGTCAGCGACGAGCCATACCGCAAGATACTTTTCGACGGCCTGGAGTACCCCCACGTCTTCGACCACCATGTGCGGACCGTCGTCGCAACCTCTCACTCGAAGGACCTTGCGCTGCCGGGCGAACGGATCGGTTTCATCGCCGGCCATCCAGACTACGACGAAGGCGCCGAGCTCATGGACGGCTTGGTCTTCTGCAACCGCACCCTTGGGTTCGTCAACGCTCCCGCGATGATGCAGAAAATCGTCGCCAAGCTGCAATCCGTGACCGTGGACGTCGCACAGTACCAGGACAAGCGGGACTTCATGTACGAGCGGTTGACCGAGATCGGGTACGAGTTGGTCAAACCTCAAGGCGCCTTTTACATGTTCCCCAAGTCGCCACTGGAAGACGACGTCGAGTTCACGGCGGAGCTGGTAAAGCACAACGTGCTGGTCGTGCCCGGACGGGGATTCGGAGTTCCGGGACATTTCCGGCTGTCGTACTGCGTCACGGATGAGACTCTCGAGGGGTCACTGGACGGTTTTAGGCAGGCTTTCGAGAGGCACTCGGCCTAGCGAGCCTCCTCAGAGCTGAGCAGAATCTGCCCCTCCCATAGTTGGCGTGTCCCACCCGCCCGCCCAAGGGTTTTCTGGGGGACGCCCCCAGGCCCCCATGTCAGGGAGCATCCGCCCCTTGACGATCCCCGCTCACAATCGGCATGTGAACGATTATGAGAATTATGCGCTGCGCGCTGGCGGGGTGTCCTTCAAGCCGAACCCGGTGACGGCCACAAGTACGCGGTCGTTCGGCGCCACATGGTCTGCTTCCACCAGCAACTCGAGGCCGGCGAACGCCGCCGCCGAGGTAGGCTCGCAGTAGATGCCCTCGGACTTGGCCAAGATCGCGTGCCACGAAGCTATCGATGCTTCGGACACTGCGACGCTGACCCCGCCGCTGGCCCGGAGCACGTCCAACACCTGGCGTTTCCGGGGTGGAGCGCCAACCGCGATGCCGCCGGCGATCGTCGCCGTCCCGGCTCGGGGCGTCCACTCGCGTCCGGCGAACGCAGCCGCGACGGGCATCACGGCCTCGGCTTGAATCGCGTGCATCCGCGGGGCGCCGTCGAGCACACCTGCCTCGATGAGCTCCTGGAAGCCCTTCCACGCCCCTATGAACAGGCTCCCGTTGCCGACCGGGATGACGATGTGGTGGGGCAGGGCGTCTGCCATTTGGTTGGCGACCTCGTACGCGAACGTTTTTGTGCCTTCGAGAAAGAATGGACTCAGGTTGTGAGAGGCGTAAGTCAGGCCCTGGTCGCGGCAAAAAACCGTCGCGGCGTCGGTGGCGGCCTCGCGCGGTCCGTCGATCGCGTGAGTGTGAGCGCCGTATACCCCGATCTGCTGCATCTTGGCCTGAGGGGCCGAGGCCGGGGCGAATATGTGCGCTTCGATCCCTGCCTTGGCGGCGTACGCGGCGACCGACGCCCCGGCATTGCCCGAGGAGTCTTCGGCGACGGCCTCGATCCCGAACTCTTTCGCCACGGACATCATGGCGGCAGTTCCTCGGTCCTTGAAAGATCCGGTTGGGTTCAGGTACTCGAGCTTGGCCGTGAGGTTGCGCAAACCCAGCGACCGTCCGACGGCTTCCGAAGACACGATCGGCGTATTCCCTTCGCCGAGTGTAATCGACGGCGATTCCGCGTGGAACGGCATCGGCGGTAGGCGTCCGGGGTCGACGACGTCGGCGCCGGAGACATATCGGACGTCCAACGGCGCGCCGCAGGAACTGCACGCCAGCGTCTCCATGGACGGAGGATGTTCGAGCGCACAGTTGGTGCATGCGAGACGGTAATGGGACATCGAGGCTCCTCGACTGCGATCGGCTAGGCGCCGATGCTACGCGCAGTTGCATCCGGTGTCAACGACTGAAAGCCGCTCGTCCCCATCGCCGGCGCCACACGTGGACAAACAGAAAGGGCGCTCCGACAGGTCGGAGCGCCCTTCTGAAGCGATGACCGGCATCCGGCAAGATGGAGCCGAAAGCCAGTCATCAGGCCGACGCTATGTCCTCAGGGAGGGTGGCTGAACCCGCTAGTCAGCCGCGTCGGCCATGGTTGCCACGTCGTTGAGTGCGCCTTTTTCGCTGTCGGTGAGGACTTTGTCCAGATCCAACAGGATCACCATACGGCCTTCCATTTTCACGATTCCAAGCAGGTAAACCGAGTCGGCGGTTGTGATAACCGATGACGGCGGCTCAACCGACGCTGCGGAGATTCGCAACACCTCAGTGACGGCGTCGACCACGACGCCCATGTCCTGCCCGCCTATGTCCATCACCACGATGCGATTGTCCTTGTGAAGCTCGTTGACCGGTATGTCGAATCGCTTTCTAAGGTCGATCACCGGGATGACGCTGCCTCGCAGATTGATGATGCCCTCGACGAATCCCGACGCCCCCGGAACCCTCGTGATGTCCTGCATTCGGATGATCTCACGGACTGAGCCGATGTCGACGCCGAAGGCTTCGGCGGCGAGGTCGAAGACGACTAATTGCTCTTCGGTCCGTTCTAGGTCAGCAGTAACTGTGGTCACGGTTTCACCTCCTTCTGGAGTGGTGCGTACGTTCTGGATGCGAATTCAATGGTGGAGGCCGGTTCTTCTCCCGGAAGGACGGCCTCCATTCTACGGATTGACTAAGCTATGTCGGCTGTCTCGCCGTTCTTGGCGAGCTTGAAGACGGAAACCGCCTGCTGAAGTTCCTGAGCCATCGAATCGAGACTCTGTGCCGATGCGACCACTTCTTCGACCTGTGCGCTCATCTCTTCTGCGGACGCGCTCATCTCCTGTGATGCAGCGCTGTTTTGCTGAGATATCGCGCTGATCTGTTCGATCGAGTCAGTCACGCCATTGGAACTTCCGGCCATCTCCTGAGCGGCGGCCGTGTTCTGCTGAGTCACGGAGTTGACGCCCTCAATGGTCGAGACCATCTCCTCGCTGGATGCGTTGACCTGTTCGGCCGACGCTGAGATCTGCCCGATCTGGTCGGCGACTCCTGAAACCGCTCCGAGGATGTCACGGAGAGCACCACCGGTCTTTTCGGCTTGGACGGCGTCTTCGGCCACCTGTCGTGTGCCCTTTTCGACGGCGTTGATGGATTCGTTGACGCCCTTCTGGATGGAATCGATCAGAGTTGCGATCTCGGTCGTGGCCTGAGTGACTCGCTCCGCCAAGCCTCTCACCTCGTCGGCGACGACGGCGAAACCGCGTCCCTGTTCGCCAGCTCTGGCGGCTTCGATTGCCGCGTTGAGGGCGAGAAGGTTGGTCTGCGCCGCGATGTCGTCAATGACGGCGACGATCTTGCCGATCTCTTCGGACTGTGTTCCTAGTTGTGCGATCTGCTTGAATGCGGCGTCGACGGCGGTGGAGATCTTCTCCATGCCCTGGATCGTTTGATCGACCATTGCGGCGCCTGTGTTGGCGGCTTCGGAAGCCTGCTCGGAACCTTGAGCCGCGCCTTGTGCGGTGGAGGCGACCTCTGAGATTGCAGTCGAAACCTGGTTGACGATGGCCGGCCTGTTCGATCGCTGCCGCTTGGTCCTCGGACCCCTGTGAGATCTGGGTTATGGAAGAGCCGAGCTCCTGCATGGCGTTCCGTGTCTGATCGATGCTGCCAACCTGCTCTTGTGCTCCGGACGACAGTTGCTGTGTGGCGGAGGCGATGCCGGAAGTGGTGCCGCCTGCCTACTCTGCCGCGTCGGAAAGCTGGTTGGATGCCGTTGACAAGGAGTTTGCAGTTTCGCCCATCTGACCGACCAGCGTTCGAAGACTTTCAACCATCTCGTTCAGGCTGTTTCCGCCTGCTTCGAGCTGTTCGCCCATTTCATTGAACGATCCTGCCATCTGCCCCAACTCATCCCGCGAAGCGACGTCAATCCTTTCAACGGCGATGTTCGACGTCTTCGTGAGGTCGCCGGATGCTACGGCTTGGGTTACGTTCACGAATCCGGGCAGGACGCGCTCCGCCAGGTCGGCCGCGACCGCGCCCATCTTTGCGAGAGGCGCTGTTATCTGTCGGGACACCCACAGTGCGGCCACCACGGCCACGGCAGCGATTCCCACGCCGAGGCCGATTAGCAGGGTCCGCAACGAATTGATAGGCGCCATGACGTCGCTCTCGGGGATCGTCCTGGTCAAGAGCCAATGGCGGTCAGGCAAACGTGGGTCGAATGCGACGGTCTGCATTGCGACCACCTGGCCAAGATCGCCGTCGATGTCCGCGAATGCGGTTGAACCGGAGGCGGCGAGCTTGTCGTGTGCCGCGCCAAAATCGGCATCGATCGAGAAAGACGTGCCCACGTCCGTGCCGAACGTCTTGCTAGAATCAGGATTCAGTATGTATGCACCGTCTTCGTTGGCCAGGTAGATCTCGCCTGAATTGACGCTGAGCCGGCTGACGAAGCTCTCGGCGTAGACATTGGATACTACCGCGCCACGGTACACGCTGGCGCGGTCGATTATCGGGGTGCTGAACCGGATCACCGGCACATGAGGCACCCCGACTTTGCCATTCTCCTTGTTCAAGTTCAGCGCCGAGATGGAGACCTCACCGGTGTCGAGGCCGCGAGTTGCGGTGAAGTAGCTCGCTGACGACTTGTTCTGGAGCCGGTCAGTCCCAGAGACGATGTCGATCTGGCCGTTGCGGAAGTCGACTCGCACCATTTCTTCGCCGTCTTCATTGAGGTAGCGCACCTGCTGGTAGAACTTCTTGGTCTGCGCGTTTGCCTTGAATATCTGGGTCAATCGGTTTACCCAGACTTCGTAAGGGTCGTTTTGCGCCGGGTCGATGCCCCGTTGTCCCGGGCCCTTATGATCGCCTGAACCGGAGGCGTGTTGCTCATTGCCAGTAGATCCGTTGAAAACTGGCCCAGGAACGTAGTCAGATCCTGAGTCGTCAATGTGGCTTCTTGTTGCACCTGTGCCACGGCCAGGTCTCGCAGGCTGTCGCTGGCCCGCTGGAAGCTCAACACCCCGACGATTACCGCGGGCACAACGGCCGCCGCGACGAACATCAGCGTGAGACGCACCCCCAAACGTTCTTTGACTAACTCGACTATCCTCATCTTTCTCTCCTCCTCGATGCCTTGTTGCTGGTCCAGCGGCAGATGCCGTCAGTCACAGCGATCTTGGTGCATTGAGTGCCCGTCTCTGAGCGGTCATCAACCAGCCGGCATCGACTGAAATGATCTTCGAGCGGCTTTTCACGCATAAACTGTTTAGTAACTGGGCCGATCAAGAAATGCGCATCATGTGAATCCCGCCAGCGTGAAGGCCTGATCATGACGAGGCCGTGAGAGGATTGTGTCATCGAACGTGTCCAACATTGACAGTCTCAAAGCCGGTCCCTATGATCGGTCCCACCTGGCGCCGGGGCCAGGCAGCCGATCTAAGGGGGAGCTGACATGGCCATCGTGGACGCGAACGCTGTGACGAACCAATCCGTATCGGAGAGCAAGCGCACTCCCATCGAATCGGAGACATCCGTCGTGTTCGCCGGTGACGGAGCGCCAAAGTCGCCGGCGTCGATGCTGGAGTCGCTCGGAGCAATCCAACGAGCGCGTGGAATCGAGGCCGATTCCTACACCTTGGGCGGCGTCGTCGAGGAGCTAGAGCAGCGAATGGCGCGCATGCTGGGCAAAGAGACCGCGGTTTTCATGCCCACGGGCACCCTCGCCAATCACCTGGCTTTGCGCCAGTTATGCGACGGGAAGCCGAGAGTAGTCGTTCAAGAGCCAAGCCACCTGTACAACGACACCGGCGACTGCGTGCAGCAGCTCAGCGGCATAAACATGGTTCCGCTGGCGCCCGGAAGAACCTGCTTTACGTTGGACGAACTCGAGGCGACGGTGGACCGGTCCGATTCAGGCAGGGTCGCGAACCCCGTGGGCGCCGTGATGATCGAGAGCCCGGTGCGCAGGCAGGGCGGCCGGATCGTGCCGATCGACGACATGAAGGCCATCACCGAATACTGTAGCGAGCGTGGCATCGGGACTCACCTGGACGGCGCGCGGCTATACATGATGTCAGCCACGACGGGTATCGCGCCGAGCGCGTATTCGGCGCTGTTCGACACGGTGTACGTTTCGCTGTATAAGTACTTCGGCGCGCCGTTCGGGGCAATCCTGGCGGGGACCGAAGAGTTTTGCCAAGGCCTCTATCACCTGAGGCGGATGTTCGGGGGAGGGTTGTCCTCGTCGGCTCTCGCGGCGGCACTGGCTTTGGACGGCATCGACGGATTCGAGCCAAGGTTCGCCGAAGCGATGACCAAGGCCTCGGCACTGTTCGAGTCGCTGAACGAACTGGACGGCATACAGGTCGGGCGATACGAGCACGGGTCCAACCTGTTTCCCCTCACGCTCGACGACGAGATCGACCCACGGCAGCTCGATGAGTGCCTGCGCCGGCAATGGGTCTTTTTTGCGACGGATCGGGACGATCTCGGAAACAGACACCTGACCGTCAACGTTACGCTGCTCAGGCAGAGCAACGACGACCTGGTCGACGCGTTCCGGCAGGCTCTAGAGCGCTGACGCTCCGGCCCCAGCCGCAAACTAACATCAGATCAAGCCCGCTCTACTCCCAGTCGGGGTCGAGGTGCGCCTCGATGAACTCCACGTTGAGCTCGGCGCCGATCCCCGGTGTCTCCGGCAGGTGCAAGACGCCGTTTCGGATATCCAGTTTTGGCGTGATGAAGCTGTCGTGCAGGTTCAAGGCGGCGTGGTTGAATTCGACCTTGTAGAAGTTCGGTACGGCCATCATCGTATGTGCGCCCGCCAAAATGTTTATCGGCCCCGAGGCGTCGTGCGGGCTGACCGGGATGTAAAAGGACTCGGCCAGGTTGGCGATCTTGCGCATCTCGCTGATTCCGCCGCACCACAGGATGTCCGGCATCAGGTACTCGGCCAGCCTGTCTTTGAGTATCGGGACGAAGTCCCACCTGTGATACAGCCGCTCGCCCACGCAGATCGGAACATTGACGGATTCCTTGACGTGGCGTAGGGCTTCGTTTGAGTTCGGCTGCACCGGCTCCTCGAACCACCCGATGTCGTACGGCTCGAGCCGGCGCGCGAGGTTTATGGCGGTCGGGACATTGAAGTTGCCGTGGGCGTCGATGAGTATCTCGACGTCGGGCCCGACGGCCTCCCGCATCGCTGCGATCGTGTCGATGCCGAGCGCCGCGCCGGCGGCGGAGATCGCGCCCTGCACGTATCGCCTGTGATGCCTGGCCAATCTCGGGCGAGAACGGGTCGGTCTTCAGGGCGGTGTACCCTTCCGCGACCAGAGAGCGGGATTGCTCGGCCGCCTTGACGGGATCACCCGGGGCGACATACGTGTACAGCGGGATGTCGTCCCACACGGGCCCGGCGAAAAGCTGGTAGATGGGCCGGTTCATGACCTTGCCCTTGATGTCCCAAAGGGCGATGTCGATGCCGCTCAGCAAAGTGGTGACGAATCCGCCGGATCCGCCGCCTCCCGTGAACCGTCGGTACAGCTCGTGCCAGAGCCGGTCGATGTTCTCGGGGTCCTGACCGATCAGCGATTAGCGGAAGTCGGAGGTGACGGTGGAGTTGCGAAGGAAGCGGACCATGTTTCCGACGACCATGCTGCCGCCGCCGGATGAGGTCGCTTCACCGATGCCGGATATGCCTTCGTCGGTGTCGATCCGGAGAAAGACGAACGACCGGCCAGCGGGTTCAGGTTTCGTGACCCAAACTTTGAGATCGGTGATCTTCATCGCGACGTTTGCCCCCGAGCGTGATTCGGCGCTGTGCGCCAACCGCTCAGGCTAACGTACACGCGTCAAGTCACACGGTCAAGGGAGACAACGAGCGTCAGATGTACGGGGCGCCCGGTCCGATTAAGAAGCTGCGGAGAGCGTCCTGTTCGTTGCGGTCGCGTTGACCCGGCCTGGAAGCGGCACGCGGTTCGGGTTGTGCTGAAGCACGAGCCGGAGCTTGTTGAGCGCGGCCCGCTCCAACCTGGAGACGTGCATCTGGGAAATGCTGACAATCTCTGCCGTCTGTCGCTGCGACAGCGAACTGAAGTAGCGAAGCCTCAAGATCGTCTTTTCTCGTTCGGGTAGAGTGTCCAACGCGGTGGCGAGGGTCAAGCGATCGAGCGAGACGTTGAAACCTTCATCCTCGTATCCCACGTAATCGGAGAGCGAGGAGCCGTCGTCGGACTCGTCGGACTCGAAAGACTCGTCCAGCGATCTTGGGTCGCCGATTCGACTGAGCCGCGCCGCGTCGTTGATCTCGCGGGTCGTGAGGTCGCACGCCTCGGCAACTTCATCCATGGTGGGCCACCGGCCCAGAGTGGACGCCATGGCTTCGGACGCCTTGTCCATGGCAAGCTTGTTGCGCCCCAGTCCACGAGGTATCTTCAGTAGGTTGCCATGGTCGCGAAGATAGTTCAAAATGGTGCCCGTGATCTCAGGAATTGCCAGAGACGAGAAGCTGCAACCGCGCTCGGGGTCGAATTTCTCGACCGCGTTGAGCAGGCCGATCATCCCAACTTGGAAGAGATTTTCTTGCGGCTCTCTGAAAGAGGCGAACTTCCGACAAAGGCTGCGAACCAAAGGCTCGTAATTCCGAACCAGTGTTGCCTTCGCGGAATCGTCGCCAGTTTCTCTGTAGACTGCAAGCAGCCGGAGTGTTTCTTTTGCTGTTGACATCGCCATTATGACGCTCCTCCCCTCCCTATGGATAACGGCTCATCCCGAATTTCGAGTCGCCTCCACCGGGCACGCCACATCTCCTTCGCAGTTGCCTGATCTGGAGATCTGTTAACGATTTGTTTTCATAGACTTAAGTTATTACAGGGCTTTGGCCGACAAACCCGCGCCGTCACGGTAAGTGAGTAGGCGCCAGCACCAATGTCACCAGTGTGCACGCCACAGGGAAGCATGCGGACAGGGGCGCCCGCGAGACACAGAGCGCCACGAGACGCCAACCTCCGAGCGTGCCGAAAGCCCGGAGTCGGACGCGGCTCCAGGCGCGCGCACAACATCTATTTCGAGCCCGACAGGGCGGAGAGAGGCTTGCCATGGCGAAGTTGATCGGAGTCGTCGTAGACGCGGAGACCGGACAGCGAGTGGAGTCCAGGGTCCAGGTGTTGGCTCCGAGCGGGATTTTCGCTCACCCGACCGATGCCATTCTGAAAGTTGGGCCCGGCGCCCCGTTTTTCTACTCCGACGGCTCGTTTGAGGTGGAGCTTGGGAAAGGTCCCGTCCAACTCACCGTCGAGCGCGGCACCGAATACGAGCCTGCGACGATTCCGGTGCAGATGCCTTCACGCGGCGTCAAGACGGTCGAGATCGCTCTGAGGCGCTGGGCTGTGTTGGGAGAGAGTGGTTGGCACCCGGGGAACACCCACATCCACTACGACGAGAAGGAGACGCGTCCTGACGAGAGGCTCGCGCTCGATCCGAGAGTGGAGGACCTCCGAATGACCGCCGTTAGCATTCTGAAGCGGAGAGAATTGGGCTACGCCACGAACAGGTACACCCCCGGATTCCTGACGGAATTCTCTTCGGCGCACCACTACGTCCAAAGTGGCGAGGAGTCGAGGCACAACTCCGAGCCGTGGTCACCCGGATACGGGCATATGATGCTGTTGAATATCAGAAACGTCGTGGACCCGCTGAGCCGCGGCGTGTTGGTCGACTCGTACGATCCTGACTATCCGCCGCTCTCGTACGCGTGCGACGACGCACATCGACAAGGCGGCATCGTCATCTGGTGCCACAACGGGCAGGCGATGGAAGCGCCGGTGGCCGCCGCCCTGGGCAAACTGGACGCCTTCAACTTGTTCGATCCCAACTGGACCGATCTCGAATACGACATCTACTACCGCATGCTCAACGCGGGCTTCCGGCTTCCGGCGTCGACAGGATCGGACTGGTTCATCAGCTCGGCCAACCGGGTCTATGCCGGCACTGGAAAAGCCTTCGACTATGCTGACTGGCTCGACGCGCTGAAGGGCGGCCGGACGTTCATCACGAACGGGCCCGCTGTGTTCCTGTCGGTGAACGGAGAGGCGCCAGGATCCGCGGTCGACGCGTCCGGAGACGGTCGGCTGACGGTCGATGTTCGATGGGACTCGCACTATCCGGTGCACACCGTGGAGGTGATCGCGAACGGCCAGGCAATCGGATCAAGGGTGTTCACAGCGGGCTCGAAGTCGGGCGAATTCACGATTGAGACTCAGGCCGATTCCGACGGATGGGTCGCGGCCAGGCTCTCCAGCGACGCGCGCGACAGCTTCGCGCAACCGGTCTTCGCTCACACGAGCCCGGTGTACGTGGCAACGGGGAAGGCAGGCCCGCACAAACGCGCTGCAGGCGCCGCATTCGACCAGGCCATCGACCGGTCTCTGGAGTGGGTGAACGTGAAAGGGAGATTCTACTCCGATGCCCAACGCCAGGAGGTAGTCGACCTGTTCAAAGAAGGCCAACAAGTTTATAAGGACATGAGTCGGTGAGGTCTGAGACAGCAGTTCCTTCAACGTTCTGTCCTGTTGGGCGCTGTTAGAAAGTATCGGCCTGCGCCATGACCGAGTTGGATCGAATTCGGTGGATCGAGTGCGTAGGGGAGGGTTTTCAACCCTCCTGCCTAGTTTCGAGGCTAGACAAGTAGGCCTCGCGAGGACATCGTGCTCACTGCCTTTCTCGTGTGGCCTATCGTTGCGAGGCGCAAGGAGGGTTTGAAACCCTCCCCTACGGTCCTGTGTTGCCCTCGCGACTAGCTCTGACTAGCCAGAACCCAACGACAGACCCCGGCGCCGGTCAGAACCCAATCGCTTGACCCAGCATATATACCCTGGTAATATATACGCAACCAATATATAGGAGCGCGATATATGGCGCTACAAACGGCCCCAGACCTTCGGGACAGCGAATACTGGGAGATGCTCGTCAAGAAGAGCGTATCCCGATACTTCCTTTTGGACGCGTTGTCCAAACGTCCTATGCACGGCTACGAAATCGCCAACACCATCCAAGGTTGTTGCGAGGGTTGGTCGAGGCCCACCCCAGGGATGATCTACCCGGCCATCAAGGATTTGATGGCCGAAGGGTACATCGAGTGCACCGAGGAAGTTTCGAACGGTCGGACCAGAAAGATCTGTCATCTCACGGAGAAGGGCAGGGAAGCGCACGAAACCGCAGCCGGTGTCTGGGCCGATGTTCTGCCGTATCTGGCGAGATCGGTGCACGAGGCGACAGGCATGCCGCAGGCGTCCCTCTGCTGCCCTCCGAACGCCGTCGCGGTTGAATTCGTGGACGAACGGCGACGCTCTGAATCGTGATGGAAAGCGACGCCAATCTGTATTGGAAGTAAACAACCTCAGGAGGCACAACGGATGACACAACTCGACAGCGACCAGATCAAGGGAGTCGTCAAAGAGCGCTACGGCAACCTGGCGCGCAGCGCAAGCGAAGCGTCCGGCGATGACTGTTGCGGCACGGATTGCTGCTCCACCGCCAGTAGCGAAGAGGCGTTGACGCTTTACTCGTCGGCGGAGACGCAAGACCTGCCCGCCGAGGCGCTCGCGGCGTCCGCTGGCTGCGGAAACCCAACAGCGCTTGCCTCGATGCAGCCCGGCGAGACCGTGGTCGACTTTGGCAGCGGCGGCGGCATCGACTGCTTCCTGTCCGCGAAAGCGGTTGGACCTTCCGGCCGCGTAATCGGCATCGACATGACCGAGGACATGGTCAACCTGGCGCGAGCCAACGCCCGCCGGCTGAAGCTCTCCAACACCGAATTCCATCTCTCGGACATGGAAGACACGCCGCTGGATGAGAACACAGCCGACATCCTGATCTCAAACTGTGTAATCAACCTTGCTCCGGACAAAGACCCGGTGTTCCGCGAGGCGTTCAGGATTCTTAAGCCCGGCGGACGGCTCATGGTGTCCGACATGGTGCTGGTGGACGAAATACCGGAAGACCGGGCGGCGGACACCTCCAACTGGGTCGCCTGCCTCGCCGGCGCCGAGCAGAAAGAGGTCTACCTGGGAAAGATGCGAGCCGCTGGCTTCGAGGGAGTCGAAGTGCTCTCTGAGACGCCGATTGGCGGGGAAGAAGGTTGGCGCTCCAGCATCCGCAGCATGAACATCAAGGCGGTCAAGCCCACGTCCTAACCGGAAAACTCGGCGAGTCCAACCGCCATTACGCACGAACAGACGCCTCTCCGATCATCGGAGAGGCGTCTGTTGTTTGCCGTGTGGCAGTTCGCGGTCGGACGCTAAGCCGAGACGGGAAGCTCCGGCGAATGGAACTCCGCGTCTCTCGGCAGAGAGTCGATTCCCCTGCGGATCTGGCCCAGAATCTCGGAAAGCTGCTCTTCAATGCTGAAGAGAACCTCGCGAGCGTACTGGTCGGCTCCGTCCCGTCGACTTGAAGCGATGTCCTCGGAGTCGGAGATCGTCCTGTAAGCCTTCTTTTGCGCGTCCTGAACGATATCCTGCCCTTCGGCCATGGCCTCGTCTCTGATCTCTTGCGCCTTGAGTTCCGCGGCTCTGACGATCTCTGATTCGTCGACCTTGGACTCATGCTCCTGCTGGGAGGCCCGCATCTGAGCGCTGACACCGTCTTCGGCGTCGCTCTTGAGACGCTGCGACTCCAAGTACGCCTGGTTGAGGATGGAGTCTTTCTGCCGCAAAACCTCTTGGGCTTCCATCATCTCGTGAGGCAGACCCGATTTGAGGGCGCCCACGAGTTCGGCGAGTTTGTCGCCGTCTACCATGGTCTTCTTTCGGAAGCCTGGGACACGAGTGCTGCCGCCGTGGAGTTGCTGCAACTCCTGGATTGCTTGTTCGAAATCCACCCTATTTCCTCCTTTGGATTGTGGAGCCGTCCGTCATTGTTTGGCGTGTTGGTTGTCTTGCGCCGATTATTTCGCCAATTTCGCTGTCAGTGCCTGGTTGACGTGGGTCGGGATCAGGGCTGATACGTCCGAGCCCAACGAGGCCACTTCCTTGATCCTGCTGGAGTATACGAACTGAAATTCGAGCGAGCTCAGTATGCATATCACGTCGATATCCGGCGCGATGTGTCGCCACATCAGGGCCATTTCAAACTCCAACTCGAAGTCGAAGCCCGCCCGAAGCCCTCTGAGAATGAATTTGGCGCCTCGCTCGCGGGCGAAATCCGGCGCCAGGCCGGTAAAGGGCACCACGCTGATGTTTGGCACGTCCCGAACCGACTCAGCGAATAGCTCCACGCGCTCGTCGGTGCCGAACATCAGCGTCTTGGTCGGCGGCGATTTGTACACCCCGATGATGACTTCGTCGAAGGCGGCTGCGGCCCTCGTCGCGATGTCCACGTGACCGTTGTGCACGGGATCGAAAGTTCCGACATAGGCCACTTTAGGCATGGGCGTCTCCTGTTTCGAGTATCGTTATCGCGGCGCTGCCGTATCTCCGATCGGTCAACCGTCGGAAACCGGCGACTGCGTCTATCGAGCCGTTGTCCGCCCGATACTCGAGGACGACGATCCCTCCGTCGGCGACCGTTCGGCAGCGTATTAGATCGTTCAAAACTCGGTCCATCTCCTTGGAGTCGTAGGGCGGATCGGCGAAAACCAGATCGTATTGCCCCTTCAGATTTTGCAGTGTGTGGTGTACCTTGCCTTGGTGCACTTTCGTTTCGGCGTCTGGCGCGAGTTCATTCAGAAGCGCGCGAATGGCTCTGCAAAGAACCGGACTGTGCTCGATGAAATCGACTCGCGAGGCGCCCCTGCTGAGGGCGTCCATGCCAAATGCGCCTGTGCCCGCGAATAGGTCGACCACCCTTTTCTCTGCAATGTTGTCTGCCCCGATAATCGAGAACACCGCAGCTCTGACCCGTTCCGTTGTCGGTCGCAAATTGACCGACTTCGGCGTCCTGATCACTCGGCCTCTGTGAACGCCGCCGCTGATCCTAGTCGTCACGGAAACCGTCCTCATGGCGGACAAGGCCAGCGTGCCCTGACTGGATACGCAACCGGATTCAGGTCAGAGTATGAGAACTTTCCAGTCCCATACACAGTGTTCATAGTCCGCTCAGTTCAAATGCTAGCATGAGGTTCGTTCCTGCGAAAGGACTTATGCGCGCATCTTTTTGGGAATTGTACAAAGTTTCTTCGCGACAATCCTCGGCATTCGGTCAACGCTCTGGCCTGATGCAGTCAGTTATCCGGCGATTGACACCGTCGATGGACGGTTGACGTGCGGCGGACCGGGTCGATGCCAATCGCTTGACTTCGAGGTGCCACGAGCCTAACGTTGACCGATGATCGGCGCTTCACGCGACCATAGCTGTCCGAGCTGACCTTAGCCAAGACGCCGCCGCCGTCGATAAGCCGCACGTTGGATCGTGAATCCCGCCCCTTCGTCATCGTTGCGCCAGGCAGGAGATGCGGATGTCAGTCGATCCCACCAACGCAGGGCCCAGCCGGATCCTGAACCAAGTATCCGGCTTCGTCGCGGAGTACTTTGCTCACACTCGTGAGTTCAGCCGCAACGCCAACCTCTATGTGTTGCACGTGATCGGCATGGACATGATCCACGGCTCGTTCACGGTCCTATTCAACCTCTATCTGCTCGCACTCGGCTTCGACGTCAAATTTGTGGGCCCTTCGCCTCACGATCGGATTCGTCGCGACTGCCCTCACGGCTGTGCCTGCTGGGTTCGTCTCCGACCGAATAGGCAGAAAAGCCTCGTTCATACTCGGCGACGGGGTCGGGGCGATCATCGCCCTAGTGATGATCCATACCCGGAGCGAGGCGATTCTGCTGGCCAGCCCTGCGTTCGTGGCTTTCTTCAACAACCTTCACCACACGTCCGAGGCCGCCTTCATGGCCGAGAACAGCCAACCCTCGGAGCGGGTCCATCTGTTTTCCGTGGCGGGAAGCTTCCGCACAATGTCCGCGATGGCCGGTGCACTGATGGCCGGACTGCTGCCGTTGATGTTCATCGACGAATTCGGGAAGGTCAACGCCTACCGATTCGCGACGTATGCGGGCCTGTCCCTCTGGTTCCTGTCCCTGGCGCCGGCCTTGATGCTTCGCTCCTTCGAGGCGGTTGAGCGACCGGAGTTGGAAGGCAGTTCGAAGCCGACCCCCAAGGGATGGCGAAAGCTGACGGCCGACATCAAGCATCCGCGCAGGATCGCCTACTTCGTCTTGACCAGCGCGATTATCGCCGTCGGCACCGCAGCCGTGGTCCCTTTGCTCAACGTGGTCTTCCACGAAGGACATATGCACGCAGATGAAGGCGAAATCGGCGTGCTGTTTGCGATAGGCGAGCTGAGTCTGGCCGTCGTGACTTTGCTGGTGCCGCTGCTGGCTATGAGGATGCTCAAAGTGGACGCCATCGCCGCGACCAGGATGATGGCCATCCCGTTCGTCCTTGCCATGGGGCTGCTGCCATTGGCTGTTGGCGAGGGAAGCGCGTTGCTGGTTCTGATGGGGATAGCTCACGTCGGAAGGACCGGCGCCTTCAGGATGAGCTTCCCGCTGGACGACGCCTTCAACATGTCGGTGCTGGAGCCGCGAGAACGGGCGACGAGCACGGGCATCGAGATCGCGGTGGGCAGCGCCGTATCGGCTGCCGCCATATTCGTGAGCTCGCGGATTATGGACACCGGCGACTTCACGACGCCGTTCATGATCATGGCCGCCGCGTATCTGGTCTCGACGATGATCTACTGGAAGGTGTTCAGGCCGATCGAGATCGACGCCGAAGAAGCGGAACTCGAAGCCGACGAGTTCGAGGAATTGAAGGTCGCGGAAGGCGAACGCGCCGACTTCCGCCTAGTGTCGGAAATTGCCGTTAGGATAATCCGTTCGCCCCTTCGGAAATCTCAGGGCAGGCTCTGAGTCTGTCGAAGGGCCTGCGGCGGGTGGTTCGACAGGCTTCCAAGCAACAGCTCCTCCAATGTCATCCTGAGCGAAGCCGAAGGATCTGGCTAAACGCGATACTTGGCTC
>CAZPQQ010000068.1:0-18403 GCA_964588665.1 uncultured Dehalococcoidia bacterium | reverse complement strand
GTTGGTACGGGTGTCACCCCCACTGGTTTGGTCGGTGCAGGCGTTTCTGAGGGTGAGGGTGTAGGAGTCTCACTGAGGATCGCTTCCACCTCCTTGACTGCCTCAATTACCTCCACTTCCTTCACCACCTCTACGGCCGCTCCTTTGATCTCTTCCTTGATGACCTCCACTGTGGCTGTACTTTCTCTTGTTAAGTCACATGCGGAGACAACGAGTAGAATCACCACACCGCATAGGATGAAGGCATAGCTCACTCGCATAATCACACGGACCTCCGAATGTATCAGGGTAAGTTGTCCACTACGACTCTCAAAGAAGATCAGCGCCGCCTGCTGCGATTTTACCACTTAATGGAACGGGGGAGTGGTGAGACTACTAGCCTTGAGTAATCGCCCAGCATGAGTTTGTCTCTGGGTGCAGTGTAGCCTAGGAGGGTAAGAAGAGGCGCCGAAGCTTGGATTTGACGGGCAGTGGCTCGGGCTATTGGGTTAACCGGCGAACAGAGACACTGAGCCCTCTACGCTGACTGCTCCTATCCCCTTCACTAAGAATCGCACAAACAAATTCATACATCAAATGGCCCGGTTCCCCAGGCCACGGTAAGGTCTCTTCCTTCGTCAGAGGGCTTCGATCCAAGAGAGGCGGCTTAGCTTTCTCTTTCAGCAAGCCCAATGTCAGACTCGCATGGATTCTGTTGAATCAATTGCCTTAGCTAGGAGTGCGCCCATGGTGTAAGGCCCCAGTACCGATCTTCATTACGGTGGGGTGATAGCTGCTCCAGTTCAATCTGAACGCCGCCGACCTTGTCGGTGTCGAAGTACACCATGCCCCGCCACCCTCATTCTTCGAGCTTGCGATCACCTCGAATCCTGCGTCAACCATTATAGAGACCGCCTGTTGGATTTCGTCGACAATGTGAAGCTAAGTGATTGATGCCTTCGCCTCGCCCTTCCATCCATTCTTTCTGCGGTGTCTCTCCAGACGGAGGTTGAATCACCTCACAAACCCAATGGGTCCCAATTTTCCTACATGCGCGGAAAACCTGGTGTCGGAGACAGGCTTGCTAAAGACCTTTCTGTCCATGTGGTCTAGGTTCGAGGGTTCGAATGGCCCTATACCCAGGTAATCGACGGCCTCGTCTACATCCCTAACCATCACCCCCACGTGGTGGAACCGTGATAGCAACTCTCCCACTGTCTTCCGTCCCATGCCAACTCCTTCCGACCTTGATTTGGCAGGACAACCCGAAAATTCGCTGCCGATTTGGGCGACGGGCCCAGGATGTGCGAGAATGTAATCACGTTGGTCAGCTTCACCTGGTCGGCGTCACGGTCTTGGGCTGTTCCACCGGCGCCAGGACCATCTTTCTCTAGTGCGTGTCCTCTCCGCCCGCGACCGTGCTGCCGCGCGCTACCCGTTCGTCAGGTTTCGCTCGTGTTCTTGGCGCGGCTCAACTACACTGGCTGAGACCTTTCGCTGTTCGAGTTCCTTGCCGAGCTTCGACGACAGGAACCCGCCGATGCAGAACCGAGTTCGCGTACTCGACCGGGACGACCTTGTTCGGAACTTGTCGCGAACTCACCACTCCCTCCAAGTGACCCGAGCGGGATAAGCCATACTGGACCGCCCGACGAGCGCGGCAGCCGCCTTCGAACCAATCATCAGTCGCCGCGAGATTGTAATCCGCCATCGTTGGGCTTATCCTACTTCCGGTCGCAATCCAGATTGGCAGAATATCGGTCGACGTCCAGCGTTCGGATTGGCTCGAAAGGCTGAAATGCGCAGTTGAAGCTTCCCATACGGGCGATTGTCGCCAGCCCTTCGTACCGCTGGTGGACCTACGCCGCCGTGGCCACCGGCACATTCATCTCCGTGGCCGACCAGTCCGCCACAGCCATCGTCATCGCTCCGATAGCCGAGGACTTCGGCGCTGACATTCCCACCGCGCAGTGGCTCGCGATCGGATACATGCTCTCCGTAAGCGCCCTCATGATGCCTGCGGGCGCATTGGCCGACACGATGGGCCGTCGCCGGGTCTGGGTCCTGGGACTCGCCCTCTTCGCTGGCGCCTCTCTTTTGACCTCGTTCTCAGTTAGCTTCGGGATGCTGCTTGCCTGCAAGATATTCATGGGCGTCGGCGCCTCCGCGATTCAGGCGAACGGCTTGTCGATGGTCGCGGGCGCTTTTCCGGACAGCGAGCGGGGCAAGGCCGCCGGACTGCACATGACCGTCGTGGGTCTAGGCGCGGTGACCGGCCCAATTATCGGCGGCGCCATCGACAGCCTGCTGGACTGGAGGGCGATCTTCGTCTTCATCGGTGTCGTCAGCGTTGTGTCCACCGCCATCGCGATCGCGGTGCTGACTCCGAAAGATGAGCAGCAGGCAGGACCGAGGACCGACAGCCGGCCGGGGTTCCTGGCGTTCGACTGGGTTGGCACGGCGCTTTCGGCGGGGTGCCTGTTGACCTCTATGCTCGCGGTTACCTTCGCGATGGACCAGGGCTGGTTCTCGCCGCAGATCGTCGGAGGATTATTCGTGTCGGGGGTGCTCTTCGCGGCATTCCTTCTGTGGGAGCGCCGGTGTCCAACTCCGATGTTGCCCCTTTCGCTGTTTCGCTCAGCAGCATTCACGATAGGGTCGGCGGCCAGGTTTGTCTCGTTCATGGGAGGCTCGGCGACGTTCTTCCTGATGCCCTTTTTCCTGGTGGCGGCCATGGGGATGTCCACCGCTGAGGCCGCACTCTACATGATGCCCTCCGCGGTGACGATGACGGTATTCGGTCCATTCAGCGGGCGCATAGCGGATAAGATCGGGACCAGAATTCCGGCCGTCGTCGGAATGGTGTTCTCCACCATCTCGATGTACATCTTTTCGACGATCACTCTGGAGACTGACCCACTATTGATCGCGGCGGCGTCCGGGCTTTCTGGATTAGGGATGAGCACGTTCATGGCGCCGAACACGAGCTCGATACTGGGCAGCGCGAGCAGGAGCCAGTACGGCATCGTCTCGGCGTTCCTCAACCTGACTCGCAACGCCGCGCACATCGTGGGCATTGCCGTGCCGACTGCCATCGCCGTCTCGGTGATGGGCTCGATGGGCTACGATGCGGACCTTTCGGACGCGGAGAAACTCAAGGATGTCGGGCTGCGTACCGCCTACGCCGCCGCAATGGCGAGGGCGTTTCAGGTTTCCGTGGTCATGATGATCGTCGCCGCGGTGCTCGCACTGATAGCTCCGTCGTCCGCCACGGCGTCGGAAACGCACGGAATCGTCGGAGCCGGGAAGCCGGAGCAGGCGAGCTGATCGTCAGTCGTCGACGGCGGATGGAGATTCCGGTCAAGGTTCTTTTGCCGGGAGGGATGAAGGTGGAATTCGATGGACTTGATCGAGGCTGCGGCGAAGAACCATGCCGCGTGGGCTGACTGGCAGCTACGCGCCCACGGAATCGACAGCCGCTACTCCGACTCCCTCTGGACCTGCTGGCAATCCGGCCCCGGGGACCGTGATCCATCCTGAAGCGATCACACTGACATCGGGTTCGGCCGCGAACAAGTCCAACGCGATGCTGGAAATCGAAAAACTCGTGGCCGCCCGCGAGCACGACCAACTCGGCGTAGTCGACTGGTGGAGCGAGTTAGACCTCGCTCCTCTGGGATTTGAGCTCGCGTCGAATACCGGAGTCGAGCCTGCGCCATACCTCATGAGATCGCCCGGCCCGGTCCCCGCAGTCGCCGCCCATCCGGAACTTGAAATATCAAAAGTCACAACACCGGATGCGCTCGATGATTTCGAGAAAGCCAGCTTCGAAGGGTTTGAGGGCTCCGGGGCGTTCCATCCGGGGATCTGGCACGCGTCCGCCAGCCTCGACCATCCGGAACACCGGTACTTCGTCGGCCGAGTAGACGGTCGAGCCGTAAGCGCGTCGATCAGCGTTGTCAGCGACGGTGTCGTGGGGATCTTCGGCGTGGCGACCATTCCGGAGTATCGACGTCGAGGCTACGGCACGGCCTTGACATGGGCGGCGCTGAACAGCGCTCCCGACTTGCCAGCCGTGCTGGGCCCGTCAGACATGGCGGAATCGCTGTACCGCGAAATGGGGTTCGACGACTTCCATCGCTTCA
Organism: uncultured Dehalococcoidia bacterium; assembly: GCA_964588665.1. Lineage (GTDB taxonomy): Bacteria > Chloroflexota > Dehalococcoidia > Lucifugimonadales > UBA1123 > UBA2160. The sequence continues at coordinate 14,279 of CAZPQQ010000068.1, read as the reverse complement.
GGGTGTGGCGGCGCAACTGACACGCGGACCCTCTCGCAGTCGCTACATCGTGCGGAGGGCTGGGAGCGACAACTCGGCGGTGATGTCGCTGAACCACTCGATGACTTCTTTGTGCAGCGGGATGCCGTTCTGGCGCCGCTCCGCTTCCTCTTCGTGCTCCGAAACGCCGGGGTAGATGACGGCGTCGTGGCCGGGCGCGGGCTTCGTCGCCTTCAGCGTGCTCAGCATCTGGTCCATGTTGTCTTTGAACACGTCGAGGTCGCAGAACGCTTCGATGTTGTAGGCCGCGAAGTAGTGATGGCTGCCTCCGGGGCTCCCCTCGACCATCGTCGGAAGGTCGCCGGTCAGCATCGTGGACAGCACCTCCGCCATGATGCCGAATCCGTAGCCCTTGTGCGACCCTTGCTCCCGCGTTCCACCCAACGGGAGCTGGTAGAACTGCCCCCGCTCAGGAAGCTTGATCTCGTCCATGATCGGCGCGCCGTCGAGGCCGGCGATCCAGCCGGGCATCATCGACGCTCCGACTCGGTCAGCCAGTCGAAGCTTGTTGCCGGCGATGGCGGATGTAGCGGCATCGAACAGCAGGAACGGCTCGCTCCGTGCAGGCGCGGCGATGGCGATGGGGTTGGTGCCCAATCGAGGTTCGGCGCCGAACGTCGGCACGACCAGCAGTCCGCCGGACGTGGCGACCATGCCGACCATGTCGTTCTTGGCGGCGAGCATGGCGTGATGGCCGATGGCGCCCGAGTGGCCGGCGTTCGACATCGTGACGACGCCGACGCCCACGTTCCGAGCCTTCTCCATGGCCATCTCCATCGCCTTTGGGCCGAGTATCACGGCGAGGCCTTTGTCGGCGTTCACGTTCGCGATGGCGGGCGAGTCGCTGACCACCTTTACGTCCGGCCTCGGGTTCAGCGTACCAGCCGTGTACCCCTCGACGTAGGATCGCAGCATGTTCGAGACGCCATGGGTCTCGACGCCACGCAAGTCGGTCGCGACAAGCACTTCGGCGCCCAATGCGGCGTCGTCGGCCTGCACTCCCATCTTCTCGAAGATGGACGTCACGGTCTCGGTGAGTGCGTCGTGCGCGACTCGGACCTCGTCGTCCTTAGGGACCTTGAATCTTTGTAGCATCTTCACCCCCCTTGGTTAAGCTGCGGCCTCGGTGTCTACGCCGAGCCTGTGCTGAAATCGCTTGGCCGTGAACGGCCAGAGCACCGATGTGTGCACGCGCCGGTGGCCTCGGTGTTTACGCCGAGCCTGCTCCGACTCGCTTGGTCCGCCTCAGGTGGACCAGAACACCGATGTGTGTGCGCTGGTGGCCTCGGTGTTTACGCCGAGCCCGTTGCGAACCGCCGGGCCGAATTCGCGATGCGCATTGTACCATGTCCGATGCAATCTCTGGCGCGCTGCTGCGGCTCTGGGACGCACGCCTACCCGCTGCCGAATCGGGTCGCGAAAACTCGCCTGTGGCGGCGCCAATCTGCCGATGTGAGGGTTGTGCGGGCATCGCATTTTGACATAGAATAGAAGCTGAAACGGTGGTCAGTCGATAATGATGCCTCCGCAGCGCAATTGAATACGTAGTCACCCTTTAAGACAGTCCTGCGAGGCTGGCAAGGGGCATCAAGCTAGCGAATGCATGCGATCACAGCGGCGAATGCAGATGCTACACCACAAGCCTCTTGCCGTCACAGGTAAGGGGTTATTTTATTGGCCCAAGATGCGTCAGAGGCAAGCCGGATCGAGGCTGGACGTAGAATCCTGACTTCGGACGAGATTCAGCGCGCTCTGCGGCGGGTCTCCCACGAGATACTCGAACGCAACGGCGGCGGCGGGAACCTGGTTTTGGTCGGGATGCACACGCGCGGCGTCCCGTTGGCCGAACGGCTCGCGCAAACGATGAGCGAGATCGAAGGCGAAACGGTGCCCGTCGGAGCCGTTGACATCGGCCTGTACCGCGACGACCTCGCTGGAGGTTCGCGGCCGTTCATGCAGCCCACCGACCTCCCTGACATCGAAGGCCGCACGGTCGTGCTCGTGGACGACGTGCTGTACACGGGCCGCAGCATCAGGGCGGCCATGGACGCCCTGAACGATTTCGGGAGACCGAAACAGATACAGCTCGCCGTGCTCGTCGACCGAGGCCATCGGGAGTTGCCCATCCGCGCCGACTACGTGGGCAAGAACGTCCCGACCTCTCGGAACGAAGAGGTGGACGTGCACCTGGTAGAGATCGACGGCACGGACGAAGTCGTGCTGGGCAGGAGGAATGAGGCATGACTGGCGCTGAACAGACAAAGACGCGACCAGGGACGAACGGGCAAGATTCAGGCGTGATCGCGGCGCCGTCCCCGACAGGGCCCGTCGACACTCGCGGTCCCGCGGTTCGCTCCGGTCGTCGCCACGTCCTCGACATGGACGACTTCTCGCGTGAGGAGATCTTGGGCGTGTTCCAGAACGCGGATGCCATGGCCGAGGTGCTCAACCGCGACATCAAGAAGGTTCCTACGCTGCGGGGCAAGACGGTCGTAACGCTGTTCTATGAGCCCAGCACCAGGACACGTGTTTCGTTCGAGCAAGCCGGCAAGGTTCTCAGCGCCGACGTGATTAACGTATCGGCAAGCAGCAGCAGCGCGAAGAAGGGCGAATCCCTCTACAACACGGCTCTAACGCTCCAGGCGATGAACGCGGACATCATCGTCATTCGTCACGGACACTCGGGCGCGCCGCATTTCCTGGCCCGACATCTGGACTCGTGCGTGATCAACGCGGGCGACGGCACCCACGCGCATCCGACTCAGGCGCTGCTCGACCTCTACACCATCCACAACCACCTGGGCGACATCGACGGGCTGAAGGTGGCGATCGTCGGCGACGCGCTGTACAGCAGGGTCGCCCGATCCAACCTCTGGGGATTGACGACCATGGGGGCGCAGGTCACCCTTTGTGCGCCGCCCACCCTGATGCCGGTCGACTTCCTGGACGGCAAGCGAACCGAGGAAGGCCACCCGTTCGCTTCGGTCCAGGTCGAGTCAAACGTCGATCGGGCACTCGAGGACGCCGACGTCGTGATGGTCCTCCGGCTCCAACTCGAACGTCAGCACGCGGGCCATCTACCGACGCTACGGGAATACTCGCGAATGTACGGCATCAACGAACGACGGCTGTCGCTGGCGAAACCAGGTGCCTTGGTGATGCACCCCGGTCCGATGAACGAAGGCGTCGAGATCGATCCGGAAGTCGCCCACGGAGCTCGATCGGTGATCGAAGAGCAGGTGTCGAACGGCGTCGCGATCAGAATGGCGCTGCTGTACGGAATGGCGACTCCCGCACGTCAACGCACTTCGACGAGAGGCGGGTAGGCGGTGGATAACGATCAAACGGCGCGTCAAAGAGCGACGGCCGTAGTGGTCCAAGATGGGAAATATCTCTTGGTCCGCGACCGAGGCGGACGCACCTTCGCGTTGCCTGGCGGAGGCATCGAATTAGGAGAGGAGCCTGTCTCGGCCATGGCCCGTGAGCTGCACGAAGAAACAGGTTTGGAGGCAGTCAGCATCGACCGCTTGTTCACGTTCGGCGGCATATTCGAAGACCATCACGTCTTTCGAGTTGAGGCTTTGGGGGAGGCTCGGGCGAACGGCGAAGTGGAAGGTCTCACCTGGTGGGACGGGAAGGACGACACGCCTGTGTACCCGCACGTGAGGGGCATCCTCGATATCTGGTCCGCCGATACGGCCTCACCGGGGAAGCGCTCATGACACCAACACTCATCAAAGGCGGACGAATCGTAGACCCATCCCAGGGTATGGATCGAGTGGCCGACCTTCTAATCGAGGACGGGCGCGTTACAGGCGTCGACGGCCAGATTTCGCCACCGGACGGCGCTACGGTAATCGACGCTGCCGGCTTGGTCGTCTGTCCCGGATTCGTCGATCTTCACTGCCACCTGCGCGAGCCGGGGCTCGAGTACAAGGAGACGGTCGCCACTGGCACGAGGGCGGCTGCGAAGGGCGGATTCACCACGGTGTGCGCCATGCCCAACACCGTCCCGACCATGGACACCAGAGCGACGGTCGACTACGTGCTGCAAAAAGCCCAGACCGAGGGCGCCGTCCGCGTGCTCCCGATCGGGTGCGTCACCAAAGGTAGCCTGGGCAAGGAGCTCGCCGAAATGGGCGAACTGGCCGAGGCCGGATGCATCGGCTTCAGCGACGACGGCAATCCAGTTGCTGATCCGAACATCATGAGGCAGGCGCTCAGCTACAGCTCGGCGCTGGGACTGCCGATCATCAACCACTGCGAGACGCCGGAGCTGTTCCGTGGCGGCGCGATGAACGAGGGTTGGGTCTCGAATAGGCTCGGCATTCGAGGTGCGCCCAACTCCGCCGAAGAGACAATGGTGTCGAGGGACATCTCGTTGGCCGAGATGGTCGGAGGCCGGATCCACATCGCTCACATCAGCACCGCGGCCGCAGTCGAAATGGTTCGTCAGGCTAAAGAGCGCGGCGTCGCGGTCACGTGCGAGGTCACGCCCCACCACCTGACGCTCACCGACGAGGCTGTGATGGGCCGTTCCGAAGGCCAGAGTTCACGATACGGCGCGCTGACGTCGGCCGCCTACGACACCGCTGCCAAGGTCAATCCGCCGCTGAGGGCGACGCAGGACATGCAGGCGATGGTCGCGGCGCTGGCGGACGGGGTCATCGACTTCGTGGCAACCGATCACGCGCCGCACAGCAGCGTCGAGAAGCTGTGCACGTTCGAAGAGGCCGCCTTCGGCATCAGCGTGCTGGAAACCGCCCTAGGCTCGATGATGAGTCTGGTGCACGCCGGACAATTTCCGCTGACGACCATGATCGAGAAGATGACCGCCGCACCGGCCAATTTCCTGGGCCGAACCGACATCGGGACGTTGAAGCCCGGCTCTGCAGCCGACGTTACCATCTTCGATCCAAACGCCGAATGGGTCGTGGACGCCGACGAGTTCATCTCCCGAGGCAAGAACTCGCCCCTGCACGGCGCGACGCTGATGGGCGCGGTCGTGACGACGCTGGTGGGCGGCGACACCGTGCACGGAAAGTAGGCGGTTGTGTTCCGACTCGCAAATACACTGTGTAAATCGAGTAGCGTGCTGAAGCGGACCAATGGTTCGACAAGCTCACCACGAACGGAAAATCCTACCGCTCCGTTCGCCCCCTCGGAAATCTCAGGGCGGGCTCTGAGCCTGTCGAAGGGCCGTTGGCGGAACCCCCATAGTCCGACGAACTACGAAGGCAGGACATTTGATTTGAGGCCAACGGCGAGGCGTAGACAGGATCGGAGAACGCGATGAAAGTCGTCTACGACCAGGAAGTCGACGTGCTCCGCATCGTGTTCAGCGGCGCCGAGATCGAAGAGAGCGACGAGGACAAACCCGGAGTGATTCTGGACTACGACATTGACGGCAACATAGTTGGGCTAGAAGTGATTGAAGCCTCGAAGCGCATCGAAGATCCCCGAGCCCTCGATTACGCAATAAAAGGTTAATCGGACGATCTACATACAATGACAACATCTTTCCACAACGCAATCCTCGTCCTCGAAGACGGGTCGGTCTACCCTGGCCAAGCATTCGGCGCCACAGAGTCCTCGACATACGGCGAGGTTGTCTTCAACACGTCGATGACCGGGTACCAGGAGATCCTCACCGATCCGTCCTACGCGGGACAGATCGTCGTGCCGACGTACCCGCTCATCGGCAACTACGGGATCAACCGGCACGACTTCGAGTCGCGGCGTGTCAGGGTCGCCGGGTTCGTCGTGCGCGACCACTGCGACGCGCCCAGTCACCCAGACAGCGAGATGACATTGGACGAGTTCTTGGCCTCGCAGGGCGTCATCGGCATCGGAGGCGTGGACACCAGAGCGATAACGCGTCGGATTCGAACGCGAGGCGTCATGATGGGCATCATCGCTGTCGATCAGTCTCCGGAACAGGCTCTTGCTCGGTTGCAAGAGCTGCCGTCCTACGCGGGCACCGACTTCGTGAACCGCGTGACCACCGCGACTCCATACTCTTGGGACCAACCGGTGCAGGGCGCAAGAGTAGGCCACATGCCGTATCGAATCCTGGTCAGCGATTTCGGGCTCAAGTACAACATCCTGCGCCTGCTGAAGACCCGCGAATGCGATGTCGTTGCCTATCCCGCAAGGGTGTCGGCTCAAGAGTTGCTCGACTGGAAACCCGACGGCATCCTGATGTCGCCCGGACCCGGCGACCCCAAGCTGTTGGATTACCTGACCGAGACCGCCAAAGGGCTCATCGGCCACGTGCCGATCATGGGCATATGCCTCGGCAACCAGATTCTCGCCCGGGCGTTCGGCGGCGACACGTACAAGCTCAAATTCGGCCACAGGGGCGGCAACCATCCGGTGAAAGACCTGGACACGGGCCTAGTGCACATCACCGCCCAAAACCACGGCTACGCCATCGACGGCGACAGCCTGCCCGCCGAACTCGAAGTCAGCCACGTCAACCTGAACGATGGCACCGTTGAAGGATTGCGCCATCGCTCGCTGCCGATCATGAGCATCCAGTACCACTCGGAGGCGTCCCCAGGCCCGAGGGACAACGAATACCTCTTCGACAGGTTCCTGAAGCTGGTTCAGGAATGCAAAGGTTGAACGAGTGTTGCGTCCTGCGAGTTTGTCGCGAAAATCGCCTTGTGCACAGGAACGGGCCTGCGGTTCGACAAGGCCCGAATGCCGACGTGCCGGGACTCGCCACGGATGGAAATACCCACTCCCTCCGTTCGCCCTGAGCCTGTCGAAGGGCCGTTGGGTGCCCTCTAATCGGTACTGTCGAGCAAACATCGGAGACAAGGAACTGGGGCATGTGCCACCATAACGTCGAGGCGAATTGATGCGGATAACGCTGAACATTGATGAAGAGCTCCTGAATCAAGTGATTGCTCTAACTGAGGAGAAAACTAAAAGCGGGGCCGTGCGCAAAGCCCTTGATGCCCACGTGCGACACCAGAATATCGAGAAACTTCGTGACATGTTGGGAACAATCGACTTGGTCGATAATTGGTACGAGCTCCGTCACGGATACCCTGAGCCGTCGCCACATGAAGAGGGCTGATGGACCGCATAACGGGAATCAAGGCCATCACCTTCGACCTCGACGGCACGCTGTGGGACTACGACACGGTGATGCGCAGGTCAATGGCGTATGCCCTCGACGAGCTGGGCAAACACGATTCGATCGCAGCATCCAGGCTGGACGTGGACAGGATGGTCGGCATCTGTGAAATGGTGACCAGAGAGATGGTCCCGCCAGTCGTGGACCTCGGTCTGGTTCGATTGGAAGCGTTCAAGCGGACCCTAGCTGAAGTGGGCAGACGGGATGACGAATTAGCCGAGCGGATCAATGCCCTCTACCTCAGCCACCGCTTCTCCAACGTCGAATTCTACGCCGATGCCTTACCGGCGCTCGAAGCCTTGGGCAGTCGATACGACCTCGGAGCGTTGTCGAACGGCAACAACCGCCCGGACCTTATCGGCCTCGGGCACGTATTCCGCTTCGTCGTCATGTCGCAGGACCACGGCGTGGCCAAGCCGGATCCGAGAATCTTCGAGATCGCGGTCAATGAGGCCGGCTGCGCTGCGCACGAAGTGCTGCACGTCGGCGACGACGTTGGGCACGATGTTGTCGGCGCCGTGAATGCGGGCTTCCGAGCGGTTTGGGTCAACCGCAACGGCGCGGAGCGCCCGGACTCGATCAACGGCGTGCCGGAGGTCGCCAATCTGGCGCAGTTGCACGATATCCTAGAGGACCGGCGGGCATGACCAATGCCATTTTCTGATGCCATTCGCGCACTGAACCAATTGAAGCGACGTAGGATTATCAGAAACTACGCATTAATGGGCGCCGTAGCGGCCGCAGCTTACATAGAGCCGATCTTCACGCAGGATCTGGATGTCGTCATCCTGGTGGATACAGACGAGGAGTACCTGAGTACGTTTAGACGAGTGGTCGAAGAGGCAGAGGGCATCGAAGGGATGCACGTGATCTTTGCCGGAGTCCCTGTCCAGCTGTTCCCAACGACGGTCAGCTCGCTGTACAGCGACACTGTCGCACAGGCCCGGGTCGTCAGAATGGGAAACTTGCGCGTCAGGGTCGCATCGCCTGAGCATCTGATATTGTTGAGCCTGGGGGTGTTTCGGGATAAAGACAAGCTTCGTGTGCGAAGTCTGCTGCCGGAGGCCGATATCGAAACAATCTTGGAACTGTTGGAGAAATTTGATGACGATGGATCACTTGCCGCCAGATTCCAAACGCTACGCTGAACTCGTCTACGAGGCGAAAGAAATCTGGCATCGACGTCAAGCGCGGATGAGCTTCAAGAGGAAGCTGGAGGTGCTCGATAGGATGTTACCCAGCGCCGATGCCTCATTCAAACTCGAGCCGGTGGATTCGAAAGAATGAACACAGCGTAACAATGCCATCCAACACAGGCTTCCTGAACATCGCACACAGAGGCGCGTCATCGTACGCTCCGGAGAACACGTTCGCCGCATTCGACCGGGCGCTGGCGATGGGCGTCGACCACGCCGAACTCGACGTGCACTTCACCAGCGACCGTCAGATCGTCGTCATCCACGACGACCGCGTCGACCGCACGACCAACGGCGCCGGACCGGTCTCCGACCACACGCTGGCCGAGTTGAAGGCACTGGACGCCGGCACGTGGTTCTCGCTTCAGTACGCGGGCGAGCGCATCCGGTCTCTGAGCGAGATTCTCGAGCAGTACAAAGGCCGCATCTACTTCCACATCGAGATCAAAGCTCGCTCTGGCGTCGATGGGTTGGCGACACGCACCGCTGACATGGTGCGAGGCTACGGCATGACCGATGACGTCACGATCACGTCGTTCTGGAAGCCGTGGCTGGAGGAGACCCGAGCGTACGCTCCCGAACTGCCAACCGGATGGCTCGTGCCCGTGGAACCCGGCAGCCAGTGGGACGACTCGATCGTCGATCAATCGCTGGAGATGGGACTGACGCAGATCTGCCCTCGCGCCGATATCACGACGCCCGAACTGGTGGAGACGCTGCACTACAAGGGCTTCGTCGTCCGCTGCCACGGCATATTCAATGAAGAACTAATGCGCCATGCAGTCGACTGCGGCGCCGATGGCATGACCATCAACTTCCCCGACAAACTCGTCGAGTATCTCAAAGAAATAGGACGCTGACGTATAGAGTGGCAACTCAACCATTCGTGAGGTATGTAGTTCGGGGACCCGGTGCCTATTGGTGGCGGGCGCAAGCAGCCCCGTTTCTCAAACAACTCAATTGGGAGGTCTTATTGCCAGGTGATTTTGAGTACGAAACGTCGTATGGCTATGAGGCGGTCATCCGGAGCAAAAGCGAGATTGCCGAATTCGAATACTGCCGAATTAACGCCTCTGCTATTGTGGAGTTTCGGGGTAGTGATCCCCAAACATCTGTATTGTTCCCCGTCGATTCCGCAACGATCATCGACGATCTCTTGGCGTTCATGTCGTTATATTCAGGCAAATATTGCCAGACCTTGTGGCGAGAAACATCGTCTGACGATGGTTCTTGGTCAGCAAAGACACAACTCAAGATCGCTCGGTTAAATGTCGGCGACGAGTGGGCTTCACCTCGCCAGGACACGTTTGGTCACTTTGGAGATGCTCTTCGAGCAGGCGGCGCGATCGCGGATACACGTCGAATCTTGGCCCTTGAATGGTACTTCATAGCCCACCGCGAATTAGAGATAGGACGACCACTTGCGGAAGCGGCGCTGCATTGGGTAGCGTTAGAATCGCAGGCGAATTAAGTTTTCCCCAACTCTAGCAACGGATTGAAGAACGTACGCCGGATGCTCAGCGGTCAAGGATTCGGTGATATTCCTCGCCTGGGGAGAATGTACGGACTTCGCAACGATGCGTTTCATCAAGGACGGGTTAGGAAGCTGTCCGAGCAAGTGGCTCCAAATCTGCGTCAAGGGTTGCGATATTTGGCACGAGCTCAAATTCTCAATCTTCTGGGATGCGACCATATCGATTTCAATCAACAGTTCACGGATATGTTTTATGCATAATGATTACTAGACCAAACAAAGTCCTCGTCATCGGCTCCGGGCCCATCGTCATCGGACAGGCGGCCGAGTTCGACTACGCCGGCACCCAGGCGTGCAAGGCGTTGCGCGAAGAAGGCGTGACGACCGTGCTCGTCAACTCCAATCCGGCCACGATCATGACAGACGAAGGCATTGCCGACGTCGTCTACATCGAACCGCTGACCGTCGAGGTGCTCGAGCGGATCATCGTGGCTGAGCGGCCGGACGGCGTTCTGCCGACCCTCGGCGGCCAGACCGGCCTCAACCTGGCCGTTGAACTGGCCGACGCGGGGATCCTCGATCGCTATAACGTGCGGTTGCTCGGGACTCCGCTCCAGACCATCCGCAACGCCGAGGACCGCGAGCTGTTCAAGCGGCTCCTGACCGACATCGGCGAGCCGACCCCACCCAGCGATATCGTGGAGTCGATGGACGAGGCGCGCCGCGCGTTGACCGCGATCGGGCTGCCGTTGGTCGTGCGGCCCGCTTACACCCTCGGCGGCACGGGCGGCGGCATCGCCGGCACGATCGAGGAATTCGAGAGAATCGTCACCAGCGGCCTGGCCGCGAGCCCGATCACCCAGGTCCTAGTCGAGAAGTCTCTCGTCGGCTGGAAAGAGATCGAATACGAAGTGATGCGGGACGGCGCCGACAATTGCGTCACCATCTGCAACATGGAGAACATCGACCCGATGGGCGTCCACACCGGCGACAGCATCGTCGTCGCGCCCAGCCAGACCTTGTCGGACAACGACTACCAGCTCCTCCGCTCCGCCAGCCTCAAGATCATCCGCGCGCTGGGCATCGAGGGCGGCTGCAACATCCAGATGGCGCTTGAGCCGGGGAACGATGTCGCTGAAACGCTGCCGGACGTCGGACGAGCCGACAGTCGTTACTACATCATCGAGGTCAACCCGAGAGTGAGCCGCAGCTCGGCATTGGCGTCGAAGGCGACCGGTTACCCCATCGCCAGGGTTGCCGCCAAGATCGCAGTGGGCAAGCGGCTGGACGAGATCCCCAACGCCGTGACCCAACAGACGCTGGCCGCGTTCGAGCCTGCGCTCGACTACTGCGTCGTCAAGATCCCCCGATGGCCGTTCGACAAGTTCCCGCGAGGCGACCACACCATAGGCACGCAGATGAAGGCGACAGGCGAGGTCATGGCCATCGACCGCTCGTTCGAGGCGGCGTTCCAGAAGGCCGTGCGCTCGCTGGAGATCACCAGCCGAAATCTGCTGTGGGAAGACCCGAACTGGCGCTCCGATTCTTCGACTGGCTCAGAGCAGGCCACAGCCGACGCCATCGACGGCCTGCCGCTGCATCCCAACGACGACCGGCTATGGGCGCTGATGGCTGCTTTACGTCGAGGAGTGAGCGCCAATGAACTGTCACGCATGACGGGCATCGATCCTTGGTTCACCCGAGCCTTCAATCGAATATGCGAGATGGAGAACCGTCTGCTTGCCGAAAACCTGACACCCCATTTGATGTGGAGCGCCAAGCGATTGGGGTTCGGCGACGAAAAGATCGCCATGCTCACGGACCGGTCTCACGAACAGGTCCGCAAACTGCGAGGCGAGTGGGACATCCGGCCCGTGTACAAGATGGTCGACACATGCGCGGCGGAGTTTGAGGCTCAGACGCCGTACTTCTACAGCACCTACGAACAGGAGAACGAAGCCACGCCCATCGAGGCGTCCAAAGCCATCGTCCTGGGCAGCGGTCCCATCCGAATCGGCCAAGGAATCGAGTTCGACTACTGTTCAGTGCATGCCGCCTGGGCCCTACAGGAAGAGGGAATCCGCAGCGTGATGGCGAACTCGAACCCCGAAACCGTGTCCACCGACTTCGACACCTCCGACCGGCTCTACTTCGAACCCCTGGACGAAGAGAGCATCCGCGACATCATCGAGAACGAGACGTACGTGAACGCGGACAACGACGTCGAAGTCCCGCCGTCGATGGTGCAGTTCGGCGGACAGACCGCCATCAACCTGTCGCAATCGCTGGACAAGGTTAGGCTCCCGATCCTCGGCTCGACGGCGCATTCGATAGACACGGCGTCGGACCGTCATCTGTTCGAGGAGTTCCTGGCCCGGGTCGGCATCCCCAATCCGCCGGGCGCGGCCGTCTCCAGCCTGGAGAACGCACTGAACGTTGCGCAGGAGATCGGCTACCCGGTGCTGGTTCGGCCCAGCTACGTTCTCGGCGGGCGAGCGATGGAGATCGTCCAGAACGCCACCGAGCTCGTCCGGTACATGACAAGCGCCCTGGAGGCCGGCATCGGCAGGCGGGTCCTCATCGACCGCTACTTCGAGGGGCGCGAGGTCGAGGTCGACGCCGTGTGCGACGGCGAGACGGTGCTGATCCCGGGGATCATGGAGCATGTCGAACGGGCAGGGGTGCACAGCGGCGACTCGATGGCCATCTACCCCGGACTGACCCTCAGCGAAGACGAAGTCAACACAATCGTCGACTACACCACCCGGATCGGGTTGGAGCTGGAAGTTCGGGGCCTGATGAACATCCAGTACGTCGTCGTGGGTGGACCGGCCTACCGCAGCCCCAGCGCCAACGAAAACGGATCGAACCACGGGAAGACCGAGGTCTACGTCATCGAGGTCAATCCCCGATCCAGCCGCACCATCCCTTTCATCTCGAAGGTCACCGGCGTCCCGATGGTCAAGCTGGCCATCAAGGCAATGCTAGGCAAGAAGCTGAAGGAACTCGGGTACCAGGGCGGCCTGTGGAAGCGACAGAAGCTCGTCGGCGTGAAGGCGCCGGTGTTCTCTATGTCCAAACTGGCCGGGGTGGACACGTATCTGGGTCCGGAAATGAAGTCAACTGGCGAGGTCATGGGCATCGACACCGAGTTTCGACCGGCCGTGGCCAAAGCCCTCATGGCGGCTGGCCTGACCGTGCCCAAGGGCGGTTCCGTGCTGCTGAGCATCGCCGACCAGGACAAGGCCGACTCGATGCAGATGATCAAAGAGTTGGACCTGGCAGGCTGCAAGCTCTACGCCAGCGAAGGCACCGCCGACCTGATCAGAGGACTTGGTGTGCAGGTAACTGAAGTGCCCAAGAAGCTGAGCGAAGGCCACCCCAACGTTCTCGACGTGATAATAGACGGGACCATCGACGCCGTGGTCAACACCGTCACCGGAGACCGAGACGTGCTGCAGGACGGCTTCCGCATTCGTCGCGCCGCCGTCGACATGCGTGTGCCCTGCTTCACGTCGCTTGACACGGCCCGAGCCGCCGTCGAGAGCATGTCCGGCACAGGCGTCGAGTTCAACATCAAGCCGCTCCCAGCCTACCGCGACGGCACGTAGGGTCATTCGATCGGAGCCCCTTTCGTCCCTTGTGTCCCTGCATCGCTCGGAACCGACCCTAACTGATCCACGGATCAATCAGAAAGGACAACCCAAGTGCCAAGCGACATACCCCAGTCCGTCCTCGGAGAAGAGCTGCCCAGAGGCGTCCAACGCAGCACCGTCGCCGTCGACGTCGAACACGTCGAGAAGATGCTGCACCGCGCCACACGCAACCAGTTCGAGGTCTTCGTCGACGAGCCCGAGTCGATGGGCGGCGACGACAGCTACCCGCCGCCACTCACCTATGTCTTGATGGGCGTCGGCGCTTGACTGCTCACCCAACTGAAGCGGTACGCTTCAATGAAGAAGCTAGGCATCAACAGCTCGCAAGTGCACGTCGAGGGCGACTTCTGGCTCACCGGCTCCGTCCTCCGAGGCGACGTTGCCAGCGGTTGGGACGGAGTCCGCACCCACTTCGAGGTCGCCTCCGACGAACCCGAAGCCGACATCCTCGACCTCATCAAACTGGCCAAAGCCGGCTGCTTCGCCGAACGCCTAGTCGACACCGCCGTCCCGCTAACCAGCACGGTGGCGTTGAATGGGGTGGAGATTGTGACGCCGGACGTGGGGTGAGGTGAGGTTACGAGTCCATGCAGGCTAGGCCGTCGCCCCACTCTCTTCAGTTGACGTTTCTCTACCGGTGCAATTCGAGCCCAGCACACCGAGGCATTCGATTGTTATTGAGAATGTGAATGGCGGAGAGATAATGTACCACCAGGGCGGCTCAAGAGCTGAGATGTGGCGCTTGAAAATTGTACCGCCCGTCGCCT
>CAZPQQ010000067.1:0-18418 GCA_964588665.1 uncultured Dehalococcoidia bacterium | reverse complement strand
GAACGCTCATCCCATCGACGGAGCAAGCCTTGCGAACACGGAAGTACATACCCACCTTGTACATCCAATCCACCTTCAGTCAGGTTGAGTCGTTCCTGATTGAAGGTGACGGGCGGTACAATTTTCAAGCGCCACACATCTCAGCTCTCGAGCCGCCCTGGTGGTACATTATCTCTCCGCCATTCACACATCAACCACCTTCCAGGCGATGTCATCGAAAGACTCACCACGGCGTCGGTTATCGGTCACGAGTTTGGGCTCTACGAGGTCAAGAGTGTGGTCACGGACGCGGTCGTCGAAGACTTGTTGGACACGATGGACCAGGCGGTGCTGTCGGGAATCGTCGAAGAGGTGTCGGAAGTGCCGGGACGATACCGCTTCACCCATCGGCTGACGCAGCAAGTGCTGGCCGAAGGTCTGACGCAGACCCGGCGCACCATACTTCACGCGAGGATCGGCGAGGCGCTGGAAGAGCTGTACGGCAACGATCTGATGGTCCACACGGCTGAGCTCGCCCACCACTTCGGTGAGGCGGCGCCGTTAACGGGCACGACGAAGCAGATCGAGTATTGCATCCTTGCCGGAGAGCACGCGCTCGCTACATACGCCTACGAAGAGGCGTTGCGTCAGTTCCAGAGGGCCTTCGAAGCAAAACTCGGGCCGGACGGTCCTTCCGAATTGCTTGCGCCCGGGGACACCCAAGACATCGACCGACAGACAGCCGAAATACTCTACGGATTGGGCAGAAGCCAGCGCTCGACCGCTACTTCCCAGATGCAAAAGGCCTGGGCCACCCTGAGCATGGCATTCGAATACAACCTGGAGGCCGGTGACATCAAGCAGGTCGTCGATGTTGCCGAACTGCTGCCGGTGACCGAGCACAAGCGAACCACCGAGTTGTTGGCTCGGGCGCTGAACCTGGTGCCCAGCGGTTCTCACTTCGAGGGGCGGTTGCTGTCCCGGTACGGGAATGCTCTGAACTTCGAGAAGGGCGACTTCGACGGAGCGCTCGACGCGTTCCACAAAGCCCTGACCATCGCTCGGGACGTGCATGACCCGGCTCTGGAGATGAAGACAATCACGAACGCCGCCTGCCTCGACGGCGAACATCTTCGCATCCACGAAAGCCTCGAGAAGAGCCTCAGGACGGTCGAGCTTGCCCGATTCGTGCCCAACCCCCAGGCCGAACTGCTGGCTCGATTCTGGGCGGCGACCGCCCACTACTCGCTGGGCGAGAGCTCTCATGCAATCGCACACGCGGCAGCTTGGTTGGATCTCGCGGACCGACTGAAGGCGCCCCACCAGCTCGCCACGGCTATCTGGGCGAACGAGACGCTTGCCCGGATGAAAGGCGATTGGGATGCCGCCAGGTCGTACTGCGAGCAGGGCCTCGAACTGTCGCCCATGGACTGCCGGCTCCTGTCGAGTCTGGTGCTGATCGAATTTCAGGCCGGAGACCATAAAGAAGGTCGGGCGGTGTTGGACCGCCTGTTTGACGTCATGAATCAGGAGGAGGAAGGCGCCGACCTGGAATTCGCATTGCCGGCGATCACGGTCCCGCTGGTCGTGCAGGCGGCAGGCTCCAACTCCCACCTGGAAGCAGCACAAGAGGCGGCGCAGACGGTGCTGTCCGCGGATTCGGCCACACCCAGCCTCGTGTTGCTTGCACGGGCAGGACTGGCCTTAGCCGCGATCGCACGCGGGGACGCCTCCAAAGCATACGGACAGCACGCCTACCTACTGCCGCACAAAGGCACGATGCTCTACGGCGGACTCGGGTCCGTCGACCGAATGTTGGCGTTGATCTCAATAATCTCCGGACGATACGAAGATGCCGACGCGCACTTCAAGGCTGCCGAGGGTTTCTGCCGCAAAGCCTGCTACTGGCCGGAGCTCGCCTGGACGACCCACGACCACGTGGCGTCTCTCGCTCTCCGAGACGGCCAGACCAACACTCACGAAGCGCCCACGATGTTGGACGAAACAATCCGCATCTGCGAAGAACTCGGCATGAACGCGCTTGAAGAGAAAGCCCGCTCGCATCAGGCGCTGTTGGCCGCGTGATATGGGCCTCGGCGGGAATGCGACCGTCTGGTCAGTTCTCGCGAGGTTGGGTCCACTCTCCTGTCAATTCTCTCGTTCCGAGCTTGTATCGCGTTCGCGCGGCATCCGCTCGCCATGTTCGCCCATTCGCGGCTGGCTCAGCGTGATACAGTGACGTTGGCCAGGCGCTGGCGTGTGAGGGGGACCTCGTGGCCGATGCGCACGCAGCCTGAACACGGCTTCGGGCGACCAGCGAATCGACAATATGACACCTAGAGGACTTGAGGTGCCATGAAAACAGTCCGCTACCGATCGTCGACGCTCAGGATTCACGCCGGGCATGACGCACTCGCCAACCTGGGCAGCGAAGCCGCGAGGCTCGGAGCGCAACAGGCGTTCATCGTCTGCGGCCAGACCGTCGCGCATCGGACCGATCTACTGGACCGCGTTCGCTACGAGTTCGGGGAGCGTTACGCCGGCGCCTTCGACGGCGTTCTAACCAGCTCGCCGCTGCCGTCGGTGGAGGCCGGAGTCGCCGCAGCCCGCGACGCTTCCGCGGACCTGATCGTCGCTGTCGGCGGAGGCAGCGCAGTGGTTACCGCTCGCGCTATCGTGATATTGCTCGCGGAAAAAGGATCCGCGCAGGAGTTGTGCACACGATACCCGCCGGACGGCCCGCCGATCTCGCCTCGGTTGACAGCCCCGAAGATCCCTAACATCGTGGTCCTGACGACGCCAACCACCGCGATGACTCGTGCTGGTACCGCCATCGTGGACCCGGCGCGACAGCATCGACTGGAGCTATTCGATCCCAAGACGCGCCCAGCCTCCGTCGTCTGGGACGCGGACGCGATGATGACCGCGTCACCCGACCTGACGATGAGCGCCGCCGCATCCGCCTTCAGCGGTGTGGCGACCAGTCTGGCCGTCGAAGGCGTCAACCCGATCGCGGACGGAGACCTGCGGCAGTCGATTCACCTGCTGCTCGACAACATGCCGCGTCTCAGGTCGGAACCCGAGAATCCGGATGTGCGCATGAACCTCGCCGCCGCGTCGTTTCTAGCGAACAGAGCAGGCGATGCCGAGACCGGAGGCCGTTCGGCGGGCTTCGGAGTCGTCACCGCGGTGGCCCACACCATCGACACGCTGTATCCGACTTGCAGCCACGGCGCGGCGTACACCATAACGACGGCGCCCGGGCTCCGCTTCAACGCGGCTCACACCGCCGACGGACAAGCCAGGTTGGCGTCGGCTTTGGGCGTGGCGGACGACGGACTCTCGGCGTCGGCGAACGCCGAACGGGCTGCCGACAAGATTGTTTCTTTCTTCGGTTCGTTGGACATGCCTGTGCGAATGAGAGACGTCGGCGTGCCGGAAGGCGACCTGCCGCGCATCGCGCATGACGCACAAGAGGAGTTCGGTCTACGTCGCAACGCCCGCCCGGTGAACGGGGCTGAGGATCTAATGCCTCTGCTCATGGAGATGTACTAACCGCAGCGTCGGGGTTCACGGAGGCCGGAGCGGATGAATGTCGTACGGGAGGTTTTGGACGCGGAGAGGCGAATCCGAAGTCTGATCGACCCGTCGCCGTTGGAGCACTCGCCTACGCTGAGTCGTTTGAACGGGGGCAGAGTCTACCTCAAGCTGGAGAATCTGCAGCCCACCGGATCGTTCAAAGTCCGAGGCGCTCTCAACACTTTGCTGGCCATCGGACCCGAACGCCTCGAGCAGGGCGTCGTGGCGGCCTCGTCGGGGAACCACGGCCTCGCGGTCGCGTACGGCGCGAAGACACTTGGCGCGCGGTGCGTCGTTTTCGTTCCGGAAGGGGCATCCGGCGCAAAGGCAGACGCGATCGCCGAGTTGGGCGCGGAGGCGCGACGCCACGAAAACGATATGGCGGTGACCGAGGTCCACGCGCGTGGTTGGGCGGCCGAGCACGGCCTCGAGTACGTGTCACCGTACAACGACCCCCGAGTCATCGGAGGCCAGGGCACGATCGCGGTTGAGCTGGCTCGACAGCTAGAGCATATCGACGCGATCTTCGTCGCTGTCGGCGGCGGAGGATTGGCATCCGGCGTGGCTGGGTACGCCAAATCCGTGTTCACTGGCGTTCAGATCGTCGGCGCCACTCCGGCGAATTCCGCCGCGATGGCCGAATCCGTGGAGGCAGGTCGCATCGTCGACGTCGAGCAACACCCGACGCTGTCGGACGGAACTGCCGGCGGCATCGAACCGGGCTCGATCACGTTCGAGCTCTGCCGGGAGCTCGTTGATCGCTTCGTGCGGGTTTCCGAGGAAGAGATCGCCGATGCCATGCGCCTGTGCATGGAGTCGCACAATATGGCGGTAGAAGGCGCCGCAGGGGTGGCTGTCGCGGCCTTCCTCCGAGTGGCGGAGGACATGCAAGGCAAGGACGTGGTCATCGTCATGTGCGGGGCCAACGTAGACCCGGACACGCTGAATTCGGTTCTTCGACGCGGGCGACTGCATCTCTCACGTCGTCGCGACGCGACATCACGCAGGCGCTATCTGAGCAAGGAATCGCGGGTCGTCAAAGAAGGTGGATCCGCGCACACGAATGGGATTCCGAGAATGAAAAACGATGCCAACAACGCCAGCGCCCTGGAGACCA
This sequence comes from uncultured Dehalococcoidia bacterium, assembly GCA_964588665.1. Classification (GTDB taxonomy): domain Bacteria; phylum Chloroflexota; class Dehalococcoidia; order Lucifugimonadales; family UBA1123; genus UBA2160. The sequence goes on along the minus strand of CAZPQQ010000067.1, from coordinate 13,743 downwards.
CTGGCGGCAACCATTGAGCGCTTGCCACGCTCAATGGCGAGTGTGCACGAACCCTTTGGTCCTGACTTATGACCGCCTGCTGCACCGCCTCAAAGGCGTCGCTGTTCGCGAGCCTAGCGACCGTGCAGCAGGCGAGTCAATCTCCGTCGCCGGGTTTCACGCCGGAGGTGGGTGTCTGGGGCACACCCCGGCCTGTCATCGGTTGAAAGGCTAGCTGCCCTTCCCAATCCTGAACATCTTGGTCCCGCAAGTGGGGCAAACTCCCTGTGTCGCGGGCCTGCCGTTTTTCATCGTGATGGATTCGGTGTTCTGCATCTCCTTCGATGCCCTGCACTTGACGCAGTATCCGTTCATAACTTCCCTCCTGAGTTAATACTTCTGACGGGTGCACTTGGGTCATCCCCCACCGCACACACGACGCGCGCAGAGTTGCGCGTGACAACCATATGCCTTGCCCCCGGACGGTTACCCGATTCAACCGCAGTGCCCCCAGAGCACGTGGAGCGCGACGCTCACCTTGATCCGCACGGGAGGACGGCAACGCACCATGTTGACGCGTGCCCGACCTCGTATGCGGGAATATCCTCAAGGTTGTAGAGCCAGTTTGTGGTTCTACTGTAACGCAAGTTGCCAGCTTTGTCTCGTGCGTCCAGACTATGATAACGTCTCGGCTTCATTTCTACCACCCTGAATCCAGCCTGTTCAGGCACGAATCATTGACTTGAGGACAATAATGTCCTCAAAAGAGGGAAACAAGCCCATTTCAACCCGTTTCGGCCACCGGCGACACGAAGGTCGAAACGCGTCCGCAAACGCAGTCCGAACCCTCCGAATCGAGGGCCGCATTTGGCCCGGATGTCCGAATATCGACCGACAGATCTCAGGCCAATGACTTGATCTGCCGACGCTCAGTTGAGACAATCCACCTTGACGTTCGTCCATCCGTCTCTCGCCAAACCCGATCGGCTCGCGATTCGGCGCGTCCCAAACCATTCATGCCGAACCCAGTCGTGCCGAGCAAGGAAACCAGACAATGAGCCCAACGAAGAAGCGCACTGCAAACAAAGCCGCATACCCACTGTCTGTCGCCAGAGCGTTGGCGCTGGATTCGCAAGGCCTCGCGACGCCTCCAGACGGCGTTGTTGGCCCCGATTCGATATACAACACCATCGAACGTATCGGTTGGCTGCAGATCGACACGCTGCAGATGGTTCGCCGCAGCCAGTACCTCACCCTTTGGAGCAGGTTGGGCAAGTACAACCCAGACCACCTGGACGGGCTCCTGTCCGGGGATGCCGAAACCGGGCAGGGGCGGCGCTTGTTCGAGTACTGGCGACATGCGGCGTGCCTGATTCCGCTCGACGACTACCGATACAGCCTGCCGAGACAGCGAGCGCATCGGGAAGGGCGCGCAGGATGGTACAGGGGATGGATAGACGAACCCGGCAATCGCGACCTTGTGCAGGCGGTGCTGGAGCACATCCGAGATCACGGCGCCTCGCGTTCAGCCGATTTCGAGCGCGACGGGGTCAAACGAGGGAGTTGGTGGGACTGGAAGCCTGCCAAGCGCGCACTGGAAGCTCTCTACAACCAGGGCGACGTGATGGTCGCCAGTCGTTTCAACTTCCAGCGAGTCTATGACCTGAAAGAGCGCGTCCTGCCCGAATGGGTGTCCCGGGAAGAGCCCACCGAAGAGGACGCGATTCGTTGGTCGCTGGAGAAGTCAATCCGGCGTCTCGGGATCTGCGATCCGAGGGCAGTGGCGGATTACGCGAAGATAAAGCGAACCAGGGCGAAGCCGGTCATCGACGAGATGATCGCCGACGGAACCATTGAGCTCGTCCCGGTGCAGCTAAGCTCGGACGAAACTGGGAGCCTGACGGTCCACCGAGAAGATGGGCCGAGACTCGATGCAGCAGCCGACGGGGCGCTCACGCCAAGTCACGTGACGTTCCTAAACCCGTTCGACAACCTGTTCTGGGCAAGAGACCGCGACGAACAGTTCTGGGGCTTCAACCAAATCTTGGAAGCGTACAAACGCGAGCCCGACCGGATCTGGGGTTACTACAGCCTGCCGATTCTGTTCCGAGACCGATTGGTTGGTCGGTTCGATCCCAAGCTGGAACGCCAGACAGGCGTCCTCAGGATCAAGAAGTTGCATCTGGAGCCTGGCGTGGCGCCGGAAGACGAGATGGTGGCGTCGATCGCTGGCGCGATGCGCGACTTCCTGGCGTTTCACGACACCAGCGACCTCGTGATCGAACACACCAACCCGGGCGACTTCGGCCCGAAGCTCCTGGCGGCGATGTAGGACACGGCCCATGGCTTGGCAAGAAGAACCGCACTGGCCGTCTGCGGTGGGAGCGGTTCATTTGCCTGCTCGCTGAATCCGCGCCCACGTGTCTCGGAGCGGCACGGTTCGGTTGAACACGAGCCGGTCGGGGGTGGAGTCGTTGTCGGGGCAGAAGTAGCCCTGTCGCTCGAACTGTACGCCCTGCCCGACCTGCACATCGCGCGCCGAAGGCTCCACTTTGCACCCGGTGAGGACCTCAAACGAATCCCTGTTGAAGTTGTCCCGCCAATCGACGCCCTCCGGCACGTCCGAGGGGTCTGCCGCCTCGAACATGTGGTCATACAGTCTGACCTCGGCGTCGAGGGCGGTCTCTTCAGACACCCAGTGTAGGGTCGCGCGGACCTTCCTTCCGTCAGGGGCCGAGCCGCCTCGGGTCTCGGGGTCGTACGTGCACCGCAGTTCCACGACTTCGCCGGCAGCGTCCTTGACCACTTCTTCGCACTTGATGAAGTAGCCGTATCTCAGGCGCACTTCGCGCCCGGGCGACAGTCTGTAGAACCGCCTCGGCGGGTCTTCCATAAAATCGTCACGCTCCACCAGGATCGTCCGGCTGAACGGAACTTGCCGCGTCCCGGCATCGGGGTCTTCGGGGTTGTTGACCGCGTCCAGGTACTCGGTCTGTCCTTCCGGGTAGTTTTCTATCACAACCCTCAACGGACGAAGAACGGCAAGCTTACGCGGCGCACGCTGGTTCAGGTCGTTTCGCAGACAGTGCTCGAGCAGCGCTATGTCTTTGATGCTGTTGGCCTTTGCGATCCCGGTTCGAGCGCAGAAGTCCCGTATGGCCTCGGGCGTGTAACCTCTGCGCCTCAAGCCTGCCAGGGTCGGCATCCGAGGATCGTCCCAGCCCGACACGTAGCCGCCGTTAACCAGTTGCACCAGCATGCGCTTGTGCATGACCGTCTGGCTCAGGTTCAGTCTTGCGAACTCGATCTGGCGCGACCGGAAGACGTCGAGTTGCTCCAGGAACCAGTCGTAGAGAGGTCTGTGGTCCTCGTATTCGAGCGAGCACAACGAATGGGTGATGCTTTCGATCGCGTCCGAGAGCGGATGAGCGAAGTCGTACATCGGGTACACGCACCACTCGTCGCCGGTCTGGTGATGCGTGACTTTGCGGATGCGGTAGATCGTCGGGTCTCGCATGTTCATGTTGGGCGAGGCCATGTCGATCTTGGCCCGGACCACGTGCTCGCCGTCCGCGAAATCGCCGTCGCGCATCTTCTGGAACAGCGTCAGGCTCTCTTCGACGTCGCGCTCTCGGTGCGGACTGTTGCGCCCAGGTTCGGTGAGGGTGCCCCGATACTCGCGAATTTCGTCGGCGCTGAGGCTGTCAACGTACGCTTTCCCGTCGCGAATGAGCTGCATGGCGAACTCGAAAAGCTGCTCGAAATAGTCCGAGGCGTAGAACAGGCGGCCTTCCCAGTCGAATCCCAGCCAACGGATGTCCTCTTGTTGCGAATCGACATATTCGACATCTTCTTTGGCGGGGTTCGTGTCGTCGAACCTCAGGTTGCACATGCCGCCGTATTCGTTGGCGACCCCGAAATCCAGGCATATCGCCATGGCGTGGCCAATGTGCAGGTACCCGTTCGGCTCCGGCGGGAAACGCGTGTGCACGCGACCGCCGAACCTGCCGTCGGCGATGTCCTGGTCTATCGCCGCTCGGATGAAGTCGACCGATGCGGCGGATTCTTCTGAAGTCATGTGTTGTTTCGCCCTCGCAAGATGTGTGCCCAGGCGCGGATGTTCTGGGTTGTTGTCATTGTGATGAGCGGCGGCGTGTGCGTCAACCCTGCTCACGGTCAGTCAGTCAGCCGCTTCCACGCGTCCCTCTCTCGCGACACCTAGCGTGCGGTCCAGGTTGAAGGCGGCGCTGATAAGCGACAGATGCGTGAACGCCTGCGGGAAGTTTCCGAGCGCTTCGCCGTTTTTTCCCGTCTCCTCAGCATAGAGGCCGACGTGGTTGGCGTAGCCCAACATCTTCTCGAACATCAGCCGGGCTTCGTCCAACCTGGACCTGTCGGTCTTGCCCGCCCTAGTGAGCGCTTCGACCAGCCAGAACGAGCACATGTTGAACGTGCCTTCGTCGGTGTTCAGGCCGTCGGGCGATGCGGTGACGTCGTAACGGTACACCAATGAATTGGAGACCAGTCCGCCCTGTTTGGGCGAGCGATTGATCGCGTCGAGGGTCGAGGGTCGAGAGCATTCTCGGATCGCTCGGCGACATCAAAAACACCAGCGGCATGATCAGACTCGAGGCGTCGAGGGAGTCCGAACCGTATGACTGCACGAACGATTCGAGCTCGGAGTTCCACCCCCGCACCATGATCTCCTCGTATATCTTGTCCCTGACTTCCAGCCATTTCTGCCGGTCAGCAGGGAACGAACGCCTGTCGGCCAGTCGCAGCGCGCGGTCGACCGCGACCCAACACATCACCTTCGAGTAGACGAAGTGTTTCTGCCCGCCTCTGGTCTCCCAGATCCCTTCGTCGACCCGGTCTCAATGCTCGCAGACCCAATTCGTCATGTCCCGGAGGTGGGTCCAGAACTCATAGGAGATCGGCTCTCCGTACTTGTCGAACAGGTAGACCGCGTCCAGCAATTCACCGTATATGTCGAGTTGGAGTTGGTCGTACGCCCCGTTTCCGATCCGAACCGGCTTTGACCCACGATATCCGTCTAGATGATCCAGCGTCACTTCGGTGAGCTCGTGTCTGCCGTCGATGCCGTACATGACCTGCAGCGGGCCGTCCGGTCCGGTCTCGTGGGCGCGAGCTTCCATCCAAGCCATGAATCCTTCGGCCGCCTCGGTGAACCCAATCCTGAGCAGACCGTAGATAGTGAAGGCGGCGTCCCTGATCCACGTGTAGCGGTAGTCCCAGTTTCGGAATCCGCCCAGATGTTCAGGCAGGCTGGTGGTTGGAGCGGCAACGATGGCGCCCGTCGGCTCGAACGTCAGGAGTTTGAGCACCAGAGCCGAGCGCTCCACCATCTCGCGCCAGCGACCTTTGTAGGTGCATTGCGACAGCCAATTCCGCCAGTAGTCGACGGTGGCGCGGAACATGCCCTCGCCCACGGGCTCCGCCGTCGCCGTGCTGTCATCGTCCGGCGACAGCACGGCGACGATTGCGAACGTGGCCGTCTCGCCTTCGTCTAGTACGAACTCGGCCTCCACGCCCTGTCCGTCTTGGTTCAGCGGAACGGACGTGCACAGTTGGAGCCCGATGGAGGCGGTGGTGAACCGCGCACCATTGTCGTCGACCTGCACTTCGTGACGATCTCGCGCATAGTTGAAGGCCGGCTCGCACTCCACCTTCCAATGGATGCGGCCTCGGACCACGTTCACTCGACGGACGATATGCGTCCGTCGATCGCCGTTAAGTGCGCCGACGGGCATGAAGTCGGTGACCTCGCCGACGCCTTCGTCGGACAGGAATCGGGTGACCAGGACGTTGGTTTCCGGCAAGTAAAACTGCTTGTGCGCCGTGGCTTCGTGGACGGGACGGATGCTGAATCGACCGCCTTTGTTGTCGTCTAGGATGGCGCCGAACACGCTGGGAGAGTCGAAGTTAGGACAGCAGAACCAGTCGATTCCGCCGTCCAAGCCCACGAGCGCCACCGTGCGAATGTTGCCGATCACTCCGTGGTCTTCGATGGGAAGGTACGCCAACATTGCCCCCGATGCACTTCTTTGCTGCCGCCAGCCGCAGGCCGGATATCGATGCCTGGCGGCAAGGTCCCGAATAGGTCAGTTCGATCGACGCACTTCGAACCATGGAGATGACGCCGCGGATAGGTTGGCGGCTACATTTCGCCTTTGAAAGCACGTCAACGGATCGCGTGACCCGCGAACGCCCAGTCAGTCGGCGGCGATCAACCGTTGCCGCTTGACGTCGATGTTGGCCACGAGCTGATCGTAGGCGTTCGCAAACGCCTTGACTCCGTCGGCCAAAAGCTTCGACGTCACGGCGTCCATGCTAATCCCGGCAGCTTCGAGTGACTCCACGGCATCGCGAGCCGCGTCGGCGTCACGGTCCAGGGTCTCGGACGCGGCGCCGTGGTCCACGAACGCGTCGAGGGTCGCGTCGGGCAGTGTGTTGACCGTATCGCGACCGATCAAGGATTCAATGTACATAACGTCGCTGTAACTTGGGTCTTTGGTCGAAGTCGAAGCCCACAGCGGCCTCTGGACCATCGCCCCGGCGGACCGCAACTCCGTAAACCGGTCGCCGCCGAACGTGCCCTTGAAAGCCTGATAGGCGAGTTTCGCGTTTGCGATGGCGGCTTTTCCTTTGAGGTTCGCAAGATCGGCGCGGCCCTCGCCGACACGCCCGTCGATCAAGCCGTCCACGGCGGAGTCCACCCTGGACACGAAGAACGACGCCACGGACGCCACGCGGTTGACGCCTCCGCCCGCTCGTCGCCGCGCTTCCAGGCCGTCGATGTAGGCGTCGCTGACCAGGTTGTACGCATCCAAAGAGAATATCAGCGTGGCGTTCACGTTGACGCCGGCTTCCAGCAGGCTGGCGATTGCCGGCATTCCCTCGGGCGTCGCCGGCACCTTGATCATGATGTTTGGGCGACTCAGCGTTTCGAAGATCCGCAGCCCCTCTGAGACGGTGCCGTCGGTGTCGGCGGCCAGATGCGGATTGACCTCCAACGAGGCGTATCCGTCCGCGCCGTCGGTGCGGTCGTAGATGGGCATCAGAAGGTCCGCGGCCGAACGAATGTCCTCGATGGCCAACGCCTCGAACACCTGCTCGGTGTCCATCCCGTCGTTCACGAATCGAAGCATCGACTCGTCGTAGTCAGTGCTGCCTGAGACCGCCTTCTCGAATATCGACGGGTTGGACGTCAATCCGGTGACGCCTAAGTCGATGAGCTTGCCTAGGTCGCCGGAGGCGATCAGCTCGCGAGAGATGTTGTCGATCCAAACGCTCTGACCCAATCGTCCCAACTCATGGAGAGGGCTCAGGTTTCCGGACATTGAAATGGTCTCCTTAGGTGTGCAGGCCGCCTCGATCCGTGGATCGGTCGCTGACCAGACGCAGCGTCGACCAACGTATAGTTCGACCTGGCGCGTAATTGACTGTCTCTAAGGATACACCTTCGAGTCTTCGTAGTCCGGCCTGCGCCGCGATCCTAAAACGACAAGGGGACCTTCACCGCGTCCAAATCTTGACCGGAGAGAGCGCAGTGGATGCGTTACGCGATCACCAGCGGGATCTTCATTTCGTCTGGGGTCAAGCCGGAGTGGTGTCCGTTCAGCAACACGCTTCGGGCCGACCCTCGCGCGGCGTTGTACTCGATCATGTGCGCGCCCGAAGAGATAGCGATGAGGTCCCCCATCCGGTCTTTCGTCGCCGGCGCCAACGGGCCGGGTCCGAACAGCTCGAGATCCTCTGCCTCGTCGACGCTGATGAGATAGAAACGAGAGCCGAATTTGCGCTCGAAATGCCCGCGCACTCTCGCTCGTGCCCAATCTCTGACGTGCAGGTACATGACACGCGTGTCTCCGGACGGCGGGTAGTGCAGCAGCGGCGTCAGGTCGGTCGACGGCCGCAACGTGTGCCGCGATGCGGCTGGCGCGTCCAAAAACCCGTGGTCCGCGGTGACGACGATCCTGCCCTTGTCGCCTATCGCCGAGTGCAGACGGGCCAACTCAGCGTCGACTTCGCGCAGTGACTCCAGAACCTCGGGGCGGGTCATCCCGTGGAGGTGTGCCAAGCTGTCGACTTGCGATACGTAGAGGTACGTAAACGTCGGTTCGCCGGCGTCAGCGATCCTGCGGATCACGGTGGATATGCCTTGATCCAGGGACCCGTAGGAGGTCGTGGGTCGTCCGCCTGAGAAATAAGCCGAATACGTCGAGTCGGCAATGGCGGCTGGCATGAGCAGCAGTGTGTCGCGATCATAAGACGCGAAAGCCGACTGCAAGGGGAAGACCGTTTCGACGTCCATCCCCAGCCCTGCAAGGTCACGGTCATCCGATCGGGTCACGTATCGTAGTATGACTGCAGTCTGACCGAGCTCGCTGATGTGGGTCCACCATCCGGTGACGCCATGCTCCGCCGGCCACGCGCCCGTTGCCAACGTCGTGAGCGCAACGGAGGTTGTCGACGGAAACACGGTTGAGAGCTCGTCCACCAGATGGCCGCGCAGGAAGCTGTCATGAGACAGGTTTTCCAGCATGACCATTCCGACGCCGTCCAACAGCACGAGGACGAGGTGGTCGGCGGGGCCGATCCGTTGCTCGATTACCGATGAGTTGGCGGTGCGGTCGTTCGCGTCGACGCCCGATAATCGGGCGACGGCGCGAGCCAGGTCCACGATATTGGGGTCTTGATGCGACGGACGCGCCAATCCACGGGTTTGAAATGCGTCGAGGAGATCTTCGATGCCGGCCATTCACGAACCGAACTGCTGATTTGCTCAATCATGCTATCATGATTAGGTCGGATCGCGCTTGCGGTACGAGACGTTGTAGCCTTGTCCAGCACCTGCTCACTACATTGCACGACTCAAGTCTCACTGACATTGCGAGCAGCATAAAACGGCAGCTCGGGGCCGTGTATCTACCCTATCACCGCGACTCCGAAGGCCATGCTCGGCTGCTGATCGAAGCAGCAGGCGCCGATGACGTGGCAGTGGCGACCCAGCCTTTACATGGCGACTCATGGACCGTCACGATCTGCACCCCAGACCGGTTGGGCAGCCTGTCTCTGATTGCCTCCGTTTTCACATCGTACGCGCTCGACATCGTGCGAGTGGACGGGTTCTCGATAGTCGCGGATTGGGTTCCGGAAACGGCGCCGGAAGCGCCAAGGCGACGTCGACGCGGCGCCCGCCGGCCTTCCCGACAAGAGCCTCGACCCAAACCCCGCCCGTCCGCCATAGCCTTGAACATCCTCGATGTTCACTCTCACCGCGAAATGTCGCCCGATGTGTGGGAGCGTTTCCAAGACGAACTCCGCCAGATATTCTCCGTGGCGTCCCGCGACGGCCTTGAGGCCGCTCAGCGCATCGCGGTAGAGCGATTCAGCGGCGCGATGCGGCAGGTCGAGGAACAGCACGGCCAGCTCATGCCGGTGGAGATCGACATCGATCCCGAGGGCGCCGGCGGCGCGACGATGCTTTCGATTCAATCTCGAGACCTGCGAGGCTTCCTGTTCGCGTTCACCACCGCGTTGGCAAGTCTCAAGATCAACATTGTCCGCGCTGACGTGCGGACCGTTGGCGGAACGGCGCGCGACACTTTCTGGCTGACCGATGCCGGCGGCGCCAAGATCACGTCCGACGAAGACCTACGCGAGTTGCGGGCCGCGGCGGCCCTGATCAAGCATTTCACGCACCTGCTTCCCAGGTCTTCCGACCCCCAGATGGCGCTGCGACAATTCAGCGCCCTGATAAAACAGGTCCTGTCCAGATCCGATTGGACGGGCGAGATCCACGCCCTGGAATCGCCGGAGGTGCTGGAGACTCTGGCGGAGGTCATGGGCGTCAGCCGGTTCCTGTGGGAAGACTTCCTGCGCATGCAACACGAGAGCCTGTTCCCGGTCCTCGTAGACACCAGTTCTCTCGACGAGAACCGGCCGGCTGAACCGCTCGAAACGGCTTTGCGTGAACAGTTGGCGTCGGCGCCCGATGACAAGACGGCGGTCGACTACCTCAATCGATTCAAAGACCGAGAGATGTTCCGAATCGACTTGAGACACATCACTGGGCGGGTCAACTTCGTCCAGTTCGCCGGGGAGCTGAGCGCCCTCACGGGAGTGGTCGTGTCTTCCCCCGCCGAGTTGGTGGAGCGCGCGCTGAACAAGCGCCACGGGCGTCCCAGGCTGGCCGACGGGAGCCGTTGCCAGTGGTGCATCTGCGCTCTCGGCAAGTTCGGCGGTCGAGAGATGGGGTTCGGTTCGGACATCGAACTGGTCTTCGTCTAGGGAGCCGAGGGCGAGACCGACGGCGCGGAAAAGGTGATGAACTCCACCTATTTCACGGAGCTGGTGAAGGGGTTCATTCAGACGCTTCAGTCGCGACGAGAGGGAGTCTTCCAGATCGACCTGCGGTTGCGACCCTACGGCGCCAAAGGAGCCTTGGCCTCGTCTCTCAGAGCATACAAAGCCTACTACTCCGGCGATGGAGACGCCCGGCAGTTCGAACGACTGGCCCTGGTAAAGCAAAGGCCGGTGGCGGGGAACCTCGATCTTGCCGAGCAGGTGATGGCCGCGCGAGGCCGCTTCATATACTGGGACGATCCACTCGACACCGACGACATTCAACACATCAGGAGCCGGCAGGCCAGCGAGCTCGTCAAGCCGACGTCGGTTAACGTGAAGCATAGCCTCGGCGGTTTGGTGGACATCGAGTACTACGTGCAGGCGTCGCAGATCTCAGCGGGACGCCGCGACCGATCCGTCCGCGGCGCCAATACGTTGGACGCGGTCCGCTCGTTGGCCGAAGGCGGCTACATCCGCGCGAGTGCAGCGGACGAGATTCGGCACTCGTACTCGTTCCTTCGCATGCTGATCGACGCCCTGAGAGTCGTGCGTGGAAACGCGAAGGACCTTGCCGTCCCAGACCAGCACTCGCCCGAGTTCCGCTACCTCGCACAACGGCTCCGGTTCGAGTCGCCGGGCGAGCTTGCCGACGCGATATCGGACTGCATGGAATACTCCCGCGGCGTGTGGGACCGCGAGCCCGTGCCGGCGTGATTGCCGCCAACATAATTGTCGCCGTTCGGGGACTGGCCACCGATGGTGATAGACTGTACTGACGGAATCACAAGCAGGCGTCCGCACGAAGTTGACGCCTGGGCTGTCGGGGGGGTTTGAATGACGCAATCGGACGAACGCTGGCGCGATTACTTTTCGCGTCGGTCCGGACGTCCCGAGGATGCGTCACACCCTTCGACAGAAGGCTCAGGAGGCGACGGGCCGGATCTGGAACTGAGCCCCACGGCGATCGCAGAACGCCCACAGCCGGCTGCCAGAACGACGCCCTTGGGAACACGGGTGCGGGTGGTCGGGTGCGGCTAGTGCGGAAGTCAGATCGCGTCCTCGTTCGCCCATCTGGGGCCTCCTTCCTATGTGCCCGGCGATTCCGAGGACGTCTATCCGTTTCGTGCGGTCGCATTCGACACGAGCGACGTCATATCCGACATCCTGGCGACCCACTGGAGTTGGGACCATCGAGACAACATATTCGTGCTGCCGATGCCGTCCAAGGAGTACATAAAGGCGGCGCTCTTGGGCGACCGCGGCGCCATGAATGCGGCACAGGCGACCGCCGCGGTCGGCGAGCAGAATGTCGGGGTAGGCGGTCTCCCATACCTCGGGATGCTGGCGGCCGAGAACTCGCTGATCGGCTCCGGCTCCAGCCGCCCCGCGCTGGCGTCGGCGATACGAGAGAGACTCGTGACCGAGGACTTCACCAGCGGGGTGCTGCTAACATGCAACTCGCTCACCGGAAGCACCGGCAACGGGATGTCCCCAGTTGTCTCGCGCTGGCTCAAGGACGATGTCGAATTCGCGGCCGATCTTTCGCTGAATCTGTCGATTCTGCCATCGGCCAGCGAGGTCCGCGAGGCACGGTACCCCAGGAGCGCGCTTGCTGGGTTGCATGCCATGTTGGCGGGCGAGCCCGCGGCGGGCGGCACACTCGACGCGGTGATTGTCGCGGACAACGACTCGCTGGCGCGTTACAGTCAGACCTCGAACGGGAACTACCGGGTTTTCAACGAAATTCTTCGAGACATGATCGCGCCGCTGCTGATGGCGTCCATGGGCAAGTACGGCGTGCCGGAGTTGTCATCGAAGCTGGACCTGGCCGACATCAAGCGCTGGACGCGAAGGCAAGAGGGATTCGGTCCGCCTGAGATATCGACTATCGGCTACGCCACGTTGCCAGTGAAGGCATTCGACGCGGGCAGGTTCTCGACAGCCAAATCTCGTTGGCGGCGCGTGCGCGAGGGCCTGACCCGACTAGCCGAATTGGCCACGTCCCAATATGCTCTGGGGGGCGCCGAAGCCCCAAACCCAAGGTCGGCGGCGTCGCGACTCTATTCGGCCCTCCTCGATTTTTCGAAAAGATACTGAACATGAACACCGGACACGTGGATTATCTCTCCGACCTGCTGAAAGAAGAAGCGGGAACCGATCGTTTTCGTAAGACCGACTGCCTTCAGTTCGGTACGCCCCAACTGGACTACGTTGGCGTTTCGGTGCTGGTGTCAGGCATCACATCCAGCAAGCTGCAGAACGTCATGGAGACCGCCCTGGGTTCCAAGGGTTTTCAGGCCGAGTGGGACCCAAACGAAACCGTTGCCCAGAACATCCGTGGGATCAGCCCCGACCTGGTGGAAGAGCTGATGGTCGGGGAGATCAGAGAGGTTCTCCAAGTCATATGAACCAGATTCCGTCCATGCAAGCCCCGGAAAGCGAGTTCGGCCAGCAACTTGCCGCGCTGACCCCGGAGGAACTTGGCGACTTCATCCTCAACATCTTCTTCGACACCGTCGGGGCCCTTGAATCCGAAGGCGCGGCCTGGGCCCATACGCACGCCGCGGGTCAGGGCGACACAGAGTACCTGCTGAGGATGGAGACCGAGTTCCAGGCGAAGGTCGGTACATTCGAGACCAACGTCGCGATTCTGTTGCAGGACTCCGAGCAACGCGCGAGGGACTTCGTGTTCCAGATAAAGTGGTGGGAGCAAAGGCTCGCCGACGTCCGACGCAACAGCGACGAGCGCCTGGCGGCGGTTCAAGCGACTCAGCCGCCGCCGACGCCGGAAGCGGAAGTGGAAGTGGAAGTGGAAGCCGCCATCATACCGCCGCCGCCGGTCGAACAGGCTCCGGCGCCGAGCGAAGGCGACACCCAGCCGATCAATTTAGGGGCCATGTCCCAACCACCGCCGGAACCGCCAAGTGCGCCCCAGAGTGCGCCCCAAGAGGTGGAACCGCCGAGCCCGCCCAAGGAGCAGTCGGCTGGCGGGGCTCTCAACATGCTTCGAGCCGAGCTCGAACGAAGCATGTCCGCCGAGTCAACGCCGCCGTCGGCCCCACCCGAACCTCCCAGCGCATATACGGCTCCATCGCCCATAATAGATGCCAGCCCACAAAGCGCTGGCGCTGCCGGAAACGTTGGCGACCTGCCGCCCTCAGAGCCGAGCGATCCGCTTGACGTTCTCCAGGGCCAGGTTCAATCAGAGTTGCTACGCGTCCAGGATCTCGAAAGACAGCTAGCCGCGACCGCGGACGTCCGGACTGAATTGGAGACCGCGAGGACTGAAATCGCCTACCTTCGCCAGCAGGCCGAAAAAGCCGACGCACTCGGTGCACAGCTGTTGGCTGTCAGCCCAAATGGGACAGATTGTTAATAGAGACTTTGAGCTGA
>CAZPQQ010000066.1:3683-18466 GCA_964588665.1 uncultured Dehalococcoidia bacterium | reverse complement strand
TCAGGACGAACGGAATGAGGTGCGGCTCATCCGGGTTTTTACCGCGCATAAATCAGTTCGGCTACCCTTCCAGGCGCCGATCCCGAGCCCACGGAATCGATTATGGCCGATAATTGCCCTATGCTGACTGAACCAATTCGATGAGCACGTCGTCCGGGCCTTCGATGTAGGCCAGGTGAGCGCCGCTGGCTATCTCGGTGCTGGGAAGTACGATGCGCACGCCGGCTTTTTCGAGGCTGCCCAGCTTCGCCGCGAGGTCGTCGACGCCGAACCCGAAGTGCTCAAGGCCAAGGTGGTTCAGCTCCGCGCTGCCCCGCTGGTCGGACGACCCCGCAGGCGGCGACGATATGTTGAGCCGGACCTCGCCGCCCATCTGCATGCTGACCGTGATGGTTCCGGGCATGACTTCGCGAGCTCCGAGGATCTTTGCGTCAAAATGTTGTTCGTACCAAGCCGCGGATCGCTGCGGATCGGATGCTCTGATATGTACGTGGTCGATTGCGAATGGCATATTCTCCTCCTGAAGTAGTGATGGCGTTAGATTGTCCGCCGCGTTGCGAACAGGCAGTAGTCGGTTCCGGCGCGAAAACGCCATGGCTGAACTCGTCAACAGCTTACCACTTCAGCGGCCACTCTCAGTGCGCGTCCGTTAAGCGCCGCTCTTCACTCGGGGCGGATCGTTGGGCGCCGTCGTTGTTAGCTTTGCGCGGCGGTGTGGCGATTAGCATGACAACCAAACCAATCACGTAGATTCCCATGAGCGCCTTCCATGCCAGCTCGTATCCGTCGGTGGTGTCGTAGATGTAGCCGACGAGAGGCGCGCCAAACGCGCTTGCCAGCAGGATCGTGGGCATGGTGATTCCTCTGATCGTGCCCAGAAACGCCCGTCCAAAGTAGTCGGCCCACAGGTAGCTCTGGGAGACAATGTTGATCCCGACGGACAGGCCCCAGAGGATCACCGCGACGAACAGGTCGAACGTGCTGGACGCAGTGAGCGTCAAACCCATCGAAACCGCAAAACCCACGTATGCGCCGGCGGCGACGAAGCGCGCAGGGAACCTGTCGAACAACAATCCCACCACGAGCAGCATGGCAGCCGCTCCGCCTGCGTCCGCCGAAAGGGCCACGGCCACGAGATCGGCGTCGAAACCCGACTCCACGAAATACGGTATGCGATGCACGCTCGCGCCCATTCCGAAGCCGCCCAGCACCAAGGCGAGAGTCAGCAGCCAGAAAGCCCTCGTGTGGAGGGCTTCGTTCACGGTCCAAACAGCTTCGTCGTCTGTTTCCGGGTAGTCGGACTTTTGTTGCAGCGATAAAACCGCGTCGCCGTCGGGTCGGAGGCCCATGTCTTCCGGTTGGCGCCGCAAGAACGCCAGCGACAACGGGATGATCAGAGCCATGCTTATGATGCCCAGGTACAGCCAGGCGTCTCGCCACTCTACCGTATCGATGAGGAACTGGGTGAGAGGCAGCATCACCATTCCGCCGACGCCCAGCCCGAGAGACGCCAGCCCGAGTGCGACACCGCGTCGACGGACGAACCATTTCGCCACCGGCACCGAGCTCAGAAGACCGCCGCCCGGAGTGCTGAGTCCGGCCAACCCGACGATGGTGAACAGGATGAAGAGCTGGCCTACGTTGTCGGCCAACCCAAATCCGATGACGCAAACGCCTGTGACGGCTGCCGACGCGGGGATAATCAGTCTGGGGCCGAACCGATCCAGCAATCGCCCAAAAAAAAGGCTGGTGAAGCCGCCGGCCAAATATCGCGCCGTGGTCAGCCAACCGAATGTGCTTCGGGAGATTCCCATCGCCTCGCCCATGGGAATAACGAAGAGGCCAAGATTCAGCGTTCCGGTGGCATGGACGGCGAAGTTCACGACGAACAGGGTCGCCACGATCACCCAGCCATAGTAGAAAGGAGGCTTCATCGGCGGGCGCTCGGTTCACGTCTGCTTGTCAGGCGAACTTTACACAGCTCGCACGAAATCAACAATGCGCCGCTTGCCGATGATGCGTGGGATGCTATTGCACGTCCTCTCGCCGGAATGCGATGGCGGCAACCGCCATTACGGCCGCGGCGACCGCCACGATGCCCGCCAGCGATACGACAGGCGAGACATACGTCGACCGCTCCATTGAGGGCGGCATGGCGCCGATGTCTGGGTCGAAGGCGCCCTCCGCTCCCACCAACGCGGTTAACAGCTCTTCCGCGCCGGTCCTGTATGCGCCTCGTGATCCCGAGCCACGCCTGCGCCTGCGGGCCCAGCCGGACGGCAGCGGTGTTGTCGAGGATGTCGACGTAGACATTGCCCAGATTGTAGCCGCCGTCGAGATAGTAGACGCGATAGTCCTCGTAGATGTCCGGCCAGGCCATCCTCATGACCGGGCCGACGGCGAACACGGCGATCAGCACGAGCATGAACACCCCGTTGCGCACCAATGCGCTTCGCACGAGCGTCGAGAGGGCCACGCTCACAGCCGTGAAGACGACGATCACCAGGAGCGAAAACAGGAATATCCAGGGGAGCGCCTTGAGGCGCGCAGTCAGCACGTGCGGCCCGAATCCAAGCATGGCCTTTGTCGCCATCGCGGAAACCACTAAGATGGTGGCCTCCAACAGGGCCGCGGTGAGCACCAGAGCCAGGAACTTGCCGGCCAGAAACTGCAGTCGGCCTATCGGCTTGCTCACGATTAAGAGCAGCGTGCCTCGCTTCCGCTCTTGATCCACCAGCTCCAAACCGGATGTGCCGACGACCATGTACGCGAGAAACAACCCAGTCATCCAGAAGAACGATACCGTGATGAAGTAGCCGACCAGGTAGCTTGTCTGCATGTCCAAACCCATGCGGCCACCCTCGAAGGCGTCTGCCCACGCAACAAGCGACAGAAACGTTGCCAAAGCCTGCCCGCCCAGAATGGCGACGATGACTCGCCGCGCTCCGAGTAAGTCTCGAATGGTTTTGGCCATGACGGTGTAGAGCGCCGAGCGCCCGGACAAGGCGAACATGCCTCGCGTCCTGGTCTGAGTGTCGGTGGACGTCATGATCCGTTCCGCCTTATAGCCCGATTGTCCTGCGGTAGACGCTCTCCAGGCTGACGTACTCGCGACTCAGGTGCTGGAGGTCTGCGTCGCATTCGACCACGGCATCCAGAATCCGCCTTCTCAGTGCGGGACCTTCCTCGCCGACCAGGTGTATGAAGCCGTCTTCTTCCTCCCACGCCTCACGCACCAGATCCGAGCCTTCCAAGATCGGGAGGATGAGCTCGTTGCGTGACGTCTTGACCAGATACAGGTTCTCGGCGAACTGGTTCCTCACCTCGTCGATGCCGCCCTGGACCACGATGTTTCCGTTGTAGATCATCGTGATGGAGTCCGCCACCTGCTCCAGCTCGGAGAGGATGTGGCTGCTCAGCAAGATCGTCGCTCCGCGCTCGGATGAGAGCCGCTTTAGCAGATCGAGTATCGTCATCCTGCCGGTTGGGTCCATGTTGGCCGTGGGTTCGTCGAGGATCAGAAGATCGGGCTCGTGTATGAGCGCCTGAGCCAGACCCAGCCTCTGACGCATGCCCGCGCTGTAGCCGCCCGATCGTCGATCGGCCGCCGCGCTGAGGTCCATCCACTCGAGAAGGTTGGCGGCCCTGCTTCTCGCGGCGCCTTCGTCTACACCGCACACGTTGGCCATGTACACAAGGTATTCGGTGGCGGCCATGTCCTCGTACAGCACCGCGTGTTCCGGAGCGTACCCGATTAGCGCCTTGGCGGCGAGAGTCCCGATTCTGGCGCCGTCGATCCAGCCGTCGCCGCGGGTCGGACGCAGAGCGCCGACGAGCATTTTCATCATCGTAGTCTTGCCAGCGCCGTTGGGGCCGACGAAACCGTGTATCGAGCCGCGTTCGACCTCCAGGGCAATGCCGTCCACGGCCGTCAGGTTGCCGAAAGTCTTGGTCAAGCCGGACGTTCGCAGCATGAGGTCGCTATCCATCTTGACGCCTCCTCCGTGCAAAACCGCCAGCGATCCGGGTCAATGGGACCCCGAGCGCGATGACAAGAAGCACAGCCATGGCCGTATACGCCAGCACGACAGGGAGCGATCCTTCTTCCACGGTGAACCTAACGCTGCGATAGACTCCGCGTCCGTTCTCATCGAGCGACCGGACGGTGACTGAGTACTCGCCGCTGCCCGCGGCCACGATCGCAGTGTCTTCGTTGGTTCTGGCCACCTCAATGCCGTCGACGAACACTTGATTGAATGAAGCGGGCGCCGACCCTGTCCACTGCACGGTCAGAGGGGATTGGGCGCCGTCGCCGGCGCCGGAGACGTGGACTTCGAGATCGCTGATTACGCTGAGGATATGCATCTGCCCGGTCATCCCGACGACTCCGAACTCGCCGGCGCCTCCTAGATCGAGCAGTTTCGTTCCCATGGTTCGGAAGTCGGCCAACACCGAAGCTTCGTAGAGGTCCACGACGATGAGTCTGGACTCCTTGCGTTCATGACTCTGCCCAAGCGCCGTTACCACCGCCAACTCGTTGCGCCCGTCGCCGGTGAAGTCGCCGATCTCCCTGGCAAGCAAACCAGGGTGCCAGCGCTGGTCCTCGTGCTTCCTCTCGTCGATCTCCTCGAGAATCACAGCGTGGACGAGGTCCCCGGTCGTTGCGTCGTAGACTTCAACCTGCGCTCCGGCCTGCCAAGTCAGATTGCGGACCAACGCGATGTCTGCAACCCCGTCGCCGGTGAAATCGGAGATCGACGTCGCGGGCATAACCGGTCCTTCGTATCTGTCGAACAAGGATGTCTCCCGATACTCAGTGAAGTCCCAGAGAGCCTCGCCCGACCGAAGGTCGATCGCTCGAAGACGCGACCCTTCCGCATTTTCGACCCACCGCTGGAACACAAGCGCATCGGTCAGACTGTCGCCGTTGACGTCGGCGGCGCCCATGTCGATCGTGACATTGCCGAAGTCTTGCTGGCTAGGGTCGTACTCCGGCAACTCGAGGAGGTTGATTCCGGTGGCGGACGAGACGAACACGCTGCGAGACCCTTGTCCCTCTTGGTAGACGGGATAGGCTATGTCCCTGACACCGTCTCCGTCCAGATCGTCTGCAAGCCGCACCTGCCTCGGGTCCATGCCTTGCTCCAAAGTGATCACGTGATCGCGCTTGAACGTGAGCTGCCCACCCTTGCGCACACTGAGAGCGGTGACGATCTCTCTGTTGCCAAACGCGACCAGGTCGTCGATGCCGTCGCCGTTGAGATCGCCGGGAATTTTGTACCGCGTTCCGTGGTCGGTGCTGAGGCTGAACTCCTTGCCCGGGTCAGGCTCGCCGGTGAACGGGTCCTGGTACGACCACGCTTCGACGGATTTGGTCCATAGCAGCTTGCCCTTGGCGCTCAACAGGAAGACGTCCCTTGAACTCGCCGCTATCAACGAGACGCCGCCTTCCGATTGCGGATCGCGCAGCACGTCCAGCGAGACGAGTCGCTTGTCGATTCGATGGTCACGTTGTTCGCCTGCCAGCCGTTGTCGCCACCCATCCAGTTCCTGCGGGAGCTGATCTCGCTCGAAGTTATCCCGCGCAGCCTTCTCCTGATCTTCGCGGTTGGTCAGCAGTTGGGCCTCAAAACCCGTTCGCCAATCGTCTACGGTGCGGGATTTCTCCGCGGGCAGTTGAGACTCCCATTCCTGCCAGGAAGCCGATTCGGATCGTCCACGTTCTTGCTCGATCAACTCGTCGAACTCGTTTCGACGCCGAGACTCGAAACCCTCGACCTCGTTGTCGGTGGCTCCTCCGGCCCGGAATTCGTCCGATTCGTTCCGGACCTGCTCGTCGTATTGGGCGCGCAGTTGTTGCTCCTTGTCATTCCATTCCCGCTCTATCTGCTGCTGGAGTTCTTCGCGCATCTGGTTTTCCATCTGGCCCCAGTCGCCCTCGATGCGATCTTCGAACTGCTGGCGTTGATCCTGTTCTTGTCTGTCCCACTCAGAGGCGAAATTCGGTTCGAACTCGTCATCGAGCTTTGCGCGGATCATGGTCTCGAGCAGGTCTGGGTCATCGTAGAGTTCCCCCCAGACGCCGTAGTAGGTGTCAACCGTCGCAGCGCCGCGGAAGATGATCGAGCCGTCGGCGCCGCTGAATGCGAGTATCTCCGGGCCCGCGCCGGCTCGTCCGTCGTCCATCTGGATGTCCTCGTGCGCGTACCCCGCTATGTCGCGCTTGCCGTCACCATTGAGGTCAGGGGTGGTCATGACGCCCCGGAGGCCTCCCGTCTCGGCGAACTCGGCATGCGGCATGGAGTAGGTCCACGCGATCTCGTTGTCGCTGCCGTCGATGACGTAGACGACCCTCGCCCTCGGCTCGTCGCCGTTTCGGGACGCGATCTTCGACCATACTACGATGTCCTTGGCGCCGCTGCCGGTGAAGTCGCCCCTCTCGACGGTCACGGCTTCCACTCTTGGGTAATCCCACCGCACGTCTCCGGAGACGGTCAGGCCGACGGCATCCCGCGAATCTGACACGATCAGAATCTCGTCGTCATCCAGGCTGGCGACCGCGAACCGGTCTCGCCCGCCTCTGTTGGGCTCTCCGGGGAGCTTGATCGTTTCGACCGTCCCGCCCTCGAGATCGATCACACTGAGATCAGACGACGGGAAGATGGCCTTCGGACGGCCGTCGATCGTCGCGAACGCGATCTGTCCAGCCCGGTCCATCGCCAGCGAGGAGGTCTCCCAGAGCTTGGTTCCCGAGACCGGATTCAGCAGCGTCACTCCGGCGTCACGCGGTTCTTGACCTTGGGCCTGACCTCGACCGAGGAAAGCCGCTATCAGAACTTCGCTGACGCCGTCGCCGGTGACATCCGCAACCGGAAAAGCTCTCAGGTTGAAGAAGTGAAAGTCGCCGGGACTGGTCGCCATCCCGATTTCTGGTTGTAATATCTATCCAGAAGGGCCGCCACGTGATCGATTACGGGGAGCTGCCAATCCACCAACCCGGTTTCAAGGTCGACCAGGCGGCCCCGGCCATCCTCGGCGGTGACCACAGCTTTCGGCGCGTTCCCGATCCAGACTGGCGCCATATCCCAAACCGACTGGTCGATGTCTTTCCACGGCCCACCGCGATCGTCGCGAGCGGCGTACCGCGGGGCTATGCGGCGCTCCCACAACAGGGCGCCGTCTCGACCGGACAAGACGTGCATGTAGCCGTTCTGACCGCCCAGCGCCAGATCGGCGACGCCGTCACCGTTTAGGTCCGAAGTCTCGACAACGCTCCACAGGTTGTCGCGCGCCTCGAAACTCCAGACGGGTTGGCCGGTGAAACCGTCAAGGGCGTAGGCCAGATAGCCGGATGTGGCCACGACATCGGACGAGCCGTCGCCCGCCAGGTCGATGGTCTCCACGTCGAAAGTGCGGGTCTGCTGTTCGGTCCACATCAGGTTCTCGATGAAGACCTCTTGCTTCGGCGTGTACTGCCACACGGTCTGCCCGGTGAGGACGTCATAGGCGCGGATGTTGGGGAAGAATGTGTCGCCAACCGCGACAACAGCGTCCGGGTGGCTGTCTCCGGTGACGTCGTCGAGCATCGCGACGTCCAAAACGGCGCTAGACGTTGGAATGTAGCTCAGCAGGGCACCGGCGGACAGGGCGTACAAGCCGTTGGACGTGCCCAGCAATACTTCAAGGACTCCGTCACCGGTAATATCTTCCGTCACGACATCAGCGGAGATGGCGCCGGTGAGCCCCTCTCGCAGCGAGCGGACAGAGTACGCGTTCGCGGCGGCTAGTACGGGCGATTGTCCCTCGGGTTGCGTTGACTGAACGTCCGCACGAGCTCCGAGGCCTGGCCACAGGGCGAGCGCCGCCAGTGCGCAAACGATCGTGAGCGCGAGGCGCGGGGTTTTCAGGATTCGTGGCGTTTTTGGCATTCCATTCCGTGCAGCTAGAGGATGTATGTTAGATAGACGTTGTTGTCAGCGATTAAACCGAATTCCCACGACACTCTTGGCGATGCAACTTCTGCGTCGCCGAGGGCTTGTCTGTTCACTGAGAAACGCCGAAGTGATGCGATACGCCGAAAACCGGGATCGGGTTTCGCGACGCGACTGTGTCGTCCGCGTTGTCGGTTTCCGCGCCCGAACGCAAGGATGAATTGCGCGTCTGTTGTCGCACGTCCCGTGATGTTTCGGCAATGTGTTCGGCATAATGACTTGAACCTAGCTTTGCTCTAACGTGCGGACAGATTCATCCGGGTGCCATCGCCACTCCGACAGGCGAGTCCACAACCCAACAACCCCTCGGCATGAGGGCGTGCCGACAGCAGGCGTTGGGACACTACCCGATCGCGAAGCCAGACCGGTGGACTTGGATCGCAGTCCCGTCACGGTTTCGTGATTCCCAGCGGCTGCCGGATCACGCACCGCCAGTCACCGCCCACATTTCGGAACGTGAATCTCGCCGAGAACGTCTGCATGACAGTCCCGTCCGAATGACGCCTGGTTGCTTCAAGCGTGTAGACGGACTCGGCGGCAGTCTCAGTCTCCATGCGGTGTGAGTCGAGCGCCACCGACGTGCCGCCGTATCCCCTAGAGACAAACCACTGCGAGTCGCATACATACTCGGGCACGCCGTCCTCGTCGGCATACGTGAACAGTGAGATGTCGCTGGTTGCCGACCCTTGTGTGAACGGCAGATGTATCGTGTCTCTGCACCGGTATTTCCGGCTGTCGCTGATCGTATCCAATTGCTCGTGGAGCGAGTCGAGCGGTGTGTCAGCCACGCTAACGCTCCTTTGAGTCGATGATACCGAGCAGAATACGAGGGTTTTCGGCGAGTTTATCAACGACTCCCAAGGGGGTCAACCTTCGATCGGTCAATAGTTGGCTTGGGCCGGTCATGGTTCGGTCTGGGCGGCGCCGCCGGCGCCAACAGGTTAGCCCACGATTCACTGAACGCCTTGACCGCGTCCTTTAGGTCACCGTGACAATCAGCTCGCCTCTCGAACGCACCCCTCGAGCAGCTCAAGCGCCGCCTTCGTGAACGCCCACATGTTGGCTTGGCGGTCCGTGTCGCCGGTCTCGAGGGTTATGGTGCGCTCGACGGGTCCGGTGACGGCGAAACGGGCGTGGCCGAACGAGTCGCCGTACCGGTTCCCCGTTGGTCCGCTGGCGCCGGTCTCGCCCAGACCCCACGTGGCGCCAAGGGCGTCGCGAATCGTGCGCGCGTTCAGCAGGGCATAGGCTTCGGTGCTGGCTCGCATATCAGCCATCGTCGCGTCCGGTACGGCGAGCAACCCTTTCTGGGAAGCCCGAGTGTATATGACCGCACCGCCGACGTAGTACGCGGACGCCCCCGGAACCAAGAGCAGCGATGCCGATATCAGCCCGCCCGCGGATGACTCGGCCACGGCCAGACTCTGCTGCGATTGCTTGAGCAATTCGGCCACAGGAGTGGCCAGCGAATTCAGGTCCGGCATTGTTTCCTCCTGATATGTGAAATTGTCGGCCGACTAAGTGGTGCGCAGTTGTCGCGTCACGTAAATCGGCGCGCCTGGGTTTTCTCACAAGTCGCGACAAGGCCTGGACCGGGATGCGTCGGCACTTCTAGCAACGGCAATCCGATGGCATCGACTTCCTCAGCGATGGCGCTGTCCCCAACCGCGATCAAACGGGGTGCCGGGGCGGAGCCCCGCCGGGGACTGGGGCGTCCCCAGAAAACCTTCACGGGCGGGCGGGTGGGACCAAACGGGTTTCATGAAAGGACCTCCGAGGTTATCCTGAGCGAAGCCGAAGGATCTGGCCAAACGCGATACTTGTTGCCCTGCGGGGCCCCAGATGGTTCTCCTTCTGCGGAAGGATCAGCATGACAATTGTTGGTCGCACGGTAGGGTGTCTCCGTAGACGAAGGTCAGAGGTCGGCGTCGTTGTTGGCTGGCACAAGCCGATGGCATTGAAGTTGCTAGCTGATCAGAACCTCGAACCCCGCGAACTTGCGCTGGTACAGGTCTTCGTCGACGGCCAGACCGAGCCCGGGTCCCGCCGGCAGGGTGTATGCGCCATCGACGAACGACACGTCGTCGGCAGCGTACACATTGGGCAGGTAGCGTTCGTCCTCCAGCGACACGAACGTCGGGGATGCCGCGCCGAAAACTAGCGTGGCCCGCGCGCCGAAGTTCGAGTTGCCGAAGTTGTGCGGTATCGACCTGACCTTCGTCGTCGCCAGCCATTCCTCGAGGGCCTGCCAGCGAGAGAAGCCTGCCGAAACGGTGTCGGGTTGGTAGCCGTCGATCAGGCCCTCGTTCACCAGGTCGACGAACACCTGGCTTGGCGGATCGCGGTCCACTTCGCCGCAAACGAGCAGCGCGTTCGAACCCAGCCGGTCCCTCATGCGGCGAAGCACCCGGTAGTCGCCGACATCCGCCGTGACCATCTCCTCCAGCCAGAAAATGTTGGCGGAGAGGGTTTCGCGGATGAAGTCCTCCAAGAGATCAAGCCTCCCGTCGTACCCGAAGTTGGCGTCCACCATGATCGCGGCATCCGGTCCGACGGCTTCTCGGACGGCCATCACCACCTCGACGTCGCGTTCCATCCCGACCTGCGGCGCCATCCAACGGCCGGGTCTGCCGACTTTCATCTTGAACTGTCTGTATCCGTCGCCGTGGGACTCGCGAGCTTCGGCCGCCACCTGCGCTGCGCCCATCTCCGGATTCAGCATGTCCTGGTAATACAGGGTGGTGTCGTACGCGGGAACTCGGTCGCGGACCTGGCCTCCGAGCAGTTCGACGGCCGATACGCCCATGTCGCGACCCAACAGGTCGAAGGCGAGGATGCTCATCCAGCCATGATCCAAGAAAAGCTGTTCTTGAGCTCGCTTCACGCCGACGACTCGACCGCCAGACACATCGAGGAACTCGTCGACCCGCTTGCCCAAGAGCGACTCACGAAGCAATGCCGCCAACCCTCGAACCGTACCTTCTGAGGAGTCGAATCCGGTGAACTCCCGCATGAATCGGTTGGCGATCGTGAGACCCTCGATCCCGCCGTCGGTCCGAGCGCGCACCAGCCATTCGGTGCGTTCGCGGCCCATGTTTTCGCCGCGCGAATTCCTGCCCAACTCCTTGCGATAGTGGACCGGCACGGGCGTCACGCTGATTTCGGTTATCGTTTGGCCTGGCATCGATATCTCCTGTCCCTGAAGTTTGACGGACACCGAAGGTAACTCGGTAACCATTCGACCAAGCTCAGAGCCTGCCCTGAGCTTGGTCGAAGGAGCGAACGTTGAGTTTTGTCTTTCCGTTCGTGGCGAGTCCCGGCGCATCGGGATCCCGGCCTTGTCGGGGCTTGTCGAACCACAGGTCCGCACAACCACAGCGCACGATTCATGTATCCAACCTGTGAATCGGAGAACGAGCTACCTGCCGCCGCCAATCCCTTGTGCGAGTCCCGAGACATACGAAGAGCGGAACTGAACGCCCCAGCGTCCGTCGATCTCAGTGAAGATCCAAAGCGTCAGGAAACCGTTGTATTCGGACCCGTCAGCCCGCCGTCTCGATTGGTGGATCGCCAGGTGCACCTTGTCAGGTCCGGAATGGACGGCCTCGATCGAGGTGGTCGCCGTGTGGTCCCACCCTTCCGCCTTCAGGGCAGCCGTCGTCTTCTCGCCGCCTGACTCGCGAAAATCGTCTGCGGTTTCCCAGACCTGAAACTCGTTTGTTCCGGACAGCCTTCTGTGCGGAAAGTGCATCTCTGCGACCATTGCATCCATGTCACGGGCGTTGAACGCGGCGTTCCATCGCTCGAATGACGCTATTGCCTGCGCGGCGGAATCGGACATCTGTCGCTCCCGTATTCCTGGGTTTCTCGAATCGCTTTCGACGCCATGCGGCTATTGAGGCGAGGAGGCTCCAGGATATACGACCGGCGACCAGGGTTGTCAATCTCACAAGACGCCCGCCCGGCCGGATTCCGGGTTTACGGCGTTGGCTCCATGCTAGTGCCCAGCCTCGGAGCCTGACGTTACAACGTTCCGTTCGTCCTGAGTCCCATTTCTGACGGGATTAGATCCGCGCGACGGGCAATGCATTGACGAGTAACGGAGGGTGGATGATATGTAATGTCGAAGGACCGCAGATCTCGCTTAAGGCAACTGTCATTCTGAGCGAAGTCGAAGAATCTGGGGCCCCGCAGGGAGACAATTGTCGCGTAGAGCCAGATCCTTCGGCTTCGCTCAGAATGACATTCAAGGAGCCGTTACTTGGAAGTCCCGATGAGTCAGGGCTCACCACGAACGGTTTCGTTAACGCCGACTATCGCAATCAATCACTACGCACACGCTGTATCGCCGTGATATCTGACGCATCAGCCCATTTTGCTCAGCGACGGCTATATCCGATAGACTTGCGTCGATGCAATCTCCGAACCGCCCAACCGCTACACCTGCCGGCGTCATTCAACGGGCCAGGGGCGTGTTCTATGGGTGGAGGGTTGTCGGAGTTGGGGCGTTCCTGCTGACTCTTATGGCCGTCAGCGTCTTCCAGGGTCTCGGCCTCTTCCTGGTTTCACTCGAAAGGCACTTCGGGTGGAGCCGCACCGCCATGTCGGGCGCTTTTACGCTCGCCCGTGGCGAGGGCGCCGTGCTTGGCCCTCTGGAAGGCTTCCTCATCGACAAGTTCGGTTCCCGCAAGCTGGTGCTGATGGGCTACTGCATCATCGGCGTCGGGTTCATCCTGCTCTCGATGATCCAGAGTCTGTGGCATTTCTACGTCGCCTTCGTCATCATCACGCTCGGCTCCGGATTGGGCGGATGGCTCGCCGTGGTCTCGACGGTGAACAACTGGTTCATCCGACGCCGCTCCTTGGCGATCGCCGCAACCACGTCCGGAATCCATTTCGGCGGTTTTCTGGTGCCTGTTTTGGCTCTGGGGATGGACGCTCACGGATTCCGGTGGGCAACGCTCGGCATCGGCGTGTTCATGCTGTTGATGATCGGCCCCGCGGTGAAGGTGATCCGCACTCGACCCGAGGACATCGGGCTGTTGCCGGACGGCGACCCGGCCCCGATTCGCTCCGGCGGGTCCAGCGACCCCCCCGCCGACGCGGGCCCAGTTCAGAGCGACGAAGCTGAGTTCACCGTGAGGCAGGCGTTGCGGACATCGGCGTTCTGGATTCTGACGATAGTCCACATCTCGTCAACGATATCCATCGTCACGCTGTCGTTGCATTTGGTGCCGAAGTTGACCGACATGGGACTGTCCCTGAGCACCGCCGGCATCGTGGTGTTGACCTACACGGCGACAGCGGTGCCGACCCAATTCCTAGCGGGGATCGTCGCGGACAGGCTGCCCAAGCCCCCTGTGCTGTTCGTCTTCCTGGCATTGCAGGCGTCGGGGATGATGGTGATTGCGTTTGCCGACAGCATCGGCGTGGCATTCTTGTTCGCCTTTCTCTACGGCATGGGTTTCGGGGGCAGAGTTCCGCTGCTGACTTCGATCCGCGGCGACTACTTCGGGAGAAAAGCCTTCGCCACGATCATGGGGTTGTCTCAGATGCCCAACAACATCGCCATGATGTTCGCTCCGCTCTTTGCCGCCTACATGTACGACACCACAGACTCGTACCTGATCCCGTTCCTGACGTTCGCGATACTGAACTTCCTCGGCGCGGTCTTAGTTCTCTTCGTCAAGAAGCCCCAGTTGACAGGCCCGGCCACAACCAGTTAGGTTGGGCAGGCCGCACTGTTCCTTCCATGCGGTGCTATTATTGCCTTGAATTGGACACTTGCGAGGTTTCCACTTAGCATCAGAGTTGATGCAACCTGCAATCGCGACTTGACATTCGTGCCCCACTCAGGTAACGCGAAGAGTGTAATCCCCCCTGTCGCTTCTGGTGGCAGGGCCGCAAGACCACCGAAAGGTGGTCTTTGCATTTTGGGTGGGGAATGGCGACCAACGTCTATATTGATGGCTTTAACCTTTACTACGGTTCGCTCAAGGACTCCCCGCAGTTCAAGTGGCTCAACGTCGCTGAGATGTCCCAAAGGCTCTTACCAAACCATCAAATCAACCGGATAAGGTACTTCACCGCCCATGTTGTTGGTTGGCCCCACGACCAACAGGCGCCAGACAGGCAAGATATCTACCTCCGAGCGTTGCGCACTATCCAGAATCTGACAATACATTTTGGACGATTTGCGACCAGATCGACCAAGATGCCCCGGGATCCTCTGACATACGTCCCGGGTCAACCTAACAAGCCTGAACTAGTGAGGGTCTTGAAGACAGAAGAGAAACGCTCTGATGTCAATTTGGCGACGCTCCTCTTAACTGACTGCTTCGATAACGACTTCGATGAAGCCGTCATCGTGTCAAACGACTCTGACCTTGCGCTCCCCATCGAAACTGTGACCGGCAAGTTCGGCAAACCGGTTTTGATGATGAATCCACACCCCAAAAGACGCATTAGCAAGGAGTTGATCGCCGCTTCGACGTCCCAGATCAGGACGATCAACAAGAAAGTCCTTGCTTGCAGGTAATTCCCAACGATTTTGACTGATTCCATAGGTTCTTTCAGACGCCCTTCTAGGTGGCAGTAGATCTGCTACCGTCGCCTGGCACGGACTCTGCCCATTCACCTTTGGGCTAACTGGGATCTACGCGCCTAGCAACTCCTTTCCTCGTGGTGGTAGGCGCCGATACGAGCCGTCACTTGGACAGGCACACCGATCAGGAAGCGGGCCGTCACCCCACCTAACCATATCGTTTTACGCACTGGGCTGCACCAACGCCT
>CAZPQQ010000066.1:0-3673 GCA_964588665.1 uncultured Dehalococcoidia bacterium | reverse complement strand
CCCAGAGGATGTCATGCTGGCCCGGACCAATCCTACATCGGGGATAGATTACCCATCTCGACTTGACGGTATCGGCACGGCGATTACAATGGAGTCGATACATGAGTGAATCCCGTCTTGTGGGTGGACCGCCAGGATATCAAAGAAGAGCCATTCGAGTATGCATCGGTGGTCAGCGCCAGGCCCATCGCGGCCCCAGAATGGAAGACGATGCAACCCGGCTGTCGTCTTCGATAATATTTGCATGCAAGACGACCCAGACATCACCGCGTTTGGCCCGCAAGTTACGATCACTGAGGAGGAATCATGAATACGCATCTCATAATGTGTCACGGATGCAGTGGATCGGTGATTATCAACCTGAACAGCTTTCCGCTTTCCCAGTCGAATTCACAGCAGTTGCATATCAAATGCCCGCTGTGCGGCGGCGGATTCTACGTCGGGTATGTGGCTGAATCGTACGAAAAGACCGTTGAGAACGAACCACGAGAAGAGGTCGCTGTGAAAAGCGCTCCGCCGGCGACCGCTGCTACTCCAACAACTCCTGACGAGTCGGGTTCCGATTCAGGCGGAGGGATCACCCTGCCAATCCGCACGAACGCGGCCAATGATCAGCGCTCCAACGTCATGAACCCGAACAATCCGGCAAACGACGCCGCGGGGAACAATCGAAGCAATCAGATGAATCCGAACAATCCGGCGTACCGTTCTTCGCGGGGCGGTCGCAGAGGGTAACGGCACGGAACCCCGAAGGCAACGTGCTCTGGCGCCGAAGGCCGGATTCGGGGGAAACCGTCACGGCTTGTCACGACATTTCCCGATTCGTGCCTAGAATCAGCAATCAGCCGGACCCGATGCCACGTCCTTTCCCGCTGTTTCACGACCCTTGTCGACAATTTGGTCGGCAAAATGTCGGCAATTCTGAGAGCGCGGCTCGAAGGCGACTCGACAGCTCCAATCGCAAGGACAGCTCTGTGGTGAGATCCGCCTTGCTTCTGATGTTTTCTGAGTCAGGGCATCTAAGCACACGTATCGATGCAACCCCCATCCAATGGTCTTTTCACGAAGTCGTTCACGACCGAGCCCGATCCTTCGCACATCCGAGGCTCTTCGAGCAATTGGAGCTGAATGACGACGGCAGTCGACGACCACCGGTTGGCCAGATCGGGCGCTGCTGCTATGGTCCGTCGCATACTTGTTGCATTGCACATTCGAGTGTGGGCAAATTGGACCGGGAACCGCCGGTTGAAGATAGGCGGGCGAATGGACAGAAACGAGTTCATCGTAACTCGGGCAGGGCGTTTCCTGAACGATCGTTTCCTGCCTGCTCTACAATACTCTGATTACCGTAAGCTCTGGTACGCCTCGATGTGCTCGCAATCCTCGGCATGGGCGCTCATAGTAGCGCGGGGGGCGCTGGCGAAAAGTCTCACCGGATCTGACCTGTGGACAGGATTGGTTACCTTCGCCGCCATGATCCCCTCGGTGCTGGTATCACCGCTGGCTGGATACCTGGCAGACCGTTTCGACCGACGCACTGTCATGTTGTGGTCCTTCGGAGTCAACCTAGCTCACAACTTACTGCTGGCGTTTCTCGTTGTATTCGGGGCCATCGAAGCCTGGCACCTAGTGTTGTTGGCAGTCGTGAACGGAACTGCGAGATCAACCCAGATGCCCGCCGCATCGGCGCTGCTCGCCAACACCATACCTCGTGAGCGCTTGTTCAATGGAGTCGCATTGCAGTCGGCCACCTTACAAGGCTCTCGGTTCTTGGGACCGCTCATAGTGCTCCTAATGCTCTGGATCACCGACCCCTGGCTCGACGACAATCAGAGCTACGTGTTCTTTCTGTCCGCACTAATGTATGTCATGGCGGTTGGCTTCACTCTAAGGATCCGAACCGCCTCCAGAGGCGTGATGGGAGAAGGAAGTGGAATGGGCGTGATCGCTCAAGAGATGCTGAAAGGGTTGAGCTACATGTACCGCCACCCTTTGCTCCTCTCCATCATCTTGCTGGTCGTTGCCCACTGTGCCATGGTCATGTCTTTCGAGTCCTTGTTCCCCGCCGTGGCAGTCGATAAGCTGGGCATGAACCCCAATTCCGAAGTCCTGTCCGGGTTTGGAATCCTGATGGTGGCATTCGGATTCCCCGCTCTGCTGACGTCGATGGCTCTTGCCGGGGTAACGAGCGAACGTACCCGGGGACGGCTTTTCTTGTGGACCGGCGTCCTCAGTGGGATCACTCCGATTGCCCTGGCTTATTCCCCGAACCTGCCATTGGCCATGCTATCCGTGGCGGGCATGGGAGCATCGCAGTCAGGCTTTATGCTCATCGGCGGCGGAATGCTTCAGGCAATGGCTCCGGACGAAGTTCGGGGTCGACTCATGAGTGTATACACTTGGCATATTCTAGGATTCATGGCGAGTTTCAACCTCATCAACGGAACGCTGGCGAGCATCGGCGGGATCACAGCTTCCCTGGTTCTTGGCGTTGGCGGAATTCTCTTCGTAGCGACCATGGCAATCAGCTTCATCAGGCATCCGTTGCGGAGTCTGTACAACAGGGGCATACCTTTGGAGGCGCGCGCCGTCCAAGCCCCGGCGGCCGGTGATGACTAGAGTTGCACTGAAGTGAATGCAAGCCTGGTAAATTTTGTCCCTCTGAAATTGAGGCAATTTCGTGGCAAACCTAAACCCCATTTGATCATCGGTCAGAGCGAAGCGGGTCAGCACTTGCACCTTATCGTCATCGTGTCGTAAAGAGGTTCCGAGGGTGCATGGCGTGACCAGGAGTGGATTCGAACCTCCCCTCTCTTACGTGAAGCGGATTGTAAGTTCTGCCAAGGCGTTACCCGGGCTTCACCTGCTTTCATGCAACGACGCCTAGCGTAGGCGTAGAAGGCGAACCGCTTTCCTGTCGTGTCATGAGCCGTCAGGGGCTGTAATCCTGATCTTGGAGGTAACTGTGGGGGTAAGATTCCCGCTTCTCGTTGCGCAGAACGTCGATGACCAGCCCGATCTTCCCAGGTCCTGCGCAGACGAAAACCTTGTTCCAATATCCGGCGTGCTCCGACAGATATTGGTCGGAAGTGACGGGCTGGCCGGACAGGGTCTAACATACGGCCAGCGTGATGAAACAGATCAAGGAGAACTGTTGCATAGTGATCAGGTCGGAAACGCGTTTCGGCGGGAATTAATGCCGACCGATCCAACATAAGTTGCAGGAGGGTCCCGACGTGAGCATCGTCATCGAAGCCATTACCTTCGACTGCGCCGAGCCACGGCGGCTGGCAGGGTTCTGGGCAGCCGTCACGGGATATCAGGAGGATGCGACGCAAACTACGGTGACATTCGGAGGGAGCAAGTGTCAAGGGCGGAGTGAAAGTGTACCAGTGGGGCGGAGTAAAACCGCACGACTGAACGGCGCAAGATGAGCGTCAAAGTTGTCGGGGTGTGAGACGACGTTAGGCGGTTGCCAACGGTTGGTTGGACTGTCTGCTGTGCTTGAGGCGGTAGCTGTCCCCGTTCATCTCGAGTATGTCGACATGGTGGGTGAGACGATCCAATAGTGCTCCAGTGAGCCGCTCGGACCCGAACACCTCGGTCCACTCGTCGAACGGCAGGTTGGACGTCACCAGGACAGATCCACGCTCGTATCGTTGACTGAACACCT
>CAZPQQ010000065.1:0-18523 GCA_964588665.1 uncultured Dehalococcoidia bacterium | reverse complement strand
CGAGGCCAATCTCGCCGCCTTGGTCGGCCAGAATCTTGTGGCATATGAACAAACCCAGTCCGGTGCCTTTGCCGGGGTCCTTCGTGGTGAAGAACGGCTCGAACAGCTTCTCACGAATGTCCTTAGGTATCCCCACACCGTTGTCTTTGACGTAGGCGACAACCATGTCGTCCTCGACCTTGCATCCGAGGGTGATCTTGCCCCATTCGGGAATGGCGTCCACCGCGTTGCCGATCAGGTTCACGAACACCTGCTGAATCTGGTTTTCGATGCCTCGAACGGACGGTGAAGCCGCGAATTCACGCTCAACTTCCAAACTCTTCGATGTCAGCTTTGCGCTGAGCAGGCTGACGGCGCTTTCTATCGCGGTGTTGACCGGGAAGTCCGCTGTTTCGTCGCTGGTGCGTGAATACTCCAGGATGCGTCTCACGATCGCGGTGATGCGGTCAGTCATCTCCTTGATGGTTCGCAAGTCGCTGACGGCCGAATCGCTCAAAAGATGCCTGTCTTTGCCTCTGAGAAGGAGCTCGGTCCGCCCTGATATGGCGAAATCGGGTTGTTGATCTCGTGAGCTACTCCGGCGGCGAGGGTGCCGACGCTGGCCAGCTTCGCCGATTGGACAAGCTGCGCCTGCACGAATTTGAGCTCCTTGATGCTGCTCTGGAGCTCTTCCGCCATCTGCGCCTTCTCGGCGGCGTCGGCGACGATTCGTTCGAATCCCCACCGTGCGAGCACGAACGGGACGACCAGCAACGAGCCGGCCCACCATGACTGGGCAACGAGCAGGGCGCCGATGAGCCCGAGGGTCAGCAAGCCGCCCTCCTGGAACGCCTCGAACACGTACGTGTCCAGCCAGGAGTTCAGGAAGTTGAATCCCTTGCGGATCGAAACCATGCCCAACACGAGGCCCACGTTCAGGCCGTGTTGGACCAGTGCTGCGACACCCGCGATCGCCAGCGGAAGCGGCGTCAACGTCAACGTTCCGCTGCCCTGGCCAAGTCCGTACCAAGCGACCCCTGCCAAGCCCGCGGCCAAACCGAACACGCTCGCGTTGAACACGATGGGTTTCAACGGCATCCGGCACAGCCTCTGGGCCACGCCGACACCGAGAGCGGAGATCAGGACTGCTTCAGCGGGGTGGACAAGCAGCACGGCCATGAATATAGGGACCGTGACGAGCGTTGCTTCGGTCTGTCGCTGGAACCTGATCGGGAAGCGTTGTGCCAGGATCACCAGCGCCAGCAACATCTCGCCAATCAGGACGTGCGGTGTGTTGGACGCCACGGGCCACAGGGCCACCGACGCGAGCGCCACGATCACCATCGCGGCGGCCACACTGCCGATGTACAGGTGTGTCCTGGTCTCCACCGATCTCTTCACTTGAGTGCTTTCTATGGCCATGTGAGAGCTTTCCTGCAGAGTCGCAGTGATTCAGGCTCAGCTGCCGTTTCCGGCCGTCCAGTCTCCAGTGCCGAACCCCACTTCACGCGTACTCTCAGTCGATTGTCGAATCAGCGCCCATTACAACTGGCGGTGGATCGCTCAGCATTAAAACTGCGTTTGCCCGCCCACGCCTATTTACGGCCGCGTTCTTTGCCCGGGGATTCAGTCGTCGTCACTGTCATCGTCGTCGTCACTGTCGTCGTCGTCGTCGTCACTGTCACTGTCATCGTCACTGCCATCGTCGCCGCGATCGTCATGGTCATCGTCATCGTCATCCGGCAAGTCTATACTGCAGGAAACGCCGCGCTTGGTGTTCCCAGCGCAGGTCGCCTGCTCCTCACCGTCGACGCTGATCATGACTTCAAGCGGAAGACGGGGAGCTTTGCCCTTCTTCAGTCGGTATACCTTGACTGAAATGGAATCGTCATCGCGTTCGGTTGGTTTCGTCGAAGTTGTGACGCCACACGGCCCCAATTGTTCTGCGACGAGCGCCGAGCCGGATGGTGCCTTGATGCGTACCTTGACTGGCCCCTGAATGGAGCACCACGCATCGGGCGGAACCGCCAACTCTACGTTGACGATCCTGCCATCGCTAAGCTTGACAACGGGGTCCATCCCGGTCCACGACAGTCCGCCGTACACGACGGAACTCCCGGCCAGGAACACGGCGAAAACAAATAACCCAGAGAGTAGTTTCAGGTTTCTCATGATGCCCCGATACCCAGATCCTTTCACCCTACTTCAGACATTTCGACGGGTTGGACTCATCAGATTGGCTTCGATGACTTCAGTGTACTAGGCGAGAGCGTTGCGTTGAATCAACTAGGTGGCGCCCCGGCTGTCACATCGCCGACACCTTGGCATTCATTAGGGGAATGTGCGGCGCTAATACGATATGGCCGTCGCCATATTGAGCCCCAGTTTTACGCGGACAGCGAGGAAGGGTCGGGGTGGTTACTACGTCGAGATGGATCAGCTCGACATTACCAACAAGCGAAAGGAGCCGAACCCTTGTCAGCACCCATGCATACCGATGCTAGCCCCTACATGGACGCCGAGGCGGGCATCCAAATATCGTTGTCGGACTGGTCCATTGCCCGCGCCGGGATCGGCTGGGAAGTTGGAGCGCCGAGCCTAGTGGAAAGGGTTGTCGGCGTTCCGGGAGCGGGCGGATCCGCGAAGTCTGATTTGGCGCTAGTCCGCGAGGGCCGTGCTTTGGTGAAACACCCCCTGCGTGCACATGTGGGACTGGTCGGCTGGATAATAGGAATGGCGCAGCTACCGATGAATTGGTTTGTCTTCGTGATCAACCGTCACGAACAGATCGCTCTTGTTGTGGATAGCGGTGAGCCCGACCAAAGGTCATCCATTGCCCCAGTGGCGGAAGGTCGGACCCCTCACCGCTATCGTCGATGCATCGGAATCATGGGCTAGAGTTTGCCAAACGGAGGTCAGGGCGACGCTCAGTGGTTGCGGCGACCTCTACCTCTTGCCTCGGCGTTTCCCTTTGTTTCGCTTTCGCTCATTGTTGGTCGTGGGGGCAACGACCGCAACCTCTTCCTCTTCCGCGTAGCAGGAATCATCGCCGGCGCTGGCCGTAACAACAGAGTCGAACGGCAACGGATCGCAGAACACGAAGTCGTCGGAAAATCCCTCGCAGAGTTGAACGGGCGTCCCTAGCGGCTTGCCGTTCTCATCCAGGCCTGGCGAATTGTGATACAGGTAAGCCCTGACCGGCATCTGCTCGGACGTGTTCACCTTCACTGCCAACAGGATGCCGCCCTCGTTCGAGTCCGACTCAGTCCCGTCTTTGAGGTTTGTCTTCGACAGGACGTGAATCATGCCATTCTCGTCTACGAGCGACGAATTCGAGCTATGGTCGCAAGGGAAACTCGCGTCCGTTTCCATCACTAGCTCAACCTCAATGTGGTTTGCGTCGGTGCCTTTGGGGTACCAGAAATCAACATCTATCGGCCCATCGATGAGACACACGTCGCCTTCGGGCCACTCGACGTATACGTTGAACTTCTGTCCGTCGACCAAGATTTCAGGATCCATACCGGTCCAGGATAGCCCGCCGTACACGACGGAGCCCCCGGCGAGGAAGACGGCGAAGGCAAACAACGCGGAAAGCAGTTTCAAGTTTCTCATGACATCCTTAGCACTCAGACCCTTTCAACTCATCTCTGATGGACAGTATCGGATTCAACGGTTTGGATTCGATGGCATAAGAATATATGAGGAGAGTGTTGGGAAAAATCAACCAGGTGGCGCCCAGAGTGTCACATGACCGACATTCTCGCCTTATGTCGCCGTAATTTTGACGTGAACGTTGCCATGTCCAAGCGATGACGTTTGCGAATGGCGAGGAAACGTGAGGTGGTCGTGCGATCAAATCGGGTTAGCTCGACCATGGTGAGGCGCGGCTTCGACTTGTCTGGCCCGCCCGGCGCACAACGAAATATCTGCCAATTGGCGGCGGTCGCGCGTTGCGCTTTCGGACTGGCAGCAGGTGCTCAGGGAGCTTGGTCGATCAATTCGATTCGCTGGATTCGGTCTGATCGCGCGTGTTTTAGCACCGAGCGTCCGAAGGACGTCATCAAACTCGGCAACTGAGAGCACTCACGGTCGAAGCCAGAGTTGTTATCGGGCGGCCCGCCATCGCCTCGGAGCATCGGAAACTCTGGACTGCCGTACAGACTAAGTCAGCCGCGTGTCGTGATTCAGCCGTCCCAGACGTTGGCGTCTCCGAGAGATTCTTCGTCCACCTGAGGAATCACGCAGAACAGCATTCCCGCTGGGTCTTCCATCACCCACCAGGCGTGGATGAATTCCTTCTTCCGGGCGCCTAGCCCCACCAACCGTTGGACCTCTGCCTCAATGTCGTCGGACTCGATGTCGAGGTGGATGCGGCTCGCGCTGCCGATCTGCTGCAACTCGACATGCACCGAGTCCACGCGTCCTTGAAGGTTCACGTATGGACTGCCCTGTTTTCGTGGGCTGATCTCCGGCATCCCCAGCGCCTGGCTCCAGAAGCGAGTTGCCGCCTCCATGGTCTCCTCGTCGCAGTCGATCAAGATGCCCGACAGTTTGCCTCGATGCATGGGCTCCCCTTTATCCGTCACGTTGATTGAGGTCGGTGATTCGTTGTCGGCCCGGTCCGGCGCGGCGATTCAGCCGTCTTGGGCTTTCGAGCGCTGGTAGTGCGCCCGGGCTTTAGCCTGGTTGCCGCAGGTCTTCATGTCACACCAGCGCCGGCTTCGGTTGCGAGATTCGTCCAGAAACATCCACTGGCATGTCGGGCCATTGCACAGGCACACCCGATCGAGTTGATCGGATGTCAGGAGGTCCGCTGCCGAGCGCACGACCGGCCAAATCGCGCGGTCCAGCGACTCGGAGTCGTCTCGCCAGTCGATTACGAACCCGCCGTCCTTCGGAACGAGGCAGCACGGGCTGAGCGCTTGGGCGAGCGCCCCGTTCAGGCAAGCCATGTCGGCCTCATCGGCAGCGCTCCCGTCGACGACCGCCGCGAATATCCGGAACAGCGACTCCCGCAACTTGATGAATCCACCGAGAGCCGCTGCCGCAGCATCCGGGTCGCGGTCCTCGACGTCCGCGAGGATGACTACTTGGCCCTTGGTCAGCACGCCGGCCTGTCTGCCCCAGGCGACCAGGTCGGCATAACGCCGGAGGCGCTCGTTGGGCTCGGGATAGGGGCGGTCTTCAAGCGTGTTGACGAAGTCGAAACAGAGCGCTCCCCCACTCATATCGAACTCCGGAGGGGCGCCAGACTCGTCCGCCATGTGCCTGCCCTTCGGTCGCAAACATAACCTGCTAAAAATACTTGACAGGTTAGAATCGACCAGCTAAGATGGCCTGTATAACCACCATAACACGGTATACGGGTTAGTTCAACCGAAGGCGGAGAGAGCGATGTCCACACACACGTTGACCATCAACATCACGCTGAAATTGCCGGGAAGAGGCAAGACCGCGGCCAAGGCTGGCCGTCGTTCCGTGTGGCCGCCTTTCTATCCCGCCGGCGTGCACACCTTTGATCCGGATGGCTGGACAGGCCTCTCACCCAGGGAGAGGGCAGAGCTCAAAGCCATTGCCTCCGGACCGACCCGCCTGTGAGGGCTCAGACCGCGCCCGGTAACTTATCGCCGCGGACGAACGCTTGGATGGCCCCGGACACGGCGCTCGGCCTGTTCATGTACATGTTGTGGCTGCTGTCGTTGACGACGACTACGCTGAAATCCGGCAACTCTTCAGTCATCCGATCCAATCCGCTGAACGGCCGTTCGTGGCGGCGCTCGTCGCTCATGATGAACATGATCGGGATGCCCAGGCGCCACAGGATCGGGTTGAGGTCGACGTAGTCGCCTTCGCGCTCGCCCCAGTCCATCGACGCCCTCGCCCACTTCATGTCCAGCGTGCCGTCGGGAAGCTCCATCGCTTCATGCGCCACGACGTCGCGGATGACGTCGTCGCGCCAACGTCCGGTCATCGGGTGGGCTTTCAGGTACTCGTACATGGTCGGGCGGTCGGGCCACGTTCTGCGGGGCCCCTCGGCGCGCTTGGAGACCATGCGCTGGAACTCCTCGCCCACGGTCACCATGGGCTCCAGAAGAGTGAGGCGCCCGAAGATGTCCGCGCGGGAGTCGGCCAGAAGGCTCATGACCACGCCACCGTTCGAGTGGCCGACCCCGTGAATGTCGCGCAAACCCAGGGTGTCACAGAAAGCCTCTAGGTCCTTCACCCTTTCGGCGAACGTGTAGCCCTCGGAAGGCCACTCGCTGTCGCCGTGGCCCTTGGAGTCGAGCGACAGCACCCGGAAGTCCCGACGCAGGTCGCGGACCATGGCGTCCCAGCTTCTCGCGGTGCGCATGTCGCCGTGGAGGAGCAGCATCAACGGACCGCCGCCGCCCCAGTCCACATAGCGAAGCCGCACTCCCCGGATCGTGACGAAGCAGTCCTCGCCGTCGGGCGGCGGATCCTGTGTTGGGCCGTTTAGGCTCAATTCTGGAGGCCGAGCTCCTTGAGGATGGCCGGGATCTCGAGCTTCTCGTCGTCCGTGAGCTGGCGCATCGGCCTCGACATGGTGTCGCTGTCCAGAATGCCCATGATCTTCAGCGCCGACTTCATTCCGCCGAAGCTGGCGGCGTTTGGCCCGCCGCCTTTGGCCACGAGGCCAATTTTGGACGCCGCCACCAGAATGCCGTTGCACTCTCGAACGGTGTCCGCGTCACCCGCCACGCCTGCCTCCCAGCCACGCGCGCATGCGTCCGGAATCAGGTTGCCGATGCCAGGGATCACGCCGTGAACGCCAACTCCCACGGTGTTGGTAATGCGGAACTGGGTGCCCAAGAAGCGGAGAAGGTCGATGTCGCCCTGCTCGCAGAGGACGTTAAGTTGCGCCAGAAGCTCGCCCGCTCCGGAGCTGTCCTTTACGCCCACAACTGTTCCCTCGGCGGCCAGGGTGGCGACTGTGCCGGGCGTCACCGCCGTCTTGACCGTCTGGGGGATGTTGTACACCCACAGCGGCATTCCGACCCGGTCCTGGATGTAGCGGTAGTGGTCCAGCAACTCGTCCTGCCCGCTGGGGTAGTAGTACGGCGGCGTGGCCGCAATGCCGTCGAGCCCGCTCTCGCGGACCGCATGGGCCAGCGTGACCGACAGCTCGGTGCTCGCGCCGGAGATGTTGCCGATAACCGGCACGCGACCGGCGACCTGCTCCACGACAACGTCGATGCTTCGTACGCGCTCGTCGTCGGACAGGTTTCCGAACTCTCCCGTGGTTCCGGACGCCCAGATGCCGTGGACGCCGTTGTCGATCAGGTAGTCGACCAATCGTCGCAACGAGTCGACGTCGACCGTCTCGTCAGACTTCAGTGGCGTGAGGATCGGGATGACTACGCCTTTGATCTCTTTTTCGGCCATTGTGGTGCTCCTTCAGTTGTATTGAATTGCTTGATAATGTCGGGCGTTCGCATCCACATCAACCGTTCGAGGACGCCCCTCCTCGCCTAAATCATGACGGCGCGGCCTATCCGCCGCCGATTGCCGGGACGAAGTGCACCTCGCTGTCTTCGCCCACCTTTTGCAACATGCCCAGGGTCGTGATCTCTCCGTCGACCGCAACCGAGATGTTTCCCTTGACCTGGTTGCCGTCGACCAGTCGTTCTTTCATGCCGGGGTGCTTGCTTTCCAGGTTTTCGATTATCTGGCGCACGGTCGCGCCGGGAATTTCGACGTTGACATGACCATCGGTCAGCTTCTGCATCAACGAAGGGATGTAGACGGTAGCCATCGGTTGACCTCCATTCCGTCCCAAGGGTCCTTCCCAAGATGAGTGCGCGCCAGATTCGATGATACGAATCTGGCGCACAGATTGCAACGTTCGTTGCGAGTCCGAAAGCTTGTGCCTCCGGCCCGCGGTCTCGTCAGTTGTTAATCGCCGTTCTTGGTCTGAATCGCTTTCGCAACGGCAGCCGGGTTCATCGGCAGCTCATGCAATCGCGTTCCGATCGCATCCGCCACCGCGTTGGCGACCGCGGCCAGCGGCGGTACGATGTTCGCCTCGCCGACGCCTCGGACCCCGAATGGGTGCCCGGGGTTGGCCACCTCGACTATGACGGTGTCGATCATCGGCAGGTCGAGGATCGTAGGCAGCCGGTAGTCCAACAGCGAAGAGTTGTCCATGCCGCCGTCGGCGTTCATGTAGTACTCCTCGTTGAGCGCCCAACCTAAGCCTTGCACGCTGCCGCCCTGCATCTGCCCCTCGACGTAGCTGGGGTGGATGGCTTTGCCTGCGTCTTGCACGGTGGTGAACCTGGTGACCGTCACCTTGCCCGTGTCCGGGTCGACTTCAACGTCCACGATGTTCCCAGCGTACGAGCCGCCCGCGCCCTGGGGATTGATGGCCGCTCGCCCGGTGATTGGTCCGCCGGTCGCCGAAAGCTGTCTGGACAGATCCTTGAAGCTCATGCTGAGCTCGGGGTCGGATTTGGACTTGAAGACGCCATCTTCGAACTCGACGCCGTCAGCATCGACATCCCAGATCTGGGACGCCCGGTCGATCATCTGGCGTTTAACGTCTTGGGCCGCTTCGTAGGCCGCCCAGCCGGTGGCAAACGTGGTGCGGCTTCCGCCTGTCATGGCCGTGTATCCCACCGAGTCGGTGTCTACCACCGATGGGTGAACGCTCTCCGCGGAGATTCCCAGAACCTCCGCTGCCTGCATTGCGATCGAAGCCCGGGAGCCGCCGATATCGGTGGAACCCTCGACCAGCGTCACTGTCCCGTCGGCGTTCACGCTGATGTTGCACGCCGAGTCGAAGCCGATGTTGAACCAGAAGCCGATGGCCACGCCTCGCCCTTTGTACGGGCCGTCCAACGGAGCTTCGTAGTGCGCGTGGTCCTTCATCGCCTCCAGGAC
Organism: uncultured Dehalococcoidia bacterium; assembly: GCA_964588665.1. Lineage (GTDB taxonomy): Bacteria > Chloroflexota > Dehalococcoidia > Lucifugimonadales > UBA1123 > UBA2160. Next base: position 9,640 of record CAZPQQ010000065.1, on the reverse strand, counting down.
TTCGACGCACCCAATCCGAGGGTTAGTCAGGCCGTCCGGTCGTACGGTGCCCTCGTGGGCGGCGTTCTTCAGACGGAAGTCCAACGGGTCGATGCCCAGTTGAGTGGCCAATTCGGCGACCACCTGCTCAGCCGCGTAGGCGGCGTTGGGCGCGCCGGGGGCGCGATACGGCTCAGCCTTGGGCTTGTTGGTGACGACGTCGTATCCGTCGATGAGGATATTCGGGATAACGTACGCGGTGAACACGCACATCGAGGCCATGCCCACCGCTGAGCCGGGATAGGCGCCGGCCTCGAATTCCAGATTCGCCGTGGCGGCGACAATCTTGCCGTCGTTCGTGGCGCCCATCTTGATCGTCATGCGACTTCCAGACGTCGGGCCGGTGGCCTCGAAGACGTCTTTGCGGCTCATAAGGATCTTCACGGGGCGCCCTGATTTCTTGGAGAGCAGCGCGGTCGTCGCGTCCAGGTAGGTCGGGATCTTGCCGCCAAACCCTCCGCCGATCTCCATGGGAGTGACCTTGATCTGGCTGACGGGAATGTCCAGCGCTTGCGCCAGCGAGTCACGCACCGTGAAGGCGCCCTGGGTGCTGCACCATACCTGGAGCCGGCCGTCGTTGTTCCACAGAGCCGTGGAGTTGTGCGGCTCGATGTATCCCTGGTGGACTGTCTTGGTGACGAACTCGCGTTCGATGACAATGTCGGCTACCGCTAACCCGTCTCGCACGTCGCCCAATTTCTGTTGGAGGTGGGACGCAATGTTGGTTGGCTTGTCGCCGGTCTCGCCCAAGTCGTCGGTTCGTAGGGAATCGTGCAACACGGGCGCGCCGATCTTCATGGCTTCGGGCGCGGTCATCACCGCTGGCAGGACTTCATACTCGACCTCGATCAGGGCGATGGCCTCTTCGGCGACATGAGCGTTGACGGCAGCCACAGCAGCGACCGCATGTCCGCGATACAGCGCCTTGTCCGACGCTATCAGGTTGTCCCTGACCCATTTGGCGCCGGTATCGCCCGCGGAGTCCGGGAAGTCTTGCGCCGTTACGACGGCGCGGACCCCGTCGAGGGCCTCCGCTTTGGAGGTGTCGATGGATTTGATGACCGCGTGCGCATGCGGACTTCTGAGCACCATGCCGTGCAGCAGCCCGGCGGCAGCGAAATCCGCTCCGTAGAGGGCTCGCCCGGTAACTTTGTCGGCCCCGTCATGGCGGACGGGACGGGTGCCTACAACGTTAAACTCTTTCGTGGACAGAACTGTGTTTGGCTCGTAGTCTCTGACGGCCATGCCTTCCCTCCTCTTACATCCTCACCGCAGCATCCTGCACGGCACTATAGATTTTTCCCATCTCCGTACAACGACTGTTTTTGTTGGCAACCCATCGATGGGTCTCGCCTTCTGTGTTCTCGATGACTCGAGGCGCCATCGCGCCTGGAATTTCTACATTGATCATGCCATCGGAAAGCTGCCGCATCAAGGATTAGGTACGGGTATCGTCGGCGGAATAACGGGGTTGGACCGACGGTCTGCCCGAGCTCGTGCGGCCTTACTCGTTCTTCTCGCGCTGAATGGCTTTCGTGACCGCTGTCGGGTTCATCGGCAATTCGTTGAGCCGGGCCCCGACGGCGTTGCGAATGGCGTTGGCTATGGCACCGGCCGGAGGCACGATGCTGGCTTCGCCGACTCCCCTCACCCCAAATGGGTGCCCAGGGTTGGCCACCTCTACGATGACCGCGTCTATCATCGGCAGATCGAGGCTGGTGGGCATGCGATAGTCGAGCAACGTCGGGTTCGCCATCCTGCCGTCGTCGTTCATGAAGTACTCTTCGTTGAGAGCCCAACCAATGCCCTGAGTGGTCCCGCCTTGTATCTGACCTTCCACGTGGCTCGGGTGAATGGCCTTGCCCGCGTCCTGAACAGCGGTGAATCGGAGGACGTCCACTTTACCGGTTTCGGGGTCCACTTCCACGTCAACGATGTCGCCGATAAACGAGCCTCCGGCGCCTGCTGGGTTCACCGCGCCGCGGCCAACGACGGTCTCTCCGGTGGCTTCCAATTGTGCGGCAAGCTCTTTGAACGTCATCCGGAGCTCAGGGTCTGTCGTGGACATGAAGACGCCGCGGTCCATTTTCAGCGCATCGGCGTCCACGTCCCATATCAGGGCTGCTCGCCCGATCATCTGGCGTCCCACGTCATGAGCGGCCTCGTAGGCGGCCCAGCCCGTGGCGAACGTGGTGCGGCTTCCGCCAGTCATGAAGGTGTAACCCACCGAGTCGGTGTCCCCCACCGATGGGTGGACGTCCTCAGCGGGAATGCCCAGCGCCTCGGCGGCTTGCATGGCCACGGCTGTCCGGCTGCCTGATAGATCGGATGAACCTTCGACCAAAGCCACGGAGCCGTCGGCATTTACGCTTATGGTGCAACTGGAGTGAAAGCCGATGCTGCCCGAGACCCCGACGGCCACGCCCCTGCCGCGGTTTGGCCCTTCCAGCGGCGCGTCGTAGTGGGGATGGCTCTTCATCGCCTCCAACACCTCGACGCTGCCGAGGCGAGGATGGGTTGGACCATGAGCCCGCCGGGTCCCTTCTTTGGCGGCGTTCCGGAGCCGAAACTCTATCGGGTCGATCCTGAGCTTCCCGGCCAGCTCGTCAACCACGGACTCAACGGCGAACGCTGCGTTGGTGGCGCCGGGAGCGCGATATGGCTCGGTTTTGGGTTTGTTCACCACCACGTCAAAGCCGTCTACGATCATGTTCGCGACATCGTACGCGTCGAATACACTCATCGCCGGTATCGCCACTAGCGAACCCGGGAAACCGCCAGCTTCGTATGCCAGAAACGCCTGGGCCGCCGTGATGACGCCTTCTTCGGCAGCGCCCATCTTGACCTTGATGTGAGAACCGGGCGTTGGTCCCGTGCCTTCGAAGACCTCTTGGCGAGTCATCACCATCTTGACGGGCCGCCCTACTTTTCTGGAGAGGAGCGCCGCCACGGGGTCGAGGTACAGGGCGGTCTTCCCTCCGAATCCGCCACCAATCTCCAACGGCGTGACTTTGATCTGAGACACGGGCAACCCCAGTATCCATGCAATGGCGGTTCTGGAGCCGAACGCGCCTTGGGTGCTGCACCAGATGTGGAGCCTGCCGTCCGTGTTCCACAGCGCAGTGCAATTGTGAGGCTCGATGTAGCCCTGGTGGACGGTGCTGGTGTCGAACTCCCGCTCGACGATCACGTCCGCGTCCTCGAACCCTTTGTCGACATCCCCCAGGCTGAAGCGGAGTTGGCTGGCGACGTTGCTTGGTTTGTCGCTGGCCTCTTCCAGCCCTGAGGCGCTGAGATTATCGTGGAGCAGGGGCGCGTCGGCTTTCATCGCTTCGGAAACGGTCAACACGGAGGGGAGCGCTTCGTATTCGACCTCGATGAGGGCCAAGGCCTCCTCGGCCGCGTGGGGACTGATCGCTGCGACACCCGCCACGGCATGGCCCTTGTACAGAACCTTGTCCCTGGCCAGGATGTTGTCGCGCATGAATTCGAGGCGTGTCGGGCCGATGCCGAGGTCCACCAGCCGGTCGCCGTCCTGTCGGGGCAGGTCCTTCGCTGTCACGACGGCAAATACGCCGGGAGCGGCCTCCGCTCTGGCGGTGTTTATCGCCTTGATGCGGGCATGAGCGTGAGGGCTGCGCAATATCTTGCCGTGCAGCAGTCCGGCGGTTTGAAAGTCCGGCCCGAACACGGCGCGTCCCGTGACCTTGTCCACCCCGTCGTGCCGAATAGGACGAGTGCCCACAACCTCGAACTCTCGGGCTGCGGGCACTTCAATGTGCTCATGGTCGGGGGCGGCCATGCTTAGGCTTCTTGCATCCTCACCGCCGCGTCCTGCACGGCTCGGACGATCTTGTCATATCCGGTGCAACGACAGAGGTTGTTGGCGAGCCAGTGACGGATCTCTCCCTCCGTGGGCGTCGGATTCTGATCGAGCAGCGCCTTGGACGACACGATGAAACCAGGCGTGCAGATGCCGCATTGGAGCGCGGCGTTTTCAAGGTACGCTTGCTGGATCGGATGGAGCGTGTTGCCCTGCGCGATCCCTTCGATCGTGGTGATCTCTTTGCCCTCGGCCTCGACGCCCAGAACCAGGCACGACGTCACGATGCGGCCGTCGAACATGACAGTGCACGCGCCGCAGTTGCCGTCGTTGCAGCCCTCTTTGCTGCCTGTCAGCCCAATCACGTCGCGCAGGCATTCGAGCAGGCTCTGCCGGGGCTCGCACAGGAAGTCGACATGCTCCCCGTTGATTATCGTCTGTACATAGGTCTTTCCTGGCATCTAGTTGTTCTCCTTAGCTCGCTCGATGGCCGTGTTGAGCGCCCGCCGAGTTAGCACCTCGCACAGTTGCTTGCGATGCTCGATCGTGCCGCGCATGTCGGTGATGGGCCTTGCGGCGTCCCTTGCGATGCCCGCGGCCACGGCGATGGACTCGTCGTTGGCCGGCTTGCCCACCAGCGATTCGCCCGCCTCTTTGACGAATAGAGGAGTCGGGGCGACGGCGGACAGAATGACGCGAGCATCGGCGATGTTCCCGTTGTCCAGCCTCACCGAGACTCCGGCGCCGGCTACTGCGATGTCCATTTCGTTCCTGGGCGTGAACCGCAGGTAGTGGGCCCCCGTGTTCGCCTCAGGCGGCGGGAAATGGATCGACACGAGAATCTCGCTGGCTCCGATGACGGTCTGCCTGACGCCGGTGCAGAAGTCCCCGACGGCTACATCTCGGGTCCCATTCGGGCCCGCGATCCGCGCAGTCGCATTGAGGGCGATCATCGGCGGGATGGAGTCGGCGCTGGGCGCGGCGTTGCACAGGTTTCCTCCGAGTGAGGCGCGTCCCTGAATCTGGGTTCCGCCTATCGCGGAAATCGCGTCGATCAGGCCGGGATATGCCTGCGAAACGGCGGCGTTGCCGTAGATCCTGTAACAGGGGACGGCCGCGCCGACAGTCAACCCGTTTATCGGGTCGTACGTGAGTTCGTTCAGGTCGGGGATGCCCTTGCCGTCTACAACCAGGTCGAGGTCGAAGGCTCGTAGCCTGAGCTGCACCAACAAGTCGGTGCCGCCTGCCATTATCCTCGCTTTGTCGCCTGCCTGGTCCAACAGGTCAACGGCCTCCCTCACGGAGTTGGGAGCGGCGTAATCAATCCACTTCAATATAGGGCCTCCCTTCAACTGGTCCTTCGATACAGCATTCCAAGTCGATTCACGGGGAAACCGGTGCGCTCAACAAGTCGAAAGAGTCGCGGCAGAACTTCGTCGACAACCACCGCGAACTCAACCGATAAACGCGCCGGTGGGATTCAGGGATCGTTTGTCTTCAGATTGAGAAGGACGCCATATGCACGTTGTTTCCCAACTTCCGGAGACGAGACACAGTATATCAGAGCGGTTTTAGGGGAACAACAATTCGCGTGTTTTCAGAAAGCCGGCGCAGTTCCTGTCACGCCGTCATCGGCCAGGTCGGATATTGCATCCGCGGACATCCCGAGCAGGTCTCCGAGAATCCGTTCGTTGTGCTCGCCCATGCGAGGACTGGGCCAACGAACTCGGCATGGGGTCTTGGACATCTTCGGCGCCACTATGATTCCCGCGATCACAATCGGATATGACTGCCTTGGATTCCTCGCAATTGCATTTGACTTCCATCATGTTCGGGCGGATAATGCCGCCAGGTGTCGGATCTGAGTGTTGCCAATGGAACATATTCGGTGATTTTCGAGAGGCCATCGCAATGGGTGGCTCGGGCGAAACGACAGGCTCACCGCTGGAAGACCCCTTTGACAACCTCTATGAGGGTTATCGCGGGAAAATCTACCGCGTCATCCTCCGGCTGGTCCAGAATCGTTCAGACGCCGAAGATCTGACTCAAGAGACGTTCGTCAAAGTTCAGAAGAACCTCCCCCATGTCAGGCGCCCCGACAGTGTCCCTTCGTGGCTGTACAGGATCGCGACCAACACCGCGTTGGATTTTTTGCGTCAGTCCGCCAGTCGTAAGAACAGCTACGTTGTCCATGTGCCTATGGAGGACGCTCCAGCCGCGACCCCCTCTCCCGCGTTGGCGCTGGACAGTGCCGAATCGGCGAGCGCCGTCCGCGACAACGCCGACCAGTTGCCGTAACAATACAAAGTAGTGTTGGTTCTGCACGACCTGGAAGGCCTGCCGCTCAAGCTGGTCGCCGAGGTGATGGGCAGCACGTTGGGCGCGACGAAAGTCCGACTTCACCGTGCTCGGAAGCGCTTCGCGGAAATCTGCCGCGAAGAATGCGAGCAGTTCTACAACGAAGACGGAGTCCTCTCCTGCCAGCTTAAGTCGACGACGCATTCGCTTCGCCCGGGACTTCCCATCACGGTCTCGACTCACCTAACCGCTCCTGCGCGCGGGGCCCGTTCTTAGGCTCGCTCGAAACGCCCCGACCGACGGACATCCCTGGACGACTGCCGACGGAATCCGTTCCAAGTTGAGATCGCATTTTCTTTGCGCTGCCCAACCCCGAGTGTAACTCTTCCGCCCTTTTTCTCGTCTCTAGTTAATGAGAGACCGAAATTAGGGGAGCTCTATGGAGAAGGAAGACTGGCAGGCGGCTGGATCGGCTGGCGATTGCCTCGACGAAGAAATCTAGATGTGCTCGCAGCCTCGACACGGAGCCTGGTGGCCATCGGAGTTGCTGCGGCGCTAAATTGCCACAACTGCCTTCGCCGCTTGATTCCCGCATCCCTGAACAACGGTATTCTCGCGGAAGAGGTGTCAGCCGCTCTTGCTGTCGCCGAGGAGGTCAGGTCGCACGCTGGCGGTATGACGGACGGCCTCAGCGCATCTCTGGTTAAGCGCGGAGAGACACGTCAAACCGGCGCCGAGCACGATACGAAGTGCTGCTAGAAAGCGATGGGACCAACCTGCAATCGAAGAGATGCCGCTGGCAGATGAAGTAGTTCATCTGCCAGAGATTACGGTTCGGAATGCGGAATGCGGAATGCGGAGCACAACTTGGAGAGCGGTCTGGGACGGCTCTCCTGGCCTGCAGTGAAATAGCGATAAGGAGGAAACAGAGATGACAAGCCTAGACGACCTGCTCAAGATCGATGGTGTCGCCGCCGCCGGAGAGTGGGCAGCGGACGGATCGCTGGTCGAATACAAGTCGAACATGGACATGCCGCAGGAAATGGCTACGATGGGCGCTCAATTCTGCGGCACGGTGACGATGCTGTTCAACACTCTGGCCGGGGCGTTCTCGCAGCTAAGCCAGATGAATTGGACGCCCCAACAAGGTTGGATGTACGCCGGAGGCGACTGGACGATGGCGGTGGGCGGCAACCGAGGTGTGTTCGTGGAAACGGCCAAGGCGGATTTCAACGAGTTGTTCCGCGTGCTCGTCGGCGACCAATAACGCTAACGTGAGCGGCAGGCCATGAAACCCCAGGCGAAACCTGCCGCTCACGCCAGAAGGAACGCTGCCGTCGAGTTGCAGTGGTCTGCTAGGCTCGTTCGACGTCACGGGGGCTATCGAAGCCGGAGCGATCGGTGTCCTGTTTACGTGACCCATCAGCCTGACGTTACCCCGCGCGTGCATTCAACCCAAGGGCTCGGTCCCCGTGACGCCGTCGTCGGCCAGGTCGGATATTGCCTCCGCTGACATGCCTAGGAGGGCTCCGAAAATCCGCTCGTTGTGCTCGCCCATACGCGGACTGGGCCACCGAACTCGGCCTGGCGTCTTGGACATCTTCCATGCGATGCCGGGGATGAAATAGGGTCCGGTCGACGGGTGGTCCACGAGCTCCAGGACGCCTCGATCCTGATAGTGCGGGTCGTTGAAAATGTCCTGCCCCGTCATGACGGGCGTGGCAGGCACGCCGCGCTCCTGGAGTGCGTACATTACGTCGTACGGGTCCTGGTCTTGGGTCCAAGCGGCTATAATCGCGTCCAGATCGTCTTGGCGCTCGTGCCGCGACAGCACGTCGGAGTAACGTGCGTCGTCTGCCAAATCCGGGCTTCCAATGACTTCGCACAGCGCGCGCCATTGGTCGTCGGATGTCACCGCGATCGTGACCCAGCGGTCTTCCCCTGCGCAGCGGTACGCGCTGTGTGGAGCGAACACCGGGTGGCGGTTGCCGCGGTTCTCGGGAGGGACGCCGTCCATCTGCTGCCCGATGATATGCTCGCCGATCACCGATATGGACGACTCGAGCTGCGCCAGGTCGATGAACGCCCCGTGGCCGGTGCGGCGACGCCGCCACAGTGCGGACAACACCGCGCCCGCGGCATGTGCGCCGCTGACGGGATCGCCGAAGTTGACGCCGGACTTGACCGGCCCGTCTCGGTCCAGATAGCCGTTCATCGAGGCTATGCCGCCCAGTTGCTCCTGCCCGATTCCGTACTGAATGAAGTCGCGCCACGGCCCCGTGTTCCCCAGGGCCGGCATCGATACGACGACGATGTCCGGGCGGAGCGCTCGCAGCCGCTCGTAGCCGAATCCGCGCCGTTCCATGGCCCCAGCCCGGAAGTTCTCGATCACGACGTCGCTGACGCTGACGAGCTCCTCCAGAATGGCCTTGCCCTCCGGGTGACGGACCTCGACTGTGATGCCGTACTTGCTCAAGTGCAGGGTGTTGAACCACCCGGATCGGTTCCAGCGATCGGGGCCCGGGTCGCCGTCGGGAAGGTTGCCGGAGCCGTCGATCATCCTGTGCGGGTCCCAGGCGCGAGCGGACTCGACCTTGATGACCTCCGCGCCCATGTCAGCCAGGAGCTTGGTGGCGTGCGGACCGGCCCAGATGCGGGAGAAGTCCAGTATTCGGACGCCTTCCAGGGCGAGTGGCGGGTCGGACATCGGTGTCTCCTCATGCGTAAGTAGCGTTCAACCTTGATATTAGTCGGCCAGACTTGGTCGCGTCCAATCATACTGGCGGCATGGCCAAAAGGAAAAGCCAGCGGAGTTGCGCCACTGATTGGTTGCCCGTATCGCGTATGAGGATCGATTCAGGGGATTTGGCTTGCCAACAGCGTTCAAGTATCGTGTTGCCCACTAACCGGCCTTTACCCGTATTGCCACCATTATCGATTGTCTTTGCGGATTAACTCGTGGCCGTAGTAACGTACCGTTTGGATCGGGAGGCCTAGAGTGATTCAACGCAATGAGCGATCTTTTCACATTCGGTTCACCGGGAATGCTCTTTCCTTCCAGTTGTATGTGCCCCCACCCGCAGCGATCGTTATTGCTCTTGTCGCGTTGCTTGCCGCAGCGGCCATAACCACGATCTATTTCACCAGCATCGGCCCCGTCACGGCGGCTCACGGTTCTAGTTGCCACACTCCGCTTGCCGGGTTGGTGCACTGCTGGCCGGGCGACGACGATGCCAACGACATCGTAGGGACCAACCACGGAACGCTCGTTAACGGCGCCGCGACGACTACCTCCGGCAAGGTCGGTGGCGCCTTCGTTTTCGACGGCGTCGATGACTATATCGACCTGGTTTCACAACCCGACATTTCCACAACTTCAGGTTTCACGGTTGCCGGGTGGGTAAACTTCAACAGCGCCAACATCAACAACTGTAGACCGTCAGCGAAAGTGGGACACATTTGGGCCTGAAATTAACAGAG
>CAZPQQ010000064.1:0-18533 GCA_964588665.1 uncultured Dehalococcoidia bacterium | reverse complement strand
TTGTCGAATCTCGGTCACAATTCTACAATGGCAAGGCCAATCTTGGCACTCATGGTGACTTGTGAGACAGGCTCTTCAGGCAGAACCCTTCCCCCTTCATCTCCAGTCGCGCGTTTGTTGCGATGCCTCCGCTTGAATCCAACCCGCGCGCATCTCATCTGAATAACCAGAGGAACGGCCGCTGACGCAGAGGATGAGATCATGGCCAAACCAGTCCAACTCGGGTCCCACGATATCCTGATCGACGCTCCCCGCGAGCTCGTCTACCAGATGATGACCGCCTTCAATGCGGGCCCCATGCCGGGCGACTCAAACGAATCGTCGAGGGTGATCTCTAGCGACGACGATTCTCAGATCGTCGAATTCACGAGTCGCGCCGGATTCATCACCTACACGTCGGTGGAGAAAGTGACGCTGGATGCTCCTGAGCGAATCACGTTCAACCATCTGAGCGGCCCCCCTCCACTACGCATGCGACGAGTTCATTCTCGAGGACCAGGACGGCCAAACGCTGTTGACTCACCACGGCGAGATACTCTGGAGCCGGATCCCGATATTTGGGTGGGTCGGCACGGTGCTCTACACCCGGCCGATGTTCAACCGAGTCGTTTTGCGTCACATGGAGATCATCAAGACCGCCGCCGAAGCCAGAGCGGCTCGCAGCCACGTCTTCCGCCGGAAACCCAAGACGCCGCCGTCTGACCAAGCCTGAATTCGTGCTGACGCGCGGCTCGAACGACGGCGAATCGGGCGCCTGACTGGGCCCAGACGCCGCAGACGCCGGCATTCGCTAGTGCCACCAGTGCCTAGCGTCGAAAATTGCCGTTAAGATCTTCCGTTCTTGCTGAGCCTGTCGAATGGTCTGCGCGGTGGTTCGACAAGTCCCGACAACGCCGGGATCCCGATGCGTCGGGGCTCTCGAGTAACGGCTCTTCGTTGATGTCGATTTCCATGGCGTTGGCGCCGTCCCGAGTTACGAGTACATGGGGTGCAGAGGCGAAGCCCCGCCGGGTTCTAGGGTGTTCCTAGAAAACCTTCGCGGGCAGGCGGGTGGGACCAGACGAGTTTCGTAAAAGGCATTCTAATGCAGCGGTGGAATTTGGATTCGCTTCGGTCGAAACTTCCACCGTTACTGTCCCAGGCATTGTCCGCCGCGCGGACGTAACGTTGCTCACCACGAACGGCATGGTTGACGCCGATTATCGCAAGCAAGTACTCGCGTGTCGGCGCCTCCACGTCCGAGCGCGTTCAAGGCAACTGGCGCAGGTGCTCCCAGCCGGGCGGAGTCGTCGGAAGAGATCTGGTCGACTCCCCTTGAAACGGCGAATACCGCCCGATCTTCAACTTCTCACAATCTCCTCACGTTGGCCATTCGCGTCTTGTTTCTTGACCCGATTCACGAGTGGACAGCGCCCCGGTTAGACCCGAACCGAACATCTGTCGAGGCGGCATTCGACCGGCCCGCGCGTGAGGCCACAAGACGGATGTCCGGGGCGTCTGCGAATCGACCTTTCGACGCTGGACTACCCAGCATCGCTGTGCTATCGTCAGTCATGAATCGTTGGAGCAAGAGGTAGCTTTGCATGTTCGACCATGACGTTCTCATAATCGGGGCAGGACTCGCCGGAATGCGCGCCGCGCTGTCGGCCCGACAGGCAGGGGCCAATGTCGCGGTGGTCACCAAAGTCCATCCTGTTCGCAGTCACTCCAACGCCGCTCAGGGCGGCATTAACGCGGCCCTCTCAGACCGCGGCGACGACTGGCACGATCACGCTTACGACACGGTCAAGGGCAGCGACTTCCTGGGCGACCAGGATGCGATCGAGGTCATGTGTCGTGAAGCCGGTGACGAAGTCATCGCCATGGAACATTTCGGCGTGACCTTCAACCGCGACGAAGAAGGAAAGCTGGGCACGCGCAACTTCGGCGGCCAGCGACAAGCCAGGACTTTCTTCGTTGCAGACTTCACCGGACAGGCGCTCCTCCATGTTCTGTACGAGCAGATCATGAAAGAGGGCGTGCGGATCTACGAAGAGTGGTTCGTGCTTCGGCTGATCGTCGAGGACGGTAAGTGCGTCGGTGCGGTGATGATGGAGATCCGCAGCGGCGAGATACACGTCGTCCGAGCGAAGGCTGTGATCGTGGCGGCAGGCGGATTGGGACGCGTATTCGAGCCGTCGACCAACGCCCTGATCTGCACCGGCGACGGCATGGGCCTCGCATATCAGATCGGCGCCCCGCTGATGGACATGGAGATGGTCCAGTATCACCCAACGACCCTAAAAGGAAGCGGCGTGCTCATCACCGAGGGCGCCCGCGGGGACGGCGCTTACCTGTTGAACTCCGAGGGCGACAGGTTCATGAAGACCTATGCTCCGAACATGATGGAGCTCGCCTCCCGCGACGTTGTGTCGCGGTCGGAGCAAACCGAGATCGACGAAGGCAGGGGCATCGACGGTTGCGTGTTCCTGGACTGCCGTCACCTCGGGGAGCGGCTGATTCGCGAGCGGCTGTCACAGATCGCCGAGATCGCAAAGGACTTCGCCAACGTCGACATATACACCGAGCCGATTCCCATCCAGCCGGGTATGCACTACGCGATGGGCGGAGTCAAAGCCGACATCAATGGCATGACGCCTGTCCCGGGCTTGTATGCTGCGGGTGAAGCTGCCTGCGTGAGCGTGCATGGCGGCAATCGGCTTGGCGCGAACTCGCTGCTGGATACCTTGGTTTTCGGTCGTCGGTCAGGCGTCCACGCCGCGGACGCAGTCAAGAGCGTGTCCCACGCGAACCTGTCGGACGCCAGTGCCGATGAGGACCGCAACCGCATCCAGGGACTGCTCGACAACCCGGAAGAGGACGGGGTGATGTTCGGCGCATTACGCCACGAGCTCGGCCAGGCCATGGACAAGAACCTGGCCGTGTACCGCGATCAAGTCGGCATGGAAGAGGCGGTCGAAAAGGTCAGAGAGGTCCGGGAACGTTACCGGTCGGTCTACGTCGCGGACAAGGGCAAGACCTTCAACACCAACCTGATCTTCACCTTGGAAATGGAATTCATGGTGGACAGCGCCGAGACCATCGCTTTGAGCGGCCTGGATCGGACTGAGAGCCGAGGCGCCCACACTCGGACTGACTATCCCGATAGGGATGACGAGAACTGGCTGAAGCACATCCTAGTGAAGAAGACGGACGATGGCCCGCAGGTAGACTACCTGCCCGTGGTCATCACCGATTGGCAGCCTGAGGTTCGCAGCTACTAGTGTCGCGTCTCGCTGGCGTGATGCACCAACCGCGGACCTCGCTTAGTCGGACCGGTGGTTCGACAAGCTCACCGCGAACGGAAGAATCCGCCGCTCACCGCGAACGGTGAAACTCTCCGCTCCGTTCGCCCCTTCGGAAATCTCAGGGCAGGCTCTGAGCCTGTCGTAGGGTCGCCGAAGGCTCTTAAATGTTCGGCGAATACGTGATAGACAACAAGGACGGTACGAATGGAAGTCAAGATCAGCGTTAGGCGCTTCGATCCCGACAGCGAAAGGCCTGTAGCCAAGCTCCAGGAATACGATCTGGAGATGACCGAAGCCTCCACTCTGTTGGATGGACTGATCCACATTCGCGAAGACATCGACGGAACGTTGGCGCTCAGGTGCTCGTGTCGCAGTGCGATCTGCGGCTCTTGCGCGGTGCGGGTCAACGGACAGGCGGGCTTGGCGTGCAACACGAAGCTGACCGACGCGATGCCGAAAAACGGCGGACCTATCGTCGTGGAGCCCGCCGGAAACATGCAGGTCATCAAGGACCTAGTTGTTGATTTCGGGACCTTCTGGGACAAGGTGCGGGCTGTCGATCCCTGGATCAAACCAGAGGGACCGGCGCCCCAAGGCGAGTACGTCGCGCCCGACGAGGATATGGTGCACCTTGCGGGCGTCGTGTCCTGCATCATGAGCGGCGCATGTGTTTCTGATTGCACCGTGATGGCCGTGGATCCCAGCTTCCTGGGTCCCGCTGCACTCGCTAAAGCCTACCGTTTCGTAGCCGACCCGAGAGACGATGCCAACACTCAGCGATTGACGGCGCTGAACGAGCCCGGCGGCATGTGGGACTGCACGCGCTGCATGCAGTGCGTCCAGGCTTGCCCGAAGAGCGTCGACCCGATGAGTCGCATCATGGCGCTCAGAGATCAGGCCATGGAGGCCGGATTCACGAACACCACCGGCGCACGGCACGCCACCGCGTTCTCCGACATCATCGAGCACAGCGGTAGGCTCGACGAGACCAAACTCACGATCAAGAGCCATGGCCTATTCAACGTTCGTGAAATGATCAAACTGGTGCCGATCGGCATCCGAGCACAACTCGCCGGGAAGCGACCTCCGCTGATGCACAAAGCCATCCCGGGCGTCGAAAACGTGCGCCGCATCTTCAAGAAGGTAGAGAACAAGCGATGAGATATGCACTGTACGCCGGATGCGTCGCACGGGGCGCGACACCCGAACTGTACGTCGCAACATTAGAAGTCTGTCGGCGATTGGAAATCCAGCTTGACCTCTCGGCGCTGGAAGGCGCTTCCTGCACCGGCGCGGGAGTTCTCCAAGAGAAGAACCTGCGGCTCGCCGACACGCTGAACGCCCGGACCTTCGCCATGGCGGAGCGCGCGGGTCTGCCGATCCTGACGCTGTGCAGCACTTGCCAAGGCGTCATGTCCCAAGCCAATGTGCGGCTGCAAGACGACGAATATCGTGCGTCGATCAACGAAGACCTGGACGAAGAAGGGCTTTCGTACAGCGGAACGTCGGAGCCGAAGCATCTCCTATGGGCGATCCTGGAAGATGTGGGGATCGACAAACTAAAGTCGCTGGTCACACAACCTCTGTCGAACCTGAAGATGGCGCCGTTCTATGGATGCTACCTCGTGCGGCCGACAACTGCCCTTGGCTTCGACGACCACCCCGAACGGGAAGACTCCCTCGAGACGCTCATCGAAGCGGTGGGCGCCGAAGTCGTCGACTTCCCTGGCAAGACGCTTTGCTGCGGATTCCCGATAACCACGATCAACAACCCGAACGCTCTCAAGATGGTCGCGACTCACACCCTCGACGCCAAGGGACGCGGCGCTGACGCGATGGTGACGCCGTGCCCGCTGTGCCATCTGAACCTGGACGGCTTCCAACCGTCGGCGGCGTCCGGCAACAGCCCGATCGCCATCGACATGCCGATCCTCCACCTGCCCCAGCTCATCGGCCTCGCCATGGGGATCGACCCCAGGGCGATGCGCTTGAACAAGCACATCGTATCGACCAAGAACTTCCTAACAGAGGTCGCGGTCTCAGCCTAGTCCGTCGCCTTTAGTTCACGTGCCAATCATCGGCCCCCGTCGTCACGACGGGGGCCGATTGCGTACAGGTTGCGCCTCATGTCCCTCCGTCCTGACGTCTCCGCACTCCTTGGGCAGATGCGTCCAACGAACTGCCTCGCCAGCCCACTGTCACCCCGATCCATTTGACAGCGATCGACGAAGCGGGCGGACGCGCGGCCCATATGTCATTCTGAGCCCGCAGGCGAAGAATCTGGGGCCCCGCAGGAAATCAAGTAGCGCGGCAACCCAACCGGTTTGCGCGCGCGTTGAGGAGGGGAGCGACGAGGCGACTACCGGCGGTCGAGATAGCCGTGGTCCAGTGGCCTCGATACCGAACATGACCAACCCACGGACGCCTTGCATGCCCCTCACGCCGCCGTTCGGGCGCCGTCCTAATCGCGACGCGTCCCCCGTTGGAACTCGCTGCGCGACCATCTGCGCCGAAGGCGACATCATGCTTGACACAACTCACTGGTGCATGATGTAAAGCGATCATTCACTTTTGAGAACGAGTATTCGTTTTGGACCCGACAGGAGCACTGCATGCCGAAAGTCACCGAGGAACACATCGAGGCGCGGCGTCGCCAAATTCTCGATGCGGCTCTTGCTTGCTTCTCCCGCAACGGCTTCCACCAGACCACGATCAACGACATCTGCGAAGAGGCGAACCTCAGCGCCGGCGCCATCTACAACTACTTCGACAGCAAGGACTCTATGATCGCCGAGTGCTGCACGCACGGTCAGACCGAAATCGGAGCGGTCTTCGACGGCGCTCAATTGCTGGGCACGGCTCGCGAGGCCATCGAAAAACTGGCGGAAGTCTTCATCATGGGCATCGCTTCATCCGAGGCGCAACCCGCGAGCAGACTCGAAGTCCAACTCTGGTCTGAGACGCTTCGAAATCCCGAAGTGCTGCAAACCGCGATGGGTCCGAGAAGCCAGGTGTTGGCGGGCTTGCAGTCGATCGTCGAGCGAGGGCAACGCAACGGCGACGTCTCAGACTCGGCAGACGCGGAGTACGTGGCTAGGGTCTTGATGGCCTTGCGCGACGGTTTGGTGCTGCAACAAAGCATGGACCCGGACACGGACGTGAGCCGTTATGTTGCCGCCATGAAGCAAGTGACGGCGGGTGCGTTGTTCACCCAGCCGCCTGCGCAGAGCCGCGAACAGGCTAGCCCGGCGATTTTGGCGCCTGACACCGAAGCAAAGGAATTACCGGTTCAACAGACGATTATGACGGCAAGACGTTGAGCATTGAGCCATTGGATTAAGGGGAAGAGTATGAACCTCTCGACACAGGCGTTGGCGAACATGAGCGCAAATCATCCTTGGAGGACGATCGTGCTCTGGGTGGTGCTGCTGGTCGCGGCGGTGGTCGTGAACGCAACGTTGCTCGGCGACGCTCTTACCACCGAGTTTTCGTACACGAACATGCCCGACTCCAAAAAGGGCGACGACCTCCTCGAAGAGCGACTGCGAGGTCCGAGACTGGTCAACGAGGTCGTCGTGGTGCGGTCCGACACGCTGACCGTGGACCATCCCGAGTTCATGGCCAAGGTTGACGAGGTGTTCGGCACAATCGGGGGCTCGGCGCCGACGTCATCCAGGGCGGCGTGAACTACTACCTCACGCAGGATCCGTCGATGGTCTCGGCTGACCGCCACACCACCATCATGCCGTTCGTCCTGGCTGGCACGTTCGACGAAGCCGTGACCAATGCCGAGCAGATCATGGAGCTCGTACACGAAGCCGACGGCGAGGAAGGCTTCCAGGTCCTGATCGCGGGCGAGGCTTCGATCTCGTTCGAGTCCAACGAAATCGCTGAGAAGGACATGTTCAACGTCGAGGTTTTCGGCATACCGATTGCCCTCGTGATCCTGCTGATAGTGTTCGGCGCCGTGGTGGCCGCGGTGACGCCGATATTCGCCGCGCTGATCGCGATTGTCATAGCGATAGCGCTCTCGGCCCTGATCGGCCAGCTATTCCAACTCTCTTTCTTCGTCGTAAACATGATCTTCATGATAGGGCTGGCGGTCGGCATCGACTACACGCTTTTCATCGTCTACAGATACCGCGAGGAGCGAGCTCGGGGACACGAGAAAATGGCGGCGATCTCCCGATCCAGAGCGACCGCCAGCAGGGCGGTGTTCTTCAGCGGCATGACCGTGGTCCTCGCGCTGATCGGCATGCTGATCATACCTACGAACATCTTTCAGAGCCTGGCGACTGGCGCGATCCTCGTCGTCATAATGTCCGTCCCCGCCTCACTGACGCTGCTTCCGGCGGCTCTGGGGCTGATGGGCGACCGTGTGAACTCGTGGCGCGTGCCGTATTTTGGTCGGAATCTGATGGAGTCGCAAAATGAAGAGACCCAGGGCGGCTTCTGGAACTGGATCACCGCACTGGTGATGGCGCATCCCATCGTGAGCCTCGTGCTCTCCGTCGGGCTGCTCGGGGCCGCGGCCATACCCGTGTTCCAGCTCGAGACGGGCTTCAACGGGATATCGTCCATGCCCGACGATCTTGCGACGAAAGAAGCCTTCCTGATCTTGGACGAAGAGTTCTCCTTCGGCGTCGTGTCGCCTCTCGAGATCGTGGTGGACGGCGACGCCAACTCATCCGCGGTTCAGAGCGCAATCGAGTCCCTGAACGCTGCGTTGGCGGCCGACCCGTTGTTCATGGACGAGCCCGCGTACCAAGCGAATGTGGCCGGTGACTTGGCCCTCATCTCGGTCCCGGTAACCGGCGAGTCGGCGAGCGATGACGCAACCACAGCGGTGAGGAATGTGCGAGACACCTACGTTCCCGCTGCATTCACGGGTGTCGATGCCCGAGTCTACGCCACTGGGGCGCCCGCGTTCAACGTCGATTTCTGCGACATCACCGACAGGTTCACGCCCATCGTGTTCGGTATCGTCCTGGGACTGAGTTTCATTATGTTGACCGTGGTGTTCAGGTCCATAGTGATCCCGATCAAGGCAATCCTGATGAACCTGCTGTCGGTCGGGGCTGCTTACGGGTTGCTGGTGCTGGTGTTCCAGAAAGGGGTCGCCGCCGATTTCCTGGGCTTCTACCAGTCCGACGTGATAGACGCCTGGATTCCGCTGTTTCTGTTCTCGGTCCTGTTCGGACTGTCGATGGACTACCACGTCTTCCTGTTGAGCCGAATCCGTGAGCGGTACGACCAGACACAGGACAACGCCGGGTCGGTGGCGTACGGGCTGCGGTCCACGGGCAAGATAATCACTGGGGCGGCGTTGATCATGGTCGCGGTGTTCGGCGGTTTCGCCATGGGGGACATGGTGATGTGCCAGCAGGTCGGATTCGGGCTCGGCGTAGCAGTCTTCCTGGACGCCACGATCATCCGCTCGATCCTGGTCCCTGCGAGCATGCGGCTGCTGGGAGACTGGAACTGGTACCTGCCCAGCGTCTTGAGCTGGCTTCCCGACGTACGCGTTGAGGCAGAGGAGCCGACGACGAGCGCAGTCACCGCGGACTAATGCTTGCTTGCGATAATCGGCGTTAACAATTTCGTTCGTGGTGAACTTGTCGAACCATCGGTCGCAGGCTCTTCGGAAATCTCAGAGCCTGCCCTGAGATTTCCGAAGGGGCGAACGGATTATTCTAACGGCAATTTCCGACACTAGGCACTCGATCGCCTTTACGCCAGGAACACGGTCCCAGCGTCGCCGTCGACGGTGATGAGCTGCCCGTCGGTGACGAGGTGAGTGCCGTAGATGGTGCCCACGACGGCTGGCAGACCGTACTCCCTGGCGACGATCGCGGTGTGAGAGAGCACGCCGCCTGAATCGGTCACGATTGCGGCGACCGTGCCGAACAGCGGAGTCCACGTCGGGTTGGTCGATGTGCACACCAGCACGTCGCCGGGCTTGATCTTGGCGAATTCGTCCGGAGACTTCACGACTCTGGCGGGCCCGGTGGCCGATCCGGGCGAGCAGCCTACTCCTCGCAACACCTTCACCGTCGGGTCCGGTTCAGACGTGCGGGCCGGGTCGTGTGTCCGGTCGGTCTCTGATATCGACGGCAACGTGCCCAGTTTCGGCGGCGGATTCATGCGGAGCTGTCGCTGGCGGAGTTCTTTGCGATCCCGCACCTGTTGCATCAAGTCGCGTCGGGGGCGGTCTTTGAGAGCATCGACCATCTCCTCCCAGTCGACGTAGAACACATCGGTCGCTGTCTGCAGTATCTCGTTGTCCATCAATCGGCGCCCCACTTCCGCGATCAATCGCCGCACGCACGCCGTCGAACCCTGATCTATGTAGAAGGCGTGGTCTTCTTTGAGCGGCCACAAATCCCTCGCATGGCCCAACGCAAGCGTGAACCGGGCTTTGAGGTCTTCGTCGCTGATCTGGTCGAGGGCTTTCGCCATGGCCACGTTGGCCTGAGCCGCTTTGCCGGCGCTTGACGCCATGACGTCAGGGAACGATCCCTGAAGGTAACTCTTGATGTTCAAGATCACAAACGTCGGGTCTTCGATCCACGTCGGGAACAGATAATCGAAGCCGGTCGGCTTCAAGCCATACACTCGCAAGTACTCATCCAGGTCGGCCACGAACGATTTGGCCTCTTTGGCGCTCCTAAGTTGGCTCAGTATCTCGTCGGCGCCGACGACATCGGCGAAAATGCGGCTCACGAATGAATTGTCGCGAGCCTCGCCTGCCAATACTTCCAACTCGCGGTTGGTTTCAATGTTCTTGTTGGGCAATCCCTGGATAAGCGTGTAGGCGTCGGTTTCAGATCCGTCGCCGAACGCTTCATGGTAGAGCTCGACCAGTTTGTTGACTGCCTCGTGAAGGGGTGCCACGACCAGAAAATGGACGTATCAGTGATATCCGCTCAACTCCACGAACTCGTTCAGCCATGACAGGAGTTCTTTAAACGTGGCGCCCTTCAGATCGACGCCGCTCATGTAGGCCAGGTCCGCCTCCAGCTTCGGCAAGAACTCGCGGTCCCATCGGCGTTTCGTGTTCGCGATTGCGTCGTTCAGCGCCACCCGCTGTTGTTCGCGATCATATTCGGATGTCTCATCGGGCACGCCTGCTGAGTACGAGTAACCGTTGATCCGTTTGCTCAGCGACCGTCCAGTTCGTTTCAGATCTCGTGATGCGCGGGCCGGACCATCTGCCATGATGCGAGCCGTGGCGGAGGTTCTCATCGGTGTTGCCGGAAGCGGGCTGTGCACGTTGTCCCATTCCCAGAGCCGAAGAGGCTCGTCCGGTGAATCCCACTCCACCGGAAATCCCGGCGGATCGGGCAGTCGCGTCCCTGTTTCGATATTGTCCGTCAAATCGGTTCCCCTTTAGGAGAGGTCGATTCAGTCTGATTGTTGTTCGCCCGTGTGCGGATACTGGATTGAAATAAAGAGCCCCCACTCAAGGGGGCTCTTTCCATTCGATGGCAGACGTTTACTCAGCGTTCGCCATGACGTCGACCAGCTCCTGCACCGAAGCGGCGGAGCTCTTGAGCGCTTCCGCTTCAGACGCGTTCAGATCGAACTCGATCACTTCTTCGACGCCGCCCGCGCCGAGTTTGATCGGCACGCCGACGAATAGGCCGTCGACTCCGTACTCGCCCTCCAGGTAGGCGGTGCAGGGGAGGATCTGCTTCTTGTCGAGAAGGATGGCTTCGACCATCTGCGCGATCGCGGCCGACGGCGCGTAGTAGGCGCTGCCGGTCTTGAGCAGGTTGACGATCTCCGCTCCGCCGTCTTGGGTCCGTTTGACGATGGAGTCCAGCCGCTCAGCCGAAAGCAGCTTCGAGATTGGCGTGCCGCCCACGGTCGTGCTTCCGACGACGGGCACCATCGTGTCGCCATGTCCGCCTAAGACGTATGCTTCGATGGACTCGACCGAAACGTTGAGCTCCTCGGCGAGGAAGGTCCGGAACCGGGCTGTGTCCAGGATGCCGGCCATGCCGACCACACGGTTCTTCGGAAAGCCACTGACTTTGAACGCTTGCTGCGCCATTGCGTCCAGCGGGTTGGTGACGATCAGCAGTATGCCGTCCGGAGACAGAGGGGCCACCTCCTGGACGACGCTGGAGATTATCTTCATGTTCGTCAGCAGCAAGTCGTCGCGGCTCATGCCCGGACGGCGGGCGATGCCCGATGTGATGACGACGACGTCTGAATTGGCTGTCTCTTCGTACCCGTTCGTGCCGATTACCTTGGCGTCGGATGCGACTACCGGTCCGGACTCCTGCATGTCCAGCGCTTTGCCCTGGGGCAGGCCCTCGACGATGTCCACCAGGACCACGTCCGCGTAGCCGCGGTCGAATATCCGCTGCGCCGCGGTGGCGCCCACGTTTCCTGCGCCGACAACTGTAACTTTGTTCCTCATGGTTGTGCCACCTCGCTCGTTTGTGGTTTACGCAAAGCTGGCCCGCGTTTGTGTCGCGGGCCAGTTATGCATCATGGCTCGAATATGTTGGCTAGCGATGACTGACTGGAGGTCATTGTCCTGCTATCCGATGGTGTCGACGTACTCCTGCCACCGCTCTTCGATCTTGGGGTCGACAACGGTGTCCATGATGTACTGTCCGAACTCTTCGCCGGTCGCGCCGGTGTTGCGTCCTGTTGTGACGACCTTGCGCTCGTACTGGCCGCAGATGTCGATGGCCTTGTGCAGCCTCTTGCCAAGATCTTCGTATCCGATATGCTCCAGCATCATGGCGCCTGCGCGCAGCAAAGAGCTTGGGTCGGCGAACTGGTCACGATTCTCTTGAACCATCCTTGGGGCGCTGCCGTGGATCGCCTCGAACATGGCATACACCTTGCCGATGTTGGCGCTGCCCGCAGTTCCGACTCCGCCCTGGAGCTCGGCCGCCTCGTCGGTAAGGATGTCGCCGTAGAGGTTTGGCAGCGCCAGCACCTCGAACTCGTTGCGGCGTTTCTTGTCCAACAGCTTGGCGGTCATGATGTCGATGTACCAGCCGTCCCAGTCGATGCCCGGATAGTTTTCGGAGACTTCACGGGCGATGTCCAGGAACTTGCCGTCGGTCGTCTTGACCACGTTGGCTTTGGTTACGATCGTCACCTTCGACTTGCCCGCGCGCTTCGCGTGAGCGAACGCGGCGTCGATGATGCGCCGCGAACCCTGGCTGGTGATGACTCGGAAGTCCACCGCCAGATCTTCGGTTACGTTGAGTCCCTGGCTGCCGACCGCGTAGAGGTCTTCCGTGTTCTCTCGGAAGAACGTCCAGTCGATGCCCTCAGCCGGAATCCTGACGGGGCGCACGTTGGCGAATAGGTCCAGCTCTTTGCGCATCCTCACGTTGGCGCTTTCGATGTTGGGCCATCCGTCGCCTTGCTCCGGGGTGTGCGTCGGTCCCTTGAGAGTGACGTGGCACTTCTTGATCTCCACGAGCACGTCGTCCGGAATCGACTGCATCTTTTCGGCGCGATTCTCGATCGTGAGGCCGTCGAGGACCCGAAAGTCGATCTTCCCGGCTGCGACGTCGTCTCGCAGGAGATATTCGAGCACCTTCTGCGTCTCGTTGCTGATCATGGGGCCGATGCCGTCGCCGCCCAACATCCCGATGATGATGGGGGAGAGCGACGAGTAGTCAACCCAGTCGGGCTCGTTCTTCAACCGTTCCACGCGCTCGAGCTGTTCTCGAACCACGACGCCAAAATGCTCTTTTGCAGCGCCAATCGCCTGTTCATCTACCAAGGTTTGCTCCTTTCGACACTGCCTCAATTCAGAGGCGTCTACCTACGACGAGATTGTTGCCAGGACATCGTCTTTGACGACCTGGTCACCGGGCGATACGCCCAGCGCTTTGACCGTCCCGCCAACAGGGGCGGGGAGGACGTTTTGCATCTTCATTGCTTCTAGCACCACGACGGGTTCGCCGGCTGCGACCTGCTGTCCGACCTCAACCGAGTACTTGACGATGATGCCGGGCATCGGAGCCAGCAGCGAGGTCTCGCCGTCAACCGCAGCGGGTGCTGCGCTCGCGGCCGGTGCCACAGGTGTGCTGGGAGCGACGACCGGGGCACCGGCTGCCTGTCCGGATGCAGCGACTCCGACAGGATCGACGTCCACCTCGAAGAACTGCTCGCCGACGTAGACGTTGAATCGCCTCGCTCGCGCTGAGGGAGGCGGCGCGTCAGCGGCAGCGCCGGACGACGATTGGGTCGAAGCTGCGGCCTCTTGCTCCACCTGCTCCAGGGTCTTGGATTTCATTTCGTCGGGGACCGGCTCCAAACCGTGCTTGATCTTCAGGAAGCGCAATCCCGTCTGCGGATACAGTGCGTAGATCAGGACGTCGTCGATGTCCTCTGATATCTCGGCGACGGCATCTCGCGCCTCGCCCATTTCGGGCGTCAGTGCGTCCGCCGGACGGGCCGGGGCCATGTTGACGGACCCGCCGTCCTCTTCCGCGACTTTGTTTCGCAACGCCTCGTCGATCTCCGACGGGGCTTCTCCGTAATTGCCGCGAATGTAGTCTTTCACCGGTTCGGACAGCATCGAGTAGCGACCGAACAGGACGTTGCTCACCGACTGTGATCCGACCATCTGACTCATTGGGGTCACCAGCGGCGGAAAACCGAGCTCGGCCCGCGTGCGCGGTATCTCGGTCAAGACGTCGTTCAGCCGGTCCAATGCGCCGGCTTCTCGTAGCTGCGACACCAGATTGGAGGCCATGCCGCCCGGAATCTGGTGCGAGAGCACGTTGGCGTCGATAACAGCGGCCTTGGGCGTCTGAAGCTGCTCCCGGTACCTGGGCAGAATCGTCTCCAGTTCGTCGCTGATCTCCAGCAACGAGGCCAGGTCGAGTCCCGTGTCGCGTTCGGTGTCGGACAGCGTCACGACCAACGGCTCGATTGCCGGTTGGGATGTCCTGAGCGCCAGCGGCGAGAGGCACGTGTCGATGACGTCGATGCCCGCCTCGATGGCTTTCAGAGCCGTCATCGATGCCATTCCGCTAGTGTAGTGGGTGTGAAGTTGAATCGGCACGTCCAGAAATTCTTTGAGAGCGGTTATCAACTCGTGGGCGTCGTAGGGGGCCATAAGCCCGCCCATGTCTTTGAGGCAGATGCTGTCGGCGCCGAGGTCGAGGAACCGTTTCGCGCGATCAACGTAGTAGTCCAGATTGTAGATCGGCCCACCGAGCCTGCCTTCTGCCGTCAGCGAGTAGCAGATCGCCATCTGAAGGTGCTTCCCGCTGCGTTTGACGGCGGCGGCGGCCCGCTCCAGATTCGGCTCGTAGTTGAGGGCGTCGAAAACCCGGAAGATGTCGATGCCGTTCTCCGCGGAGCGTTCGACGAAACAGTCCACTACATCGTCGGCGTACGTCCTGTAACCGACCAGCGACTGGCCTCTGAGCAACATCATCAGAGGCGTGTTCGGCATCAATCGCTTGAACGTGCGAAGACGATCCCATGGGTCCTCGGCGAGGAATCGAGTGGTGGAATCGAACGTCGCGCCGCCCCATACCTCCGCCGAGTGGAAACCGACCGCGTCGATCTTGGCGGCCAGAGGCTCCATGTCCTCGATGCGCAGCCGGGTGGCCATCAGGCTCTGATGGGCGTCCCGAAAGGTCGTGTCGGTGATCTTTATTGGATTGGCTGTCATTTGATCCGCATTCGAATTCGGAGTGTTAACTGATGCCGCGCCACGATCTGGCGGCGCCGAATGTGGGCTGTGGTTGAGCGGACCACATGGCCGTTCGCCAAGCGCCAAGTCCGTTGATGCGGCGCGACGTTGTTTGAACGGCTTCCTGCTCCATGAACGCCTCGATGGCCGCGATCACGGCTGTCATGACAGCCGGGTCCGTACCAGAGTCGCCGCCTTGGGCGATGACCCTCACAAAGGCACGCTTCCATGCTTTTTGGGCGGCAGCGACTCGCGTTTGTTCTCCAACATCTGCAGGGCGCGAATGATCTTGGGCCGCGTGTGCACTGGGTCGATGACGTCGTCGATCATCCCTCGGCCCGCCGCGATGTACGGGTTCATGAGCTGCTCTTCGTATTCGCTGATCAGCCGCGCTCGTTCCTCATCCGGGTCGTCGGCCGCCCCGATCTCGCCGCGGTGAATGATGTTGACCGCGCCGTCCGCGCCCATGACGGCTATGATGCCCGTCGGCCAGGCGAAGTTCACGTCGCTGGTCAGGTTCTTGCTGCTCATGACGATGTAGGCGCCGCCGAAAGCCTTGCGCGTTAGGATGCTGATCTTCGGCACCGTCGCCTCGGCGTAGGCGAAGATCAGCTTGGCGCCGTTGCGGATGATCCCGCCGTGCTCCTGCGCAGTGCCCGGCATGAAGCCGGCGGTGTCGATGAAGGTCACCACGGGGATGTTGAAGGCGTCGCAGAACCTCACGAATCGAGCGGCCTTGACCGACGAGTTGATGTCCAGGACCCCAGCTAGGTATTCGGGCTGCTGCGCGACGACGCCGGCGACCCTGCCGTCGAATCGGCCGAAGCCCACGATGATGTTGCGGGCGTACCGCTCGTGCACCTGCATGAAATCGCCGTTGTCGACGACCCGAGAGATGACGTTCATCATGTCGTAGGGTTGGTTTGGGTTCTCCGGAACGACGTCCGCCAACTCCTCGTCCATGCGGTTCGGATCGTCCGTCGGCGTCTGTCGGGGAGGGTCCTCCATGTTGTTGAGGGGCAGGAACGCCAAGAGACGGCGGACCTGTTCGATGCACTGTTGCTCGTTGTCGAACGTGAAGTGCGAAACACCGCTGAGCGTTGAGTGCGGTTCAGCTCCCCCGAGCGCTTCGTGGGTGACGTCCTCGCCGGTGACCGCCCTGATTACATCCGGGCCGGTGATGTACATCTGTCCGACGCCTCGGACCATGAAGATGAAGTCGGTCAGGGCAGGGGAGTAGGTCGCGCCGCCAGCCGCTGGGCCGAGGATAACCGAAATCTGCGGCACCACACCGGACGCCCAGACGTTTCGGTGGAATATCGAGCTGTATCCCGCCAGGCTGTCGATGCCTTCCTGTATGCGCGCTCCGCCTGAGTCGATCAGGCCGATCACAGGCGCGCCAGCGGCCATGGCCAGGTCCTGCACCTTGCATATCTTCTGGGCGGCGGCCTCGGACAAGGAGCCCCCCAAAACCGTGAAGTCTTGAGCGTATACGAACGCGGTCCTGCCGTTGATCTTGCCGTGCCCGGTCACCGCCGCATCGCCGAGGAACTTCTGTTTCTCCAGGCCGAACTCAACAGAGCGGTGGAGAACGAAGCTGTCGAGCTCTTCGAAGGTGTTTTCATCGAGCAAGAGGTCGATGCGCTCCCTGGCCGTGAGCTTGCCCCTTTTATGTTGGGCGTCAATCCTGCGTTGACCGCCGCCCAGGAGGGAGGTTTCACGTTTGCGGGCCAGTTCTTCGCGTTTGGTTTCGACCTTACGTCTGAGGACCATCTTTGTATCGGCTGCCTTGAGGTGGGATAATTCAAGTCAAAGTGTACAGTCATTCCGCTATCGGAGCAAGGGAGCAGAATGGAGCCAAAACGCCGGGACGTTCCGGCCACGACAATCGGCCGAAACGTCTTCGAATGGGGTGCCAGAACCTTCGTCATGGGAGTGATCAACGTCACGCCCGACTCGTTCTCTGGCGACGGAATTGGGTCCGATGTCGAGGCTGCGGTCGATCAGGCCCTGCGAATGCAGGAGCACGGCGCCGATATCGTGGACGTTGGCGGCGAGTCCACCCGGCCACCGGCGGTGTATGCCGATGCGGCGCCAGTTCCGGCGGAAGAAGAGTTGGCTCGAGTCCTGCCCGTTATCCGAGCACTGGCCCGGGCTGTCGACGTCCCGATCAGCATCGATACCCAGAAAGCCCGCGTCGCCGAGATGGCGCTCGAAGCAGGGGCCAGCGTCATCAACGACATCTGGGGATTTCGGCGCGATCCGGACATGGCCCGCGTCGCGGCGGAATCCGGCGTGCCCGTGGTGCTGATGCATAACCAGGACCACACACGCTACACGGATGTCGTGCTCGACGTTGTCGCCGAGCTACGGCGCATCACCGAAGCCGCCCTGGCCGCTGGCGTCGCTCGCGAGAACATCATCCTCGACCCGGGGATCGGGTTCGGCAAGACCGCGCAACACAATCTCGAAATCCTTCGTCGACTGGACGAGTTTCGAGCGCTGGGCCAGCCGTTCCTGATCGGGATGTCGCGCAAGTCGACCATAGGCTACGTACTCGACCTGCCCGTCGACGACCGCATCGAGGGCACTGCCGCGACCGTCGCCCTGTCCATCGCCAACGGCGCGGACATCGTGAGAGTCCACGACGTCAAACAGATGGCCCGAGTAGCGAAAATGAGCGATGCCATCGTCCGCGGTTGGGCGGGAGAGCGCTAGGTGTGCTGTGCACAAGAATCTAGCGTCAATCGCGTCGCGAGTGGGCGCCGGGATGTGGTTCGACGGGCTCACCACGAACGGTCAAAAAGAACTTGCACCTTGATGGAGAACCTGGACCCGCCGGG
Source organism: uncultured Dehalococcoidia bacterium (assembly GCA_964588665.1). GTDB lineage: Bacteria > Chloroflexota > Dehalococcoidia > Lucifugimonadales > UBA1123 > UBA2160. The sequence goes on along the minus strand of CAZPQQ010000064.1, from coordinate 714 downwards.
CGCGCCCTACGACTCCGTTCGCCCCTTCGGAAATCTTAGGGCAGGCTCTGAGCCGGTCGAAGGGACGCCGGGCGCCGCTCAAACCAGCAAAGAACCTCCAACGGTGGATTTGCTGTAAATACCGCTAGTCTGCGATAAGGTCACGGCCGATCTCGACACCAAGCCCCGGTCCCTGCGGCAACTCGATGAAGCCATCACCTCCCACGACAGGGTAGTTTTCCATGATGGAAAAGCCGTGCCTGTAGTCGCCAATCGGCGGATCGTGGAGGATTTCCAGGAATGGCGAATGATGCCATGAGGCGACCAGGTGAAGGTGCGCTATCACACCAAGGTTTCCTCCGCCGTTGTGGGGTACGATCTGCTTTCCGTAGAGCTCGGCCAACGTTCCGACCTTACGCATGGCTGTAGCGCCGCGCAACACCAGGACTTCTGGCTGCAGGATGTCATAAACGTCTTGTTGACACGCCCTGAAAAAGTCATGCAGGCCGGGCAGTCCCTCACCTCCGGCGATTGGCATCCGCACGGATCCCCTGAGCTCGGCCAACCTGTCGAAGTCGAAACCGGGCAAAGGTTCCTCCAACCAGTAGCAGCCCAGGTCTTGCAGTGCCAGGCTGGTGTCCGCTGCTCGGCGGAAGTCCCACTGTATTCCAGGCTGCCAAGTACCGTTGGATTCGGCCTGGTTAGCATCCACCATGATGGTCATCCTGTCGCCCA
>CAZPQQ010000063.1:8929-18873 GCA_964588665.1 uncultured Dehalococcoidia bacterium | reverse complement strand
TCATTGAACAGTTACCCTGACATTTTCACTGGACAACAACACACGCTCGAGGCCGCTCCGGCGATAATTCGTGCGGGAGCATGCACACGACGAGATCACGGAAGTCGAAACAATAACTGCATCTGACCGACTAGTGTCCAGGAGGGAAGCAGGTTAAATAGACGAAGCGATTGACGCCCGTCAGATCAGGCGGACCGCTCTTTTTCGATCTGGTCGCGCAATCGCTGTTCAAACCCGGAAGGGGCTCGTTGTTTGGGAGTGGAACGCAGCAGGCCGATCGTGGCTCGCAGGGTATTGATGAACGACGAACAGGGGCCGCACCACTCCGTGTGAGCGATCACTTGTTGGCGAGTGCGCCCGTCCAAGTCGTCGTCCAGGAAGTCCGACGACAAGTTCTGGATCTCTTCGCAGTCTGGTTCAGCGCTTCCGCGCTTGAATATACCTAAGAATCGTTGCACGTTCCGTTAGTCCCTTTACTAGCCATAGGCTGGATCATACGATAATGTACGTTATGATCAGCGCTCGGTCAACCGGGGTTTCGCTTTTCAATTGCCTTGGTTGCAATTGGATGCAACCATCGGGCGAAGGGGTTCACCCCCTAGACCGCGGACACAGGATGGGATTCCAGGCCGAAGACACCAGGGCATTTCGGCGCCGACGTTTCATATGACAGACGACAACAGCAATATCGAAAACGCTCCAGCAACGTTCGACGAAATCGTCGAGCAGTATTCCGACTTCGTCTACAACGTGGCCTTCCGAATGATGGGCAAGCCCGAAGACGCCGAGGATGTGGCGCAGGATGCGTTCTTGTCGGCCTACAGGGCGTTCGAGCGGTTCAGAGGCGAATCCCGCGCCACCACGTGGCTGTACCGAATCACCGTCAACGCCGCCCTGATGAAGCTTCGCAAAGAGAAGAAAGCACGCACGCTCACCCGCACGGGACTCGAGGACGTGGACCTGGCGGACTGGACCGACCTTCCGGACCGGTTCGCGTCGAACTCCGAGCTCGGCCAGAAGCTGATGGACGGCATCTCCATGCTGCCCGACGATCTGAAAGCCGCGGTCGTGCTAAGAGACGTCGAGGAGCTGTCCAATGCAGAAGCATCCGATGTGCTCGAAATATCGGTCGCTTCGCTGAAATCCCGGCCCCATCGAGGCCGCGTTCTCCTGCGCAAACACCTCGACGACTTCCTCACCGTCAAAACCTAAGCCAGCGCCGATCCGCGATGAGAGAGCTCCCCATCGTCTTCCCGATCTCGCTGGCAGTGATCCTGATTGCGATCTTCTTCACCGCCGCCTACGCAATATCCGAAGACGCCCTGTCCGAAACGAGCCCGGCGTATGCGTCGACGCACGAGCCGCTCATCGCGTCATCCGGCGCTGCCAGCGACTCTGCGGCGGAGACCGACTGGTATCAGCAAGCCGCCATCTTCGTGTGCCCTCTCCACTGACCGGGAACCTCGAACGTGGAGAGCAACGGCCTCGTGCCTAGCGTCGGAAATTGCCGATAGGATAATCCGTTCGCCCTGAGGAACCTTATACCCGCGCGGCGGACAATGCATCTGGCAGCAACGGCGCCGCCGCGCCTTGTCTGAATCAAGAGCGGTCACACGGGAGTCCGTAGGGGAGGGTTTCAAACTCTCCCGCCCGGTTCCGAGGCACTGGTCAGTGGGTACGCGGGTACAACGTGCTCACTGCCATTTTCGTGCCGATTATCCATGCGAAACGCCGGGAGGGTTTGAAACCCTCCCCTACGATTTGTCCTACAATTCCATCCATACTCGATAATCGCTGACTGGCCGGGATCCGGTAATTCTCTGATTCGAAACAGGGCGAATTCCTTCGTTCACATTCCCTGAAACACGAGCCGTTACTTGGACGCCTGTCGAAGGGCCTGCTGCCGGTGGTTCGACAAGCTCACCACGAACGACGGGGTTAACGCCGATCATCGCAAGCTAGTTCTGGCGCCGCGGCCGCCCACATGACCGAAGCGCCGATCCACGATGAGAGCTTCGCGACGGACGCCTCCGCGACGGTTCGCGTTCTGACTGAGACAACCTACCAGGGCATGGTCCGGCCCATCTCTTTTCGCAGAACATCGGCCACGTCCGCATCGGGAACATGGAGAATCCTGGCGCCTTCCTCGAACAGGGCGTGGCGGGCTCGCTCCTCAACAGTCATGTTCGGGTCCTGCCAACTGCATAGGAAAGCGAGGCCGGCCTTGTCGAGCGCGCTCTTAACTACGTGCCTGGCGTTGTCCATTTCCGGAGTGTACGGCGGGTCGTGTTGTTCGGGGTCGCCAAATGACATGCCCATGTCTCCGGGTCCCCATTCTGCGAAGGAGAGGCCGGGAACAGCCGCGATGTTGTCGGCGTCCGGAAGGCAGAATCTGTCCTCGATCTTGAGGCCGAGCATGAGTTCGCCATCCGGATTGAGCGGCCACGGATCGGCCTTCCACATGTATTCGACCGGGTCGAGCCCCCAGACTTCGGCCGGGTCTCTTTGGCCTCCGCCTCCCCTGACGCCTTCGGCAAGTCCCATGTCTCGACCGATCGTCTGGAATACGTACCTACACACCGCGACAAATGCGGCGACCGCGTCCGCCCTGCGGGTGTGGGTGTGCAAAATGCCGTGGACGCCGGTCCCCAAGACGTGCCTTGCTTGCCAGGCGTTGTAGTGCACTTCTTCGGGGGTCATGCAGTTGGAAGGCAGGGTCGTGATGACGGTTGGGGTTGGATGCCCGCTGGGAGTTGGGCCGCCGTCTCGCAGCCCTTTCATGAACTGCGAGAGCCCGACCGTGTCGAACGGGTGGTGCTCGAAATCGAACTGAATCATGTCGGCCCAGGTCTGCGACATCTCCTTGCCGGACTCATAGGTTAGTTCTGGCGATCCGACCGAAAATATCGCTTGATCCTGCTCGATGAGCTCGATGCACTTGTTGATTCTGGCCATCGTTTTCCTCCCGCCTAAAGTGAAATCCGAGATGTATCTAATCACTATCCAACGCGGTCTTCAAGCCCAAGGGTCGTTTGGAGTCGTGCCGAGCTTGGGATGAATCCCCTCGCCCAAGTCTCCGACCTCCGAGTTCAGGCAACCCTCCACGCGCCGATGCTGTATGTTCGAGTTATGGCGAGTTGCGGGCTCGGTCGGCCGGAATGACGGCCACCGCTTCGATCTCGATCAGGTAGTCGTCGCGGACCAGTCCGCTGACCTGCACCAGTGACGACGCCGGGTAGGGACGCTCGAAGAACTCCGCCCTCACCTCGTGGATGTCCATAAGCCGCGACAGGTCAGTGACGAACACCATGACTTTGACGATGTCGGACATCTTGCCGCCAGCGGCGTCCAAGACAGCTTGGATGTTTTCGAGCACCTGACGCGTTTGCGCTTTCATGTCGCCCACGCCGATGGTGGCGCCGTCGCCCCCCTGCGCCGTGTGTCCCGATATGTGCAACACCTTGCCCTCAGGTTGCCAAGCGGCGCTTGAGAATATGCCGAACGGCTCCGGCCAGTCTGGAGTGTTGAATGCATGTGCCATGTCGTTTCGCCTCCTTCGTCGTATCCGTATTTCCCGATCGATGCTGAGCCAAGATGGCCTACCGGGACCCCGCACGCTTTCCCTGAATGACCAATGTATCTGGGAAGTTGCCGGAAAACGTCGCGGTCACCGCGTCGTCTTTGAACCTCAATTCTAAACGCCAGGTGACGAGATTGCCGATATCATCGACCTCCGCGATAAAGACGTTCTGCCCCTCCCAGTATCCCTCGCCGGCGACGGGCATGCCATCCGGGTGCTAGCTCAGACGTTGGACGCCGTCCAGCCCGAGCGGGATCTCGACTTCACTCGAAGGTCCAGTCTCGTCCATGGTCATGCGCAACAAGACTTCGTCTCCGTCCTGCCCGACCAAGGTGATTGACTCCCACGCAGTCACGTTCTTTTCCAGAATGTACGTCTGCCCCAACACCTGCTCTGCAATGGCTGGCGGCGGCGGCACGGGCTCGGGGGTGGCTTCGGGCCGCGCCGCATTTTGTGTCAGAGTTTGTAGCCTGGCCACGCCGTCAGGATTGGCTGGCAGCGACGTACGTGATTCAGCCGCCGGGACAATGAACTCATCCACCAAGTTACGCGGGCCATGCGTGTTCGCGATCATGTCGCTGGTGAAGACCACGACCATGTCCTCTTCGGGGACGACGACAATGAACTGACCCGCGACGCCCCTTGCGTAGTAGATGCCAGATTCATCGACCCACCACTGGTATCCGTATCCATCCCCCTCGGCAGAGATGTGCTTGCGGGTTGATGCCGTTACCCACGCCGAAGACACTACCTGTTCCCCATCCCACAGACCCTCGTTCAGGAAGAGATGCCCGATCTTCGCCATATCGTGAGGCCGCATGCGAAGCTCAGCCGCCCCGAAGGTTATGCCTTGGGGGTTGGACGGCCACACGACGTCAGAGATGCCTAGAGGGGCGAAAAGGTGTTTCTCAGCAAACTCAAGAGCGTTCGTGCCGGTGGCTTCTTGTACGACCGCTGACAACAGAAACGAGGCGCCGTTGCAATATTCGAACCTGGCGCCCGGCTCTTCCGCCATTGGCAGATCGAGCATGAACTGCACCCAGTCCGGGCTCTGCCGCATCTCGTCGCGACCGCGAAAGCCGAACTTATCCGAATCTTCGCATTGTAAGCCCGTCGTCATAGTCAAGACATTCTCCAGCGTCATCGCCTCCTTCTCCGCTGTCAGAGTGGCAGCCGTCCGCCCCGGAAACAGGTCCAGCACAGGTTCCTGCGCACTCTCGATGTATCCCTGTTCAATGGCGATGCCGACGAGCGCCGCGGTGATGCTCTTGGTGGCGGAAAAGAGGCGGTGCTTCGAATCCGGCTGGAAAGGGAAAAACGTGACGTCGAACACTAAGTAGCCGTTGCGTACGACTGTCACACTGTCAATGTCGTATAGCCGCGTTTGGATAGCAGTCAGCAGGTCCCCCAGCATTTCCGAGTCCATCCCTTGTTCCTCCGGGGTGGAGGTTCGCCAGCCTTTGGTGGGCCAATATGCCGGAAGCTCGCGTGTTGAAACCGATTCCGTGGGTGAGGTCGGTTCGGCTGGCATTGGCGTGGCTGTTGGCTCGGCCTGCGATCCGCCGCATCCAGCCGCCAACAACAAGATTGCGATCGCCAATCCAATCGTCTTCACCAAGGCCATTACGCTACCGATCGGTCCGCTCCTTCAACCAACGCTGCCCGGATGGCGCCCGATGCTGCCACAACTTGCCATCTCGAGACAGCGCGCCTGGTTGTTCCGGTCGATGTGTCTCGGCTGTCTCCGCGACGATCATACTACGGTATGATTCCTGGCGGGGAGCGCAAGTCCAACTTGAACGCCGCAGCCGTCGATTGTGATAAGCTTCGATCTCGGAAATCAGGCTGGCGGCACGAGGGGGAACATGGCACGGTTCGACGATCAGGTCGCGATAGTCACGGGCGGCGCCACAGGCATCGGCTACGGCATCGCAAAGAGGCTCGGGGCCGAGGGCGCTCGGGTCGCCATCGTCGACAACGACGTCTCCCTTGCCGATCCGGCGGCGAGCGAGATCGACGCACGGGGCACGCCAACAGAATTGATTATCGGCGACGTTGCCGAGCCCGAAACCGCCGAGCGCGCCGTGCAACAGGCGCTGGACGCCTGGGGACGGATCGACATCCTCGTGAACAACGCAGGTATCGGAGGCGTCAACGGCGCCATCTGGGAGCTGTCGGTCGATGAGCTCGACCGCGTCTATCGAACCAACCTCAGGGGCGTCTTCTCGTTCACGCACACCGTGGTTCCCCACATGCTGGAGCGAGACTACGGTCGAATCGTGAACATCGCGTCGATAGCCGGCAAAGAGGGCAACCCTCGCATGGTCCCCTACTCCGCGACCAAGGCCGCGGTGATCAGTCTCACCAAGTCGGTCGGCAAGGAGCTGGCGAAGACCGGCATCCGAGTAAACTGCGTGACGCCCGCCGTGGTGCAGACCCGCATCCTAGACGAGTTCACGCCCGAGCAGGTGGACTACATGGTGGAACGAATCCCCCTGGGCCGCACCGGCGAGATATCCGAGATCGCCGCACTCGTCGCCTGGCTGGCGTCGGAGGAGTGCTCGTTCAGCACCGGCGCCGTCTTCGACATATCCGGCGGCCGCGCCACCTACTAACCTGCTCGCAGGCTTCAATTACCAACGCTATGTCGCGTCGATTTTGAACTAGGAGTGCACACGCAATGACCACGATGCCGGCCGTTCTCGCGACGGCGCTAAAGCAGATTCGCTGCGACGACATTCCGATTCCCGATCCGGAGCCGGGCAAGGTTCTGGTGAAGACCACCCTGGCGTCCATCTGCGGCAGCGACCTCCACATCGTCTACATGGGCTGGAACGTGCACGAGTTCCCCCTGCCCCACGGCTATCCGGGACACGAGGGCGTCGGCGAGGTCGTGGACGGGGGCGGCACGGGATTCGAGCCAGGCGAGCTGGTCCTCACGGCGCCGAACATATGGGGATCGAAATGCTTTGCCGGATACCAGCTCATCGACCCGCAGTTCTTGCTGCGGCTGCCGACCGATACGCCCCAGACTCATCTGCTCATGGCGCAGCAGCTCGGGACCGTCGTGTTTGGATGCCGTAGGCTGCCGTCGTTGGTCGGCAAGACCGTGGTTGTGGTCGGGCAAGGGTCGGTCGGACTGTTCCACGACTTCATGCTGCGGCGCATAGGCGCTCACAAGATCATCGCCATCGAACCGGTCGCCGAACGTCTGGCCCACGGCCGCCGAATGGGCATCGACGAGGCGATCGACGTCACCGGTCAACGGGCGACTGACGCTGTGATGGACCTGACGAACGGCGAGGGCGCGGACCTTGTCATTGAGGGCGTCGGCAGCGTCGAGACGTTGAACCAGACGCTTCAACTGGTCAAACCGCTGGGCCGCGTGGCCGTGTTCGGCCTGCCGCCGACGATGGACCGCGTGCCGTTCGACTGGGACACGTTCTTCCGGAAACGGCTGGACCTTCACACGGTGTTCGGCGCACAGGACGAGCCGGGGCTCCCCGCGTTCCAGCTCGCGGTGGACTTCATCAGGAACGGCGAGATCGACATGGAGCCGTTCGTCACTCACCGATACGACGTCAATCAGGTGCAGGACGCCTTCGACCTTGCGACCGCGAAAGAGGACGGCGCGCTAAAGGTTTCGCTGACCTTCTAGGCGAGGGATGTTGCGCAAGCTTCATCGCGTTAGTATGGTGATTCCCGCGCTCAATCGCGACCGGTCGGCGGCGAATTAATCCACGCTTAATCTTCGTCCGCTATATTGTTCTCAACCTGGACGTTGAGTTGAGTCCCAATGCGTGTCTTACTGGTCGAAGACGAAGCCCGCATCGCCGATTTCGTGGCACGCGGTTTATCCGAACAGGGTTACGGAGTTGATGTTGCCACCGACGGCGACGAAGCGATCGAGTGGCCTGCAGTTGTCGATTTCGACCTGATCGTTCTTGACGTGATGCTCCCCAAACGAGACGGGATCGACGTGTGCCGCACGCTCCGTGCACGAGGAGTGCGAACGCCGATACTGATGCTCACCGCCAGGGACAGCGTGGAAGATCGCGTGCGAGGTCTGGACAGCGGCGCTGACGATTATCTGGTGAAACCCTTCGCATTCGCCGAGTTGCTGGCTCGCCTTCGAGCACTGTTGCGGCGCGAGCCGGCCGTATCCGGGAACCTTCTGCGCGTGGGGGATCTTGTTTTCGACGCCACGACTCTCATCGCAGCCAGGCAGGACGTCCCCGTCGAGCTCACGGCCAAGGAGTGCCGCCTGCTTGAATACTTGATGCGTCACCCTGATCAGGTGCTGACGCGGACGATGATCGCCGAACACGTGTGGAACTACGATTTCGACAACACCACCAACGTGATCGACGTCCACATCCGCAACCTGCGGCGCAAGCTCGACGATCCTTTTTCCGCCAAGCTGATCCACACTGTTCGGGGCGTCGGCTACAGGGTCTCTTCTCGCCTAACGAGGCAATAGTGCTGAATCGCGCTCCCATTCGACTGCGACTGACCCTCTGGTATCTGCTGCTGCTCGCGGTCATCCTAGCCGCATTCGCCACAGGCGTGTACTTGCTGCTTCGTCACACCCTGTATCAAGACCTCAACGAATCGATCGTGAACCGCACCGTCGAAGTTCTAAACGTCATTCAATTCGAAGACGGCCGCCCGCACCTGTCAGGCCGGTTATCGTCAACGAATCCGGAAAAAGACGGATATTTCGTTCGCGTCTTTGACGTCACCGGGTCCGCGACCCTCTCGGACTCGGCGTCCGTAGCCGCCGTACCCCTGGATGCCAACGCGGTAGCCGACGCCTTGGCGGGAGAAACGACATATCGAAGCGCCGGAATTCTCGGAGACGATGATCGAGTCCGTGTCCGAACGACACCCATCACTCGGGATCGGACAATCGTGGGAGCGTTGGAGGTAGGGCAACCGGAAGACGACATCTCGGAAACATTGTTCACGCTCCTGCTCGTTATGGGCATCGCCTACCCTGCGACTCTCGCCGTGGCCGGTCTTGGCGGCGTCTTCTTGGCGGGACGGGCTCTCTCGCCGATCGACCGAATCACCAATGCTGCTCGTGAGACCCCAGTCGACGACTTAGGGCAGCGGCTACTTGCATTTGCCGGACGACGAAGTCGGCCGTCTAGCCCGAACGTTCGACGAGATGCTCGCCAGGTTAGACGACGCGTTTCGACGTCAGCGCCAATTCACTGCCGACGCTTCTCATGAACTTAGGACTCCGCTGACCGTCATCAAAGGGCAGATCGACGTCTCTCTTCTATTTGAGCGAGAGCCCGAGGAGTACCGACACGTGCTCCATGCAGTCAACGAAGAGGTGGATCGCTTGATCCGGCTCGCGGGGAGCCTCCTGACCTTGGCCCGGGCCGACGCCGGGAAGATCGCCCCTGTGTTCGAGCTCATCAATGTCCCCGAGTTGGTCGCTGGAGTACTCGAGCAGGTGCGCCCAACGGCGGCGGCAATCGGGTCGTCGCCCGCGACCATTCAGGCTGACGAAGATCTGTTGCTGCAGCTCATGCTCAACCTTCTCGACAACGCCGTGAAATACACGCCATCAGGCGGGCGGATAGACGTGCACTGGGAGATGACAGGGAACCATGTCGAGCTGCGAGTTCAGGATACGGGGATCGGCATATCCAGCGAGCATCTGCCAAACCTGTTCGATCGGTTTTACAGGGTTGATCAGGGCCGCACACGCGCCGAGGGAGGCGTCGGGCTTGGGCTCGCCATCTCCCGGTGGATCGCCGAGGTCCACGGCGGCTCCATACAGGCCGACAGCGTCTCGGGCGAGGGGACAACTTTCGTCGTGCAACTCCCAACATCGCAGTGACCGAATCTTAATGTCGCCTTCACGGCAGCTTCATCCAAGTCATCTAGTCTCTATTCACTGACCCTGATCGGACGTGAAGAGAGAGACAGGGCGAATTTTGAATCTTCCGAGGTTGGAGAGAAAGGCGGATTGACACCGATGGTCACACTAAGCAAAAGGGTATGGATCATCGTTGCGACGGTGCTCGCGATCGGAGTTATGGGCGGGGCGGGCGCGGGCATCGCCTTCGCGGTGGGCGGCGCGGGCGATCAGCCGTTGACCGGCTCGGTGCTCACCAAGTGCACGGCCGCCGCCCTCGCCGCAAACCCAGGCGGAACGGTCACAGAGACTGAAATCGGTGACGACGGCGCTGCCTACAGCGTCGAGATTCAGCTGAGCGACGGTTCCGAGGTCGAGGTCAACCTGGACGAGAGCTGTCAGGTAATCGGGCAGGAACCCGACAATGACGACGATTCCGGCGACGACGATTCCAACGACGATGGCTCCAGCGACGATGGCTCCAGCGACGAT
>CAZPQQ010000063.1:0-8829 GCA_964588665.1 uncultured Dehalococcoidia bacterium | reverse complement strand
CGACGATGGCTCCAGCGACGATGGCTCCAGCGACGATTGATCCGACTGCATTGAATGTTGAGGGAGGCAGACGGCGGCGCCTACCGGATGAACTTCGCGCCGATTCCGGCCAAGGCGCCGGCCCCGCGCGCGACTCGATCCGTCTCCTTCATCTCTGCCCGATCAGTGGCTCGTCGCGAGCTCCGTCAGCGACGAGATGATGCGGTCAGGGCGGACCGTGGACTCCGGCGGCAGTCCGCCGCCGCGCCAGTCGTGCCAGATGCCGGTGATGCCGAGCCGTTGAGGCGCCGCCACCTCCCATTCGAGGTTGTCACCGACCATCCAGGCGTCGGACGGCGTTCCGCCGACCTGTTCCAGTGCGTGCAGGTAGACGCTTGGCTCGGGCTTCCCGGCGCCGAATTCGCCCTCGATCTGAACGTGGTCGAACAGTGGCTCCAGGCCGAATCGATTGATCTTGCTCCGCTGAGCGTCCGATGAGCCGTTGGTGACCAGAGCCAGCCCGACGCCCGCTCCTCGAAACGCTTCGATCGCTTCGATAGCGCCGGGGAAAGGGATGATCGCGGCATCTCGTGCATCCGCGTAAGCTACTCCGATCTCATCGGCAAGATCCGGATCGTCGATGCCCAACCGCTCAAATGTTCCGGCCATCACGTCGCGACGGGCTTTCAGCAGATCGAGCCGGGCTATCCGATGCCGGACCGGGTCCGACCAGTACCAGGCCCGGAACTCTTCCACGGAATCGGCTAGCTGTTGTGGGGTGACGCCGCGCAGCCGATCTTCGAACTTGAGACTCACCTTCAGCCACATCGTCGCCGCGTCTCGGTCGAAGGCGAGAATCGTGTCGTCGAGGTCGAGGAGCATCGCGCCTGGATATCCCTCAGGCATTCCGCGCCGCCTTGCACTCGCTGCACGGGCACAGCGCCCGCATAGATTCGTAGGGGAAGATGCCTGTGAAGTGACCGTCACTCCACAGGAATTGGACCGCGTACCGCCCCACTGTCAGATAGTCTTCCACTCGAAGGTCCATGGGGACGGAAGCTGGGTCGAGGAGCTGCCTCTGGCTCCACTCTTCGACGCACTCGGCGCAGGCGCAGTTCACCCGCAAAAACGTGGCGGTGAACTCACTCTCGTGGCCGTCGTTCCACGTCACTGCGACAGATTGTCCGTCCAGGGTGATTTCTTTGACACCGATTGCTGAGGTCATGAATAACTCCGTGAGGGTCGGGTGCAACTCCGCGATTCTCGCTGGTGTGGTGTGACCGCACCAATTGATTGGTCCCACCCGCCCACCCGAATAGTTGTGTATTTGGGGGCGCATCCCCATACCCCTTGCCAGAGGAAGACCCCCTCTGGACCCCGTGACAGCCGGAGGATATGCATTGCGTCCGACCATGTTGGCGGCTCTCGTGCGCGGGTCCCCTTATTGTACACGCGGCGAGCCGGCCGGCCACGTCCATCAGCATTCCGCCGTCGCGATAAACCTGATACTATCCGGCCAGATATCGACTGCCGACTTCGCGTCGCCGAAAGGAACCTCCCATGCTCGATCTCCTCATCGTCAACGGTCTCGTGATCGACGGCTCGGGGAGCCCCGGATTCCACGCGGCGGTGGGCGTTCAAGACGAGAAGGTCTCGCTGCACCGGGGCGACGTCGGACATCTCGAGGCCGCCCGGACAATCGACGCTTCGGGCAAAGTCGTCTGCCCCGGCTTCGTCGATCTCCACAGCCACGCCGGTCTGACAATTCTCGGCGAGCCACACCATGACCCCAAGGTGCGACAAGGCGTGACGACCGAGCTCATCGGCATCGACGGGATATCCCACGCGCCGTTCAAGACGGTGGACGAGACGAACAGGTACATCTGGCTCGACTCGGGACTGAACGGCTACCCGCCCGAGCCCGCCGACTGGCTGACCGTCGCCGACTTCCTCGGCAAGTTCGACAACACGGTCGCCGTGAACATCGCGTACATACTCGGCAACTCCCCGGTGCGAATCTGGGGCGTCGGCTGGAACGACCTGCCGGCGACTAGCGCCCAGATCGCCGACATGCGTTCGGTGGTGCGTGAGGCGATGGAGGAGGGGGCATGGGGCCTGTCGACGGGACTGGACTATCCGCCCGGCGCCTACGCCAGCACCGACGAGCTCGTGGCGCTGTCGGAGGAGACAGCCAAGCTAGGCGGCTTCTACCACACCCACACTCGCGCCAGTCTGCGTTCGAAAGGCCTGCTGGCGCCCTGGGAAGAGGCCGTCGAGATCGGTCGCCGCTCAGGTGTCCCGGTCCATCTCACGCACTACCGGCAGAGCGCTCAGGGGGTGGGCAGCCATCTCGACTACCTCGGCCTCATCGAGGGCGCCCGCGATGACGGCATGGACGTGACCTTCGATTGCTACACGTACCCATACTCCGGGACCACGGTGACCATCGGCCTGCCCCATTGGGCCAAGGACGGCGGGCCGGAGCGACTGATGGCCGCGCTCAAAGACCTAGACGACCGAGCGCGTATGAAGAACGAGGTGGCCCGCGATCGAATGGAAAACAACTGGCTGACCAATTTCACCAAGCCTGAAAACGAGAAATACGACGGCCGGCTGCTGACCGACATCGCCGACATGCGAGGCCAGGACCCTCAGGACGCCCTGTTCGACCTACTGATCGACGAGAACCTTGGCATCTCGACAGTCGGCCTCGGGACTAACGCGCAGACGCTCCCCGCCTTCGTGTCCCACCCGGCGGGCATGATCGCCTCGGACGCGATCCTGTTCGGTGAGTACCCGAATCCGAGGACGTACGGATGCTTCCCGATCGTGCTGGCCGAGTTCGTTCGCGCCGAGAAGCACCTGCAACTCCCGGAAGCAATCCGCAAGATGACGTCCTTCCCTGCCCAGAGGCTCGGCCTGCCCGACCGAGGGCTGCTGCGAGAGGGCTTCAGGGCCGACATCGTCGTGTTCGACCCGGTCACGGTCAAGGCCATGGCCACGAAAGAGAACCCGAAGCAGTACCCAGTCGGCATCGACCATGTCATCGTCAACGGGCAGGTGGTCATCGACGACGGCGAGAACACGGGCGCGCTTCCGGGTCGCGCTCTGCGGCGAGGACGGACGATGACGTAGGCTGCCCGCTCAGAACTCGTCGCTGTCTTGAACCCGACGAGTTCTTCAACGTGAATCTGTCCAATCCATCGGCTGCAGTGCAGATAAACAGTGGCAGCGAGACCGCCACGGTGACCATCATCGACAATAACGTCGACGCACCGCCCGTTCCCGCGCTGTCGATCTGGGCGCTCCTCGTTGCAGCGGCACTCTTCGTGATCGTGGGGACGGTCCGCGTCGCACGCGGCCGTTAGTCGCACGAAAAGCGACCTTGCCAGGTCCGAAAGGCGGTCGGCTGGCTCTGATGGCTCTGCTCCCAGATCGCGGACGTTCCGGCCCAGGCCGTATACACACAGTCGGTTATCCGCGGAACCGGTTCAGGACGGGAATTTGTAGGCGCCGCGCCACCGCCACTCACAGGATGACGCCCTGCTCCCGCAGCTCCGATATCTCATCGGGCGAGACGCCGAGCATCCCTGTCAGGATTTCGTCGGTGTGCTCGCTGTACCGTGGGGCCGCGGTGACGGTGACGGGCGACTTCTCCAGCTTCAACGGACATCCGATCATCCGGTAGTCGCCTCTAGCGTCGTCGGCGACGGTCACGACCATGTCGCGCTGCTTGAGGTGCTCGTCGTCCAGGGTTTCGAGCGGACTGAGGACGGCGCCGGCCCAGACTCCAGCGGCGGCGAGGGCGGCAAATGCTTCGTGCTTGGTGCGCTGCATCGACCAGCTTTCGACTATGTCGACCACTTCGTCGGCGCGCTCGCCCCGAGCTTCGTCCGACTCGAAGCGTTCGTCGCCGAGCAGGTCCTCGCGCCCCATGACGGCCAACACGGTCTCCCACATCTCGCCGCGAAGGTGTACGAGGACGTAGTCGTCGGAACCTCCGGGGGCGCATCTGAACACGTTTGGGACGCCGCTCCAACCCCTGGCGCCGGATCTGCCTCCCGATGTTCCGGTGGCGAGAGGCTGGATTAGGCTGATGCGCATCAGATTGAGGACGCCGTCCTGCATGGCGACTTCGATCATCTGGCCCTCGCCCGTCCTGTCGCGCTGACGCAGCGCCGCCAGAATCGCTATCGCCATGTGGAGGCCCGTGCCTGAGTCGGCAGCGCCTATGGAGACGGACATGGGCGGTCCGTCCGGTTCGCCGTTGACGGCCATGAGTCCACCCATAGCCTGGGCCGCAGTCTCGAAACTCTTGTATTCGCTGTACGGTCCCCAGTTGCCAAAGCCCTTGATCGAGGCGTAGACGATGCGCGGGTTGATCTCTTTGAGCCGTTCGTAGCCGAAGTCGAGCCGATCCATGACGCCTTTCGAGTAGTTTTCCAGCACCACGTCGGCCCATTCGACAAGCTGGGCGAACAGCTCCTTGCCGCGCTCGGTCTTGAGGTCCAAAGTCATCGCCCGTTTGTTGTTGTTGTAGATGGTGAAGTAGACGCTGTCCTGGTCGTCCCGGTGGGCCAGGTCCCAACGGGTGCGGTCGCCGCCGTTCGTGTCCTCGATTTTGATGACGTCAGCCCCAAGAAACCCCAGGAGTTGCGCGCACGACGGACCTGCCTGCACTCTGCTGAGGTCGAGAATCTTTACGTCTTCAAGCGCCTTTTCCATGTCTGCTCCTCGGGTATTTTCGGATGCCGGGATGGCCGCGGACAGCGAGGCGGGCCGATTATATCACCGCGTGTCCAGACGATGCCCCACGAAATCGTGGTAGCCCTGGACGAACTCGGGCACGGGCGCGGGCCGCTTGCCCTCGATCTGAACGGTCGTCAATTCGAGCACGCCGTCGCCCGTGACTACGCCCGTTCCGTTGTCAGGCAACTCGACTACATCCGCGGGCGCCCCCGCGGCCTGGGTTGTCGGTAAGGGACGCGCGGCAAGAATCTTGAGTGACTTCCCTCGCCACGTCGTGTACGTGCCAGGCCACGGATCGAAGGCGCGGATCTGCCGTCCGATGTTCAGCGCCGAGCGTGACCAGTCAATACGACCGTCTTCACGGTCCAAGAGCTTCGTGATCGTGGCCGCGGAATCGTCCTGAGGCTGGGCTTTGAGTTCGCCCGAAGCCCAGCCAGGCAGCGTCTCGATCAACAACTCTGCTCCCATCAGAAACAATCGAGGAGTCAACTCACTCCGGTATTCCGACGGGCCGATCGGCGTGCGGCGTTGGGCCAGGATCGGACCTGAGTCCATTCCAGAGTCCAGCAACATGACCGATACACCCGTCTCGTCGTCTCCGGCCAAGATGGCGGAAGGGACCGGCGACGGACCTCTGTGTCGCGGGAGCAACGACGGGTGGATGTTCAGGCAGCCAAGCCTGGGGACAGCGAGCGTCTCGTCGGGGAGGAACGCGCCATACGCGGCAACCACGATGACGTCCGGCGCCAGGGAGGCGATCCGCTCGCGAGCCTCGGCGTCTCGCCTCAACGACACGGGCTCGAATAAGGGCAAACCTCGCTCTTCGGCGAAGGCCCCAATGGGCGGTGTCGCGGCGCTCCTGCCTCTGCCCACGCGACGGTCCGGACGTGCAAACACCGCGACGACCATATGACCGACGTCGACTAGGCCGCTCAGTGCGGGCAAAGCGAAATCCGGCGTGCCCATGAACACGATGCGGAGGGATTGAGTGCTGCTTTCGGTCAACGCAATGCTCCGTGGCGCCGGGGCCGGTCAGCTCATCGTGACCCAGGTCGCGCCGTTGCCGCCTCTCTCGCGCGGCTCGGGGCCAAAATCCTGCACAAGGGGGTGGTGGTTCAGGTGGTCGCGGACGGCTTCTCGCAGAGCGCCCGTGCCGCGTCCGTGGATTATTCGAACGGTGCTCAAGTCGTCCAACATCGCACGATCGAGGAAGCCTTCGACCTGGCTCAATGCTTCGTCCGCCCGCATTCCGCGGAGATCCAACTCTCTGTCTTCGGGCGGCGGCGCCATCCTGACCGGGGCGCTGTCCTCGGCCTCATTCCCTACGTGTTCGACCTCGACCCTCGCGAGCCGGGTGCGGTCGACGTTGATGCGCACGTTGCCGACGGCGATTTCCGCTTCTTTAGACTTGGACGACAGCTCGGCCACGATCCCTTCGAGGTTGAGTCCGCGGACGAACACCGTGTCGCCGACGCCGATTGGCCGCTCTTCGACGCGCTCACGTCTCGGGGAGGGCGTCGGTTCGAGCTTTGCCTGCTCCTCTTCGACCTGCTCTACTTCTTGGCGAATCTCTTCGACGATGCTTCTGGCCTCGGGCGGACTGCCTGCCGGGACGGACCAAGACAGCGAAGCTTCCATACCTCGAAGCTTCTGTCGAACGGCATCGAAGTGGGCTTCGATCCCGCGTTTGGCATTGTCCAGCATGTCGTCGCGGTGGTCGGCCAAGTATTCGACCTGTTCTTCGAGACGATTCCGGATCGCCTCCGCATCCGCCCTCGCCCTTTCGCTCTCCTCGAGGTTGGTCTGCAACGAGTGTCGGTCTTCCTGCAGCTCGTTGAGCCAGTCCTCGAAGCGCATGTGCTGGGGTTCGAGGAGTGAGCGGCTCGCCTCCATGATCTCCTCGGGGAGCCCCAATCTCTCGGCGACCGCCATGGCGTAGCTCCTGCCTGGCACGCCCATGGTGAGCTCGTAGGTGGGTCTCAGCGTGTCTGGTTCGAGCTGGAAGCTGGCGTTCGAGATGTTCTCCGACGCCTCGGCGAAGGCGGCGACGTTGCGATGGTGCGTCGTGACGATCATTGGGATCCGGCGTTTGGCCAGGTGGCCGATGATGGCTTTTGCCAGCGCCGACCCTTCCTCGGGGTCCGTGCTCGTTCCGAGCTCGTCCATCAGGACCAGCGACCGAGACGTGGCGTGCTTGAGGATGTCGACGACGTTGCCGATGTGCGACCCAAACGTCGAGACCGAGTCCGCGATGCTCTGCTGGTCGCCGATGTCGGCGTAGATGCCTTGGAACACGGGCAACGCGCTGCCCTCTTCGGCGGGTATCTGGAGGCCCGCCTGGTGCATGAGCGCCAGCAGGCCTACGGTCTTCATCGCCACGGTCTTGCCGCCGGTGTTCGGACCCGTAATTACAAGGGCGGTCCAACCAGGGCCGATGCCAAGCGTAAGCGGCACGACGTCCCGTCCGAGCATCGGGTGACGAGCCTTGAGCAAGCGCAGGGTATTCTTCGGTTCGCCGGAGGCATCTTCCTCTTCGTCCGAGGGCCAGCGCATTGTCGCCTGGACGGCCTGCAGCCGGTGGCTGTATCGAGCGCGGGCCAGCGCGAAGTCAATGTTAGCCGTGAGCCTGTTCGCCAGGCGGATGTCGTCGGCCACGGCGCCGACCAAAGACGACAGGTCCCGCAGAACGCGAAGCACCTCGCGCTCTTCCTCCAGCGAGAGTTCGCGCCAGGAGTTGCCGAGTTCGACCGTTGCGAACGGCTCGATGAACAGCGTGGCCCCGGAGTTGGACGCGTCGTGGACGATGCCCTCCACCCGGTGGCGCATCGACGCCTTCACCGGCACGACAAGCCTCTCGCCTCTGACGGATATCACGGAATCCTGAAGCGTCTCGCGACCAGCCGACGACTGCATGAAGCCGCTGAGCGCCTCGGTAACCCGTTCATAGGCCTGCCGCACCTGAGTTCTCAGCCCTCGCAGGTTCGGCGACGCGCCGTCCACCACCGCGCCTCGACGCCCTATTTTGGCGCGTACCTGGCGTTGCAGCTCCTGAAGGTCCGGGATGATGCGAGCGATGTCTGCAAGCAACGGGGCTTTCTCCGCGCCTCGGAGCACGGACGAACGCGCACGGCGATGGACTTCGAGTGACTCGGCCACGGCCAGCAGGTCGTTGCCGGTCAGAACGCCGCCGAGCGCGGCGCGAGCCACGGACTCCGACGTGTCGACGCGCGATTCAAGGATCAGGTCGCCGAGTTCGTCGAGCAGCGCCCGCGCATCGGCGGTCTCATTCTGAAGCCGCTCGACCTCGTATTCGTCGAAGGACGGGCTCAGCTCCAAGGCAAGTTTCCGCGCCTCGAAGAACGTGGTGTTGTTCGCGAGTTGCTCTCGAATCGTGTCGTAGTCGAGCAGCCTCAGCGTCTTGTCCTGTAGCTGCTCGGCTTCAGACATAGACGGCTGTTCGGGCATCGACTCGTACTGGGTCTCTTCCGGTGCTTGCTGCTCCAAATGCGGCGCCTCACGCTGGATTGGACCGTCCAATTGTACCAGCGAAGGCAGGGATGCAGAACATCGACGGCTCAGACGGCGAATCGGGCAGGTGGACAGCGTTCGAGGCGAGAGGGTGGCATCGTGCGAATCGTCGCCTGTGGCGCATCACGCCTGGCCGAAGGCCTCAATGCGTTTGCGGAGCGTGCGGAGAGAAAACGGAACCTCTGACCAATGTACGGCTGATTGCCTAGACCAAGATGAGGCAGTACGGTGTCCAACGGGCGTATCACGATCGCTCCAATCGGAATGAACATTCATCTCATCTTGGCGCTGGTCGGCGGCTGAACAAATCGGTCGGGTCCCATCGGAACACGTCCAACACTGCTGCGGACGTTGATCGAGAGACTGGCTGCCATTAATGCTCTCCGTAATATATGTGTTAGCGTCAAGCTCTAATCTTCGAGTTGTGAGCGTGTGCATCGCCTGTCATATCATGTTATCATTAGTACATTACCCGCCTCCGGTTGCCATCAATGCGCAATGCTCCTCAGCGGTAACCGAGACTCGCTTGACATTGCTCGCAGCGTGGCGTATAGATTGTATATACCCCCCTGT
>CAZPQQ010000062.1:10191-19367 GCA_964588665.1 uncultured Dehalococcoidia bacterium | reverse complement strand
ATCCATCAAGAGGCCGAGAAGTTTGATCTCGCTGCCCCGCCCCAGGTTGTTTGGGCCCGCCCACCCGCCCCGAACTCCGTTCGCATGCGCCCAACCCCGCCGAGCAATCCGTTACGAGGCTGGCGTGGGGTTTGATCCATTCGTGGCCCAATGAGCTGGCTCGCATGCGTGGGGGTTGCCTCGGTCGCGAGACCGGGGATCACCTCAAGCGTATTTCGCGTGATATAATTCCGCCCAACATTCCACGAGCGATGTGTTCGAGGTTTTTTTGGCCCTGCTAACTTTCCTGACTGGAAACTCCCCCTGGGCCGCTTCATTTCAGTACCACGACTACCGCTTGCTGTGGTCGTCCACGGTCGTCCAGTCGGTCGGCATGGGCATGGAGTTCGTGGCCATGGGCTGGCTGGTGCTGGAATTGACGGACTCACCGTTCATGGTAGGTGTGGCTTCAGCAGCGCGGATGGCGCCGTTCTTCTTCCTTGGTCTCGTGTCCGGGGCGATCGCCGACCGCGTCGAGCGGAGGTTGTTTCTTCGATGGGTGACCGTGGCAGGCTCGGCGATCTCCGGAGTCGTCGCGGTCGTGCTATTTCGAGGGATCGATCAAGTGTGGCCGATTATCGCCCTGTCTGCCGCCATGGGTTGTGTCTGGGCGTTTACGTTTACGGTCCGCCAAGCCTACACGTTCGATATCGTGGGACCGGAGATGGCCCTAAACGGCCTGTCGCTCACGGCGTTCAGCCAACGTCTGGGGGGCGTGTTCGGAGCGCTCGCCGGCGGGTTCGTCATCGCGCGGATCGGCATCGATGGCCAGTACGCCGTGATATGCGCCACGTACGCGGCCACGGCAGCGGTGCTTCTGATGACGCGTGATTCAGGGAAGGCGGCGATCGAGGCTCCCGACTCCGTGTGGAGGAACCTGGTCGGCTACGTCCATCTGCTGGCTAGCAACCGAACGCTGCTGCTGCTCATGCTCCTGGCCGCGATCACCGAGGTGTTCGGGTTCACACATCAGAGTCTGCTGCCGGTGCTTGCAAGGGACGAACTGGGGATCGGTCCCGAAGGGCTCGGAATAATGGGCGCTTTTCGGCAGGGCGGCGGTATGATAGGCTTGCTCTTCCTGGCAAATCTGAAGGATTTCAGGCACAAGGGAATGGCGATGTTCCTGCTGGCCGGCGGTTTCGGTTTGGGACAGATGGCGTTTTCGCTGGCCGACGACATCACCGTTTTCATCGTGAGCCTCGTGGTTGTAAACGCCTGCGCCTCGGCCGTGGACACCCTGTACAAGACGCTGATGCAATCCAATGTGTCCAACGAGGAACGGGGCAGGGCGATGGGGTCGTGGGTCCTGAGCATCGGCATCGCCCCGGTGGGCCATATCGGCATAGGCGCCATGGCCTCCGCGTTCGGCGCCCCGGGCGCGCTGCTGGTGAACGGCTCGATATTGCTCGGCGTCAGTATGCTAACTGCGTTAGGCATGCCGAAGATGCGGAGGTTGGAATAACTAGCATATGAACTTGATCTTCGTCAGGCACGGCGAAAGCATGGGCAACGCCGCGCGCCGCTGGCAGGGGCACGCCGACGCCGCCCTGTCCGACACTGGCCGTGAGCAGGCCCGCAAGCTGCGGGAGCGGTTCGTCTCCCTTGGCTACGAGCCGACGCACGTCTACTCTAGTCCACAAAGCCGTGCGTTCGACACGGCGACGATAGCCACCGAGCCTTGGGGCCTGCCTATCGCAACTTGGAACGAGCTGATGGAGGTCGACGTGGGCGTGATATCAGGGCTGACCTGGGACGAGTTCGAGGCGCGGTTTCCGGAGACAGCTCGTAAATTTGCCGAGAACCGGAATTGGGACGACATCCCCGGCGCGGAGAAGATGCAGGAACGCAGCGCCCGCGCACGCAGAGCCCTGGAGCGCCTGATAACGGACCACACCAACGAAGACCGCGTCGTGGCGTTCGCCCATGGCGGCATCATCAGCCACCTGTTCGCCGAGCTCATGGGAAGCAAGCGATTGTGGAGCGTTCACGCGGAAAATACCGCCGTGTTCGAATTCATGGTGGACGTGGATCTCTGGGACCGGGAAGGGCCGGCGCTCGTCACGTCGAATCTGTGGCGCATTATCCGTTTCAACGACGCGTCGCATCTGGGATAACGCGACGTTCTCCAGAACCAGATTGCAAACGTCTGCGCTTAGGGTACGACCGATTATTCTGGGATGGCACCGGTGACCACAAGGGTCGCCATGGCGAAGACATCCGCTCTACTGCCTTTTTCCAATGTCAATATGTACTCACCGGGTGTTACGTGTTCGGGCACCCCGAAGGTCATGGCTTCGTCGGTGCCCGGCATCATCGGTAATTCGAAACTGATGCCGCCGACAATGCTGTCAAGATGTGCGCCTGACACTGAGGAGTACAAATTCCTCCCTCCGATAGTCAGCGATTGGCCCGCGGCGATCGAGGCAGGCACAAAAGTCACTTCGGGTTCCGATGACTTTATGAGGGTAAAATAGGCGCCGCCTCCGGCGATCGAAAGAAGAATCACGACTGCCACGCTCGCCAGCAATAGTCGCAGTCCGGCGAAGAGGCTGTGCGTCGTTACAGGCCTCGAGACGCTTGGAGAGTCTTATCGCGGCCCCTGTTTGGAAACAGCAGACATGAACTCATCAACCCTTTTCAGCTCGCGCTCGTATCTCGCGGTCAACTCAGCGGCTTCACGCTCCAGGCGTGCAACGGTTGTGCGGTTCTCTTCGGACTCGACATGGAGAGCTTCCAGTTCATCTGCCCGCTTTTCACGTAGCTCTTCTTCCTCCCGGGCGACTCGGTAGTGTTCTGTTATCGACTCACCAACAGAATCTGACAGCTTGTTCCATTCCGACACACGGTTCGGCTCCCATCTATTCGGGACAATCCGAAGAATTCCAGCGAAGGCTTGTAGCAGCGAAAAAGAGAACTGGGACTGAGGTGCATCGACAAAAGGAATCTTGTGGGTCTTGTAAGCTTTTATCGCCTCGATATCCAACGGGACCGCGTGGGTGTCATCGAACCGTACCGGAAACTCCCTTGTCAGCGCCATGCGGAAATCTGTTTCAACGTTCGCCAACACAAGGCGTTCTGAGTCTTGGCTGATTTCGGTGGCTTTGTTCACGATGATGGCGCGCAGCAGTGGCCTGGTGTTTAACTCTTCAGCCGCCGCACTGATTCGCTGAACTAGATTTCGATCTTGGTAAATGGAAGTGTAATCCGGCTCCGTGACTACGATGAAACTATGCGCGAGCGCACATACGTCAGTCGACTCGAAACCGAAGCCGCCACGCGTGTCGACCAACACGTAGTCCAAAACCGCGTCGTCTTCGAGTTTTTGGAATAGAGTACTCACCGCTGCGCGGAACTCGTCTCGTTCTAACGGCGGCACGGCAGGACGGATTCCTTCGGGAGGTAAATCACCGTACGCTTCTGTACTGCTGATTATTGTGTTGTAGATAATCTCGCGGCTTCCGCTGCCGTGGTCATCCGAGGCGCTGCGATTGAGGGGGTAGGGAATGGCCTCAAACCCAGCGCCATTGCTGTGGGCGAGTAGGAACTCACTAAAGGTGCTCTCAGGCCCAATGTCGCTGATAGTCTTGGTCCCTTGGGGGCCGAGCAAGAATAACGACATCCCGTTGGTCGCCGTATCGGCATCTATCATCAACACGCTGTGTGTCACGCGTATCAGCGTGTAGCCCAGGCAGGAGGCTATGAGAGTCTTACCCGTGCCTCCCTTGCCGCTGGCAATGGCGATTATTTCAACGTTGTGTTTTGGTTGTGCCGTCATCGGTCGATCCGCCTCGTTCAGTCCCTTTCCGCTGGCTCGACTCCGGGTGGGACAAATGGCTCAATGACCGGCCCGTGAAGAGCTGGATCGTTTTGCGTGAAGATGCCTGGATCAGGGCTAGATGGGGGCGCGACGTGCGTGTAGTTCCCGCGGCTCTCAGCCACGCTGCCCACTACGCCATAGCTTGTGAGGTTCACCGACGCCCGATTGGCCATGACTAGGAAGCTCCAGGGTCCGTCAGATCGTGAAATTTCTCCCGAAGCTCGCAGTCTTTTTCAATGATCCTGCGGTTGAGCTCCGCAGCGTTCACGCAGGCCGTCGGCTCTGATTGATAGGGGCGTACGTGGGAACGCCAAAGCCCTTCGAATGCGCGCGCGGCGTCCAAGAAAAGGTCTCGAGACTCACGGAATCCTTTTGCCTGTGCCAGTGAGTTGCTGAAGGTTTCAAGCCTTCCGAGTACGGCAAGCACTGTGGCCGCGATTGCCGCAGTCAGAGACACATACCGGAGCACCGTGTTGCCCAGAATTTGGCTATCTTCTTCTCCGACTCCCAATGCGGCTATCAGATTCAAGACGGCCACACCTCCGGCGACGATGATTAACGTCCACCGCCATCGCTTGTTGGAGTCGGTTAACGCCCGGTATCGACGCCCACCCAAATTGGCGGAGTCATAAAACTCCGTAACGATCCGGTGATACGAATCGCTGATCTCCTGGAGGTAAGCCACCCTGCCTTCCGGGGCATGGAGCGAACTCCAGACCTCCTCGCTGGCGGCCGGGAATAGCACAGCGTTCTGCTGCTCGATGTCTGAGGCCGATCTGGGGTCCGAAGATTCGGTCTGCGCCATTGATCTCGTTCCCTGGAACTTGGAGGACAGCATCGCCCGATCCGCAGGCCACGCGACCCCCGAAAGACACGTCGCCACATGTTATCGTGCCCGAACCCAACTGCAAATGATCGTGCGTCGATGTTCGGGCCGTTTCATGATGCAGGAACAGGTATGACAAGAGAGTGTGGTGACCATCTCCTAACCTCGGTCCGTGTGAGCAGCGACCGTTATCGGGTTCAAACGTTGATGTGGACCTAGCAAGCTACGCATCCTTGACCGGTCCGCGACGGCGGGTGTAAGCTTCTTCATCAAACGTGCAGGTAATTTCTGCAATATAAATTCACCCTGGAGCGGCATTGGCCCAGAAACCTACCATCACTCCCGGGCCCGCTTCGGACGCAACGCCCCCGCAGACTCCCCAGCGCAAACCCTCTCGGCTCTCCCCCGCCCGGTATCCGATGTTCGAGTCGTTTCAGTATCGCGACTTTCGCTGGGTTTGGGCAGGGTCGTTCATCTCTTTCACCGCGATGAACATGCAGATGATCACGCGGGGTTGGCTCGTGCTGCGTCTGGCGGACGACTCCCCCTTCGCGCTCGCCCTGGTCATGCTGTCTTTCTCACTGCCCTCGACCGTGGTATCTCTGATCGGAGGGGCTCTGGCAGACCGATTGCCGAGGAAGCACTTGGTAATAATCAGCCAGTCGGGGAACGCTTTGTTGACGCTGTTGCTCGGCATCCTGGACTACACCGGGGTTGTCACCTTCGGATACGTGTTGGCCGTGGGCGTGGGCAACGGCGCGATGATGGCGTTGAACATGCCAAGCCGCGCGGCCATCGTCTCCGAGATCGTTCCCGAGCGTTCACTGACGAACGCCATCTCGCTCAACAACTCCGCTATGAACCTCACGCGCATCCTCGGACCGGTGTTGGCGGGGTTCCTGATCGTTGTCATCGGCACTTCCGGAGTGTTCTTCGTCGTGTCTGGAATCTACGTCTTCGCGGTACTGTCCATGGTCATGGTCAAAGCGGGATCGACCGCCGTGGGTTCCTCGCGCAAGGGGATTGCCGGGGACGTCAAAGCCGGGATTTTATACGCGCGGTCTGACGCTCGTCTGTCGGGCTTGGTCGGGCTGGCGCTGATATCGACTCTGTTCGGATTCTCGTTCTGGGCGCTAATGCCAGCGTGGGCGCGCGAGGCGTTAGACGTGCAATCTGACGGATTGGGCATGCTCATGATGATAATGGGAATCGGCGCCCTGGCCGGAACCCTCGTCTTGGCAAGCCTCTCCAACCTGACATACAGGGGCCGGATGTTACTGGGCTCATGCCTGATCTGGGGGGTGGCGTTAGCGATTTTCTCTCAGGTCCCCAACTACGCCATGGCCGTGCCTTTCTTGCTCATCATTGGAGTGGTCAGCTCCGTGTTCATGTCGCTGAACATGACAATGCTGCAGGTGCTGGCCGTGCCCGAGATGCGAGGCCGCATGACGAGTATAAACATGATGACATTCGGCGCCATGCCGCTGAGCGCGTTGCCGTTCGGCGCTATTGCCGAACGCACCGGCACCCCCGACGCACTATTGATCAGCGGAATCCTGCTGGTCTCGTGTACGGTGGTTTTCGCGATCGCCATCCCGAGCTTTCGCAGGATGCAATAGCGACAGCCACCGGGCGTACCACTTGACCACCGGTCGGGCGCGGTGTTAGCCTCGCCTGGTCGCGCCTGGAGTTCGACGGCATCCATAGAGGGCGCGAAGGAGGGTGGAGCGTGACCGACAACCCCATGCGTGGAAAAGCCCAGACGGTGCTTGGCCCGGTCGATCCCGGCGACCTCGGCCCGACAATGACCCACGAGCACCTGTTCATCGATTTTCGAATCATGTTCAACCCGCCCGCCGACGCCACGATACAAGACAGGGCCATGCAGCCGATCACTTTGGAGAACGTCGGCTGGGTGCGCTACAACCAATACAGCAGCCTCGACAACCTGATGGTGCTCGAGGAGGATGTTGCCACCGACGAAGCGCGGCTGTTCAAGCGCGTCGGGGGCGGCACGATCGTCGATGCCACGACGATCGGCATAGGTCGCGATCCGCTGGCGTTGGCTCGCATAGCTCGAGACGTGGGGATCAACATCGTGATGGGCGCCGGATTCTACGTGGACCCGGTCCATCCCGATGACATGGACGACCGCTCTGAAGATGATCTGGCCCGTCAGATCATCGCCGACATCCAAGACGGCGTCGGCGATACGGGCGTCAAGGCGGGAATCATCGGTGAGATCGGATGCTCGTGGCCGCTGACCGACAACGAACGCAAGGTGCTGCGTGCGGCCTCCATCGCTCAGAGGGAGACGGGCGCCTCGATCCTGATCCATCCCGGGCGAGACGAAGGTGCGCCCGCGGAGATCATCGAGGTGTTGGCGGAATCCGGGGCCGACATCAGCCGCGTGATCATGGGGCACCTGGACAGAACCGTGGCCGATTTCGACATCCTTCGTCGTCTCGCGGGCACGGGCTGCTATCTGGAATGGGACCTGTTCGGCAACGAGTCCTCGTACTACCCGTTGTCAGACATCGACATGCCGAGCGACGCCCAACGCATGGACACGATCAAGCGGATCATAGAGGCTGAAGGGTGTGGCGATCGTGTGGTGATCGCTCATGACATCTGCACCAAGCACCGCCTGGTCAGGTACGGAGGCCACGGCTACGGTCACATCCTGGAGAACATCGTGCCCCGGATGCGTCGGAAGGGGTTCACCGAAGAGCAGGTTCAGGCCATCACGGCAGGGAACCCGGCCAACATTTTGTCGTTTGTCTGATCGGGCGCCGGTTCGATCTCCGGGTTCGCTGGTCTAGCTGCCCGAGGTTGCTCACTCAACCCACGGGAGAAGCGCAACGCCGTAGTGACACGAGTACGCGATGAGCAATCCTTTGATGATTTTGCCGACGAATACGATCGCCATGAATCTCGCAAACGGATACTGCACGGTTCCGGCTGCGATGCCCACGATGTCGAAGACAGGGTTGGGTATTGCCGACACGACGAACAGCAACAGGCCGCCACGTTTTTCCATCCAACTTCGCATCTTTGGCCTGACGGCCCGGTAAACGGGGAGTCGCTCGAATAGGCTGTGGCCGCCGTAGCCCACGGCATAACCCGACCATTCCCCGAGCGACTCTCCCAGGCCCGCCAGCGAGCCCAGGACGAACGGGTCCAACGTTGCGCTCAAGCCGCAAACCGTGAGCATCGCCGGCACGGGCAGCACCAACGAAACAGCGCCCACGAAACTGATCAAGAACACGCCCGGATATCCAGCGACCTTGGTCGGCGAAACGTAGTCTCGAAGCATCCAAGCGACGACGGCCAGCGCCAGCGCGGCGATCAACATCGCCACGGGCAGCCAGCGTTGATGGCGAATCCATAGGCTCGTCAACCCACCAGGTTCTGTTGAGACTTGCCCGTGCAACTCGTATCGCCTTTCCGGCGCCTCGTGAATCGGCCGACAACAACATAAGGGCAGCCAACTACGCCATAGCCCGACGTGCATGGCGCCCTGCCACCGAGGAATCCTTACCGAGCGCCAAATTCAGGCTACATCTGCAGTCGATGACCGCGACGCCACGGCGAAAGCCTGAAACGATCCGGCGCTTTGACGCTGCCGGGGCGTTAGGCTCAATGAGAATTATACGTCAACGTGAGAGAAAATCCAGCGTTAGAGCGTTGAAATCCTCGGCGCGTTCCATATGCGGCATATGGCCGCAACTGCCGAAGACGTGAACGTCGGTACGCGGGTCGGCCTTTCCCGCGCGGTGGGCGTGCTTGGCGGGTAGGATCCTGTCTTCTGAGCCCGATGCGATCAAGACCGGCATTTCGAGCTCAGCCAGTCGTTTGTGCAGAATGAACTCGGATTTGACGCCCAAAATAGAAACGGTGTTCCTGATCACCTTGAGTGAAGCGCGACGAGCTCCCGGCAGACGATTGGTCCTTTTGGTTTCGGCCAAGAGCTCCGGTGTCGCGAAGCGTTGGTCGCTGAATGCCTTTCGAAGCATGACGCCGGTGTTGTCCACAAACCGGCTGGTTATCAGTTCGCCCAACACCTTGACGGAGGCGAGCCTCAGCCCCCAGTCGACCTCTCTGCCGAGACAGGCGCTCCCGGCCAACACCAAGTGTGAAACGATATCGGGATGAGCCAAAGCCGTCATCAACGCCAGACCGCCGCCCATGGAGTGGCCGACCAGCGCAGGTCGTTCGATTCCGAGCGACTCGAAGAATCCCCTCAAGTAGTAGACCATCGAGCCCGGATCGTACGAGAGATCCGGTTTCTCGGAGTCTCCGTGGCCTGGGAGGTCGAGCGCGAAAACCTGATGACGCTGAGAAAGCGGACTGATGTTGTCACGCCAGGTGACGACCGACTCGCCGAGTCCGTGTATCAGGACAATCGGCGATCCGTGACCAGCGACGAGGTAATGTGTATTGACGCCGCCGACAGTGACGTATCGAGATTCTCCGGGCAGTTCAATCATGGCA
>CAZPQQ010000062.1:0-10091 GCA_964588665.1 uncultured Dehalococcoidia bacterium | reverse complement strand
CATGGCACTGGGCGACGCCCGATGTTCGTTTGATGGCCGATTGGGGTGGATTCGACGAAACCAAGGCGGCAGGCGCTGAGCCTGTCGAAGGGTCGTCGATCGCCCGCAATTGTTGAGCGAACTTCGGAGACAGGATACTAGACCGCAGCGGCCGCCAGTCCGAGCTCGGCAGTCTCGAAGACGAGGCCGTCGTCGCCGGCGTCCACCATGACGTGGCTGCCGTCGGCGACCTCTCGGGCGAGGATGAGCCTCGACAGCGCGTTCTCGACGTGGCGTTGGATCGCCCGACGCAGCGGCCTTGCCCCGTACACCCGGTCGAAACCCTCGTCGGCCAGCCAGCCCTTGGCCGCTTCGGTCAACTCGATCGTCACGCCGTGCAACTGGAGCCGCGAGGCCACTTCGGCGACCATCAGGTCCACGATCCAGTGTGTCTGCTCGCGAGTGAGTTCGCCGAAGACGATGATGTCGTCGATGCGGTTCAGGAATTCCGGCCTGAACGCCCGCTTCAGCGCATCTTCGATCGAAGCTCGCAGCTTGTTGGACGCATCAACCTCGCCAGCGCTCCTCAGGAAGCCCACCGGCTCTTTGTCGGCGCCGCTCGTGCCGAGGTTGGACGTCATGATGACCAGGGTGTTGCGGAAGTCCACGGTCCGGCCATGGCCGTCGGTCAGACGGCCGTCTTCCAGAATCTGAAGCAGCGCATTGAAGACGTCGGGGTGGGCCTTCTCGATCTCGTCGAACAGCACGACACGGAACGGCCTTCGCCTGACGGCCTCTGTGAGCTGGCCGCCCTCGTCGTATCCGACGTAGCCCGGCGGCGCGCCGATCAGTCTGGACACGGTATG
Source organism: uncultured Dehalococcoidia bacterium (assembly GCA_964588665.1). Lineage (GTDB taxonomy): Bacteria > Chloroflexota > Dehalococcoidia > Lucifugimonadales > UBA1123 > UBA2160. The sequence goes on along the minus strand of CAZPQQ010000062.1, from coordinate 9,246 downwards.
CTTCTCCTGGTACTCGGACATGTCGATGCGGACCATGTTCTGCTCGTCGTCGAACAGGTACTCGGCGAGCGCCCGGGCAAGCTCGGTTTTTCCGACGCCGGTCGGCCCCAGGAAGATGAAGCTGCCCATCGGCCGCTTGGGGTCTTTGAGGCCGGACCTGGCCCGTCGAACCGCATCCGACACGGCGGCGATGGCGGAGTCCTGACCGACGACCCTGGCGTGCAGTTGGTCTTCCATTCGGAGGAGTTTGTCCGCCTCGCTCTCGAACAGCCTGTCGACTGGGATGCCGGTCCAGATTGCGATCAGCTCGCCGATGGATTCTGCGTCGATGACCATCTCCACGTCTGAGCGAGAGATCTCGGCCCGCGAGTCTTTGTACTCGTCGGACAGCCGCAGGCGCTCGCCTCTCAGCTCCGCGGCCTTTTGGTATTCCGCCTGCTGCGAGGCAGCCTCCTCTTCGATCTCCAGCCGGCGCAGTCGGGTTTCCTGCTCGCGCACGTCGGGAGGAAGGGAGTGGACATCCATACGAAGCTTTGCGGCGGTCTCGTCGATGAGGTCGACGGCCTTGTCCGGCAGCAGCCGATCGGAGATGTATCGCTGGCTCATGCGCACGGCGGCCTCGAGGGCTTCGTCTTCGACGCGCACCTTGTGATGGGCTTCGTACCGCGGCCGGAGGCTCTTGAGCATCTCGATGGCAGTCTCGGTGTCCGGCTCCTCGATCAAAACGGGCTGGAAGCGTCGCTCCAGGGCCGCGTCCTTCTCGATGTAGCGGCGGTACTCCTCCTCGGTTGTGGCGCCCAGGCACTGCAACTCGCCGCGCGCGAGGGCGGGTTTCATCAGGTTCGAGGCGTCCAGGCCGCCCTCGGCAGCTCCGGCGCCCACGACGTTGTGGATCTCGTCGATGAAGAGGATTATCTCCCCTTTCGCTTGCTTGATCTCGTCCATGACGGCTTTGAGACGCTCCTCGAACTCGCCGCGGAACTTGGACCCGGCCACCAACGACCCCATGTCGAGCGCAAGCACCCTACGGCCTGCCAGCTCCTCCGGCACGTCCTCGGACACGATGGCCTGAGCCAGCCCCTCGGCGATCGCGGTCTTGCCGACGCCCGCGCCGCCGATCATGACCGCGTTGTTCTTGGTGCGGCGAATGAGGGTCTGCATCGCGCGTCCGATTTCCATGTCGCGGCCAACCACCGGGTCCAGCTTGCCGTCTCTGGCGAGCTGGGTCAGGTCGATGCTGTAACGCTCCAACGACTGGTAGTGGCTCTCGGCCCGTGGATCGGTCACGCGATGGCTTCCGCGGACCTTCTGCAACGCCTGATATACGCGCTCCGTGTCGACTTGATGTTCGCGCAGGACTTGAGCGACATCGCCCTCGTCCTCCTGGGTTAGGGCGATAAGAAGGTGTTCAGTGCCGATGAACTCGTCGCCGAGGCGGTCCGCCTCTGACTTGGCCCTTCCGAGCAGCGCCTCCGCCCTGGGGGTCATGAAAATCTGGTTGCCGCTACGATGCACCTGTGGGCCCTGCGCAAGCAGCTCGTCCAGCCTGGCGCGGACGGCATCCGGGGAGGCGCCGAACTCGTCGAGGATGGCGACAGGGACGCTGTTCTCCTGCTCCAACAGCGCCATCAGCACGTGCTCGGAGTCCCATTGGCCGTGATGATAGCGGCGGACGATCTCCTGGGACCTGCCCAGTGCGTCTTGAGCCTGCTCGGTGAAGTTGTCGGGTCGTAGAACCATGTGTAGCCTCGTGTGAGTTATGCTTTTGGATGACTAGAGTGCGACGTGCGATGAAGATCACATAAGTTCATGTTATCAATAAGATTGATACAATGCAACTAAAGGTGCAGGCGATCTTGACTTTGGAAATCTGCGGTGGCAGACTAGAGCGCAGTTTGATCGGCAGACTTCGGAGAATAGCGTTTGATCATAGACATTCACACCCATACGTTTCCAACCTCGGTCGACAGCATGATTACGGCGGACGAATTGATAGAGGAAGCGAAGCGAATCGGGCTCGACGGCGTTTGCATTACCGACCACGACGGTTTCTGGGACCACAACGAAGTATTCGACCTCTCGAAGCGACACAACTTTCTGGTGTTACCGGGCTGTGAGGTGACCACCGAAGAAGGTCACCTTCTGGTGTACGGCTTGCGGAATTACATATTCGGGATGCACCGCGCCACGTTCGTAAAGGACCTCGTCGAGGAGGATGGGGGCGCCATGGTGGTGGCGCATCCCTATCGACGGACGTACCGTAAACATGCCGACAGCAGCCCCGCCGCATATTATGAGATGCTGGAAAGGGCATCGAGGAATCATGTGTTCTCGATGATCGACGGAGTCGAGGTCCTAAACGGCAGAGGCTCCGAGGAGGAGAACGCCTTTTCCCACGAGATGGCCAAATGGTTCAAGCTTCCCGGCACCGGCGCCAGTGACGCTCACAAGCTCGACGACCTGGGCACGTTCGCCACCGAGTTTCACGGGAATATCCGGGATCTGGGCGACCTCATCCGTGAGATCAGGGCCGGCAATTTCAGTCCCATCGTGCTCAATGGCGCCCGGTCAGGGCACAGCCACTAACGACCTGTCGATAAATGAACAACATCACGTCCAACCAGATCAGGCCGCGTTTCCTCCTGGCGCCGAGGGGTCGTCGGCGCCCGAAGCCCGTAACCGCCGAACCGCGCCGCGCTTTGTCCCGTGGGGGAGCTCAGTGACAGAAATACTTCAAGTAAAAGACCTCCACACCCACTTCACCACGAAAGAGGGCACGGTCAAGGCTGTCAACGGCGTATCGCTTACCTTGGAAGAGGACAGCGTCCTGGGCCTGGTTGGTGAAAGCGGCTCCGGCAAGACCATGACCGCGTTGTCGATCATGCAGTTGCTGCCTTTCCCCGGAAAGATCGTTCAGGGCGAAATCGTTTACGACGGCCGCAATCTCATCGGCATAGACTCGCGTTCGCTCCGAAAGCTGAGAGGCAACGAGATTTCGCTGATATTCCAGGATGTGGGCTCAGCGCTCAACCCGGTGGTCGCCATCGGCCAGCAGGTCGAAGAGGTCATGCTTGAACATACCCCAGTGACGAAGCGCCAGGCGCGGAACCGTGCCGTGGAATTGCTGTCACAGATGGGGATCCCGGATGCCGTGAAGATGCTCGACCGATATCCGTTCCAACTCAGCGGCGGCATGGCTCAGCGCGTCCTAATGGCAATCGGAATCGCGCTGAAGCCGCGTGTATTGATCGCCGATGAGCCGACGTCCAACCTGGACGTCACCCTGCAAGCGGAGATGCTGCAACGACTGCGGCAGCTCCGCCAGGAGAGTCACACCTCGATCCTGCTCATAACGCACGACCTCGGCATCATCGCACAGATGGCCCAAAACGTAGCCGTGATGTACGGCGGGTCTATCGTTGAGCGCGCCGATACGATAACGCTGTATCAGCGGCCGCAGCACCCATACACGTGGGCGTTGTTCCAGGCGCTTCCCAGGTTGGATCCGCCCGACCAATCGCTCCATCCACTGCCGGGAACGCCTCCGACGATGCTAGATCCCCCCGACGAATGCCCGTTCCTTCACCGGTGCAACAAGGCCACCAACCAGTGCCGCACGGGTCCGCGCCCTCCCCTGGTCGAGATCGACCCGGGGCATTTTCTGGCCTGCTACAACCCGATCGTACAGTTGAGGTGAGGGGTTGGCCGCTCGTGCTGCCCTGCGCTGGCGCTGACCGCGTCGCCGCCAGACTCCTTTGCAACCTGTTGGTCGCCCGCCGGCTTCGTGTCTCGATTGGGTCGAGACTCCCAAACCCGCTGTCACAGCGCTCGGTCGGAGTGACCCTCGGCTGACAGCTTCTTGCTCAGGTTGTCGAGCATGTCGTCGGCCATTGCGTCCAGGTCGAACGACGGCTTCCAGTCCCACTCCCCGCGGGCGGCCGAGTCGTCCAGGGAGTTGGGCCAGGAGTCCGCGATGCCCTGACGCATAGGGTCGACGTCGTAATCGACTTGAAAGCCGGGGAGTTTGCTTGCGATGACTCCAGCCAACTCCGCGGGAGTGAAGCTCACGGCGCCGACGTTGAAGTCGGTGTGGTGTCGGAGTCGGGAACTGTCGGCGCGGGCCAGGTCGACGATCGCCTTGATGCAGTCCGGCATGTACATCATCGGCAGTCGGGTGTCGGGGCGCAGATAGCACGTGTACCGCCCCTGTCGAATCGCGGCGTAGAAGATGGCGACGGCGTAGTCGGTGGTTCCGGCGGCGGGCTCCGTCTTCCAGCTGATGATGCCCGGAAGTCGCAAACCGCGAACGTCCAGCCCCAATTTCTCGACGTAGTAATTCCCCATGAGTTCGCCGAACACCTTCGAGATGCCGTACAGAGTGGTCGGACGTTGCAGGGTCTCGTTGGGGGTGTTGTCGGGCGGCGTGTCCGGACCGAAGGCGGCTATCGAGCTCGGGACGATGACCTGCTCGACATTGTTGTCGACCGCCACCTCGAGGACGTTGTACAGGCCGTCGACGTTGACGGCGTGGGCGCGCTGCCGGTTGGCCTCGGCCAACGCGGACAGCACCGAGCTCATGTGATACACGGTTCCGACGTCGTGGTCTCGCACCGAGCTCTGTACGCTGGCGGCATCGGTGACGTCTACGGTGATCGCCGGGCCCGAGCCGCGCACGTCGTTCGGCATCGGCGTTCGATGCCCCGCAGCGACGACGTTTTCGTCTCCGTACAACTGTCGCAGGGCGGGGACCAGCTCGGAGCCTATCTGCCCCGCGGCGCCGGTGACCAGTATCTTTCGCATACGGCCGTTGTCAGGCCGGGCTCGGTTTCGCCGCGGTGAACTTGACGCTCGCGACCCTGCCTTCAACGAGGGCGAGGTCCGCGGGACTGGGCGGAGGACAGAATTCCTCTCCCGGGCAGCTCGCCAATGCTCTCAACTCGTCATCGGACAGGGGGTGGCGATTCACCGTGTGCACGTCTCCAAAGCCCGCGTCAGACACCATCTGCCAGTAATCGGATTCGGCGATCGCTCCCCCCAGACACCCGGCCCCGGCCGACTGGAATCGTTCCCAGAGCCCAGGCGCGATCTCTTCCGTCAGGACGATGTCCGAAATTGCCAACCGGCCGCCGGGTCTCAGGATCCGACAGGCTTCCCGATAGACGGCGTCCTTGTCTGGACAGAGGTTGATGACGCAGTTCGAGATGACGACGTCGGCGATGCCGTCCGGAAGGTCGAGGTCGGCAATGTCGCCCACACGGAGTTCGACGCGGTCCGCCAGTCCCTTCTCGGCCACGGCCTGATGGGCTCGCTCGATCATCCGAGACGAAAAATCGATCCCAATCGCTCGACCGTCAGAGCCTGCTCGCTCGGCGGCCAGCACCAGGTCGATCCCGGCGCCGCACCCGAGGTCCACGACCACTTCGCCGGACTGAATGCCGGCAAAACCGACTGGGGCGCCGCATCCTCTGGACAGATCGAGGGCTATTTGAGGCACGTCGGCGAGGTCTGCCGGAGTGTACAATCCCTGATCGACTGCATAGCCCGAACCGGGCTGAGCCTGACTAGATCAACACGCCTGCCCATTGCCGCCGCTCTCGGCGAACGCGCCGTACCTAGTCTTGATGGTTTGCTTGATTTCCGCGAGTTGCATCGTCGTCCTCCCAGTGCCTTTCGGATGGCCCGATGGTATCACGAATGTGCGCCAGCGCGGTCGGGGGAACGGCTCTGTAGCGTCCTTACGGCACGTCCGGGGCGTAGCCCGAGCCTATGTAGCCCAAGCGCTCAAGCTCGACGTACTCGGAGTCGGACATGCCGAGAATCTCTTTGTGGACGTACTCGTTGTCTTCGCCCAGCCGGACGGGATGGCGGCGGAGGTTGTTCGGCGTCTTGGACATGTTGAAGATGAGGCCCGGATATGATCGCGTTCCGGTGTCGGGGCCGGTTAGCTCCTCGAAGAAGCCCCGGTCGTCCAGTTGTGGGCAGGCGTAGGCGTCGGCCTCGTCCTGCACCGGACCCGCCGCGACACCCGCATCCTGGAGCTTGTGGAACAATTCGTACCTGTCCTTGTCCTTTGTCCAGCCGGCGACGTGAGCGTCCAGCTCCGACTGGTTTCGATGTCGGCTGGGCTGGTCAGCGAACTTGTCGTCGCTCGCCCAGTCCGGATTGCCCATGACATTGCAAAGCGCTTCCCACTCGTCCTGGGCACCGACGTCGATGACGATCCACCGGTCTTCGCCGTCACACGGATATGCGTTGTGGGGGGCGTGAGTCGGGTGACGGTTGGCCTGGGGTTCGGTGATGCGGTTGTTCATCGAGTAGTCCAACATGAACTCGCCCAAGTAGGGTACGAACCCTTCTGCTAGGGCCATCTCGATCTGCTGGCCTTTGCCTGTGCGCTTTCGCTGCCGTAGCGCCAGCATCACGGCGAACGCGCCCTGGACGCCTGCTGCGGCGTCTCCGGTGAACGAGTCGCCGGTCATTGACGGGTCCATGTCCTGGTATCCGCGAATGTAGTGGTGGCCAGTCATGCCCTCCATGTGCGTTCCGAAGGTTCGGTAGTTCTTGTACGGGCCCGTGAGTCCGTAGCCGGGCATTCGCAACTGGATTAGGCGCGGGTTGATCTCGCGCAGTTCCTCGTACGTTGCGTTTGCGCGCTCGATGGTCTCGGGCACGTTGTTCTCGACGAACACGTCGGAGACGGCAATCAGGCGTCGGAAGACATCTTGGCCTTCCGGAGTCATGATGTCCGCCGTCATGCTCAGCTTGTTGCGGCCGTGGCTGTTGAACGACGGAGAGCGATTGAACGGCGTCTCTCCCGGGTCCCAGTCAGGAAAGGCATAGAATAGCGAGCCAGCCGTCGCGGCTGAGTTTCTCACAGCATCGACCTGCCGCTGGGAGACGTGCGCGGTCTGACCGCGAGTGGACGGTTGCATGCGATTTCGCGGCTCGACGCGAATGACTTCAGCGCCCCACTCGGCCAGAAGCTGGGTGCAGTGCGGACCTGCCCACACAAGAGTAATGTCGACGACTCGGACCCCTTCGAGGGGAAGCTTCTTGCTCATTTTCGATCCCACCCGTTAGATGATTCCGCTGTGTCTCAGCGCGGCGATGTCGTCGTCGGTGCGTCCTAGCTCCGCCAAGACCTCCGCCGTGTGTTGGCCCAGAAGCGGCGCCGGGGAGCGATGGGGTAGTTCGGCGCCCGACATGGCGAACGGCCTGCCGGGGTAGGTCAACTCCCCGGTCTCGGGGTGTTCGATGGTGTCCCAGTAACCGCGCTCGGCGAAGTGTGGATCATGGAAGATGTCTTCGACGTTGTTGATCGGTCCGGCGAGGAGGTTGTTGTTCTGCGCGGCGGTCACGGCTTCGAGCTTGGTGTGCTCCATCAGCCACGGGATGTAGTATTCGTCGAAGAGATAGGCCGCCTCGGGATCGGAACGACCGGCGGGGTTGCTCAGGACTGGATCGTCGATTAGCTCCGGGTGGCCGATCAATTCGCACATGTTGCGAAACTTCGGTCCGAATCCAAGGATGTTGACATAACCGTCGGCGCAGGGCCTCGTGCCTGACGCCACCCGCATTCCTGGGTCAGGTCGAGAGCCGAGGTAGCCGGTGTATGCGTGGGCGGTCAGCCAAATGACCCGCCGGTCCCTGAATCCGGCCTGGGTCTCGTACACGGATACGTCGACGTACTGGCCTTCGTCCGTGTCCTCGGCTTCGAAGAGGGCCACCATGGATGCGAACGCGGCGACCGACCCGGCGTGCATCGCGACGATGTTGCCGGCCAGCTTCAGCGGCTCGCGATCGGCATGGCCGGTGATGTTCATTGGACCGCCCATCGCGTAGGCGACCAGGTCCGAGGACTTCAGGTCGCGGTACGGTCCGGTTTGGCCGAAGTTGGAGATCGACGTGACCACCGCGGCGGGATTTATGGCTTCGAGCACTTCGTAACTCAGGCCTAAGCTATCTATTACGCCAGGGTGGAAGTTCTCGACGACGATGTCTGCGTCGGCCGCCAGGTCTTTCGCGATCTGCAGTCCCGCTGGGTCCTGGAGGTCGAGCGTGATCCCTCGCTTGCTCGTGTTCAGATGCAAGAACATGCCGCTCTTCTCGGGGTGCGGCTCATCGCCGGGATAAGGGCCCATCGCTCGCGCCGGGTCGCCCGCTCCGGGTCGCTCCACCTTGATGACGTCGGCGCCGTATTCGGCCAGCAGCTTCGTGCATTGCGGTCCCGCCACGTGATGGGTCAGGTCCAGGACTCGTACGCCAGCCAATGCGTTATCGAACATTTTTCGTATTCCCCGGCTGTGTCTTGGCTCTATCGAATCGAACTGAGGAGCGGTGCGGAGGGTCAAGCGAGAGGTTGAACGGGTTCACTCACGTTGAGTGGATTGGGGTCCGTCAACTCAACGCCGACGCGGCGTAAGCTATCAGCGTATGCGATGCTCGTCAAGCATGAGAGCGAAAAGTTGCATGGACTTCAGTTCCATCCGTTACGAGCGAGACCCTGCTTAGCTTAACTGGAACCGTGATCGATGCGAACTTCGACTCTTTAGTGGTGCAACACCACCTGGTTGGCAGTGGAATAACCTCGACAATATATACCACTGATACGTTAACACCCGGAGCAACTAGTACCTGCCTTTCGGCCAATTACTGTGGCACATTTTCAGTTACCTCCGCTTTGATCGAGGGTATTAACACCTTCTCGGCAATCGCCACTGATGACTACGGCATGACTGCATCTACTACCGTGCAGATTCTCGTCGACCACACAGCGCCGATCGGATATGCAGACGTGGTGACGGTGACGAGCGAAGACCAGGTCTTACAAGGGGACCAATACTTCGTGACCGTGAATGCGTCCGATGGGAACGGGTCAGGTGTGAGCACAGTACACACGTCCAGCGGTCTGGATTCATTATCTCTCCGCCCTTCACAGGAATCAGCGGGGATTAGCGTAAGATCCAATTCTTTTTAGCAGTACTTGCCGTAGGCGGGGTATCAAAGCATATCCTCCCACCTACCTCACCACAGCCTCATAAGCCTTAATAGCATCCTCGCTATTCACCTACTAGTGCAGTAGCCTCGTCTAGAGTCGCCATTCCTCCCCCTGACCCCTAGGCTATACTGTCCCCAGGGGCAGGGTCATGCGAGGTGGTGGGTGGAACCTAACGGCTAGGAATCCGACGGGGGATTGGGTACAACTGGAGGTAACGAGATGAAGCTCAAGTCCATAGTGTTCGCTCT
>CAZPQQ010000061.1:0-19420 GCA_964588665.1 uncultured Dehalococcoidia bacterium | reverse complement strand
TCAGACCCGAACGATACAACGACGACGATTGTACAATCATCAACTCAGAGAGCTCACGATATCAGCTCAAAGTCTCTATTAACAATCTGTCCCATTTGGGCTGACAGCCAACAGTCTTTGGCCTCGCGTATCGACCGCAACACGTCATCGCGCTCAGAGTCTTTCAGCAGCTTGTCGCTGTCCGCCTGCCGTATGATGTCCTCGAGTTCGCTCTGGGAGTTGGCCTTCCCACGGGCGTCTGCCGCCATCGCCTGCCGCATCCGCTCCCACAGACCAAGCCGCTTCTCGATGCCGGCGGCTTTTGCCGTCTCCTCGGCCAGTTGCTGGATGTCCGATTCCTGTCTGACGTCGAAAAGCCGTCTGCGGCCCTCGAGGGCAACTTCTTCCGTCATCACGCCTATTGCGTATTCGACCCGTTGTCCGGTCGCCTCGTCGCGAGCCGAGCTTCGCATCTTGGCCGATTGGATGGACACTACCCGCAATCCCCAACGAGCGAAAGCGGGCTGCGCGCTGGACGCTGCCGCCATGCTCAAACTTTGGCCCAGGCTGCGATCTTCGTCCAGGCTCTTCATTGAATGCTGTCGGACAAATGACTCGACGGCTTCCTCGACGACAGGGTAAGCGGCCGCGGTCAAGTTCTCTCGACTGTAGATCGACTCGCCGCGAACCAGATTGTTCCAGAAAAGCTGAGGACGTTCGACAGATACGGCGACTCGCAGATCCAGCGCCAACGGCAACGGGTCGGAGGTCAGCAGATGCGGGACAGTGATGTCCAACTCGATGTCGGAGGTGCGAATGACCGCCACCGCTTTGTTGCGCGGACCCGACCGAAGCAGGTTGCCCATCACATGCTTGCCGGGGTCCAATTCCGCGTCGAACCGTCCGCCGACCAGCAGCAAACCGACATGCCCGTGCTCGACCACAAGTGTCTTGTTCATCCAGCCGTCCATCTCGGACGACGGGACCAGTCGGGCCACCAGTTCGGCCGGCACCGGGACGGTTTCGGACTCGGGTTCAGACGGCTCGCCAGGGGGTTGATTGGGCGCTCCGCAGGCCCGGCAGAATCGCCACGACGGGTCGATCTCTTTGTGACAAGACAGACACTCTGTCATCGCGCCCTCTCCAAACGATCAACATACCCGTAAGAGCCGGTGGGAGGTCCAGTATACAACCTGCCCACACGACGCATGTCGCACAACGCTAGGCGGCGAGCCAACGGCGCCGCAAGCCTGGAATGCAGGTAATTCGCCCATCCGATGCAATCAAACACGCGCAGCGCATGAAGTTCGGACAGCATGTATGTCGGCGGTCAACGAGCCCCGGGGCTGGCAAGTCCATCATCTTGACGTATCGCAACAAACCAGGGATGCAAGGGGCAACGCCCCTGCCGGGGAGTTGGGGTGTCCCCAACAGACCTCTCGGGCGGGCGGGTGGGGCAAGACACATCGCGGTTGAGAGTCCTGTTCACGCACCGGATAGACAACCTTCAAACGCATGTATGGCCGGTCACAGTGGCGCTGTCGCCTAGCCCGTCACCTTCACCAGCTTGGTCAAGCTGCGCAGCTCCTTCGGCGGGTCCATGTGCTGGCCTCGAATCGTGAACGACACCTCGCCCACGTAAATGTCGCCGCGCGAGTCCACCGCCATTCCGTGGGGCGCGATGAACTTGCCCGGCGTTGAGCCCTCGTCCGGATGGCCGAACCGCGCTAGGAGCATGCCGTCCGGACTCAGGATGCTGATCCGATGCCCCATGCCCGGCGGAGTCGGACTCTCGCCGGTCATCCCGGGGAGTTCTCCGACGTAGATGTTGCCGTCAGGCGCCAGGGTCATCCCGTTCGGCAAGTGGATGTTGTTCCAGACGTCGGTGACGTTGCCCTCGGTGTCGAACACCTGTATTCGATGGGCCTCGCGGTCGGCCACGATCACACGGTCGTTGTCGTCGATCGCGATATTGTGGGGTCGCAGGAACTGGCCCGGGTCGATTCCCGGCTCCCCCCACGAGAGAACGTGCTGGCCGTCGCCCGTGTACTTGTGGACCCTGAAGTTGCCGTAGCCGTCGGTGATGTAGATGTGCCCCGTGTTCTTCGACACGGCAGCGTGCGTGGGGCGGTTGAACGGGTCGCCCTTCCATTTCTCGGACGCCTGACCGGAGACGCCGATGGTCATCAGCAGCTCGCCCCCGGGCGTCCACTTTGTGATGGTGTGGATGCCGTCGTCGGCGCACCACACGGAACCATCGGGTCCGATGAATATGCCATGTGTTCGATTGCCGAAGACTCCTTTTCCAAAGCCGTGCGAGAAATTGCCGTCCCGATCGAAGACCATGACGGGGTGTTCAGGATTGCGGCTGAACACGTACACGCGGTCGGACGCGTCCACAGCGACGCCCGGCGTCTCGATGAGCTTTGCGCCCGGCGGCAGTTTGTGCCAGTCCTGAACATGCTCGTATCTGAAGTCATCGTTGCCCAGTATGTCGGTCATGGTCCCCTGATCTCCTTGCCTGGTTTCATGCGTTTCGACGGCCCGTGGGAGTCTTCGCGGATCCTCTCGATCTCCCGATACCCAAACACGGTTGCCTCCGGCTGTCAAGTTGTTCGTCGATTTTCACATCGTGCCTCATCTCTTCCCAGAACCCGCTGGAAAGGTCGGCGCATCTCTCACAACGAACGGCGACGACGGCGACTCACCGTTCACGTGTGGCGAAAGTCTTCGGCGCCAGAACTGCGAGCCGCTTTCACGCCCCCGACCCACACGAGGTGGTGAGTGGTCTCGATCTCGCCTGAATCGATCGTGTTCCGGTCCGCGAAAATCGCCAGTCGAGCGTCGTCCGGCGTTGGGAGGGGAAGTCCGATCCAACTCCAGATCGAGCACTGGAACCTCAGCCACTCATACACGTCGGGATAGTAACGCTTCTGCACGATCTCCGCGGCGAGCCGGATATCGACCCCGTTGCGCTCCATCGCTACGCGTGCTTCGTCCAAAGAGCTAGTCATCCGGTAGCGGGATCGGCCTGTTCCGAACAACGCGGCGGCCTCCTGATGATGGAGGTTCCCGATCATCTCGCAGAACAGGAGGCCATCGGCTTTGAGCGCTCTCAGCGCGAGACGCATGCCGTGACCGCCATAGCCAATCGGGCCGCGCTCGGTGAAGGCAAGGTCGAACGACTCCGGCTCCAAACCGTCTCCGTCTTCGAGGAAATCGAGCTGCCGGAACTCGACGTTCTTGGCCCCGCTCTCCCGCAACGCGTCATCGGCCATGCGGATATGCTCGGGGTCGTGGTCGACGCCCAGCCCATACGCCATGCGGTTGCTCAGCGTCAACAGCGTGCCGCCGCTCCCGCACCCGATGTCGAGGAGGCGCATGTTCGGTTGAACCTGAGTGGCGAGAAAATCCCGTGTGCCAGGGTTGAAGCATTGATCGATGCGAACGTCCGCCCTCTGCGATCCGTAAAACGAATGCTCTCCGTCGATAATCGCTTTCAGGCGGTCTTGATCAAGCTCCATATCTGCACCTTCCCAATTCTGCGTCGACAGACGGTCAACTTCGCGCAAGATTCCGTCGAATCGTCGAACCTCGCATCCGCCTGGTCCGCGCCGAGGACATCGCGTCCCACGATCAGCTACGATTGTCGCATCAATCGCAGGCGGAAGGAACGCGTCATGCCGAAATTCATCCCAGGGCTCGAGCTTAGCCGTCTCTTCTACGAGGAAGCCGTCAGACCGATTCTCGACACGCAATTCGCTGATCTCAGCTACAGCGCGGCTCGCCTCGGACCCGGATCCGACATTCTGGGCTACGACACCGTGAGGTCGACCGACCATTCATGGGGACCTCGCCTCCAACTTTTCGTGGCTGAGTCGGACTTCGCGGAATACAGCCAACAGATATCGGCAGCCCTCGCACGGAATCTGCCCGTCGAGTTCCACGGGTATCCGACCAGTTTCACCAAGGTCAAGGGCGAAAACAGCCGCTTGTTGACGCCCGTAACGAACGCTCCGGTCAGCCATTGGGTCGAAATTCTGACGGTCCGCTCCTTCTTCGACGAGATGCTCGGCGTAGATCCCACCGGTCCAATCAGCGCAACGGACTGGCTGACATTCTCTGAGCAGTCGCTCCTGTCAGTCACACGCGGCGCCGTCTACAGCGATTCGCCAGGCGATCTTACGGCTGTCAGGCAACGATTCGAGTACTACCCCAACGAGTTTTGCTGTATCTTCTGACGGCCCAGTGGACGCGGATCGGCCAGGAGGAGCCGTTCATGGCGCGGTGCGCGGAAGCCGGAGACCATCTCGGCTCCCGGATCGTCGCCGCTCGCCTGGTACACGACGTCATGCGACTCTGCTTTCTCATGGAGAAGCGGTACGCGCCCTACTCGAAATGGTTCGGCACGGCATTCCGCGAACTGGCGCTGTCGGACGATCTGAGCCCCGCACTCGACGCCGTTCTGGCGAGCGATGACTGGGAAGAACGGCAGAGCAATCTATCCCACGCATATGAATATATCGCCAGTGCCCATAACGAACTCGGCGTCACCGAGCCTCTTGACTCGGTCGTCTCCTCGTTCCACGACCGGCCCTACGACATCATCGGCGGAGACCGTTTCGCCGCCGCCATCCGCTCGCAGATCCGCGATCCCGAGGTGCTCGCCCTGACCCCGGACATCGGATCCGTGGACCAGTTCAGCGATTCAACCGACATCCTGTCGCGCCCCGATCGCAGACGGAGGTTGAGGGCGGTCTACTGAGGCGGCGAACGCCTCAGTCCATCGCAGCATCGCCAACGGGCACGGGCACAGCGATTGTGAGCTCTTCTTCGATCACGCGCATCGACTTCCACTTCCCGCCCAGGAAACGGGCCAGGAACGAGAAGCCAAGGATGATGATGTAGGCGGTCAAAATTCCCCAAGCCACGTAGATGTCCGCGCCAAGCAACACCAAAGCAATATAGCTTGGAATCACTAGTACGCCGGAGGACACCACCAGTGCCATCAGCATGATGAATCGCGTATCTCCGGCGCCTTTGAGAGCGGATGCGAACACGACATTCAAGGTGTCGAAAATCGAAAAGACCGCGACGAATCGCAGCGCGACGATTGCGATGGGGCGCATTTCCGCGAACTCGGCCGGATCCGCCTCTGCCGCGAAGGGTTTCAGCAATATGTCCGGAATGACCACGTACGAGATCGCGGCAGCCGCCATATATATGAACGCCATGTGGCCGCCCGAGTAGACGCTTCTCTCGGCGAGGTCCGGCCGGTTTCTGCCGAGGGATTGACCAACCAGAACCGAGACCGCGATCCCGACCCCGATCATTGGCAGGAACGCCAGTATGCTAACGTTCAACGCCATATTAGACGCCGCGAGGGGCACCGTGCCGAGACGGCCCATCAGCAATATGAAGACTGAGAATCCGATCATGTCAACGAAGAATTGAACGCCGTTCGGAAGCCCGTAACGAACAACCCTCGCGAACAGATCGCGGTTGAATCGCCACCCCGCCAATGTTCTGAATCGCAGGTTGTGCTCCGGCCGCATCAGCAGGACGGCGTACACGCCAATCTGCGAGCTGGACGCGATTACCGTCGCGATAGCGGCGCCGTTGATGCCGAGCTCGGGGAAGCCCCAGTTGCCAAAGATCAATAAGTAATCCATCAACGCGTTGACCGCGGTCGACATCACGTTGATCCACATGACGGGCCATGCCTCGCCGCGTCCGGAGAAAAAGCCGGCCATGGCCGCATCCGCGATCATAGGCATGGCGCCCAGGCACAAGATCTTGAAGTAGTCGGCTTCGAGATCGCGAATCGCCGGTTCGTGTCCAACGAACTCGAAGAAGACGCCGGCGAACGGCGCGATCGCAAGGAGTATCACACCGCCGATCAGCGATATGTATATCCCTTGCCAAACGACGGGGCCGATTCGCCTGTCCTGCCCTGCGCCAAGGTATTGCGCAACGAAGGTGTTCGTGTACCCAGCCGTCCCGATGAACAGAGTCATCAGCGCGAAATTGAGCATGCCCGCCGGCATCGAAGCCGCCAACGCTTCGGACGAATACCAGGCCAGAAATATCCGATCGACAAACAACGCGATCGAAAGCGCGCCGAGGGAAAGGACGAGCGGAAACGCGATCACCAACACTTGGCGATACCCATTCTCGCGTTCCCAGCGATCCTTCAAAAACAGAACAACTTGCCCAATGGCCAACGCGTGTCTCCCACACAATAATGTGCGCCAGAAAAAACGTAGATCGTTCATTATAGCGGTCCGCGTGCTTCCTGAAAAGGAAGACAGGTATCGGTTTGATGTAGCCCAAAATCGGAAGCGCCCGATACCAAGCGAAAACGTCGTCCATCCGATCTTTTCGCGACCGGTTTCAGGCAGGCTGGCGCGATCACCCGGAGAATGGGACCGCGATGGGCTACTGCGTTTCGCCGAACGACAGGCGCGCAGTCGAAGTTCCTTTGGAATGGATGACGAACAGACCAGCAGCCAACATCGAACGATATGATTGCCCTAGCGCACGCAGAAGCGAGCTAGCCTTCGCTGGCTTAGCACCGGATTCGCGATTGGCGCGGATACGGGACTTGTCCGATTGGCACACGTGGAGGACGGCATCAGCGGGGTTGCGAGCGCCAAAATCGTCACTAGGAACTCAGTCGGATCACCCACGAGTATCCCCGGCGAACTCTCTCGACGAGAGCTCTACGCCAGCGACCCCTACCCCAACTCCGCCAGCAGCCCCTTGACGTACTCGACGCTCTTGCGGTCCTTGTGGAGCTGGTCGCCGGTGTTGGCGCCTTCGATGGCCAGGTAGCCGTCGTAGCCGGCATCGTGCATCGCGGAGATGGCGAAACGGTAGTCGATGTCGCCGTCGGGCAGAGGCACGCGGACGTAGTAGGTGTGATCGATCTCGGGGATGTGCACGCGGTACAGGCTCTTGCAATGCCAGTACTTGGAGCGCGGAGCCAGCGCCACGATCGATTCTTCCGTCGTCTCCTCTGGGATGTCGTATGTCCAGTAGACGTTGCCCAGGTCCGGGTTGGCGAAGACATGCGGACTGTCGGCCAAGTCCAGCAGGTGGAGCGTCGACCACGAGTTGTCCGCGATGGAATGCTGGTGGACCTCGATTGTGACGTCGACCCCGACGGCGCCCGCCTTTTCGCCCACGTCGTGGAGCACGGCGGCTGTCCGGACGAAGTCGTTCTCGGTCGCCGTCTGGCTTGATCCGTGCGAAGTTGGCGCACCGTTCGCCCCGGAATCGAGGGCCGCGGTGCGAGGCGGGGTCCCGAGCGCCGTGTTCACGATCTCCGCCCCGATCCAGCCCGCGATATCGACGGTCTTCTCCAGGCGTTCG
Source organism: uncultured Dehalococcoidia bacterium (assembly GCA_964588665.1). Classification (GTDB taxonomy): domain Bacteria; phylum Chloroflexota; class Dehalococcoidia; order Lucifugimonadales; family UBA1123; genus UBA2160. The sequence goes on along the minus strand of CAZPQQ010000061.1, from coordinate 12,067 downwards.
CGGTTTCGGCCAGCGACATTTGGCTGGCTCAGGCCGCCGCCCGCCCTGATCGCGACGCACGGCACGCCCGCGTCACGAAGCTCTTTTTGCAACTCCGTCGCCTGAGCCTGTGTCGTTGCCAGTCCGCCGAAGCTCTCGAGGCCGAGCTCGATGCCGTCGAAGCCGATGTCCGCCACGTGCGCGAAGAACCGCGCCCGCTCCGGTCCCGTTGGGGTGTTCCACGCTTCTCCCGCGGCAAACGGATAATACGTTCCGCGACGAAATGCATAGCAGATTCTCAATGGATTCCCTCCCTGGCTCGTGACTCGATCCGATGCCGATCACTGCCGGGCATCGGACTCTTCATACGCATCGCGGGCTGATCCGCGCAGATCGAGAATCGAGCCTACGGTGCGATGATATCAGCCTCTAGTTCAGATCGAAAGACCTCTTCGCCAGGTCTACGATGTAGCGACTGATTGCCAGAGAGGACGTGGCGCCGGGAGAGGGGGCGTTCACCACGTGAATGGCATTTTCGGTCTGGGCGATGCTGAAGTCCTGCACCAGGTTGCCCGCTGTATCGACCGCCTGGGCGCGCACGCCCGCGCCGGGCATGTGGAGGTCTTGGCCCTGCAACTCCGGCATCAGCGTCTGCAGTGATTTTACGAACGCGGACCTGATCACCGATCGGTACTGCTCGTTGACGCCGACTTTCCAGTACTTGCGCGACATCCGCCAGAATCCGGGGAACTTGAGTGCGTCCATCGTGTCGCCCAGGTCGAAGCTGGTCTTCGAATAGCCTTCGCGCTTCAGGGCTAGCACGGCGTTCGGCCCGGCCTCCACGCCGCCGGATATTCACTTCGTGAAGTGGACGCCCAGGAACGGGAGCCGTGGATCGGGCACGGGGTAGATCAGTCCGTTCACTAGGTGGGCTTTCTCCGGCTTCAGCGAGAGGTACTCGCCTCGAAATGGGATGATGCGCACGCCGACGTCCTGCCCCATCATCATTGCGACCGAGTCGGCATGGAGCCCGGCGCAGTTGATGACGGCGCCGACCTCAACGTCGCCGGCAGTCGTTTCGAGATTCAGCGAGCCGTTGCGCCGCGCGATGCCGGTCACCTCGGCGTCGGGGACGAGCTCGCCGCCGTTCTCCCGCATCTCGTCGCAATATGCAAACGACACGTCGTCGTAGTTCACGATGCCCGTGTTGGGAGACCAGATCGCCTGAACTCCGGCGGCGTGAGGCTCGATTTCCCTCAACCGCTCCTGTCCGACGATCTCCAGACCTTCCGCGCCGTTGGCGGACCCGCGCCTGTACAGCTCCTCCAACATCGGTACTTCGGATTCGTCGATGGCCACGATCAGCTTGCCGCACATTTCGTACGGCACTTCGTTGCGGTCGCAGAAACGACGCAACATGGCGCCGCCTGTCGAACAGAAGTTGGCTTTCTGGGAGCCTGGCGCGTAGTAGATGCCCGCGTGGATGACGCCGCTGTTGTGGCCGGTTTGGTGCTGGGCGATCCGCGATTCTTTTTCGACGACGATCTTTGAGCGAGGATGCTCCTGCGACAATGTCATCGCGGTGGCCAGCCCTATGATGCCGCTGCCGATGATCCCGATGTCGTATCTGCGTGATCCCACTGATGTCCTCGTTGTTGAAGGGCGCAACGAGCTTCCAATACCATCGCATCGGTTCGCCAACCGGCGCCAAGCCACGTCACTTTCCGTTCCTATCTTAAACATACATAGCATCTTAAGCCGTTTAATGTAAGCCGGTGTTCATTGCCGCGCAGCCGCTGTACAATAGTGGTGCTTTCAAACCGGAACTTATTAGGAGGTATGCGGCAAATGACCGAACAGGAGTATCGAAAACCGATACCGGAGCCAGTGCCGGAGACCCAATTCTATTGGGACAAGGTGCGTGAGCATGAGCTCTGGATACAAAGGTGCAACGACTGCAACCATGTCTTCTTCTATCCCAGGCTGCACTGCCCCGAGTGCACCTCCGACAGCGTCGAACCCATGCAAGCCTCCGGCAAGGGGATTTTGTACACGTACATGATCAACCAGCGACCGCCTCCCGGCTGGGAAGCCGAAGCGCCCTATGCAATCGCAATCGTCCAGCTCGAGGAAGGCCCTCGGATGATGTCCAACATCGTCGGCATCGAAAACACCCCGGAAAACCTCGTGCTCGACATGCCGCTGGAAGTTGTGTTCGACGACGTGCTGCCCGACGTGACGATCCCGAAATGGAAGCCCGCATAGCTAGGGCAGGGCGCCTGCAATGCGCTCGAACGGGATTCGAATCACACATTCACATCAGGCAGCTAATCGGAGGATTTCAATGTCACTGAGATACAAAGTCGGAATTGTCGGCGCAGCCGAATCGACTGAGCTGGGCACCATCCCGGAACAATCCCAAACGCAGCTACACATAGATTCCGCCATCAACGCCATGCGCGACGCCGGAATCGACAAGACGCAGATCGACGGGATCGCCAGCACTCTGAACCCGTCCATTCTTGCCAACTACTTCGGCATCGTGCCGAAGTGGGTCGACAACACCTCGCTGGGCGGAACCTCGTTCCTCATCCACGTTCGGCACGCCGCGGCAGCGATCGCATCGGGCTTGGCCACGACCGTGCTCATCACACACGGCGAGAGCGGACGCAGCCGAGTCGGAGTCGCCGGCGGTCGCGGAAGCCAGCGGGACAACTCGTACCCCGGGCAATTCGAGTCGATCTACGGAGTATTCGGCCCAACCACTCAATTTGGCATGGGCGTGCTTCGCTACCTGAAGGAGACAGGCACGACCATGGAGCAGCTCGCCTCTGTAGCCGTGGCGCAGCGCAAGTGGTCCAACAAGGTCCCCCGAGCCAAGTTCGGAGACCTAATCACGACCGACGACGTGTTCGAGAGCCGGATGATCTGCTATCCGTTCAACCTGCTCATGTGCTGCCTCGTCACCGATGGCGGCGGCGCCCTGATACTCACTAGCGCCGATCGCGTTGGCGATTTCAAGACGAAACCCTGCTACATCATGGGCACGGGCGAGTCGGTCGAAACGTCGATCGTCAGCCAGATGTACGACATGACGAGCTCGGCCGCCTTCAGGACTGCCAGCAGCACGGCCTTCGTGGAAGCAGGCGTCTCCCGTGACGACATCGACCACCTGATGATCTACGACGCCTTCGCGCACCTGCCCATCTACGGGCTGGAAGACCTCGGCTTCGTCGGCCGAGGCGAGGGTGGCGCGTTCATTGAGGAAGGCAACACCTCTCCAGGCGGCAAGCTGCCCATGAACACCAACGGCGGCGGCCTGTCCTACACCCATACCGGCATGTACGGAATGTTCGCCATCCAGGAAGCGGTGCGCCAGATCAGAGGCGAAGCAGCCCACCAGGTTGACGGCGTCAAGACCTCCTTCGTGCAAGGAGTCGGCGGCATGTTCATGGCAGCCGGCAGCCTCATCTTCACCAACGAGGCCCCGCACGACTAACGGATTTACGCCGAAACCACACCGTTCGCGTTGAGTCCCGACGCATCGGGGTCCCGCTCACGGACATGTGACGACACCCTAACCCCTGCGGGTCTCTGCACCCAGGGGTTAGGGCGCGGCGCGGCATAGCAAACCGCTACACAGCCGTTCGCCCTGAGCCTGTCGAAGGGCTGCTCGTGTACAAATCACGCGACGCTGGCAAAAGGCGCTCCCCTCCAAAAGTCCGTTCGCCCTGAGCCCGTCGAAGGGCCGCCCACGGACAACTTACGAAGAAGACACGTCCACCCACCAGCATCCACGCCTCGGGACACGGGTCAGCGAAACGGCAGAGGCGACGGCTATGAGTTTCCACATCTACATCCTCCAATGCGCCGATGGCTCGTACTACACCGGGCACACCGACAATCTTGAATCGAGATTGGCCGCCCACGAATCGGGGGCGGTAGCTGGATACACACGATCTCGCCGGCCGGTTTCATTGGTCTTTTCGGACAGCTTCACCACAAGGGCAGATGCATTGGAACGAGAACGCCAGATCAAGCGCTGGTCACGACGTAAGAAGCAGGCGCTGATTGACGGAGACTGGGCACTGTTGCAAACGTTGGCGCGCCAAGGTGGTTCGACAAGCTCACCACGAACGGATGTAGGCGAGACATGAGCATCGTGTTCGCCCTGAGCCTGTCGAAGGGCCGCACACGAACAACTGACGCGACGATCACGACAGCAATCGCAGCCCGATCCCAATCCGTTCGCCCTGAGCCCGTCGAAGGGCCGCACACCATCAACGCTCACTGGTCACCGACGAAAATCGCGCGTACAATTCTTGCCAGACGCACCCCACAACATTCTCAAAGGCGCACACCACATGACCGACATCCTTTGTTACGCCGACAGCTACCTCCGCGAGTTCGATGCCCGAGTCGTCGCGGTTGCGGGCAAGGGCGTGGTGCTTGATCGCACCGCGTTCTATCCCGGCGGCGGTGGGCAGCCGTCCGACACAGGCGTCCTGCTCGTGGACGATGCCGAGTTGCATGTTCGCAAGATATCCCGGGTCGACGGCCAGTTCGTACACGAACATGACGGTGAATCGCCCAACGTGGGCGCGACCGTACACGGGACCATCGACTGGGAGCGCCGATACCAGCTCATGCGCACCCACACCGCGTTGCACATCTTGTGTGGCGTCGTGTGGCGTGACTACGGCGCCCAGGTCACAGGCGGGAACATGCAACCGCTCAAGGCCCGCATGGACTTCGAGCTCGAGAACATGACGGCCGAGTTCGCTGGCGAAATAGAGGAAGCGATAAACAAAGAGGTCCAGGCGGACCGGCCCATCGCCGTCAAGGTCCTGCCGAGGGAGGAAGCGTTCGCGATCCCCGACCTCATCCGCACCAAGATCAACCTGTTGCCGCCTCAGATCGAAGAGGTCCGCACGGTCGACATCACGGGCCTCGACCTCCAGGCCGACGGCGGAACCCACGTGGCCAGCACGCTCGAGGTGGGACGCATTCGCATCGTCGGACACGAGAGCAAGGGCCGCATCAACAAACGACTGCGCATCGAGGTCGACGCCTAGTCAGTCTCACGCGTCGCGTCAATCTAGCCTGACAACGCGAGTTCCGCTCGACCGGCGTCGTCCGACATTGCCTCGAGTCGCCTCGCGCAATGACTCGGGCGTTCATGCGATAATCGACGCACACGATTACAAGGAGAGGCCAGCATGCCCAACAAGGTCCTCATCACCGGCGCAACCGGTTACATTGCCGACATGATCCTGCCCACGTTCCGAGAACGATACGAGACCGTCTTGGTCGACATCAAGGAGCGCAACCGCCGGGATGAAGTCGTTGAAGACGTTCAGATCGCCGATCTCCTCGACCCGGACCGGACGGCGTATTCACATCTCTTCGAGGGCGTGGACGCGGTGGTCCACCTCGGCCACAGGGGCAGGCGAGGTGACAATCCTCTGGATCACTACTTCGACGAGAAGAAGAACGTGGATATGGCATACAACGTATACCGAACAGCGTACGACGCCGGCGTCAACCGCGTCGTCATGGCCAGCTCGAACCATGCATCCGACTGGTACGAGCACAACCTGATCCACGAGCGCCGGATGGAAGTCCTGGACCCATACACGCTGCCCCTATCCGACAACTTTTACGGGTGGGCCAAGGCTGCATATGAGCACATGGGTTTTCTATTTGCGGGCGGCAACATGGGTTTCAGAGACGCCTCCGGAAAAGAAGTCCATACGGGCGGAGCCGGAGTCGGAACGCGCAAGATGGGCGCCGTCTTGGTCAGGATAGGCGCTCCCCGTGAGTTGAAAGCGGACGCGTACGAAGGCGATCCGGGAAACTTCAAACGAGACCTGGGCGCCTACGCGAGTCCACGCGACCTTGCTCAGCTTTTCTCTAAGGGCGTCGATGCTCCCAGTATCGACAACGAATACGGGGTGCCGTGGCTGGTCGTATACGGCATAAGCAACAACACACGGGCGTTCTGGTCCCTTGCCAGCGCTCGCAAGGTGCTTGGTTACGAACCCGAGGACGATTCGGAGGTCAAGTTCGCCGACGAGATACGAGGATTCCTCGTAGGCGAAGGCGCATCGGGAGGGGTCGGCCGGCTTGGCGCCTTGTGATTGACACCTGACAGGCGCCATCCTCAACGCCGGGAAGAGGGCGCCTGGGCCCAATTGAGGCGGATTCGGACCATTTCGCCCCAATATTCATGAAACAAAGGCTATGTGAAACTTGACACTAAGTCCGCATCAGTTCTAATATCTCTTGATTAGCCGGAGTTTCGCCGACAGTGTAGGGGTGTGGTGATGCTTCTCAATGTGTCTCAGTTCTTGCTGGAGCCCAGCGGCTCCAGCCGCGAGTTCCAGTTGGAGGAACGGACAGGCCTCTTGGACGGCGCCAAGGACAGCGTGGTGACCGGAACGGTCCTGCTGTTTAGAACCGACAAGAGCGTGTGGGCCAGCGCGTCGCTGAACACGGAAGTCCGCATCGAGTGTGGCAGATGTCTGGCAGCGTTCGGCCAACCGATAGACATAACGATCGAAGAGGAGTTCTTCCCGCTACTGGACCCCGTAACCGGTATCAAGGAGAAACCGCTCGACGATGACGGCGAGTATCAGTATCTGAGCGAAGACCATATGCTGGACCTTGCAGGCCCGGCGAGGGATTGCGTCTCGCTTGACATGCCCATGAAACCACTTTGCAAACCAACCTGCGCCGGTCTCTGTTCAAATTGCGGAGTCAATCGCAATGAGGTTCAGTGTTTATGTGACAGCGAAGCGATCGACCCACGTTGGGACGCGCTGCTCAACTTGGCCGCCAGCAACGTCGACGAAAACTAATCGGGTGTCGCTGCGCCGACGCCGAAACGACAATCGACAGGGGAAACTGCAATGCCACCGCTACCTAAAAAGAAACATTCGAAAAAGCGCCAAGGCGGACGTTCAGCCCACTTCGGGATGAAGCCCACCTCACTGGCTCAATGTCCTCAGTGCAAGAGCGCCAGGTTGCCCCATCGGGTGTGCCCCGAATGCGGCTACTACAACGGCCGGGAAGTGGTTCCGTCCGATACCGCCATCTAGCGTTCAAACTAACGCGGATTCAATCCGAAATCGTTAGGAGCCTTTGATGACCCTCACGTTCCAAAAGCGCGCCCAAGGCCCACAAGTCGCATACCTGTTCCCCGGTCAGGGAGCGCAGGCTGTCGGTATGGGCAAAGAACTCTATGATGCCTCACCCGCGGCCCGAGAGGTATTCCAAGAGGTCGACGATGCGCTCGGAAGACCGTTGACCAAGGTGCTTTTCGAAGGCCCCGAAGACGAGCTCAGGCAAACCGTCAACGCCCAGCCCGGCATCATGGCTGTCAGCCTCGCTTGCGTGAAGGCGATGGAAGAGAACCTGGATCCGAAAGAGATGCCGCAGCCGGTCATGATGGCCGGCCACAGCCTGGGCGAGTACACGGCGCTCGCGGTCGCCGGCGTTCTCGACGTCTCCGAAACCACTCGCCTGGTCCACATGCGGGGCTCCCTCATGCAGGAAGCATGCGACAAGAACCCCGGAACCATGGCCGCGATCATCGGTCTGGACCAGATGGCGCTCGAAGAAGTGGCGCGCGAAACCGGCGTCTGGGTGTCCAACGTCAACACCGCTGAGCAGATAGTCATCAGCGGCGAGCCGATGGGCATTGCCAGGGCCATGGACTTGGCCAGCGCCAGGGGTGCCAAGAAAGTCATTCAGCTCCGAGTTGGCGGCGCTTTCCACTCCGGGCTCATGGAGCCGGCCAAAGCGGGCCTGATCGAAGCCATCGATTCACTCAAGTTCAACGATCCGCAAGTGCCGATCATCGGCAACTGCACGGGAAAACCTCTGACCACTGCCGACAGCGTCAAGCAGGAACTGGTGTCCCAGATCTGCTCTTGCGTCCAATGGAATGATTCGGTAGGCTACATCATCGACTCGGGCGTAGACAGCTTCCTCGAGATCGGACCCGGAAGAGCTCTCAACGGCATGGTCAAACGGATCAGCCGTCAGGCGACCACTGCGAACATCGGGGACATACAGTCCATCCTGGAGTGGCACAAGAACTAGAATTGTATGCTCCGTCCCGACGACGGCGCTGAATTCGAACCTTTGCAGACGGTCCCGAAAACGATCGCGCAGATGAAGTCGCACGATTCGAGAGTGTGAGTACGTCGCCCGACGACATGCGTGATCAATGACAGCTACAAAGGCTCCATCATCCCGACACCTGACACGAATCGCCGCAATGCAAGTGCTGTGCGAAGTCGATTGCGTCAGACACGAACCGGACGAAGTCGTCGAGCGCCGCGTCGCCGAGGAATCGTTCGACACACAATCGGAGGCGTTCCTGAAGGACGTTTCCCGAGGTGTGCTTGCAAATCTCGGAGAAATCGATGACATTATCTCCGGGTTCGCGCCGAGTTGGCCCCTGAACCAGATGGCAATAGTAGACAGGAACCTGCTGCGCATTGCTGTGTACGAGATAGTCATATGGGGCGCAACGCCGCCTAAGGTCGCCGTCAACGAAGCTGTCGAGCTGGCCAAAGCGTTTGGATCGGAAAGTTCACCGAAATTCGTCAACGGCGTGCTTGGGTCGGTCATGGAATCCCAAGCCGAAAAGTAATACCCTAAGATCTCAACAGCCTATCGACCACGGAGGTAATACAGTGGCAACAGTCTTGGAGCGAGTGCGAAGCGTCGTGGCTGAAAAGCTAAGTGTGGACGAGTCTGAAGTGGTTCTCGAGGCGTCTTTTACTGAAGACCTCAATGCCGATTCCCTCGACCTGGTCGAGCTCATCATGGCCTTCGAAGAAGAATTCAGCGCCGACGACGCACCCCTGGAGATATCCGACGAAGACGCTGAGAACATCGCCACGGTCCAACAGGCCGTCGAGTTCCTGTCCGCACAGGGTATCCAGGACGAGTAAAGTCCGCCTCGTCTAAGGTTTCCAACCGGTTCATTTCATAGGCAGGTCCGTCGCGGCCTGCCTATGGTGTGTATGTGGCGCCGTCTCCTCTCACGGCGTGAACAGCAGCCGCCGCAGAACTCGCCCTCCTCAACAGAGTTCCACCCCATCTGAGTCGCCGATGCCGATGCCTCTTCCGTTAGAACTGGCTGCGGGTTTTTGGTTTGCGGCCGAAACATGGCCGATCTCCCTACTGGAGAGATAGCCCCAACCTGTGTTGTCTGGTACTCTTGTCCCGAATGTCGGTGGGGCGCCGGCGCATTCCGGGAATTGGAACGAGAATGCGACTCCCTAGCCTGTTTTTGCGAAGTCGATCAACGCAGCTCCGGATATTGCTCGGATTGGTCCATCTCGCTTTTCCCTGCCCTACACGACTCCGAAAGTCGGCCTGATCGGATGCCTTGTGAGAGAGAATATCTTCATCACCGGATTCTCCGGGTCCGGCAAGACGACCACCGGTAGGAAGACCGCCGAGATGTTGGGTTGGCGGTTCGTCGACACCGATGACGAGATCGTCCGCTCCGCGGGCATGCCAATCGAGGATATATTCGCCCGAGACGGGGAAGCCGGCTTCAGGGAGCTGGAGCATCGGACTCTGGCAAAAGTCGCGCAAGGCTCGCGCCAGGTGGTGTCGACCGGCGGCGGGATCATCATGGGCGCTGCCAACCGCCATACGATGGAAACAAACGGCCTGGTGGTGCTGCTGGAAGCCAGCCCTGAGAGAATACTGGAGAGGCTGGAGCTTCAACAAAAGATCGAAGCCGACGACTTGACCATCCGCCCAATGCTCGCCGAGGACGAATCGCTGGACAGGGTCCGATCGCTGAAATCGCTGCGCCAAGAGAACTACAACCGTGCAAAATGGATCATCAACACGGACGATTTGACGCCCAGCCAGGCCGCACGAGAGGCAATCCGAGGATGGAACATGGCTAACGAGAATGCGTCGAAAACGACTGCTAAAGAAGCAGACCTCGCCGCCGAGGTGCACACATCCTCAGGCGATTATCCACTGTGGGTTGGCTGGGACATCCTGGACGAGCTCGGCGCAAGAGTGCGCAGGCTCCTCGATCCGCCTGTCGCGTACATAATCTCCGACGAGGGGGTGCGCGGTCAGGCCCGAAGAGCTCAGCGAGCGATGGAAGCCGTCGACATCCCCACCCACCTGTTCTTCATCCCGCCCGGCGAGCGCAGCAAGACGCTGGCCATGGCGGAGCACATCTACACCTGGCTGGCCGAACAAAAAGCCGAGCGTGGCCATCTGATCGTCGCGGTAGGCGGTGGAGTAGTCGGCGATCTGGCGGGCTTCGTGGCTGCGACATACCTGCGGGGCATGCCGCTGGTTCATGCGCCGACCAGCCTGCTTGCGATGATGGATGCCGCGGTCGGAGGCAAAACGGCCGTCGATCTGCCGCAGGGCAAGAACCTCGTCGGAGCCTTCTACCAGCCCAAGTTCGTGCTGGCCGACGTATCCTCGCTCCAGTCGCTGCCAGCGAGGGAGCTTACTTCAGGGTGGGCCGAGGCGATCAAGCACGGGCTAATCATGGACGAAGGTCTGCTGTCCATGTTCCAGAACCAACAAGAGCCTATCATGGCGCTCGAGCCGGAGATCGCGACGGACGTGATTCGGCGCAGCGTTGCCATCAAAGCCAACGTCGTCTCCCAAGACGAGCGCGAGACTTTAGGGGTCCGCATACTGCTCAACTACGGGCACACAATCGCCCACGGCATCGAGGCGGCTACCGGCTACGGGACGTATCTCCATGGCGAGGCCGTCAGCATCGGAATGATGGGCGCCGCGCACATCGGCCAGTCGATGGGCATGATGTCAGCCGACGACGTTGCGCGACAGCGCGCGATTCTGGGCGCGTACGGCCTGCCGCTGGATTGCCGAGGCATCGAGGTGGAGGCGATCGAAGAAGCTATGCGCTCTGACAAGAAGACCGCGGCGGGCACGATTCGATGGGTGCTACTCGACGGCATAGGCGCCGCCGTCACCCGCAACGACGTTCCCCCGGAGCTTGTGCACGAGACGGTGCGCATGCTCACCGCCTAGCCGCCGCGGTCCGCCGAGTGGACTGGTTATGGCTGATTCTGATGGGCCTCGGAACCGGGGCGTACGGCATCCTCGTCGGCGCCGGCGGTGGTTTCATCCTCGGCCCGATTCTCTTGGTCTTCATGGACCTCGAGCCCAAAGTGATTGTCGGGACGGTTCTCGCTTCAGTTGCCGTCAGCAGCATATCCGGCGCCGTCGCGTACTGGCGCATGAAAGTGATCGACTACCGGAGCGGATTGCTATTTGCCGCCGCCGCGACACCCGGGTCGGTTCTCGGCGCATTGGGCGTCGGCTCGGTTCCTCCGAATACGTTCCGCATCCTCTTCGGCGTGCTGTTGCTCGCTCTCGCCGCCCTCTTGGCCCTGCGACCCAACCTGCCCGACCCCAGAACCGTCGAATCGCCTAAACACATCGTCCGGGCAACCGTGCGTTCACGGCGGATCGGCACCAAAGACGGAATCGAGTACCGGTACGAGTTCAACGAACTCTTGGCAACGTCATTCAACGTTATCTTGGGGTTCATCTCGAGCTTCTTCGGAACGGGCGGAGGTTTCCTGCGCACCCCGGTGCTGATTTCGGCATTTGGGTTCCCGGTGCGAGTCGCCGTGGCAACCTCGGTGTTCGCCCTGGCCTTCTACGCGACGGTTGGAGCAGCGACCCACGCGACTCTGGGGCATGTTGAATGGTATCCGACGTTCCTGTTCACCGGCATCGGGCTGGTCGTCGGCGGACAGATCGGCGCTCGGTTGACCAACAAGATCAAAGGTCCGTGGATCATGCGCCTGCTCCTGATAATTGTCCTGATCCTGGGCATCAGGCTCATCTACGAGGGGGTCAGCGGGTGAGCATTGCCGTCCAGACTTGCCGTCGGCTGTGCGGCGGGGAAACAGAAACGTACTAGTATTTGATTGCGACAATCGGCGTCAACTATGCCGTTCGTGGTGAGCTTGTCGAACCACCGGCCACGGGCCTTTCGACAGGCTCAGAGCCTGCCCTGAGATTTCCGAAGGGGCGAACGGAGTGGTGA
>CAZPQQ010000060.1:0-19765 GCA_964588665.1 uncultured Dehalococcoidia bacterium | reverse complement strand
AGGGTCGGATTAGACGGCCGGGCGCTGTGTGTGCCAGTCGGTGGCTTTCTCGTAGGCGTGGGCTATACGGAACAGCGTTGATTCGGCGAATGGGCGGCCGATGATTTGCATGCCGACGGGCAGGCCGCTCGCCGTGAAGCCGCACGGAACCGAGATCGCGGGGAGCCCGGCCAGCGCGGCAGGACTCGTGTAGCGTCGTCGACCAAGATCGACACGACCTTGGTAGTAGCCGCCCGGCGACCCGGTGGCGTGGGCTATCGGAGGCGATGTTGTCGGGCTTGAGGGCAGGACGATCACGTCGTATCGATCGAGGGCGCGCAGCACCTCGCGGCGAATCAGCTCTCGTGCTCGCTGAGCGCGGATGTACACGGTCGCCGGGGCGAGGGTGGCGGACTCCAATCGAGTTCGTGTGCTCCAGTCGTAGTCCTCGCCCCGAGTCTTCAGCCACTCGGAGTGGAAGCTGGCGCAATCGACGTCCGCGATGGAAACGAACACCGCGCCGCTCTGCGCCGACGTGGGGAGCGTGATCTCGTCGGATGTGACACCGAGCTCGCCCAGGACGGCCACGGCAGTCTCGACAGATGTCTTGACTTCATCGTCGAGATCTGTGAAATCGAACATCTCACGAGGCAGGCCGACCCGCATTCCTCCGATGGATTCGTCGAGGTCTGATGCATAGTCGGGCACGGGTTCGTTGCTGGACGACGGGTCTTGGTCGTCCCGGCCGGCGATGACCTGCAGCATCAGTGCGCAGTCCTTGACGGTTCTGGTGATGGGGCCGATCGTGTCCATCTGCCAGCACATCGGCACAACGCCGTGGCGGGTGACACGACCGTAGGTCGGCCGGATCCCCACGACGCCGCAGAACGAACTCGGACCGCGGACCGAGCCGCCGGTGTCCGAGCCCAGCGTGCCGGCGGCGAGGCCGGCGGACGCGGCCACTCCGGAGCCGCTGCTGGAGCCGCCTGCCGAGTGTCCTGTGTTCCACGGATTGCGCGGCGTTCCGTAAGGATGGTCGATGGTCCCGCCTATCGCGAACTCGCTGAGATTCAGTTTGCCCAGCAACGGAGCGCCCGCGCGATCTAGGCGCTCGATCAGCGTGGAATCATGGTCAGGGATGTTGCCAGCCAGCACCTTGGACCCACCGGATGTCAGGACGCCCTTTGTCGAGATGATGTCCTTGACGGCCACGGGAATGCCGTGCATCGGCCCTCGATACCGACCCGACGATATCTCCCTCTCGGCCGTCCGCGCCTGGGCAATGGCAGATTCGCCCATGACCGTTATGAATGCGCCGAGATTCGCGTTCATGGCTTCGATTCTGTCGAGGTACGCCTGAGTCAGCTCAACGGGGGATAGCTGTTGGGCGCGGATCAGGTCCGATGACTCAGCGATGCTCATCTCATGGAGTGCGGGGCTGTTCATGGTTGCCTTTCTCGGCTAGAAATCGTTGTTGGCGATAGCGCCCGGTAGCCGAAGGTCTACGGCTGATGCTAAACCGCGAGTTGGTCCAGCCGGCGCTAAGGCAGGTCGCGCTGCAAAATGCACCGCGGTTGACACGGGGTCTGACTCGACGACTTCAGGCAAGCGGTGCGGGACCGCGATCGTCGCGCCCGAACGACTCCGTTGGCGATTAGCTGGTTGGCGGAGTTTCCTCGCGGGGCAGCACAAACGATGAAGCGGGTTCGACCGCCATCAGGCTCTCCGACGGGATGCTGTCCAATTCCGCCCTGACAGCAGAGAGACGGGAGGCGATTGTGGTCGCCCGCGCGTCGTCCAGTTTCAAACCGGCTGCCTTGGCCATCTCGTGGACCTGCTCGACCGAAAGATCGGGCATGCTCATGCCTCCGATGCCATTGCCTGATGGGCCATGCGACCCGCCTCGCGAAGAGGACGTTCAGGAGGCGGGGGATTGACCTTCCAGTCGGTGAGCTCGGGGACCGTCTTCATAACGACAAGAACAGGGCCGTCCTCTTCCAGGACGCCGCCGATTTCACTCGTCCAGTCTTCGAGGTCGTCGAATTCGAAGGTTCTCGCGTATCCGGCCGCTTTGGCCAGGCCCTGAAAATCGAGGTTTCCGGCGTTCGGCACCGGTTGGCCTCCGGTCATCGCGTAGACCCCGTTGTCCACCACGATGTGATAGAAGTTCGCCGGACCTTTGCCGGCGACCGTGATTATCGAGCCCAGGTTCATGAGCAAGCTGCCGTCTCCGTCCCAGAGGATGACCCGTCGCTCCGGTTGGGCCAAAGCGACGCCCAGGGCAATTGACGACCCTTTGCTCATCGCCGGAACCGCCAAGTCCAACGTGACGTCGGTCGAGACGTCGGACCAGGCGCCCACGGATGTCTCTGTCGCAAGAACCACGTCGCCTCGTCTGTGGCTCAAGACCGCGCGCATAGCGTCCCTCATGTGTATCATCGCAACCTCGTTTTTCACCGGAATGACGGCCAATATCGACTGGATCAGGCGCGGCAATTTCGGCATTCCGACGTGCCGCTGCCAACCTTCCAGGCAAGCCCAATCGATCGGCGGTCCCATTCTAGCACGATTTCTCAGAGTGCCAGGAGGCGTCGCCGGCATCAGGGCTGCCCCTTCGAATCACGGGAAGTCGCCGGCGCGAGGCGACGAGCATGGTCTCGACTTAGCGTAAAGCTCAGGACAACTAGAAACGTCCATCAACTGCCGGTTCGGGCTGAATTCAACGAGCCGGTGCACCGCCGTTTTGGCCAGGCGACAGCCGGTCCGTTTTCGACGATCGCAGACACACAGCAAGCGACCCAAATACACCGACGCGAGAAGGTACAATTATTGTGTTGACACCACTGATATACATGAAGGATCGAGGGTTCTTGGGGTTTTACGGGATGATATAATCCGCATGGAGAACGATATAGAAACTCCGATCTAAGGGTGGAGGAACCGGATGGACTTGAATGGCAAGGTCGCCGTTGTCACGGGGGCGGGGCGGGGCATCGGTCGGGCGATCGCCGAGAAGATGGCTGAGCATGGGGCCAAGATTGTTGTGGCCGACGTCGCCATCGACAGCGCGGTCCACGTGTCGGAGGCGATCAACGCGGACGGCCACGAGGCTGAGCCGATCGCCGTAGACGTAACACGCCAGTCGTCGGTTGACAGGATGACCCGAGGCGCCGTGGCTCGATTCGGGCGGCTGGACATCTTGGTCAACAACGCGGGCATCATCGGGGCGCGAGGTTGGGAGACCCGCGGCCGGCCCAACGACCGTGACTGGGACGCCATCTACGCGGTGAACGTCAAAGGGGTCGCCAATGCGACCCACGCCGTCTCGAGGCACATGCAAAAACAGAACTACGGCAAAATCGTGAACATCGCATCGGTTGCAGGCAGACAGGGAAGCCCCGGAAATCCTCCGTACAACGTCTCCAAAGCGGGCGTAATCAGTTTGACGCAAGCAACTGCGCTTGAACTTGCTCCATTCAACATCAACGTCAACGCCATCTGTCCCGGTCTGCTGTGGACGCCAATGTGGGAGCGGATCGCGACTCGGCAGACCAAATACGACGCAGACAGCAAGGGATTGACTCCGCGAAAGGCATTCGAGCGCACCGTCGCCGAGCGCATTCCTCTCGGTCGCGAGCAGACGCCTGAAGACATCGGCAACCTTGCCGTTTTCTTGGCCTCCGACCTGGCCGAGAACATCACGGGCCAAGCCATCAACGTTAACGGCGGGTCTCGCATGGACTGAAGCGTTCAACTTCAATTCATGACGTCCGGAAGCCTTTTGGACGACCACACATCTTCCAGCGTAGCTCCGATCTGTCTTTGTTTCTCATCACGGGCGGCGAGTGTGCTCTAGCGCCTTCGTCCCACGGGCTCCCTACGAGCCAACGACTCGCTGCCTGGCGATCCCTCGCGTTGTGTTTGCCATTCTCGACGCATATAATCGCGTGGGCCGAAATCAGGTTCGACGTCATGGGCTTACCTCATATGGCGCCCATCTCTCTTCGTATTCGCGTGTGCCGTCTTGTCCTCGGAGACGCCCAACGTCGTCGGTCGGGCGATGCCGGCCGTGATTCCAGAAGAGAACCTCGCCGGCATGGCGCCTGCAATCGATTCGAACAATCGGAGGACGATGCAACAGATGGAATCCACGTTGGTCACCGAGGAGCAAAAAAAGGGACGAAATCAGCTTGCTGCCACGGTCGTGCTGGGCCACGCCATCAAGCACATTTACAACTCGGGATTGCAGTCGATCTTGCTTCCAGAGATCAAGTTGAGCTTGGCGCTGACTGCGACCCAGTTTGGCGCCCTCGCTTTTTCAAGGCAGGTCATGGGTTGGACGATGACCGTGGCTGCCGGATACCTTGGCGACCGGTTTGCCAATCGCGCTCCGTTGATGCTGGGCATCTCCATGACGCTGATGGGCATCGCTTTTTTCGTGGCGGGATTGGCGCCCGACTATTGGACGATGCTCGGCGCCATGCTTCTGGTGGGAATCGGACCGTCCATGTATCATCCGCCGGCGATCGGCGCGTTGTCGAGGCGGTTCCCGGACAAGCGCGGATTCGCCATTTCGCTCCACGGTACGGGCGGCAGCGTGGGCGAGGTTCTCGGGCCTCTGATTGCCGCCAGCGCCCTGACAATCCTCATGTGGAGGCATGTGCTACAGGTGAGCATGTTCCCTGCCATATTGGCGGGGTTCTTGTTGTGGCGCTTGATGCGCAGCGTCCCCGGGGAAGTGCCTGGCACCGCATCGACAGGGGCGTACTTCCGGTCGATCGCGGCGTTGCTCAAGAAAGGTCCGTTGGTTGTGCTGGTGCTGATAACAGCCCTTCGCAGCATGGGACAGAGCGCCATCGTGGTCTTCCTGCCAGTCTACCTGCGCGAAGACCTCGAATTCTCAGCGGGCAAAGTCGCCGCGTATTTGGCGATGGCCCAATTCGTCGGAATCTTCGCGCAACCGGCAATGGGGTATATCTCGGATAGGTTCGGTCGCAAGGTAGTAATCGTACCCGCACTCATGGTGATGAGCGTCCTCTTCTTCGCCCTGACGTTCGCCAACCCGGGCATACAACTCGTGCTGACGATTCTGGGGCTTGGCGCCTTCCTGTACTCGCTGCACACGATTTTCATCGCGGCCGCCATGGACATCGCTGGCGGCGAAGTCCAGTCGACCGTGGTGTCGCTGATATACGGAGCCAGCTTTTTGGGGACGATGTCGCCCGTGTTGGCAGGGCTCATCGCAGACAACTACGGGACGCACATCGTGTTCTCGTACGGAGGCGCCGTCACGATGGTGGCAGCGCTCGCCCTGTCCCGGCTCAAACTGCCCAAAACTGCCACTCAGGTGGCGGAGGGCGGCGGCTAGCCCCGGACCCGTTCGGCTAATTGACTGAGTGCCCTGCGCAAACGACCCGTCGTGTGAGAGATCAGAAATTGCCTGATCGCAGTTCCTGCGGATAGCCTTCACGACGTTCGGAGAGAGCAACATCGGCCAGCCTGTTGTGCGCGTTCTGCAGACCCCTTCGCTGACGCGGAACACCAGCGCCGCGACGACGTGTGACGAGTCGGTCTTTGTTGTAGCGAATGGGCGATTTGCTTCCCGTCCCGTGTCAAATGGTGTCGCCTGGTTATTCGGGA
This sequence comes from uncultured Dehalococcoidia bacterium, assembly GCA_964588665.1. Classification (GTDB taxonomy): domain Bacteria; phylum Chloroflexota; class Dehalococcoidia; order Lucifugimonadales; family UBA1123; genus UBA2160. Next base: position 14,146 of record CAZPQQ010000060.1, on the reverse strand, counting down.
GAGAGTGCGGGATGGGCGTCAGTCCGTGAGCCCGAGCTGTGCCTTGATGGCCCTTTCGACGCCGCGCATATCCGTGATCGACAGCCGACCGACAGCATCGCGCAGCCGCATCTTGCTGACCGTCGCAAGCTGGTCGGCCATCGCCTTATGCTGTTTGCCGTTGACGACGACGAACGCTTCGCTCGGATATAGCCGGTCCACGTTGCTGGTGAGAGGGACGACCTGCACTCGGTTCAGGAACCTGTTGGACACATCGTTGCTGGCGATCACCGCTGGGCGCTGTTTGCGAACCTCTCCTCCGACGGCCGAGTCAAAATTGACCCACCATACATCACCGCGCTTCATCGCTCACGTCTAGGACGGTGGATTCCGCCCATTGCAGGGCGTCGGCTTCGCGAAGCTCATCCTGCGCCATCTGGCGGTAGCCCACCTCCATGTCTGCTCCGATTACGTGCGGGCGCACCAGTGACTCGATAAACCGGCTGATGTTACGCCGCCCTATGACGCTGTGCAGCCCCTCGTACACTCGCTCGTCAACGGTGATGGTCAGCTTCTTCTGCATTTCCGCCCTCCCGGAATACGTATTGTATACGTATTCTAGTTGCAGTCTGAGCGAGAGTGCAAGGAGGAGGGGTGTTTACGGATGGGCTTGAATCTCTATGGGCAGCCGGCCCACCCCGTTGAAGAACCGCATCATCCTCATGCCGCTTCATCTTTGTGGGCGAAGCCGCCGCCGCGAGCGGCTGCTCGTGGGCCCCGATGTCGCCTGCAAGGTCGGTTCTCCGTGCTGGTCCGCCGGGCGCTTTGGAGTCGTCAGCCACGTAGATAGCCGGGCTGCCTGCCAGCACCGTGTGGGTGAGCGAGAGAGCCGTCGCTTCCCCCTTGAACGGGCACTGCCCCGTCGACCATGGCGACCGACGATTCCGTCATCCCGCCAGCGTTTTGTCTGCGGCAACTTGGCACGGGTCGGCGTCGTGCCGTGGGTTCCCAGTTACTGGATTCGCTGCATCCCATGCGTTCCGTCTGTGTCTTGGTCAGTCGCTCGTCGCCGTGCACCCACGAAATGAAAATGTGGGTGTCCAGAACGATCATCTCAGCGCGTCCCAATCTTCTCCGGCAACGGTTCCGAAGGGTTCGACGTAACCAATCTCCTTACCACGCAACGGATAACGTTCCGAGGACTCTCGTTTAGGGTGGCAGCTTCGTACGACCACCTCGACTCTGTCGCCCGCTTGGAATGGGAGTCCCTCGATGGTTAGCGTTCCTCGGCTGGCAATAGTTGTTTCAACACGGTATGTCTGCATGGTCGCCTCGAAAGTCTGCTTGTATCTCAGCCAGTCACCGCACCCTGCTTATCACGATCTCGATCTTGCGGGACGAGGTATTGCAACAGCCCCGATCTTGCGGAATGGCCCGGCGGCGGTCGATTTCGCGCGGTAGGGCTCTACTCCACGTCGAAGTGACAAGCGGCAGTTATTGGATTCAAGTCACGCCCGACGGTCGGCTCGCAACATGGAATGTCCAGGTTGCGGAATCCAAGCCCGCCACGGGTCGCATTGGCTGGCGCAGTGTGCGACTCGGGATGCTCAACTCGGCGCTCACGCCCGGATCAGGACGATGTCTCGCTGGATTTCGGTGGTGACGCGCGGCCCGTCGTCTGCCATGAACACGTCGATCTCGGACCTTACGCCGAACTCGGGCAAGTAGATGCCAGGCTCGATGGTGAGTCCGATGCCAGGGATCACTTTGCGGGTGTCGTGCGTCTCCCAGCCGTCGAGATTGACCGCGTTGCTGTGGACTTCGCGGCCCAGGCTGTGCCCCAGGCGGTGGTTGAAGTGGTCGGCGTAGCCCGATCTCGTGATGTGTTCCCTGGCGACTTTGTCCAACTCCCACCCTTCGGCGGTGCGGCCCTCCCGATGCGCTTTCTCGAGCTCGGCCAGAGCGGCGTCCCTGGCATCGATCACCGCTTCGAACACTTCACGGTGTTTGGCGGGCACGGTGTCTCCGACATACGCGGTCCAGGTGATGTCTCCGAACATGGCCTCGTCGCCCGGCAATCGTGTCCAAAGGTCGATGAGCACCCAATCGCCCGCTTTGATGACTGACGATCCTTCCTCGGTAGGCTCGAAGTGCGGGTCTGAAGCATGCTCGTTCACGGCCACCGTAGGTCCGTCGGTCACGAGCAATCCCTCGTCGCGAAACCTGCCGCGAATGAACTCGGCTACGCCGTACTCCGTGATCCCCGATGCCAGCGATTCGCCTATGTGGTCGAATGCTTCGACGACGATTTGGCTCAGTTTTTCAGCGGCGACCAAGTGCGTCTGAAGTTGCTCGTCGTTCCAGCGTTGACTGGCATACTGCAACAGATCGGCGGAGGACACCACGTCGACGCCGAGCTGGCGCACGAACTCCAAGGTGCCCGCGTCGACCCTGGAGACCCTGGGCAGCGCGCCTAACGGCGAATACTCCATCGCGATCTTCACCGCATCGGTCAGAGCTTCGCGGAGACGGGCGGTCATCTGTTGCCGGTTCACGAACGTAATCGTGTCGACTCCGACGTGGGCGAAACGGCCCTGGTCGACGAAGCTGACCATAAGTTGTGGGTCGCCTTCGGCGGGTATCCAAAACCAGCACGGTCGAGTGACGTTCGAGACGGGTCCAATCGTGTCCCAGAAAATCGGATTAAGCCCTTTGTACTCGTACAACAGCCATCCGGAGATGCCTTCGGCCGACATGTACTCTTTGGCCTGTTGGATGACCGTTTCTATGGGCATTGCGTATCTCCTCAACGATCGCTTCAATGGCCGCTCGGACGGTTTTCGGTTGGGCGCGAATTGACATTCGCGCGCCGCCTCATTTGTCAGCTTCGAGAGTCGGCGGAAGGCGTGACCGACGAGGCAGCCGCGACCGTCGGCCCAATCGACCGCCGCCGTATCGTGTCCGGCGACCGATTTGCGGTGACAATGACGCTCCGTGCCGCGAACAACCACGGTTGGCTGAATAGTTGACACGCTCGTTCGCTTGTCGACCCGCCCCAATCATACTAAGGGAGAACGCGTCGGGCAACTGTGTCGCGGCCGCGAGCATTGGTGGATAATTTCCACCGAATCTGATATTAGTCTTAACAAGATTGTCTTTGGCGGGCCAAACGTACGCACCATTCTACGTGAGGAGGTTGCCATGCCCCTGCAGAAAGTAGTTCTCACACCTGTGACCAGGCAGGACGTGTCTCGCATCAGGCGGTGGCTTGAAGACGACGAAGTGTCGGACAATTGGTTCGGGCGATATTCGTATGGCGAGCCGGCCCATCTCGGATACCATCCAATCGAGATGGAACAGGCGTCCGACGAGGAGTTCGAACGCGTCTTCCAAGATACCGAACACAAGACCCTGTCGATGTACACCGACGGTGGAGAGCACATCGGAGAAGTCCACATAGCGCTCGAGGAGGCGTTGGGCGACGGTCAACTGTCGATCTTGGTGGGCCGCAAGGACATGTGGCACCTTGGCTACGGCACAGCCGCCGCTCGCGCGGCTCTGGAGCTGGCTTTCGGCGAAATCCAACTCTACCGGGTTTGGGTGGACATCCCCGAGTACAATACAGCGGCGCACGCACTCTTCGAACATCTGGGGTTCGTCCATGAAGGCACGCTCCGGAAGAGCCGACCCCACGAAGGGTCACGTTTCGATTCGGTGATCATGGGCATTCTGGCAACGGAATATGCGCAACGATCCACGGACGAAGGGGCGGAATCGTCGCACACCGTGTAGGCATTGGAGGCGTGATTGGTCTACGAAGCTGAATCCGGAGATCTAACCGTCGTGGCCAGTGGTGACACGATGATAACGCGGAGGCTCTCGGTTTTCCGGGAGCCTCAGTTTATGTCACTGGTCGAATTGTTTCGACAGGCCGACGTCGGATATACGAATCTGGAAATGCTCATGCACGAGTACGAGCACTCCCCCGGCATGGCAGGCGGCACGTTCACCGCGTCTGAGCCTCGGAACGTCGGAGAGCTCCAGTGGGCGGGGATCAACATCGTCTCCACTGCCAACAACCACAGCTACGACTATGGCGAGGGCGGCGTCTCCGAGAACCTCAAGAACCTACGCTCGGCCGGACTCGCGCACGCCGGCACGGGCAGCAACCTGAGTGAAGCTCGCGCGCCAGCGTACCTAGACACGCCGAAAGGGCGAGTCGCACTAATATCCGCGTCGTCCACGTTCCACGAGGCCGGCCGCGCACTTGACCAGCGCCCTGATCTGAGGGGGCGGCCTGGTCTGAACGGCGTGCGGTTCTCGGCGACCCACACCGTCGACAGGCCAGCATTCGACCAACTCAGACGGATTAGCCGAGAGCTCGGCTTCGAAGCCAGCAACGCTGCACAGCGCAGATTCCGTCCCGCCGGCGCCATGAAAGAAGACACCGACACCGAGATGGCGTTCATGGGCGGGAGATTCAATGTCGGCGAAGAGTTCAAACAAACATCCAAACCCAACCGGAAAGACATGGACGAGAACCTAAAATGGGTGCGGGACGCCCGCCGCATGGCGGACTGGGTTTTCGTGGCGTTTCACTGCCACGAGAGCGGAGCGACACGCGACGACCCTCCGGAGTTTCTCCTGACCTTCGCGCGGGCATGCATCGACGCTGGGGCGGACGGTTTCTTTGGCCACGGCCCCCATGTGACTAGGGGAATCGAAGTCTATCGGGGCAAGCCCATCTTCTACAGCCTGGGCAATTTTGTCTTCCAGAACGAAACAGTGCGATGGCAGCCGTCGCTTAACTACGAATCCGTCAAACTGGACCACGCCGCAACGCCCGCGGACTTCTACGACGCGCGCAGCGAAGGCGACACGCGCGGATTTCCAGGCAGCTCCATATTCTGGGAGAGTGTCGTCGCCCGTTGCGAGTACAAGCATGGAAACCTGACCGGCGTTACGCTCCACCCGATAGATCTGGGGCACGGTCAACCAAGGTCCCAACGAGGACGGCCAGTGCTTGCTTCGGGCGTCCTGATCAAAAAAACTCTGGATCGTATGGACAGGCTCTCTCGGCCGTTCGGCGTCAGAGTGTCTGTTCGCGACGGAATTGGATCGCTCGAGTTCTAGCCCAGGCCAGCCCGCACGACCACGTGGCGCCAACTCGCCGCATCCCCATCGGGATGTTGAGTCAGGGGCCGCCAGATCTATTCATCGCTCCGATATTGCGATAAAGTAGATGTCGATAGAAACGTTTCGAAGATGCCCGTGCGCTGGGGACGGATATTTCATCGGGGACGACCGTCGATTTTCCAGTCGCGGACGTCCGGACCCCGGCCCTCGATTCAGGCGCACTCCCGTTAACCTTCCAATGACACGCTCAAAACGCGAACACTCCGGAAACCACACCACACCGATCTCTTTTAACGCCGCTGTAGAGCTGGCGATGGGATTGGCCGACTTCGAACGATCCACCCACCACCCCGGCCATTCCGGGTTTCATCTCGAACGAATGCGCCTGCTGTCCGAAGAACTCGGCGGCGTTCACCGAGGCGTGCCGACGGTGCACGTGGCCGGGACGAAGGGCAAGGGCAGCACCGCCGCGATGGTCACATCCATCCTCCTATCCGCCGGATACAAGGTCGGCCTCTTCACTTCGCCCCACTTGCACAGCGTTGTGGAGCGAATCCGGATCGGCCTGGAGCCCATAGCCAAAGAGACGTACGCGGCGTTGGTTCAACAAGTCTGGCCGGCTGTCCAGCGTGTGGGCGCAGACGGTGGATATGGCGGCGTCACTTTCTTCGAGCTCATGACGGCAATGGCGTTCGTGCACTTCAAGCAGGCCGCGGTGGATTTCCAGGTGATCGAAGTCGGCTTGGGCGGCAGATTGGATTCGACCAACATCCTCACTCCCGCGGTATCGGTGATCACTTCGATCAGTCTGGACCATGTGGCCACGTTGGGCGGCACGATCGAGAAGATCGCCGTCGAAAAGGCGGGAATCATCAAACCGGGAGCGCCGGTCGTCGTCGCGCCACAGGTCGAGGCTGACGCTCGAGACGTCTTCCGAAGGACCACCAGAGAGAACGGCTCAGCCATCGTCGAAGTGCAAGATAAGCTGAACTGGAGCAAACGCACGGCCGATCTCAGCGGCCAGTCGTTCGTTCTGAACGGGTTGCGCGGCGATTACGATTTGTGGATGCCCCTCCTCGGGGACTATCAACTGGAAAATGCCGCAACAGCCGTGGCCGCCGTTGAAACGCTGGCCGACGGCGGGGTGCCGCTGACCGAAGCGCACATCGCCCAAGGATTGCGGAACGTCTGCTGGCCGGGTAGGTTTCAGATCGAAGAGAGCCACGGGCGCAGAATCGTCATCGACGGCGCCCACAATCCGTACTCCATACGCAGGCTGGTCGAAGCCGTCCGGGACTATTTCGAATTCGACCGCGTCGTGTTGGTGTTCGCTGCTCTTGGAGGGCATAACGCCGAAGGAATGCTGGCTGAGATCGCTCCGCTGGCGCCGCGTGTTGTGGTCGTCAAGTCGAGACACCCGCGTTCAGGTCGACTCGATGCTGCCACGCGGTCCGTAACGGACGCGGGCCTGGAGGCAGTCGGTCAATCCGATTCAGTCGGTGACGGGTTAGCCAGGGCGATTGACCTTGCCGGGTCTCACGATCTTATTCTGTGTACCGGCTCGCTGTCCGTGGCCGCTGAGGTCACTGAGGAGTTGAAAGGAATTCCGCCTGAAACTTATCCAAATTTGACCGGGCCAACCAGGCGATCCGATACGGCTGTGTAGCCAGCCAGGCGTCATCTGCGGCCATCATCGGCGATTTCTCGTCCCGTTGCCCCTAAACAGTGCAATGACCGTTGCGGTATGATGTAGCTTGTTGACGAAAATCATCGCCTGGGTAATCTCTGATCTGAGGCGTCCGTACATGAAGAATAATCGAATAAGAGCCGTGGTCACCGGCATGGGCGCGATGACGCCGCTGGGCGAATCCGTCGACGAGTACTGGGACGGCCTAGTCGCCGGTCGATCGGGCATCGGACCGTTGACGCTGTGCGACACCGACGCTTACCCCTCCAAGATAGCCGGAGAGGTGACTGGTTTTGACCCCAAGACGTATATCGACACGCGAGAAGTGCGGCGGATGGCACGGTTCTCGCAGTTCGCCGTGGCCTCCGCTGGCGTCGCTATCGAGGACGCGGGGTTGGATCTGTCCAACATGGACCGGGAGAGAATCGGCGTTGTCATGGGCAACGGCAACGGCGGGTTCCCGACCACGGAGGAAAATGCGCGAACGCTGGTCGGCAAGGGCGGAATGAGGCTGAGCCCGTTTTTCATACCGATGGTCCTGCCAAACATGGCGGCCGCAAACGTGAGTCGCATATACGGCTTGAAAGGCTATACATCCACCGTTGTTACGGCATGTGCGGCCGGCACCCAGGGGATCGGCGAGGCGGCGGTTGCGATTCAACGCGGCATCGCAGACGTTGTGTTGGGCGGAGGATGCGAGGCCGGAATCTGTCAACTCGGTTTGGGCGGCTTCAACGTCATCAGAGCGCTCAGCCGGCAGAACGAAGATCCTGAACGCGCCAGCCGGCCTTTCGACGCCAACAGAGACGGGTTCGTGCCCGCTGAAGGCAGCGCCGTTCTCGTGATCGAAAGCCTCGAGCACGCAATGAGCCGCGGAGCGAACATCCTTGCCGAGGTGGTTGGATACGGTGTTTCGTCCGATGCCTTCCACTCAGTTCAGCCAGACGAAGACGGCTCGGGCGCTGCGCGCGCTATTCGATGGGCGCTTGAGGATGCTGACCTGGCCCCGACGGACATCAGCTACATCAACGCACACGGCACGTCTACACCGATCAACGACCACATCGAGACCTTGGCAATCAAGAAGGCGTTTGGCGACCAGGCTTACAATATTCCGATAAGCTCCACTAAATCGATGATCGGCCACGGACTTGGCGGCGCCGGGGCGATCGAGGCGGTCGCGTGCATCAAGTCCATACAGACCGGGGAGCTCCACCCAACGATCAATCAGGAGACCCCGGATCCGGAATGCGACTTGGACTATGTGCCCAACAAGTCCAGGAAGGTTGACGTGGACGCCGTTTTGACCAACAGCTTCGGTTTCGGAGGCCAGAACGCGTGCGTCGTGTTCAGGCGGTTTTCCGAGTAGCGTCGCCCAGTCTCAATAACCACGAACGATAAAGAGGCCGCCGTCCAGTGCATCGGACAGCGGCCTCTTTTATTTCGATGATCGACTGGCAGGGCTTGATGGGGTCTCGCGAATCGCGACCGCTTCGGCCTCATTGCGGTGAACCGAGTTATCACACTCGGTTAATCGGAAAGACTTTATCCAGCGCCGACTGAGCCGGCGTTTAAGCCCAAGCCTGGCGGCGGTTGGGCGGTCAAGATCTACGTTAGGTGTGTCTGAGCTGGCGTCAGCTAAGGTGACGCTGTCGCGCCCGCGGCGAGCATGCCCTCTAGCATGAACTGCATCGCCATGATGTGGGTGCAGGTTCCGCGACGTTCGTAATAATCGCAGTCGCATCCCCACTTGCCCGACTCAAATGCTATCGCATGGTTGCCGTTGTCGCCTCGGAATTCGGCCTGGTAGCTCCTGAAGCGGATGCGCTCTGGCTGGAGCGCGTAGTCCTTGGCCTTTTCGATCTTCCTCATGAGGCTTGAATCCATACGCTGTGCCCTCCTGATGGCCCGCGGTTATCGAGTTCCGCGTGGCTATGCCCGACAAAATTGTAGCGAAATCGCCCTCCCTCAGTCAATCGGATTGCGACCGGAAATCGGCACGTTGAGACCATCCGTTGCTCCGCCCAGTGGGAGATGGTATATTCCGGTCAACAGCGGTCCGTATGCGCCCGTCAATACAAGCCTAAACGTCGGTGGGCGAACGTCAAACAATGCGCGGCGGCGAGGAATTCAAAACTGCGCCACATCTGGGATTTCGGTCCTGATGCGCCCCTATCAACTTTTGGAGGTCTCGACCATGGCGGGAGATTTGCGAATTGCCGTAATCGGACAGGCTGCGTTCGGCGAGAAGGTGCTGAACGCGCTGGTGGAATCGAACGAGAACGTCGTCGGCGTATTCTGCCCGCCCGACCGAGAGGGCCGGCCGCTCGATCCGATCAAACAGGCTGCTCTCGACCATGACATCCCCGTGTCACAGTTTCGCAGGATGCGACGCCAGGAAGCCATCGACGCATTCTGTGCGTTGGAGTCCGACGTGTGCGTCATGGCGTTTGTGACCGACATCGTCCCGGACGCGATCTTGGAGGCGCCCACTCGCGGCACGATTCAGTACCACCCGTCGCTGCTCCCGAAACATCGTGGCCCGAGTGCCATGAACTGGCCGATTATCTGGGGCGAGGCGAAGACGGGGTTGACGATTTTCTGGCCGGACAAAGGACTCGACACGGGCCCGGTTCTGCTTCAGAAGGAGATCGAGATCACTCCGGACGACACCTTGGGCACGGTCTATTTCGGCAAGCTGTTCGACATGGGCGTCGACGCCCTTGTCGAGTCGGTGAAATTGGTGGCGGACGGAGCCGCGCCGAGAATCGTTCAGGACGAATCGGAGGCCACGTACGAAGGCTGGTGTCGGGCTGAAGACGTCGTGGTCGACTGGAGCAAGTCGGCGGACGAGGTGTACAATCTGATCCGAGGCGGCGACCCAAGCCCCGGCGCCAACACCACACTGAACGGCGCAGCGGTCTCGTTCTTCCGAGCGTCGAAGACAGATGGCGACACTGGAAAACAGGCGGGCGAGGTGGTCGAAGTCGGCGAGGACGGCTTTACCGTTGCCGCCGCCGGAGGTTCGATAACGGTAGGCCGAGTGCAACCGGAAGGCGGGCGCAAAGTCATGGCGCCCGAATGGGTCGAGGCGATCGGGCTCAAGCCCGGCGCTCGCTTCGGCTCCTGATTCGGGCAACCGTATTATCAAGAGCCTACGGCGCTTGTGTCCCTTTAGTCCCTGCCGTCCCTTCGGCCACATCGCAGTAGCTGAAATCCAATGAACGACGCTGACTGGGCCGACATCGAAAACGAAGCCGCCGGCCTCCTGAGCCGATACATACAGATCGACACCACGAATCCCCAGGGCAACGAGCGCGAGGGCGCCGAGTTCCTGGGGGATTGGTTGTCCGGCGAGTCCATCTCCGCCACGACGTTTCGCCCTGCCCGCGATCGCGCCAACCTGTTGGCGGTTTTGAAGGGCGACGGCTCGCGGTCGCCGGTGCTGCTGCTGCACCACATCGACGTCGTCCCCGCGGCAGGTGAGCGATGGAGTCGCGATCCGTTCGGAGGTTTGGTCGAAGACGGCCATGTGTGGGGCAGGGGCGCCATCGACAACAAGAGCCTGGGCGTCATGCATCTGACGGCATTGGCCTTGCTGCGTCGCCAAAACATTCGGCTCAAGCGCGACGTGATGATGCTTGCCGTAAGCGACGAAGAGATGGGCGGCGCCGTTGGCACGAAGTGGATGATCGACAACCACTGGGACAAAATCCGCAGCGAGTACCTGTGGGACGAGGGCGGCGTGGGTACGCTGGGGATGGTGGGAAACCGCCCCGTTTTCGCCGTATCGGTGTCTGAGAAACGCTCTGTTGTCGTGTTTCTCAGAGCAGGCGGGTCAGGCGGCCACGGCTCGATGGTGTCAGATGCGCCCGTGGAACGGCTGCTTGCCGCACTCGAACGCCTCCGCGGATGGTCAGGCTCGGTCGAACTCGGCCCCGTGACGGTTGGGTTCCTCACCCGCTTGTCGAAAACCCAGAGCTTTCCAGCGTCTTGGCTGATGCGCAAGGCTTCGCGCTTTTGGGTCAGGCCGTTGGTGTTGGGACGTGTGTCGGCCATTCCGAGCATCGACGCCATGCTCAGGGACACGATCCGCGTCACGATGCTGCGCACCGGGGACGCCGCCAACGTTTCGCCGGACATCGCGGAGGCCGTGCTCGACGTCAGGCTCCTGCCCGGAACCGACCAGAACGGATTCCTTCGCCTGGTGCGGGATGTCATCGATGATGACGCAATCGAGGTTCAAGCGACCGAGGCGTTGCCTGGCGGAGCGCCGTCGCCGGTCGACTCGGATTTCTTCAACGCCTTGGAGCGGGCGGTATTGGGATCGGCGCCCGATGCGATCGTGACGCCGATTCAAACGCCGGTGGCGACCGACTCACGGTTCTTTCGACAGCGAGGCGTGAAAGCCTACGGCATGAATCCGGGCATCTTCACCCAGTCGGAAATCGACACCATACACGGCATCGACGAGCGAATATCGCTGCGCAACCTTCGTATGGGCACGCGAATCGTCTACGAAACCCTGCTGGACCTTTGCGGCTGAACGGCGTCCGTTCACGAGTCGTGATGACCGGTTCTTGGTCAGGACGCTAAGGTCGGTCGGCCGCCATCTTCCGATACAGGGCGGCAGCCGTGTTGTGGGCGAGCACGCGATCCTTCACCACCACGTAGACGGCAAGCGAGTCGAGCGCGGCGATGGTCGCCGTGTCGTGGCCGACGCACTGGCCCAGCAGCAGGTTCATGTCGGTGTTCTCTCTGTTGAGCAGCTCGGCCTGCGCCAGAGGATTGCACATCACCTCGTTGGCGCCTGGGTTCACCTGCTCGTGGTCTTCGATCCCGATGAATTCCTTCGGGTACGCCCCGGCCTTGCACCCCACGGACACGACCCCGAAACCGTTTACCCTCAGGATGCGGTCCAACACTTTCGCCTCCTCGCGCAGGCCGTGGCAGAACACGATGCCCAGCTTGCGGGCGCCGCCCCGTGCAGCGAGTTCCAGCACCTCTTCGATTCGCGACCACTTGCCTGAACCCTCGCTGGAAATGGAGCTTGCGATGTCGGCCAAGGCTCTGCCAGGCTCTCCGTGCGGGTCCCGGCCCGCCTGACGCAGCAGCGATTCTCCCCCATCGTCATCTGGGCGAGGGTATTTGTGGGCTCGGTCGAGGGCGTTGCGGAAATAGCCCCGTGCGCCGTAGAGGGCGGCGACCGGGTTGTGCTGAAGGAAAGTGTCTCGGGCGATCAGCGCCACCACCGGAACTCGTGTCGCCTGCATGAACAGAGCGTCATGGCCGACGCACATGCCCGCGATCACGTTCAGTTCGGATCCAGCGACTCTTAGAGTTTGGGCTTGTTCGAGCGGCGAGCAACCGCCGTCAGCGTTTGGCTCCGGAAGGACGACTCGAAAGCCGCTCTCTTCCAAGAATCGTGCGAAAGTGTGGACCTCCGGCTCGACGTCCGGACAGTAGCCAACGCCGACCGTGCCGACGCCGAGTTGGTTCGCCAACTCGACTGTCTCCTCAAGCCGCGTCCACTCTCGGTAACCTCGAGCTTCGATCAGCGCTGCCTCGCGGGCCAGCCTGATCTTCTCCTCGTCGTACAGCAGAGCGGGATCGGGGAAATCGTCCTTCATCGGACAGTCGTCCGGTCCAAGGTCAGTATGCCCTAGACGGCATGTGTAGGTCGGGCAAGCTGCACAGTTCACTGCCACTGTATCGACCTCCATCGCATTGGTTCAGTCACGGCGCTCATCGACACGGTCCCTGGCGCGAGCTCGAACGGCGCGAGCGACAGCGAATAGCGCCTCACCCGATCCGGATCTCGTCATCCAACCGGCGGGAGTCCTCGGCCGGAGCCACCGAGATTGCGCCCGGTACCTTCGTAAACCCTACACTCTGGGATGGAACACACTGTATGCACCGTTACTGATCTTGTCAATCGCCATGCTACGCGCCCAATCTCGCCAGTGCCTGTAGACGCGTTCGGGTCCGCATTGGGCACCACATCCCGCCGCCGCCACAAGACGTTCCCGGTCTCAAGGACCAACTGGCCGATGCCGACGAATCTCTCGATTCTCTGCACCACCTGAAGGCCTGGTACACGGACTTTGAAACGATCCATCCCTTCCAGGACGGCAACAACCGTGTGGGCGGAATCATCGTGGCGCGAATCAATCACTCTCTGAACCCGGAGGCGGATTGGCTCGCACCGAATCAGTAGGAGACTATCGGATGGGTGTGGTAGAATCACACTCGAAATCATCCGGCCGTTGTCGGGCGCTCGCCAACTGTGCGAGTAATGGTGGGTCAGCCAACATTACGTGAACCACATGAAGGTCCAATCCGCGTTACTTCTCGTTGTTGCTCTTGCCCTGTTGGCAGGAGCCTGTAACAAAAAACCCACAGAGCCGATGCCGACCGTCGCGACCACACCGAACTCGACCACCGAGACTGCGCCGACGCTTGTCGCTGTAACCCAATTAGTGCCTACCTCCGCGCCTGATCCTGCTGTGATGACCACGCAAACACCCGAACCGGCGTCCGGTGCACCCACGCCAACGCGTACTGTTGTTCCTGTACCAGAGCCAAGTACGGCACCGGCCCCTGAGCCACCGATCACACCGAGGCCAACCCCCACTGCCGTGACCTCACCCAAATCGGTTGTCGAGCCTTCATCGCCTCCCGCTGACGATCGGTCGCTCCTCCCTGGTCTCATCGCCTTTAGTTCAGACCGCGATGGCAACGAAGAGATATATGTGATGAACACCGGCGGTACTAGACAGACCAGGCTTACCCACAACGCATACGACGATCTCGCACCAGCCTGGTCACCCGATGGCGCCAAGATCGTGTTCGTGTCCGACCGCGACGGCAACGATGAGATATACGTGATGAACGCTGACGGCACCGAACAAACCAGGCTCGCCGACAACAGCGCTAGCGATCAAAGACCCGATTGGTCGCCTAACGGCGCGAAGATCGTGTTCGAGTCCGGCCGTGACGGCAACGGTGAGGTATACGTCATGGCCGCCGATGGTTCTGGTCAAACCGGGCTCACCAGCAACTTCGTCTCCGATCGGTCCCCTGCGTGGTCGCCTGACGGGACGAAGATAGCGTTCTGGTCCGGCCGCGACGACAACGAAGGATTAGTGACGGAGATATACGTGATGAACACCGACGGCACCGAGCAAATCAGGCTCACTGACAACGACGTTAGCGATCAAGCCCCCGCCTGGTCGCCCGACGGCGCGAGGATCGCGTTCGCTTCCTACAGAGACGGCAAGGATGAAATATGTAGACCGTCAGCGAAAGTGGGACACATTTGGGCCTGAAATTAACAGAGACTCA
>CAZPQQ010000059.1:0-20522 GCA_964588665.1 uncultured Dehalococcoidia bacterium | reverse complement strand
ACCCTTCGACAAGCTCAGGGGGAACGGGGGGGTTGTGGACGTTTCCTCCCGTCTCGGCACTCCTTTCTCCGTTCGTGGTGAGCCTGTCGAACCACCCCGATGGATCAACGTTCGAACGCACGGCGTGTGACCGAGAACGCGAGGTGAACGCAAACACTGCGGAATCTTGGCGAGCTACCGTCGAACCGCGTTGCGCCGACTTGTGCAATGTCACGCCATCCAGCACAATAGCGCTCATCCGCACACGGAGGAGCTAGACATGGCTGCAAAGAAGGGGACCGGACTGCTGATGGTTTGGACCGAAGTCCCGGCTGATCTGGAAGAAGAGTACAACCGTTGGTACAACGAAGAGCACGTCGCCGAACGGTTGTCAGTGCCCGGCATTCTGAACGCCGCGCGCTATGAAGTCGTGACAACGGGCCCGAAGCACCTGGCGATGTACGAACTTGAAACCCCGGAGGTGCTGGAGACGCCGGAGTACCTGAAACTATTGAGCGAACCCTCCGACTGGTCTCGTCGCATGTCGCCGAACATCATCGGCACGGTGTACATCCGCAACGTGTACCGCATGATCCATCCCGCCGGCTTGAGCGATGAGGCCGCTCAAGACGGCATGGCCCCGGCGCTTCAGATGGGCCGCATGGACATCCCTGCCAACAGGGAAGACGAGTGGAACGACTGGTACGACAACGTGTACGTGCCGAACTACGAAAAAGTCCCTGGAGTGATCCGCGGGCGTCGCTACGTCGCGGTTACGGGCGAGCCTAAGTACCTGACGGTGTACGAGTTCGAGCACGAAGAAGTGTCGAGCAGTCCCGAATGGCTGACCCAGCAGAACATCGACCCCCGCAATCCCGGAATGCGCGACGCGATGGTCCACCTGCCCGACTCCCCCGGCATCTGGACGAAGACCTTCGAATTGCCTGAATGAACCCTTAGATCACGTGATACAGGATCAGGTGCTCCCGCAGCACGTCGTTCGCGAAGTCGTTGCTTGCGTCACGCCAGACGGAGTGGATGTGGTTGGCGCCGTTCTGGCGGTTGTCGAACTCGGCCAAGTAGTCGACTCCGTGGATTCGGTAGTAGTGGGGCTCGCCCATCTGAGTAGGACCTCCCCATGCCCAATACAGCTTGTCGAATCCTTGCTCTTCCACCCTCGCCAGTCTCTCCTGGGCCAAATCGGGGGCGACCTGGTCTACGTACACCTGGACCAGAGACCTAAGAATGCCCTGCTGGGCAGCGTTCATCGCGGAAGCCGGCAACCCCTCCTCCGCTGGTAGGGACACGGCGGACGCGTTGTACGTCAAAATGTCCTTGGGCGCCTCCCTGTAGAGCACTGCCCGCGATGTCTGGCCCTGGTCCAGGCTGTTCATCAGCTCAAATGCGAGGTCTTCTCTGCGACTCAGCACCCGCATGCCCTTCTTCGGCCCGGAACGAACCTCCGCTGGGTTAGTCCCGAAGAAGAAAGGCGTCATCGACAGGACGCGATCGCCTTGGATGCTGAAGTGGATCGAGATGTGGTGCCCCTCGGCGCGCCATCCCCAGATTCCGTCGCCGTTGGGATCGCCGAAGACGGTGAAGTAGTATAGCTCCGGGTCTCGAACGAACGAGACGACGCCCTGTTCCTTCTCCAACGGACCCAGGACCGTCTCGAGCTCGATGATGTCTCTGGCCTGTTGATAAGACCTAGGGGTGAGGCCGCTCTCCAACAACGCGAACGCCTTCTCTCGCTGAGCGCCGTCGAGATCGCGCAACGGGATTCCGTGCCGGTTCATGGGCGGGTAGTACCAGAAGACGCGCTCTCCGTCCTCGAACCGGTAGACGGTCTTAGCTCGTTGGTCCGGGCTCAGGCTCTTGACGAATCCGCTCGCCGCCTCGGTCATAGCCGTCGCCGTTGCACGTGTCGATAGTGTCGTCGCCATCCTGGACTCCTCCTCGTTCCTCACTTCATCCGATTACGACTTCTAATATAGCTTCGGCTCCGCCCTCGATATTTGACCGGCAACGCCAGCCGTGCTCATGTTTCACGCGGGTCCAAATGCCCAATTCGTGAATGATGGCCCCGAAGGGGCGTTCAGTCTACTTTTGCCAGCTTCTGGAAGCTGCGAACGTTGTCCGGCGGCGTCGAGCTGTGGCTGATGCTAGTGTGTGCGACCTCGCCCACGTAGATGCTTTGGTCGGGGGCCAGGCAGATCCCGTGGGGGGCGATGAACTGGCCCGGTTCGAGTCCGTACCCGGCGCCCAGGCGGGCCAAGACCTTCCCCGACGTGTTCAGCACGCTGATCCGTGGGCCGATGTTCGGCAGCTCGCGGTTCACGGCCATTCCCCAGCCGAGCTCGCCGACGTAGACTCGCTGGTCGTCGGAGATGAAGATGCCGCACGGGCGGTGGACGTTTGCCCACATCGTCTCGAAATTGCCGTTCCTGTCGAACACCTGGATGCGGTGGTTCTCGCGGTCGGCCACGTAGACGTAACCGTCTCGGTCGGTCGCGATGTTGTGGGCAATGTTGAACTGGCCCGCGTCGGTTCCTGGCTCGCCCCACGACTTTATAAGTTTGCCGTCCGGCGTGTACTTGTGAACGCGGGAGTTGCCGTAGCCGTCGGAGACGAACAGATCTCCGTTGTCAGGGTCTAGCGCGACGTGGGTGCAGCGATTGAACGGCTCACCGCTGAAGAGGCCGGCGGGCTGCCCCGGAACTCCGATCGTCATCAGCACTTCGCCGTCCAGTGTGCACTGGCGAACGGTGTGGTCGCCGTCGTCGGTGCAGTACAGCGTGTCGTCCGGTCCCAGCGTCACCCCGTGCGCTCGAGTGAAAACGCCTTCGCCCCACGACTTGACGAAGTTCCCGTCGCTGTCGAAGACCATCATGGGATGGTCGCCCCGGTTGAAAACGTAGACGTTGTTCTTCGAGTCGGCGATGACTCCGGCGACCTCTCGCCAGCGATACCCCTGAGGCAGCTTCTCCCAGTCGACGACGACCTCATAGGTGAACTGTCCGCTTCCGAGTTTGACGTTGGTGACCATTTGGCGCCTCCCAAGTATGGACATTGATGCGGCGAGATGTCCGTCTGGATCAGATCGACGAGTGGCTCGGATTATATCACCGCTACCAAACGGTTCGTCTACGCTGTTATTCTTGATTGGGGAGTCTCTCTATCAACACTGCCCAATACCCCAAGAGCAATTAAACGACAGGCAGGCAGCACTTTGCTCAAATTCTTCAAAAAAGGCAAGCGCGAAGACAAAGACCGGACAGAGCAGGCCGTCGAGCGCACCCGACGGACCTGGTTCTGGCGCGTGACTCGCGCGTTCCAACGCAGTCAGATCGACGACGAGATGTGGGACGAGCTCGAGGAGCTGCTGATCTCCGCCGACGTCGGAGTCAACACCTCGATGAAGCTGCTGGACCGGCTTCGAGACCGAATCCGCGACCAGGCCATCACTCGGCCCGAAGAAGCGCTCACCGAACTCAAGGCGGAGATGGCGAACCTGTTGACCCCTGTGAACAGCTCGAACGCCATGGAGGTCGAAGACCCGCCGCTGGTCCTCCTCATGGCCGGCGTCAACGGAGCGGGCAAAACGACAAGCATCGCGAAGCTGGCCAACCTCTACGCCAAAGAGGGCCGTAGCGTTCTGTTGGGCGCCGGCGACACCTTCCGAGCGGCCGCAGTCGAGCAGCTTCAGACGTGGGGCGAACGGCTGAGCATCGACGTCGTCGCGCACAGGCAAGGCTCCGACCCCGGAGCGGTGGCGTTCGACAGCGTGCAGGCCGCCATGTCCCGAAACATGGACGTGGTCATCATCGACACCGCTGGCAGGCTGCACACCCGCACGAACCTGATGGACGAACTCAAGAAGATCCGCAACGTCATCGCACGTCAGGGAGTCGCCAGGTCGCTGAAGGTAATCCTAACCATGGACGCAACCACCGGCCAGAACGGGCTGATCCAGGCACGGGCTTTCACCGAGGCCATCGCCTGCGACGGAGTGTTCCTCTCCAAACTCGACGGAACGGCCAAGGGCGGCGTCGTCCTCGCCATCGCCGACGATCTCGAACTGCCGGTCCTGTTCATCGGCACTGGCGAGCAACCTGACGACATCGCGGTGTTCGACGCCGAGAGCTTCGTCGATGGGCTGTTTTCGACCGCGGAGGCAAACAGCGACTGACGGAACGGCAGTCTGCAGCGTGCACTCACGATGCCCTTCGCTCAGGACTCGGTCGAATGCTTCTGTTCAACCGCCAAAATGCCTACGATTGTTTGATGGATGGAGGCGGCCGTTACGGAGGCTGGCTCGAAGGATGATTTGTGAAGGAGGCCCCCGTGATTCGTGTGTCAGTTCTGTACCCAAACGGTCCCGATGCCAAGTTCGACATGCAATACTATTCGAACGAACACGCCAAACTCGTGACGGATAGGGTTGGCTCGGCAATTGTGAGCGCCGAGATCGACAGCGGCCTCGGAAGCGCCGCCCCAGGCGAGCCAGCGCCATTTATCGCCGCCGGACACCTAACATTCAACTCATTGGAAGAGTTTCAGGGTGCATTCGGCGCCCATGCTGAAGAGATCATGGGCGACGTGCCAAACTTTACGAACATAGAGCCAGTGATTCAGACCAGCGAGATAGTCGCGTAGCACTGCCGGCGCGAACTTGGCCTCGGCAATAACCGATGAGGTCGACTCGTTCAGTCGGGCCGGCCTCTGAGTTCCTCGACGTACATCGCCGCGTTTGCCAGAATTACAGCGGCACGGCGTCCGCCGTGCGCTCCAAATCACTGGCCGTCGAGGTTTCGTCTTCCGCCACATCGGGCTTGACGATCACGCCCGACCCGGACTCGGTGGCTGGCCACGCGGGTTTGTGACAGACCGCGTCGTTCTTGGACATCGAAGAGCCGAAGGCAGCATCAAGTATGATGCTGCGACGTCATTCGCCGGAGCCCCTATCGGTGCGCCAGTCCCAACCGGCCGCTTCCAGTTCAACCAGAGCCGCGAACCACCCCCCCTGCCGGATGAGGTCCTGCGGCGGCCCTTGCTCGACAATTCTGCCGTCGTCTAGAACGACCACGCGGTCCGCCTCTCTCGCTGTCGAGAGGCGATGTGCAACCGTGACCACGGCGCGCCCGCCCTGGCCTGTCGGGAGCATGGCGACGCGCAGAGCCGTCCGAAATGCGGCTTCGCTGGCGCTGTCGACGGCGGCTGTAGCCTCGTCAAACAGCAGCACCTTCGGATCCCAGACCAGCGCCCTGGCCACGGTGAGAAGCTTTCGCTGACCCGCGGAGAGTCGGGCGTTGTTGCCTAGCACGGTGTCATAGCCCTGGGACAGGGCCTGGATGAATGAGTCGGCGCCCGCGATTTCCGTGGCACGTTGAATCGCATCAAAGGACGCCGATGTGTCCCCTAAGGTTAGGTTCTCCAGTATTGTACCGCTGAAGAGATGCACCGCCTGGGGGACGACCCCTATGTGCCTGCGCCGCTCGTCCCGGTCCAAGCTTCTGGGGTCGACGCCGGATATCCGCACCGCGCCCGACCAGGGTTGGTACAGCCCGGCCAGCAAGTGAAGCGCGCTGGTCTTTCCTGCGCCGGTTCTGCCCACGAGCACCACGTGTTCACCCTGGCGGACCGTCAGCGATACATCGTCCAGCACTCGTTGTCCGGGAAGATACCCGAAGACCACATTGCGAAACTCCACTGCAACGTCCGAAGCGCGGGCGTCTTCTCGTGGGCTCGCGGTCGGAAAATCTTCGGGCGGCAGCGCCAACACCTGGAAGATGCGCTCCAGCCCCGACAGGGCGGTCTGCACTGTCTGCCACTGGTTTCCGAGCGTCGTGATGGGCTGGAAGAAACGCTGAAAGAGCAGTACGAACGCCGTCAGGGTCCCCAGCGACACTCCCCAGGAAGCCAGGACGCCTCCAGCTCCAACCCAGAGCACCAGAGCCGTGGCCAGCGCCGCAAGGATGCCCATGAGAGGAGTGTACAGCGCCGCGAAGACGGTGGCGCGGTTGAAAGCCTCCAGACCCTGGCCTAACGCCGAACGGAAGCGAGCGACGAAGGACTCTGAGCGTCCGAGAGCGCGGATCACCTCGACGCCGCCCAGCGTCTCTTGGAGATGCGTGCTCTGCAAGCCCACGGCGACGCGGTTGGCTCGTTCCGCGTTTCGCACTCGGACCCGAAAATAGCTGGTCACCATGACCAACGGCGGCACGATCAGCGCCGAGACAATCGCCAACACTGGGCTCAGCACCACCATTGCGACTGTCACGGTGACCAGCCGAACGACACCCGTCATCAGCTCCACTCCGGGGGCGCCGCCAGCCGCTGCCCCTCCTCCCGCGCCGCCCGCGCCCCCTCCTCCGCCGGACCCAGCCGAGGCGGTTTGCGAGAAGAGGGTTGCCACCGTTTCCACGTCCGCGGTGCAGCGGCTGATGGTGTCGCCCAGGGGCGTCCGGTCATAGTATCCGAGGGGCAGCTTCTGAAGGTGAGCGAAGAGCAAACCGCGCAGGCGGTGAAGAGCGCCTTGGGCGGTGACGGCCATCATGAACTCCGTGATGAAACCCATTACCTGCACCGAGGCCGTGGCTGCCAGGTAGAGGACCGCCAGAAGCAGCAGCCCGTCCGCTTGGCCTAGCGCCACGTGCTGGTCCAGGATCTGCCGTATCACTAACGGCGGGACTAGCTCCAGGGCCGCCCCCAGAAGGACGACCACTGCGATCAGT
This sequence comes from uncultured Dehalococcoidia bacterium, assembly GCA_964588665.1. GTDB lineage: Bacteria > Chloroflexota > Dehalococcoidia > Lucifugimonadales > UBA1123 > UBA2160. The sequence continues at coordinate 13,809 of CAZPQQ010000059.1, read as the reverse complement.
GCCAGCGCCCAGCGCCACGCGCTTACGATCGACCAGAGTTGGCGAATGGTGACGCTGCTGGGCGCCTGGTCCGATGTGACCGAAGAAGGAGTGCTCATGGCAGCCCTGCTTCCCGAGCGCCGCCCCGTTCCACCTGGAGTTGAGCTCGATAGATGCGCCCGTAAAGTCCGTCGGCCTGGACCAACTCAGAGTGAGGGCCCTGTTGAACGATCTTGCCGTCGTCCAGCACCACGACGAGGTCGGCCTGGGGAAACATCGCCAACCGGTGAGAGAAGAGGACGATCGTGCATCGTTCCTCTGGTGACGCCTGCGGCCCGAAGAGCTGTCGCAGTCCGGCTACGATTTTGGTTTCGGTGTCGACGTCCACGGCCGAGAACGGATCGTCCAGAACCAACAGACCCGGCATCTGAGGGGAGGAAGCAGATATCGCCCGCGCAAGGGCGATGCGTTGGCGCTGCCCCCCTGAGACGCGGATGCCCAACTCGCCGATCTCGGTCTCCAGATCGTCTGGGAAACGTCGGATGTCCTCGACCAGCGCCGCGCTAGAGATCGACGCATGCAGGACGGCGTCAACGAGGGCCGGCGGCGAACCGAGCAGGATGTTCTCACGCACGGTCCCTGAGAACAGATACGGCTCTTGAGACAGGTAGCCCGTGTGCGGGGCAGGCGCCTCCTCCAGCGCTTGCCCGTTCACGAGCACACGGCCCGATTCCAGGGGATACAGTCCCAGCAACGCCCGCGCCATCGTGCTCTTTCCTGCGCCCACGGGGCCGGTGACAGCCACCAGTGCCCCTGCAGAAATGTCGAGTTGGACATTCCTCAGCGCAGGATCGCTGGCGCCAGGATAGCGGAAGGTGACCCCTTGCATCGAGACCGTCGCCGGTGCCACGGGATCGGTTGGCGGCTTGGGAATCGAGGCTCCGGCGCCTGCCACGTGGCCTGCTCTGAACGAGGCGTACCGCGGCTCGTCGGACACCGGAGGCGGAGGCGCCAGCAGTGGCCACAGTCTCGCGTAAGCGGCGCCGCCGGTCTGGATCGAGTTGATCATCTGGGGGATACGGAAGCCTCTGTTGACGAAACGGAGATAGAGCTCCAGGAAGGCGATGAATTCGCCAGCGGTCATTACACCGTCTATGACCCTCTCGCTTCCCTGCCACACAACCAACACGACGCCTCCGGTCATCATCGCGGTGTACACGGGCCTGAGTCCGCCTCGAAGACGCACCAACGACACGTTCGCATCCGCATACTGACGAGATAGCCGGTCGACCAGCTCTCTCGCGGTCCCGGCGCGACCGAACAGCCGCAGGACCCGTATGCCGGACAACTGCTCCTGAAGGGCCGTTGTCAACAGTGCATTCTTCTCACGGGTCGTCGTGGTGCGGCCAACGACCCATCGACCGGTAGCTTTGGCAAGCAGCACGGCCGCGGGCACCGGCAACAGCGCCCAAACGGTCAGTCCAGGGGCGAAGACCACCATCGCGGTGATCAGGGAGATGGAGAAGAGGATCGTGTCCCAGCTCTCGATGCTGAACTCACGCACGCCGACTCCCAGCACCTCCACGTCGCCGATTATGCGGGCCATCAGGTCGCCAACGGGCGTCCTGTGCAAACGGGCCATGGGCCAGGTGAGGACGCCACGCAATGCGTCCGCGCGGATGTTGGCGCGAATGCGGGCGTTGCCGGTCATCAGCCACCAGCGCTTCCCGATCCGAGGACCCTCGGTGAGCAGTGTGCCGCCCACGTAAATGAGCGCCGCCCAGCCAACGGCGCCAGCGTCGCCTTCACCGCGCTCCAGGGCCAAAACGGCGTCGATGGTGCGGCCAAGCAAGATCGCCGGCAGCACGACCATCGTGTTCATCGCGATTCCGGCGACGGAGCCGAGCGCCATCTGACCGGCCACATGCCGAAAGTAGGGTCGCATTTCCCACAGGTAGTGGCCCATCTGCCTAGCGTCCTGCCTTTGAGGTTCGTTCAACACAGGAAGTAATGCGGCGACCCTTCGACAGGCTCAGGGCGAACGGAGCGGTGGGTGTTCCCGTTCGTGGTGAGCTTGTCGAACCACAGCGCCACACCAACACATAACGCAGATTATGCGACAGACTGGTGGATCGGGACAATGGCATAGATTCGCGCTGGCAATATTTAGGATGCGGAGTGGTCACCGGCAACTACAGGTCTGCCAGGAGCTGGAGTAAGCGCTGTTGAGCCTGAGGCGCGTTGTCAGGGCGGCGCACCATTGACATCATAGCGGCCAGGACCATTCCGGCCTGCAAAGTTGCCATGAAGCCGTCGTCCACCCCCTGCTCCTCTGTGTACCCTTCCAGAAGAGCCTCCCTGTCTACCTGTTCGGGCCACACTCGCATGTCCAGGGCGGGATGGCTCACGTAGGCGTCGCCGAAGTCGATCAACCCGGAGAAGACGCCGGTCTTCGGATTGACGAACACATGGACGGGGCCAGGGTTGGAATGAAGGGGCGCCCGGGTATCCGAGGGAGAGAGAGGCGCCAGTGCCTTGGCGGCCACATCCGCGGGTGAGAGGTCCAGACTCCAAGGGATCTGATTGTCGGAGATCGATGCTGTCGTCGTAGCGAACGATTCTTCCAACCCGGTCTCAGGGAAGAGGCCGCTCTCAACGAAGGGGGCCAGAGGAATCTGGTGGATGCGTCGAAGGGTTCTGCCCACGGTCTTCAGCACGTCTCTTCGGGCCTGCCCTTCCAGGGTGACGTTTAGCAGCGCCACGCCCGGAATGCGGGTCATGCAGAGGTACTCGATGGCGCCCTCGCGGCCGTACCCGAGTGTCTGGGGCACGACGACCTTCGGATGGGAAGCCAGTTGGCCCATGAAGAATGCGGATTTCTCAAGGCTGGTGCGAGGACGAACCCGGTGAGGCCGCTGTGTATTCAGGACCAGATTGTCGTCGATAAAGTAAGCCCGGGCTTCTCCGCCCGACTCGTCCACGCCAGTCAGGGCCTTGGCTTCGTGAACGTGACGTCGCACCAGCGACAGCACCACGTCTTCGCTGAGCACGGGATCATCCGGATGAGGCTGCCGGTGTGAATTCATCGCTCTTGCTCTCCGCTCGTTCGTGGGTTACCGCAGCACGGCGTTCGCAATCCGCTCCAGCTCGCGGGTCATCGAGGCTTCGTCTTCGCAGAGCTCGGGCTTGACGATCACCCGGTCGGCGCCGGCATCCAGGAATGATTGCGCCAGGGCCCGGTCCGGCGGTTGGCCATGCACCGAGATCGAGATCGACGCCGGATCGCGACCCGCCTCGCGGGCTAGCTGATCAAGGGTCGCGCGGCCAGTTTCTATCTCCGACGGGGTCACGCGATTCGGCAGCCAACCGTCGCCCCATGCGATGACGCGCTTGAACACGTTCGTCGCCATCCCGCCTAGGATCACAGGCGGGTGAGGCTTCTGCGCCGGTTTGGGGTAGACTCGGACGGGCGGGAAGTCGTAATATCGGCCGTGGAATTCGGCCTCGTCCTTCGTCCACATCTCCTTCATCGCGAGGATGGATTCGCGCGTTTGGGTTGCGCGATGGTCGAAGTCTCCGCCAAGCATCTCTGTCTCTTCGCGAAGCCACCCGGTGCCGATGCCCAGTATGAATCTGCCGCCGCTGAAAAGGTCCAACGTCGCGATTGCTTTGGCCAGCACCAGCGGATTGCGCTCGGGGATCAGCGAGATGCCCGTGCCCAGCTTGATCGTGGTGGTCGCGCCAGAAGCCTGTGCCAGCGCGATGAACGGGTCGACGAAGTGCGAGTAGTCGTCAGGTATCACGCCGTCCGGCGACCCCGGGAATCGCGTCGTTGTATTGACGGGGATCACTGGGTGCTCCGCGTACCAGATGGACTCGAAACCCAGCTCTTCGGCCTTGCTCGCCATGAACGCCGCGTTGACTTTGTACGCCGGAAGCGGCGTCGACACGCCAATGGTCATCGTTTGTTCCTTTCCATCCTCGCTTCGATCGCCGCCCTCGCCTCATGGAAGGGTCGTTCGAGATACGCCTGGTGGTCCGCTTCGCCGTGGTGGTGGGTCACGGAGCCTAGCGGTCGCACGCCCGCGGTCTCTCTGATATACGACAGGTCGCCCTCGACTATCGTGAGCATGTACTGAGCGACGTCGCGGTCGTACATCTCCCAGTCGCCTCCGCACGCGATGTAAACGGGCGACGTGTGGGCGAACACGCCCCGATTCCAGACGTCGTGATGCGGGATGACGTCGAAGTAGTCCAGCGCGCCGCAGCGGGCCGACATCCACGTGTGGCCGTCGACGGGCAGCGTGGTCTTGATCTCGAGGCGCCGTGACCCCGCCGGGTTTTGGGTCGAAGCGACGACCTTGCCGCCCTGGACGATCTCCAGAGAGTAGATCGGGAAGATGCTCTCGGCCCAGGCCTCGACCTCGACCGTGCCGGGCCCAGACATGCCGACCGTGTCGCCGATTCCCTGGCCCTCGACGGAGAGGTGGATGATCGGGCCGCCGCTGAGGAACGTCCGCCCGGCGCGGACCGCTCGACACCAGTTCTCGTAGTTGAACTCCTCGGCCTCGGGAATGTGAGCATAGGTGCGGTACAAACCGACCGGGACCTCGGCTGACATCTTGTCGGTGCCGCCCACCAGCGGCAACCGGTAGCCGCCGTTCAGGTAGCGGTAATATTCGAGGTGGTTGACCTCGGCCTGGCGCAGCATCTCGACGCCGTCGAGTCGGCCCGTGGCGATCAGCGCCGCCGGTTCGCCGTTCGGATTCGGGAAGTGCGGACTGATGACGTATCCGCCCAGTGCGTGTGCTGCGTCCGCCCAATGGGCAAGCGTGGTCTCCATGTGCCCGCCGATCTCGGCTTCGTCCGGACCGTCGCTGCACCAAGGCATGACCGGGCTCTTGAGTCCCCAGAGGATCATATGCCCCATGAAGTGCTGTCGGTTTTCCTGCGACACGTACACGATGTTGGCGCCGTGTTGCTGCACGCTGGCGTTGCCGGTGAACTCCTCGGTGTTGGTGAACAGGCTGCCCCATTGGGACTGGAGCAGGTTCACGACGTTGAGGTCTTCTCCTTGCGATTCGGTGTGCGCTCCCTGGGTGGACAGGAAATGGACATGGGAGTCGCCGCTGAACCATCGCCGATTGTTCATGTCGATCCAGCGTTTTAGGCGTAGCGTCAACTCTCGCTGTCCCGGTTCGATTCGCACTCGCGTACGCAGTGGCTCGTATTCGAATCCCCGGGCAACGTCCACGATCACGTCGCCCCTGGGCAACCACCCCTGGCATATGCCGTCGATGTACGCGTATGTAATCTGGCCGAGCCGAACATCGCCGCCAACGTCGATGTGCCACGTGCCCAGGTTCGAATTGACCTGGTTGTGGTGGCCGTGTGGCTGGTAGGGGATGCCTTCTGGCGAGCGGAAGTGGACCCTGGACGGCACGGGTTTGCCCGTCTCGTCGTCGAGGACAGTCACTTTGACCCAGTTGCGGCCGCGGTCCAACAGTTCGACGCTCATCTTCGGCGTCTCGGCCTTGCCCTCGCGTTCGACCTCGCCCCAGTTGACGGCGCCCACCTCTTCGCCGTCCTGTGTCACCGTAACGCTGGCCGATCGAACGGCCGAAATCTCCGCGTACGCGGGGCTCGACTGTGCGTTCTTCTCTTCGCCGAATCCTTTGTGGTATCCATCAATGAATCCATCGGCGTCGGCTTGAGGCAATGGGAAGATATACGTCGAATCTCCCCTGTCCACGTCGATGTCGAGGCTGAATGGCTTTGTAGCGTCAGCAGCGTCCGTTAGCGTGATCCGCGCCTCGCGACGGCCCTGCCTCGCGAAAGGGTGCTCGTCCAGATGGCCGAGTGTGATTCCGGCGACGATGAATCCGGGTCCGGCTGGCACGATTTCGATGGACTCGATCTGCGTATCGAGCTCTGGATTTGTCCAAGACCACAGGAAATACGACCGCGCCACTCCTTGGCTCGACTCCTTTTGCCGGTTGCCGGCCTGTTCCCAAGGTCCCGAGTTGCGCGGATGCAGGACATGCTTCTGGTCGGGGACAGCTTGGAACGGCGAACCGGCGGCGCCGAACCCGGTGCTGGCGGCGGGCAGCGCGGAGATCTCGAATCGCTCTCTGATCGGGACGCGGATCTCGGCGCCACCGGATAGCCGGAATACATAGTCTGCGACAGCGACACCGAGTGGCCCGCCTCGAGGGACGTCGGTCTCCAGCAGCCGATGTGCGAAAACGACCCGGTGAGCCTGCTGCCCGACTGCAACGCGAACGGGCCCCGTCGAGCCGTCCATCGAGATGAAGCACTCGTCCGAGCCTTCCGCGCCAATTTGGAACGGAAGCCCACGAAACTGCTGCTCTCCGATATCGGCCGTCGCTTTCTCGCCCAGGACATCAAGACCGGCGTTGCACCATTGCGAAAGGTGAATTGGCTCGTAATCGTTCATGGGTCACTCCTCCTGTGGAGCTATTTGGCCGTGAGGCCGCCGTCCAAGTAGATTATCTGCCCTGTCATGTAGTCCGAAGCGGGGCTGGCCAGGTACGCGGCCAGGATGCCGAGCTCACGTAGGTCGCCCTCGCGATGCATCGGGATCGCGTCCAGATGGCCCTTCCGGCCTTCCGGGTCGGACCAACTCGCGTCGGTCATCGCGGTGTGGAAGTCGCCGGGTCCGATGGCGTTGACGCAGATGTTGTACGGAGCCCACTCCAGCGCCAGCACCCTGGTCAGCATGTTTACCCCCGCCTTGCTCGCATTGTACGCGGTCACCAGCGGGAAGGCCTGAACGGCGTTGTTGGACGTGATGTTGACGATCTTGCCGTACCGTCGTTCGATCATATGCGCGCCGACGGCCCGAGAGCAGTAGTAGACGCCGCTTAGATTCGTGTCGAGGAGAGCTTGCCAGTCTTCGTCGCTGGCGGCGACGTCCGGGTTTCCGCGCATGCCAGGATGAAGTCGATCTGCGTCAGGGAGCGGCACGACCGGCCCTCGCCTCAGCTTGCCCGCGTTGTTCACCAGGATGTCGATCTTGCCGAACGCGACTAAAGCGGAGTCGATCATCGCCTGTGCATCATCAGCATCGGAAACGTCCGCCGGAACCGCTATGGACCGTCTGCCGAGCGCGTCGATCTGCGCGGCGGTGGCCTCGATCTCCGACGCGGTCCTGGCGGCAACTGCCACGTCTGCGCCAGCCTCGGCCAGCACCAGAGCGATTGCCCGTCCGATGCCGCGTCCAGCTCCGGTCACGACGGCCGATTTCCCCTCAAGGCTCAACTCTGGCAGCAAAACGAGCTCCTATTACGTTCGGTTTGAGGGTCGCAGACTGCCGCGTGTCGTTAGGAACGTTGGCAACCCGAGCTAAGGTGCTGATGCCTAATCGAAGCGTGTTTAGGCAGGGGCTTGTGTTTCGACAGGCTCACCACGAACGGGACTAAGCGCACCACGAACGGGACTAAACGCACAATTCCGTTCGCCCACAGCCACACTCATCCGTTCGCCCTTTCGGCAAGCTCAGGGCCGGCTCTGAGCCTGTCGAAGGGGCGCCGTCACGCCACAATCTGCCTGGCGATTCGCCAACTCCACGCAACCTAACGCCCGGCCAACGCACCCATTGGGTCCCAAGGCGGGAGCACGATGGGTTCGGTGTCGAGGGCGGCCTGGAGCTCGGGCGATAGGCGGCTCTTCGGCGCTGCGATCTCGAACATGTACTGCTCGAACCATGAGTCGTTCATCAGGAAGAAGCCCTTGTCGCCGACGGCGTCGCCGTAGCTGTTTTCGACGCGCCACCGGCGAGGCTTGCCGTCCACGACGTCGACGCCGGTGAACAGCATCGCGTGCGTCATCTGCGTCTGGCCGTACTCCAACCGCGCGGCCTTGTCCATGTCGAAACCGGTGCCGTAGACGCCGTCGTAGTCGAAGAGGTTCGCGTCCCATAATCCCAGCTTGCCGTGGTACTGCTTGCCCGTATCGCACCCCATCCACACGGGGCGGCCGTCCTGCAGCAGGCCCATGGTGATCTCTTTCATCGTCTCTATCGGGATGTTGAGGTACTTCACGACCGAGCCGCCCACGACGTTGCCCAGATGGGCGATGGTGTAGGTGCGACCGATCGGATGCCCCTCGCGCGGGTCGTGGACCAGGCACACGAGCTCGTCGAGGTTCGTGGCGATGTACTTGGAGGCGAACTCCTGGGGAGTCATCTCACCGTCGCGGTGGAATTCGCCGTCGCGGTCCTTCCATTGCCAGTCGAAGCTCTCTGGCGGCGTGCCGAGATGGATGGCCAGTATCTTGTAGATTACCTTGAGCGCGTCCAGCTTGGCCTGGCGCATCGCGTCGAGGCCTGCTTCTTGTTTGTACAGGCCGCGAATCTTCTCCGCGCCTTGCCGAACCTGGTAGTAGAGGATGCCGTTCATTTTGCGGGTGGCGCCCGAACTCTGAGTTTCAGGCATCGCAGACTTGGGCACGACGCCGTGCTTCTTGACGAGGTTCACGAACATGTCCCACTGCCCGGCGTCCTCGATGGGCGCTCCCATCAGCCACTGGATGATCCGGTCGTCCACGGGCCGGTCAGCGGTTTCGATGACGGCTTCGAGTACGAAGTTCACGCGCTCGACCTTGTCCCAGAACATCATGTAGCTCTGGCTGAACTCAAACTGCCCGACGTTCATCTTGTCCATGGTGTCGAACCGGCAGAGGTTCAGACCGGAGAAGAGCCAGCAGCGTCCCGATGCGCCCTGGTTTGTCGGCGACCAATCGTCGAGGACCGTCGAGTACGTGTGAGTGGCGCCGGTGACGATGCCCCGGTCTAGCGCGACCTCGTCGATGTCGTGGACGGTGACCGCATTCTGCATGAGGCGGTTCCGCGAATCGGAGTCAAACTCCTCGCGCAAAGCCGCGATCTGTTCAACCTCGAGCCCGACAGGTGTTTGGGTTGTGGCCATGCTGCTTGCTCCTCCGGATTTGATCTCGCTCCGCTACCCGACCTTGACCAGTTTTTGCATCGAGCGCAGCTCCTGAGGCGGGTCCAGGTTGCGTCCGTACTCGGCCCATGAGACCTCGGCCACGTAGACGTCGCCTTTTGAATCGACGGCGATGCCGTGAGGGGCCCAGAACCGGCCGGCTTGCTCGCCGAAAGTCTCATGGCTCAGACGCGCCAGGACGGCGCCGCTCTTGTCGTGAATCGTCAGGCGAGGCCCGAGGTCGGTTCCGATGTCGTTCGTGCCGATCCCGCCGAAGTACTCGCCGACGTAGGCGACCTCTTGATTTTGACCGTTGGAGCTGATGGCCACCGCCGCGGAACGAGATAGGTTCACCCACTGGCTCTCGAACACGCCCTCGGAGCTGAACACCTGGATGCGATGGTTCTCCCGGTCGGCGACGTACACCCAGCCGTCACTGTCGGTGTCGATGTTGTGGACGATGTTGAACTGGCCCTCTGACGTGCCCGACTCGCCCCACGACATGATGTACGCGCCGTCCTCCGAGTACTTGTGCACGCGCGCGTTCGAGTAGCCGTCGGCGACGTAGATGTCGCCGTTGCGATGGTCGATCGCCACCTGTGCCGGCGCGCTGAACGGCTTGCCGCTCATCTTCGGTGACGGTTGGTTCGCCGCGCCCAGCGTCATCAGGACTTCGCCTTCCGGCGTGATCTTGCGGACCGTGCTGTCCCCGTTGTCGACGCAGTATACGGAGTCGTCGGGGCCGACGGTGACTCCATGAGGGTTCTTGAACAAGCCCTCGCCCCAGGTCGTGACCACGTTTCCGTCGCTGTCGTAGACGACCATCGGGCAGGTGCCGCGATTGAACACGTAGACCCTGTCCTTGGAATCTACCGCCACGTCGGCGGCCTCTTTGTACACCCAGCCCTCGGGCAGTTTGCCCCAGTTCTCGCCGGACACTTCGTAAGTGAACTTTCCTTCTCCAAGCGTTGCCATTTGGTCCTCCCGGGTGGATTTATTCAGTAGATCGGAACGATGTCAAATGCGTCGCGGTCGGAATGACGGTTCGTCAGCCTGATTGCGGCTCGGCAAACGTCAAGGCGGCCGCCGGGTTGTGCACCATTATGTTGTCGATCGCGTCCTCGCTGAACCTCTTCGAACGCATGCGGGGCACGATCTGGGCCAGGATATAAAAGTATCCGTGGCCGCCGTAGGCCAACAGCCTGTGCTTCGTGCAGATGTCGTGGGCGATGACGATCCTGTCGCCGTACCCTTCGGATATGAGCCATGCGATGTCGTCGAGCTTCGTGTCGTCGTTGGGGTGGTGGATCGCTGGGTTCAACCCGTAGTGAGAGCTCTCGCTCCCGAAAAGGTCCCACTCGAAGTAGCATCCGCTTTCGCCCATTTTGCGAAGGGTGTCACGCTCGAACACCGTTCTGTCCAGGTGACCAACGATCGTCCGGTTGAGGTCCGCTCCGTGTTCGCCGAGAAGCTCCAGAATCTCGAGCGGCGAGGACTCGTCCCTTCCCGGATGGATCAGTATCGGCGCTCCGGTAGCCCGTTGCGCCATCGCGGATGCGGCCACGACCTTGCGCTCGGCGGGAGTCAGGGGCCACGAGCAGCCCACCTCGCCGATGACGCCCGACCGAATGCCCGTGCCGTTCACGCCTTCGGTGACGTCACGAACGATTCGGGCGGCCAACTCTTCCGTCGTAGACGATGCCACGTACGCCGGGTGCGCGTCGTTCACGTAGAACGAGGCGCCCATGACGACGTTGACGCCGGTCGCGCGCGAGATCCTTGCAAGTCCGACCGGATCCCGAGCGATGCCGATGCTGCTGGCGTCGACGATCGTGCCGCCGCCGTACTGCCGAAAGAGGTCGGCCTCCGCGATCGCCGTGTCGACGTCCAGGAGGCGATAGTTATCGGCGTTGACCGCGCCGTGGTAGCGGATGTGGCCCAGCGTCTCGGTGGTCAGCGGCCCATGGAACAAGTCACGGGCGCTGGCTTCATCAGGCGGACTGACGGTGCCGGACAAGTCGACCAGTAGATGCTCATGCGTCAGCGTGACGCCCAACTGGTCCGGGGGCGCCGGCCCCAACACGGTCTGAACCATGCCGGCCGCGCTCAGACCCTGCCTTTGGGCGTCATTTTGGGACTCGTTGCGTTCGTGCTGCACAAGGTGCTTTGTACATCATTTCGGGGCGCCGGTCAAACGATTTCGACGTGTCGATCGAGGCGGCGCTGCCCGTGCTTAGGACGAGATGGCGGCGGCGGTGAACTGACTGGATGTCGAGTGTGAGGCGCCCCTCGCTGCCGAAATGGACCGTCTCCCGTCGGAGGAGACTGATCCCGCCCCCTCGCTGGTTGCAGCTTGGTCCGCCTGGCGCCCTGGCGGCTTGATGCACAGCCGCAAAGCCGCTACCATGTGCCGCATGTTAATAGGACTCATCAGCGACACACACATACCCGAAGCCGGACCGGAAATCCCGCCACAGGTGTTCAAGGCATTCGAGACCGTAGACCTGATACTGCATGCTGGCGACATGCACATCATCGACGTCTTGGATTGGCTGGAGCCTCTGGCGCCGGTCTGGGGCGCACGAGGAAACGGCGACCACTACGACGGCATCAACCCAAATCGGCCGGGACTGCCCGCGGACGCCCGTGTCGAGGAAGTGCACACGCTCCAGTTGGAAGGGTTGCGAGTCGGGCTTATCCATGGCTTTCCGCTGCCGCACGAGTTGCCGTGGCGCACCCTCGACGAACTCCTGGATTTGCACTTCACGCGACCGATCGACGTCGTCGTCTGCGGAGACACCCACATGGCGCGATTCGACTGGTGCGACGGCGTCTTGATCATCAACCCGGGAAGCCCGACGCTGCCGGGTCAGATCAAAGAGCTGGGCACGGTGGGATTCCTCGAGATCAACGACCGGGAGGTCGTCCCTTCGATCGTGAACCTGTCGGACTACTGACGCGGCGATCCCGCACCCATCCGAGCAACCCAGGCGGTTCGCTCTACTGCTCCGACTTCAGCCTCTCGATTGTCGCTTCCAAACTCGCGCGGTCGAACCCCAATTCCACCGCGCGTGCGACGTCCTGCTGAGCTTCGACGTCCCGGCCTAGGAATGTACCGGCAATCGCCCGGTTCGCGTACGCTATGGCGGACTGAGAGTCGAGTCTGAGGGCTTCGTCGAAATCATCAATTGCGTTTTGAGACTGGCCGAGACTAATGTAGGCGACGCCCCGATTGTAGTGGGCATCGGTGGCCTGGGGGTCCAGCTTGACGGCTTCGTTGAAGTCCTCAATTGCCCGCTGAGCCTGTCCCAAGCTGCCGTACGCAATGCCCCTGTCCACATAGGCATTGGCATACCGTGGCTCCAATTTGATGGCCTCATCGTATTCGGCGATGGCCCTTTCCAGAAGACCTTGATCCTGGAACTCCACCCCGGCGTTGTAGCGCTTTTCGCCCTCACTTAGGCTCCCACCACCTGCGACGAGCACTATCGCGACAGTCCAAGCAATCACCCAAGTCAATCGTGTGGTCGTATGCCGGCTCCTTAAGAAACCACAACTCACCATGGTTCGATATGGGTATATTACACATGACTGCATTTTGAGTCTACCGAGATGGCAAATGTATGGCGCCAAAAGTGCAGGGCGGTGCATGGCCTCAAGTGATCGGGCAGCGCCGATCCCGGCTGTAGACCAGGATCGCAACACCACGAAGAACGCCTGTTGGAGTTGTTGCTGTAGTGCCGACGCTGGAACGACAAACCGATTGTAGGAGCGGATGAGCTCACGCGGAGCAAAAGTAAGCGACTTTACAAGAGAATCAAGGACGGTCCTCTCTTTAGGACCGGACGACGATTCTTCGCGGTATCGGAATTTCCGATAGTGGAGAGAGTGGCGCAGAGGGCGTTTCGAAGAAGTGTGGGCCGGTTTGCCCCTACCGCGCGTGAACGCCCTTCGTCGTCGCGTCGATGATCGAGTTGCCGCCGTCGACGATCAGCGTGGTCCCCGTTATGTACGAGGAGTGCTCGGACGCGAAGAACAGTGTCGGCATCGCGATCTCGTCGACGTGGCCCATTCGGCCCAGCAGCGACGCGGTGGTCGCCCATTCGACGTGGGCAGGGTCGTTGGGGTTTGGCGCGGTGAACGGCGTCTCGACCCAGCCGGGGCTGATGGCGTTTACGCGGATGCCGAGGGGCGCGTATTCCAGCGCCATGCTTCGAGTCAGTCCTTCGAGGCCGGCCTTCATTGCGCCGTACAAGCCGTAGTTTCCGTGGATGCTCCCTGTCGACGATATGTTGACGATCGCGCCGCCAGACCGCCGCATGATAGGGACGGCGTAGGTGGTGACCAAGAACGCGCTGAGGAAGTTGCCTCCGGAGACCCGATCCCACCGTTGCATCAGCGAGAAGGACGCGTCGACTCCCTGGTTGCGTTCGCTCCCGCCCGCGCAGTTGACGAGGACGTTCAAGGCGCCGTACTTGCTGTCGACTTCGTCCATCAGGGCTTTGACCGCGTCATGATCGCCTAGCTGCACCGAGTGGAACTCCGCCCGGCCGCCGAGTTCCTCAATCTCTTGGCGGACTGCCTCGCCCTTCACCGGGTCGCGCGCTACCATGATGACTCGAGCGCCGGCTTCGGCCAGGTGGATCGATATGCTGCGTCCGATGCCCGAGTTCCCGCCGGTCACGAGGGCGACTGCGTCATTGAATCCCCAGTCCATAATGTGTGCTCCTGATTGGTGGCCCGCTTTCTGAACGTTCCACATGCCATAGCGGACGACAGTTTTGTGCGTTTTGACGTATCAGCGAAAGAGGTTGGTGTTTTGACCGTCGCTTGGCGAATGTTGCGCCGTCGAGGTCCTTCGACA
>CAZPQQ010000058.1:0-20805 GCA_964588665.1 uncultured Dehalococcoidia bacterium | reverse complement strand
GGGCGTTTTCGTGCCCGCAATTCGTACAAAGCATGGATGAACGAGGTTCCTAGACCGAACTTCCAGCAGGTTCTGGGCAAACCAGGCACATAATGGGTCCTTTTGGACGAAGTTGTCTGTCTACAACCTGCCCATTTTGACCCCCAACAACTCAAACGCACGCTGCTGGAGCGGCGTTGGCTCAGTGAGCAAGTCGAATGCAGCCCGTTGGTCGCCACCGTTGGGGATTACCCGGTTCTTGACCAACGTCCCCAAACTGGCGAGGAGAGTCCGGAAGCTGTGTACAGGGAACCCATCGGCGGTGCGTTGAGTGCGGTCCTTGCGCAGGGCTTCCTCTGAGCGAGGCGCTGTGGCGACCGGATCAGGCCGTGCCGGGGGCGCCTCGTCCACGAAGAGCAACGGCGCCAGGGCCTGCTGCATCTCCCGCTGCACCCCATAGGCCAGCATGCATAACAGCAGGTGTGCCCGCACGCGGGGTTCAGTGTAGTGGTAGATAGGCCGCACCTGCAGGTCGCTCAGCTTGAAGTGCCGGAAGGCCTGCTCCACGTGCGCCAAGCTTTTGTAGGTTAGCACTACACCGGCCGTATCCAATCGCTTCTGGGGCACGTTGGTCCGCAACACATACAACCCGTCCAGCGCCGCCTCGCGGGCGATGGACGGCTCGTTGCGAGCGTAGGTCAAGCTGCTGTCCGTGATAGTCCGGATGAAGTGCTTGGCCATCTGATACTTGTTGATGACCCGGCCGACCCGCTCGCCGATGGCCGCTGCACCCCGCAACCCTGCTCGACCGCCTGCGGCCCCACGCTCCGCCATGACCGCCACCTTCGCCAGCTCCCGCTCCGTTGCCACCAGCATGTCTTCTCTCTTATACGCCCGCTTCTCCGCCAGCAGCGGATTATGGCACACGATCAGCCGCTCACCGGGATAGCGCGGGTCTGTCACCTCCGCCAAGTCCTGGGTGTCGAACAGCGACAACTGAATGCTGCCTGCCTCCACCAGCTGCCGGATGGTGGGCGCCCTCAAGGCGGTCACCCAATGCGCCCCCACCACCTTCTGCAGCTTTGCTACTTGCTTACTGGTCAGCATCCCCCGATCGGCCACCCAGATGACCTCCTCCACCCCAAAACGGTCCCGTACTTTGTCTACCTGAGCCTGGAAGGTGGCTGGGTCCCCGGTGTTTCCAGCGAAGGCCTCGATGGCTACGGGAACTCCGTCGCCATTGGTCAGCAGCCCAAACTCGATCTGCTGGTTCCCTGGTTTCCCATCCCGGCTGTATCCTCGCTTTGCCAGGGGGCAATGCTCTCCCTCTACGTAGGTCGAACTCAGGTCGTAGAGCACCGCACCACCCAACGTCAGATACCGCTTGACCAGTCGACTCTCAATGCGCTCCTGGCGCGCCAACAGCCAGTCCATTGCGCCATAGAGCTCATCCTCGGTCGCGTCCACCACACCCAGGGATTGACCTAGACTTGTGGCGTCCAACATCCGGGTGGTGGCCAGCTTGGAGGCAGGCTGCAACACCCGGGCTGCGATCATGGCGATGACAAGGTCTCGTTGGCGGCTCGGTTTAGGGTCTATCAGGGCGGCAACCCTTAGTTTCTGCGCGGTCCCCAATACTGCGGCCACGTGGCCATGTGCCCAACTGCGTTCGACCCTCAGAGCCTGGTCCACCGGGAGAAGTGTCTCGCCGTTGAGGATCCGCTCGACGGCGTCTATAGCCGCAGAAGGAAGCGCCGTCAGACTCGCAAGCGTGCGCTTCTTGACGCGTGACCCCTCGCGGTAGGACTGACGGACCAGAACGGATTCGTAGGTCTTGCCTTTCTCGACCTTCTCTACCCTGACCACATGCATAGCGCCTCTGGCTCGTCGTCCCATGGCACATTATAGGCATAAGTGAGCCATAATGTCAACTAGCGTTCTGTCTACAATCTTAGGCACGGCCAGGCACAAATACGTTGGAAGTTCGGACTAGAACCTGGCGGGGCTTCGCCCCTGCACCCCATGTACTCGCAACTCGGGACGGCGTCACCGCCTTGGAATTCGACATCAACAAAGAGCCGTTACTTGGAATTTCGTCGAAGGGCTGCTGGACGCCAACGATCGTGTCGTGTCTTTTGGTGGCACGGCGTTGGGCGCGGAGCACCGTTCAACTCGCCTCGGAGACCACGCCGCCGGAGTACTCGGCCAGGCGCTGCGCCAACGCCTGTCGTCCCTCTTCGGACAGGGTCGGGTCTGAGTCCAGGATTCGGGCAGCCTCCTGTTTCGCGAGGGCCAGTATGTCGTAGTCGGTTAGAGTGGCGACTTTGAGGGTTGGCAGTCCGCTCTGGCGGGTGCCCATGTAGTCGCCGGGTCCCCGCAGCTTGAGGTCTTCTTCGGCGAGCTCAAACCCGTCGTGCACTCTCTCGATCAACTTGAGCCGATGACGGGCCTCTTCTCCCGGGGAATCCGCCAGCAGCAAGCAGTGGCTCTGATGCTGGCCCCGACCGACTCTGCCTCGAAACTGGTGAAGCTGCGAGAGGCCGAACCTGTCAGCGCCGTCGATCATCATGACGGTCGCGTTCGGCACGTCGATTCCCACTTCCACCACGGACGTGGAGACGAGGACTTCGATGTCGTTCGCCTTGAACCGACCCATGATTTCCTCTTTTTCCTGGAGCGACATCCGGCCGTGCAGCAACCCCAATCGGAGGTCTGGGAACACCTGCGTCGAAAGCCTTCCATGCTCTTCCACCGCGGCGCGAGATTGGATGGCCTCCGACTCTTCGACGAGAGGGCAAACGATAAAGGCCTGCCTACCCGCTTCGACCTCTTTCCTGATGAATTCGTAAGCGGAATCCCTGCGTTCCGCCTCGACCCATCGAGTCCTTGCCGGAGTTCTCCCCGGCGGCAGTTCGTCGATCACGGATATGTCCAGGTCTCCGTACGCGGTCAGAGCCAACGAACGCGGGATCGGGGTAGCGCTCATAGCCAGTACGTGGGGCCGGCTGGCCTTGCCTCCCAATGACGCCCGCTGCATCACGCCGAACCTGTGCTGCTCGTCAACCACCACCAGGGCCAGTTCGGGTATCTCGACCGATTCCTGGATCAAGGCGTGCGTGCCGATTACGATGTCGATCACGCCGCTCGCCAGCATCGCTCGAACATCGTCTTTGACGCGCTTGCGTTGCCTGCCAAGCAAAAGCGCGACCGCCAGCGGCCGGTCTACCCCAGCGACGTCGATCGTCACGACGTACTGCCCGTCTGCCGGATGCTCAGAATTGGACAGCAGTTTCGCGATGGTCAAGAAGTGCTGTTCGGCCAAAATCTCGGTAGGCGCCATCAACGCGGACTGTTTGCCGTGATGTGCGGCGGCAACCATCGCTGTGGCCGCCACGGCGGTCTTGCCGCTGCCCACGTCGCCCTGAAGCAGCCGGCGCATGGGCCGGTCGGAACGGAGATCGGCCAGCACTTCATCGAGCGCGGTGGCCTGGGCGCGAGTGAGCTCGAACGGCAGGGAGTCGATGAACTCGTCCAGCGCTTCGCTCTCGGTTGCCAGAGGCGTGCCAGCGCCTTCCTCTCGCCATTGGCGCTTTTGGGTGGCCACCGTGAGTTGCATCACGAACAGCTCGTCAAAAGCCAACCGAAAGCGGGCGGCCTTTTTGTGGGCCTGTGTTTCGGGGTTGTGCATCTGGGCGACGGCGTCTCGCAGCCCGACCATGTCCAATCGCTCCAATATGTCGACCGGCACGAACTCCTCGACTTGCGACAGCGTCAGGTCAACGGCTTGCTTGACCATGGCTCGGATGCGCCACTGGGGCAAGCCGTCGGTGGCTGAATACACGGGAACGATGCTGCCCGCGCTGACCGGGCCGTCCGGTCCTTTGCCCAACTCTTCGAACCGGGGCGAATTGAACACGAAGCGGTCTCGAAAGACGCTGACCTTGCCGCTTACGGCAATTTTGGCGCCGGGCCGGAGCCTCTTGGCAACCCAGGGTTGGTTAAACCATACCGCCCTAACGGTGCCTGAGTCGTCGCCTAGCGTCGCTTGCGTCGATCTCCGTCCACCCGGTCCCGACCCGGTTTCCGTGGCTTCCCAGACGGACACCACTACGGTCTGGTCCTCGCCCGGGGTCAGTTGAGCGATCTTGCGAACGTCGGTGAAGTCGTCGTGACGATGCGGAAAGTGGAAGACCAGGTCGCCGATTCGTTCGATCCCCAATCGGCTCAGTCTGCTCACGGTTAGTCCAGCCACACCCCGAAGAGCAGAGACTTCGTCGGCGAGCAGCACCGGCTTCTGTGGAGGCGGCGGCGCGGCTCTGGGTTTTTTGCGTTTGGGGGGGAGCTGCTTTTTCGTCGGCGGCGAAGATGGCTTGGCGATGTTCGAAGTCTGGCCTTCGAAGCGTTTGGCGAGGTCGTCAGCCCAGCGTGCTCGTTCGTCAGGCGTCCACCGGGTGTAAGCGGGCGCCGGCCCGATCTGTGGGGCGAGCAAATCCGCATGCCGCCGCAGGAATCCGTCCAGACCCCCGATCACCGCCGTGTCTCGAAAGCCTCGGGATCGCTCCAGGGTCAGTATCTTGAGAAGGGTCTCACGTGGGTCCGAACCGTTCTTCGCCATTGATTCGTAGCATAGCCCAGATCACGCTTCGAAGGAATACAACGGGACCGAACTTCAGGCATTCTTCAGCCGGCGCCATCGGACTCATTTGGGCGCGCTCAAGAGACCGATGCCCAAGGCGCCTGGTCCGGTGTAAGTGCCGAGGACCGGACCGAACTGCATGACCATCGGCTCGTTTCCCGGCGTCAGAAGCCCGGCTACGCTCTTGGCGAGAGCGTCCGCTTCGTCGGAAGTTGTGGAGTGCATAACCGCCAATCCAGCGAGGGGCGCGAACTCCCGAGCCGTCCGTTCCAATCTGGCGATGCCTTTTCGTCGCGTCCGCTCCTTGGCCAGCTCGTGGACAACGCCTTCTCGGAGGATGATCATTGGTTTGACTCGGAGCAGCGTTCCCAGTAGGGCTTGTGCTTTTCCGATTCTGCCGCCCTTCTCCAGGTATTCCAGCGTGTCCAAAAGCGCAAAGACCTGACACCGAGTGATGGCATCCGCCGCGACTCCGGTTACGTGGCCGATGTCACCGCCCGCGGATGCGGCTCGCGCGGCCTCAATAGCCACCATCGTGACTCCCATGGATACCGAGTACGTGTCCAGGACCTCGATTGGGCACGAAACTTGGGCCTGTTCCGACGCCAAACGCGCTGAGTTGAGGGTGCCGCTGACCTTGTCCGAAACGTGGATGGAGACGATGCCGTCGGCGTCGGCCCCGAGCCTTTCGTATGCTTCGACAAAATCGCCGACAGAGGGCTGTGACGTGGTCGGATAGTCCTCTCCCAACGTGAGACGCTCAAAGAATTCGTCAGGCGACATCGTGACGCGGTCTACGAAGACTTCGGCGCCGAATTGGACGCTCAGAGGCACGACCGTAATGCCCAACTCCTCGGCAAGAGCCCGGGGAAGGTCGGAAGTGCTGTCGGTAACGATTTTGACACCCATGTCCACCTCTATTCCATCGATACCAGATAGTGATAGTAAGGTTGCCCGCCTTGAATCGCCTCGACCTCGATGTCTACGAACTTCGCGGCCAATTCCCGAACGGCCAACTCTGCCTCGCTCTCGGAAACGAGCTCGCCCCAGAAGACCGTAACGATCTCGGATTCGTCGCCAATTCCTTCACGGACGACATCGACTAAGACCTGTCCGGGATCGCCGCCGGATGCTGCCAACGTTCCGTCGACCAGGCCGATGATTTGATCTTCTTCGACCGCAACGCCGGCCAACTCGACGGTGCGGGTCGCCCGGCAGACCTCGCCTGTTCGAACGTCCGACAATCGCTCTGTCATTTCCGAGACGTTCAACGCAGACCCACGTTCGGCGCTGAATTCGAGCAGCGCCGCGATCCCCTGGGGAATCGACACCGAGGGCACGACCGTCAAGTTTTTCGAAGACAACTCGATCGCCTGGTTCGCGGCGGCCAGGATGTTCGCGTTATTGGGCAACAGGATCACATCAGCGGTGGGAGCGTCTTCAACGGCCGCCAATATCTGGCCCACGCTGGGGTTCATTGTGTCGCCACCAGGAAGCACCGCCGTGGCCCCGTTTTCCAGGAACACGGCTTCCAGCCCTTCGCCTCGGGCGATTGCCACCACGGAAACCGGTGCCACGGCAGGCTGACCGTCCAGCTCCGCGCGCCGTTGGCGAGAGTATTCTCTTCGTTGTTCGTCCATGTCCTGGACGCTGACGTGGCTCACATCACCCAAGCTCTGTCCATATGCCATTATGGGATCGGGGTCGAGGGCGTGAACGTGCACCCTGACGATTTGCGTGTCACCGATCACGACGCTGGACTCCCCCATTTCGTTCAACGCCGCTTTGATAGCGCCCACGTCCAACCCAGCGCCTTGGACAAGATACTGGGTGCAAAAGCCGTACTCTTCGGCCTCGATCTCGTCCAGGAACTCTTCGGAGATGGCGTCGGGCGCCCCGTCCGCGCCGTCTGGGTTCGGCGGGGGAAGCACTCGTAGAGTGGCGCCGGAGCCCATCAGGTGATGACGCATTCCTTCAAGCATTACGTACAACCCGTACCCGCCGGCGTCCACCAATCCCGCCTGCCTCAGGACATCCAGCATCGACGGCGTCCGTGCCACAGCGTCGTAGGCAGCGTCGCAAACAGCGTCGAACATCGCCAACATGGCGCCTGAACTCGTCGCTTGCGCCTCTTCGCCCACGGCGCGGATTACCGTTAGGATGGTCCCTTCCCTCGGATGGCCGATGGCTGAATACGAGCGGACGGTCGCTCTGGTAAACGCGGCCGCCATCTCCGGTGGGCCGAAGGCGGGCGCCCCTGACAGGCACTCGGCGATTCCCTGGAAGAACTGCGAGAGTATTACGCCGCTGTTCCCACGCCCTGCCAGCAGACCGGCCGCGGCCATCTCGCGAGAGACCGTCTCAGCCGACGAGCTGTTCAGGCTTTCGGCCCGCTCGACGATATCGTTGAGCATCAGGTACATGTTGACCCCGGTGTCTCCGTCGGGAACGGGAAACACGTTGAGTCGATTGATCACGCCGACGTTGCGCTCCATCAAGGCCAGAGCGGCGGCGAACATGCCGACGAGGTCTTGCCCATCGTAGGCCGGGTTGGACCCAGTTCGCTGTGACTCTCCGCCTTGTCGCGTTGTCGTGCGGGAGTCCGTTATGTTATCTTTATTGGACAAATTCGCCGCGCCTCCGACGCGTGATCACGTGCGCGCCAAACATACCAAAGACCGCAGTCGCCGCGAACCGATTTTACTCAAAGCCCATTTCTCAGTCAAAGGTATATTATGGCCAGATGCGAAATATGCAGTAAAGCCGGACAGTCCGGCAACAACGTCAGCCACTCCAAGCGCCACACGCGCACCAGGTGGTTCGCGAACGTTCACCGCGCCACTATATACGTTGACGGCGCACCGCGGAAAGTCAATATTTGCACTCGTTGCCTCCGAACCCAGATCAAGGCGGTGACACAAGGCTAGACGGCTATCGTAAGCTGCGAGACCAATATTGAGAATCCTTCTCGTCGGAGTCGACCACAAGACCGCCTCGCTCGAAGTGCGCGAGGTGGTCTCATTTTCCAAGCAACAGACATCCCTCGCACTGCCCGGCCTCAAGCGCCGGGTGGGTGAGGCGGTCATACTTTCCACTTGTAACCGCACGGAAGTGTACGCCACAGCCGAGAATCCTGATGCAGCGGCCGAGCATATCGCCCGGTACATCGCTGAATTCCACGGCCTGTCCCGCGACGCGATCACGCCTCACCTCAACACCATAGTAGACGAGGACGCGGTGAATCACCTGTTTCGGGTCGCGAGCGGGCTCGATTCGATGATAGTCGGCGAACCACAGATCCTGGGACAAGTCCGCGACGCCCTTGCAATCGCGTCACACGCCGATTGCGTGGGCGCGCCGCTGAACGGCTTGTTCCACGCGGCGGTAAAGTCGGGACGCCGGGTTCGGGAAGAGACCGAGATCAGCCGCAATCCCCTTTCGATCAGCTACGCCGGCGTCAGGCTTGCCAAGGGAGAACTGGGCAGTCTCGAGGGCCGGCGGGTATTGCTCATTGGGGCGGGTGACGCCGGAAGGCTCGTCGCCGTGGCTTTGGGCGCCGCGGGAGTGCGGAACCTACAAATCGCCAACCGGACCCTCGCGCGCAGCCAGGATCTGGCGACCGAGCTGTCCGGAACGGCCGTGCCTTTCGACGAAATCTCGAGCGTGCTCAAGCAGATTGACATTGTCATCTCCGCCACCGACGCGCCCGAGTACATACTGTCGGCTTCCGCGGTGTCGCAGGCGCTGCAAGCCTCGAACGGGTCCGGCGGCAAATTGTTCGTGTTCGACCTTGCCGTCCCAAGAGACGTGGAACCCGCGGTGGCTGAGCTGCCGAACGTTCGGCTGTTCAACATCGACGATCTCTCGTCGATCGCGGAAGAAAACCTGCGCGATCGAAAGAGGGAGGCCGGCGCCGCCGAAGGGATAGTCGAGGACGAGTTGGGCAGGTTCGCACGTTGGTGGGAATCGCTGGACTCCGATTCGATCGTCTGCGCGCTCAGATTGCAGGCCGAAGACATCCGACGCCACGAACTCGAGCGGGCTATGAAGCGACTGGCCACGCTGCCTGAAGACGATCTAGAGGTGCTGGAGGCGATGACCCGTTCGATAGTAAACCGTCTCATGCACGACCCAACCATGTTCTTGAAACACAAAGCCACCACCACTCAACTGGACGCAGCTCGTCTGCTGTTCGGGTTAGATGGGGAGGAGGACGGCTGACTGGCGAAGACCCGACACCCCGCGCCACCGCCGGACCGGCGCCCCGCAGCATGTCACGTAAACCTCACGACTCACCCCGATCATCGATGTTGACACGGATTCGGGGCATGGCTAACATTATCGCGCCCACGGCGCCATTCGAGAGCACACTTGCACTTATCTGACGATTTCATAACAGCCAAGGAGATGCAGCATGGCTGAATATACGAAGAGCGAGGCCAAGGACTGGGCGCGAGAAAATCTGCGCGGCCAGTGGACCACGTTGATGACCCCGTTCACGGACGACGACGAGTTGGACGAGGACGGTTTGAGGCAAAACGTTGCCCGCGTCAGATCGCTCGGCACCCAGGGCGGCGGCTGCACATGGGGAATGGGCGAGTTCTGGAGCCTGACCCATGAAGAGCGTCTCCGCGTATACGACACCGTGGCCGATGCAGCCGGCGGAGACTGGCCCATCGGAGCGCACGTAACGCACACCTCGGCTAAGTCGATGATCGACCTGGCCCATCACGCCGAAAACGTCGGGTTCGATCTCTTGATTCTCGCTGCGCCCTACTTCGTCACCAAAACCGAACAACAGGTGATCGACTGGGTCCGAACGTTGGCCGACGCCAGCCCGATGGCGATCATGTACTACAACTCGCCGCAATTCGGCTTAGTGATGAGCGCTCAAGGCCTGGAGCGGATCTGCTCGATCGAAAACGTGGTGGGAGTCAAGGAAGCGAGTTTCAACCCGGAGCTCTCAATCGAGACGCACCAGTTGATCGGTCAGAACGCGATCATCAGCACCCCGGACGAGTGGATCCTGTTCAAAGGGCAGGAGTTGGGATTCGAACAGCAGGTGATGTTCGCGAACACGTCCGATTGGCGCTTTGACACGCCGGAGCAGAACTACTACGTGCAGTTCATCGACAAGGCCATGCGCGGTGACCTGGACAAGGATTTTTACGACTCACACATCAAGCCAATGAAAGATGTGTCGGACAAATGGTGGCAGTACACCGTCAAGAAGTTCGGCGGAGCTCTACCGGCTTCCATGTGCAAGTATTGGGGAGAGTTGATGGGCCTGACTCACGGTCACGTCCGGGCTCCCCTTGCCGACTTATCAGACGACGAAAAGGCCCAGCTGAAGCAAGACGTATCGGCGGCCAAACAGCAGATCGATGGGCAGGTGAACTGAATGATACTGATGGTAAGCGTCCAGAACTTGGAAGAGGCATTTGAAGCCCTCCACGGCGGAGCGGACATAGTCGACGTCAAGAATCTGCAGGAAGCCCTCGTGGGGTCCGCGCATCCTCTGACGGTTAAGGCCGTCCGAGAAGCGATTCCCATGGATCGACACGCCTCGGTCACGCTCGGGGTCGTTCCGAACCAGGTCGGCACCGTTGCCATGGCTGCGTACGCCGCCGGCGTCATCGACGCGACGTCGGTGAAGGTCGGCTTCATGAACACCGAGTACGATGCTGCCGTGGAGACCCTTCTCGCGTGCCGAGAAGCGCTCGAAGGATTCGAAACCAAGTTGATCGGATCGCTGTTCGCGGACAACCCGCTCTACGACGGCCTCGACGCCAAGCACACGGTGGACATGGCCCGCGACGGCAAGTGCGACGGGTTCTTGATCGACACACTCACGAAAGACGGCAGAAACCTGTTCGACTTTATCAACGAGCCCGACCTCCGGGCCATGGTTCTGGAAGGTAAGAAGCTCGGTATGAGCACTGCCCTTTCAGGTCACGTCCGGCTGGAAGACCTGGACGAGCTAGCTCGAATCAATCCCGATATCGTCGGTGTCCGCGGCGCCGTATGCCAGACGGGCGACAGAAAGTCGCTCGTACACCGAGACGCGGTCGCCGAATTCAAGCGACAGGTCCTGTTGAGAGAGACCGGTGAGATCGACGTCCGGCCGACATCCGACAGCGTCCCTAAGATCGGCGGCGTCAACGGCGGCGCCAAGACCGACGGGTGGGTCGTCATCGACGGGACCGGCAAGACGTGCGCTGGAATCCTTGCCGCACTGGGTTCTCAGATTGACCTCGACTCGGATTCGTTCATCGAGGTGATCATTCCCGACGTGCTCAACACGTATGACATCATCGTGTGGGCGGAGAGCGGCGAACACAAGATCCTCACTCAGCGCAAAGACCCGTCCGGCGCCATGCGAATGCTTATCCAGCCCTAGTCGAATCTCGGATGCACCGGGTGCTGCCAACCCGACGGGCATCCATGATGCAATGCCAGACAGAGGGGGCGCGGCGTCTACACGCCCCCTTAATCATTGCCCGCGCAATTCACCGACGCTTTGACCGCCCATCCTAGCATTGCGGCGGCCACACCCCCATGCTAGGATGGATTCGGGGTTGCCACAAACTCGGAGGAAGACTTGGATTCTGTCACAGACGTAGCCATTGTTGTCGGCCTTGTCCGAGACATAGTGCTACTCTTGCTGTTAGCGGTGGCCTTGATCACGTTTCTCATCGTATTCCGCAAGATCCTGGGCTTGCTCGGCGCGGCGAGTCGCACCGTCCACAAAGCGGAGGAGATGTTCGAAGCGGTGTCGGAGAAGGTGTTACAGCCGGCTACATCCCACCCGCGCGGGCTGCGAATGGTGGCCCGCTCTATCGGTTTCCTGGCCGGAATGGCCGGTGGGCGGAAACGCAAAGGAGATAAAGACGATGGCCAATAACGACAACGGCAGCGGGTCCTTCGCGGTGGGTCTCTTCATAGGCGGCATCATCGGAGCGCTAATAGGCTTGCTTCTGGCGCCCAAGGCCGGCTCAGAAACCAGGGCCGAGCTCTGGGACCGCAGCGAGCTGCTGCGGACGCGCGCGGACGAAGCAGCCGCAGGGCTTCGATATCGAATGGGCCCCGCATTCGAGACGGTTTCGGAGCGGGTCGGCCCTGCGCTGGAAACGGTCCGTGAGCGCGGCGCCGGCGCAGTCGACGCAGCCCGAGCGCCCATCGACGCGGCCATCGGGAACGTCATGGCCCGCGCTGGGCGCGGCGTCGATGACATCGACGTCAACGGCGCCGAGGCCGATGAAGCGACAGCCGAAGACCAGACAGACGAAGCGCCAGCCGCCGCGGAACAGGCAGTCGACGAGCCGACGGCCGAACAACAGGACGCCACCGAAGAGGAGCCTAAAGCCTAACGCTCGACCACCCTTTCGAAAATCGAGTCACGAAAACGGAGCCGCCCGATCAGCCTTCCGCACAATCTGCAGGAGGAGGATCGAGCGGCTCCGTTGTTTTCGGCGGCCGGCCAGTCGACACGACGAGCTCGGCGTCGCCTCTGGCCTGAATTTTCCCCGGTTTCGCGCCAGCGAGCTGTCGTCCGTATGACGGTCGGCGTCGGCTTACCGGTGGCGAGAGTGCGCGCTATGCGGGCCGCATGTCCGCGGACGCGGTCTTTCGACGGAGCCTGGCCGCAAGCAGAACGCCCAGTGCGACCGCAATAATGACGAGCATCGTCACGGTTCCGATTGCCACGGTCGGAATCGAGCTGCCGGAGCCCATCGTGGCGGTGAACGTGTCCACAGAGTAGCCGCCGTCGTCGCCTATCGCGATTACCGTTACCGGGAACTGCCCGTTGGTCGCGTAGAGATGAGACGCGGTAATCGTCCGATTGTTCTGGTTTATCGTGCCTGCGTCATGCGTGCCGTCTCCCCAGACGATCAACGCGGAGTGGGTGTCTTGGACTCCCAAGTCTCCGAAGGTTGCAGGCGCAAGGTTCATCACGGTGCCAGTCGCGATTTGCTGGTTGCCTCCCGCGTCGACCGTCGGATTGAGATTGTTGACGGTCACCAGGAACGAGTCGGTGTCGGACACGTCCACGTTGTCGGTGACGGTAATCGTAACTGTGTACGGACTGCCTTCGTCGTCAGCGTAAACGTGCGAGGCTGACAGAGTTCCGGTTGAGCCCGACTTGTTGACCGTGGCGGTGGACGTGACGCCGTCTCCCCAGTCGACAACGGCGGTGTGCGTGTCGGGCTCGTTGGCGTCGATGTACGAAGTCTGACTGAATGCCAGCGCCGAGCCCTCGTTCACGGCGACGTCCGGACCCGCGTTAACGACTGACGTGAGGTTTGTCACGGTGAACGTCTCGGAAAACTGATTCTGATTGCCGGCAGCGTCTCGAGCCGTGACTTCCACCGTGTGGGCGCCTGTAGTAAGGCCCGACGGCAAATGCCGGTAAAGGATTTCGTCGCTCGTGGTCAGCGTTCCGAGGATATCCACGGCGTCGAGCGTGGCGGCCAGAATTGTCGTAGTGGCGTGGGTGTCGTAGCTGGTTGTCACCGTCGACGGGTCCGTGGTGGTGGCGCCATTGGCGTCCAATCCGTATTCGGCGCCCTCGTTTTGGAAATTCATAACGAGGTAACCGGACGGGTCGTTTGGGTTGGCCAGCCCGAGAATCGGAGTGGTCAAATCCGTATCGACCTCGAACAGCACCGCGTTCGTTGTCGAAGTGACGTCGATGGGACCCGTGTTCTCGCCAACCGCGCGCTGGTTGGACGCTGTAACGTCGCTGGCGGTGGCATACACGTTGTACAAGCCCGCGCTGGGACCCGTGTAGGTGGCTTGGTAAGTTAGCGGATCGATTTGTGCGACGAGGACCACCGTTGGGGTAGCAAGGGGCGTCGATGAGGCGGACGCGTCAAGGACCTTGGCGACCTGTAGCACAGGCACTGTGACGTCCTCATCGGCGACCAGCGATATCGTGACCTGACCGGTGGTGACCGGTCTCGACGCAGCATTGCCAGTCACCGTCACGGTGATCGCCGGAGCGATCCCGTCGACCGCCGCCGCTATGCTGCCCGTGTTAGTCGGATTTCCTGCTGCATCCTGGACTTCCGCCACCAGGTCGATCAAGGGGCGGGCGTCCGCAGCCAGGGCGGGCACTGTCAGGAAAACGCTTTGCATGCGGCCTGAGTGCCAAGCTGCGGCACTGGGCGCCGAGCCGGCAACGAGGAAGTCCGACGCCTGGATTGTGGCGCCGTTCAGGTCTCCGTCGAAATCTACTCGGATTCTGGTGTTCTTCGATTGTTCTGCGTCCGTCTCAGTCTTGTCCGTCGTTGTCTTGGCGACATCCCACCAGGAACCTGTTACGGCCGAAACCAAGCCCGGAGCGGAGGAGTCGACTCTGACCGAGAACGGCTGGCAACCTACGACATCCGAAGTCCAACCCCCGTCTTTGCCCACTAACGAGGCGCCGAAGGTCGCAAATGCCTCGCTGTCGCAGGAGTCGTTCGTGGGTTGTCTGTCGGACACTGCGATGTTGCCGGCACGGTCGTCGCCCTTCAGCCACCAGTAGACGGTGGCATCGGACGACGGCGCCATGCCGGACGGCAATTGCTGCCTTACGTGGTTGCCGCCACTAATGCTGGAAACGACTCCCAACGAGTTGGCATCGACCACCTGCGGGGGCAACGTGTTGTCGATCACGCCGTCATCGTCATCGTCGATGACGAAGATCACCCTGATCGTGTCCGAGTCAACGGCTGAGCCGGCATCGAACATGTCACCTTCTACGATCGGACGGTTTGACTGCCCAGAGGAGCCGTGGGCGGGAATCAGGTTTGAGAAAACTGGCGCGGTCGACTCAACATTGAGAGTCGTGGTGATCGTCACGGAGGGGGAGACATCCGTGTACTTGAGCGTGATCACGTCATTGGCTGCCATCATCAATTGCGGCGGATTCGCGGCTGCGTTGGAAGCACTGGATGTCGCGAGGATGTTGAGACGGAATTTGCCGGTTATCGGACCTGACTCGGTCAAAACAACCGTGATCCCGGTAGGGTCGACTTGGGAAGTCACCTTCACAGTGGCGCCCGTGTCGTTAGCCGCAGCTCCCCAATACAAGGCGTAGAACGTGAAGTTCGCCTGCGAGCTAGCGACATTTACCATTCCGGTCGAATCATTTACGAACTGAACAGTGATCGTGTTCGCTACCGAAGCTCCCGTGGCATCCGTGAAAACCGCGTCGTTGGTGTTGACCACGGTATCGGGAGATGGGGCAAAGCGGTTAGCGAAACTGAAGGGATTACCCGAGCTTCCGGTGTCGCTGATTGGCACAGAGTCCAGGGCAAAGAAGACGTTGCCTGTGTTTGCGACGGTCACCCGCTGTGCCGCCGCACACGCCGGGCACGCGGCCGCGGACGCGAGGGCTTGGGTCACTTTGAAGACGGCGGCGCTCGTCGACGCAAGATTGAATGGCTTTTTCATCGTAATCTGCGAGGTGCTCGTATCGACCGACAGAATCAACCTTACGGTCTCGCTGCCGACCAGAATCGAGTCTCCGGGGGACAGCATCGTTGGGGTGGTGGTCGCGCCTATGGACATGGTCGACGATGTGTTTAGCGTCATCGCACTGGAACCTGCGACGACGGTGGCGGTCGCCGCATTTTCAGTCATGTCGACCGGCAGAAGCACTCGTTTGACAGCTACGTCCAGATCGGAATCCGTGACTTGGAGACCCACCTGACCACTCTGATGCACCCACGCGATGTTTTGCGTTGCGTCAGTCGGGTCAATGAACTGCACAGCTCCCGTGGCTGCGAAGACAGGCAGCAACCAAAGCAGCGATACCAATGCCAGTGATGAGATCACGACCAATACGAGCCGGGTACGAGAGATCATTTGGATACTCCTTATGAGGACATTCGCACACCGTTAACTCTCAATGACGAACTACGCCAGCACCCACTCGCACCTTGTGCTATCACATGTTGTTGTGCAGGCGACGTGACCAGCGAGAGCCTGTTGCCGATCGTCAAGTGTGAGTTCGTTGCCGATCATACCCTCATTCCAGCATGAAGCCCATGCATTCGCCCGTAATTGTCGTGAATGATTGGGATAACCACGCCCGAATGCCTTCGATGCATCGACGGTTCGTCAATTCAAATTGTGCTGGGGATCGTCCGACATGAACCGGTTCGTGGGAACTCGGCGGCAATGGCAACGCGCGATGACCGTCACGAGGCGTCGACAGATGCCTCGGGCTCAACAAGGGGAAGCGGATCAGCAGGTGTAGGACGGTGTTCAGCGTACCGCTTCGCGATCGCAGCAGATCGGATGCATACCGCGCGTGACGAGATCAGCAGAAGCGGCGTTCGAAGCCAATTCCCGCGGGGGAGAGCCGCCTATTTGACGGCGGAGTTCACGGACATCGGGTACGAGCCAAGCACCTTGAACATCGACGCCGCTGACTCCAGGGCGGCCAGAGCATCGGCAACGTCGGGGTCGTCTCGGTGGCCTTCCATGTCGATGAGGAAGACGTACCGGCCCAGGCTGCGTCGGTCCGGCCGCGACTCTATCTTCACCAGGTTGATGCCGCGCGAGGCCAACTCTCCCAGCGCGGCGTGGAGCATCCCCGGTGCGTCGCTCCCGAAATCGAAGCAGATCGAGGTTTTGTCCGTGCCGGTCCGGGCCTGGTCATCCTGCGCGAGAACGACGAATCGCGTCTGGTTGTTGTGCTCGTCTTCGATCCCTCGCTTCAATATACGAGCATCGTAAAGTTGGGCGGCCCGGAGGCTGGAGATCGCGGCGGCGGGCACGGTGCTGTTCCGCATGTCTTCGACGGCGCCGGAGGTGCTGAGTGAAGCCACGTGGACGGCGTCGGGCATGTTTCGGGTCAAATAAGCGCGACACTGTGCCAAACCTTGCGGGTGCGAGTAAACCGCTTGGATGTCTGCGGCGGTTAGGTCGCCATCGACCAACAGGCAATGCTCTATCGGCACGACCACCTCGTGCTTGATCTTCAGGTCGGTCTGGTGAATCAACAGATCGAGTGTGAAGGTGACTCCGCCCTCCAGGCTGTTCTCGATCGGCACAACGGCCTCCTCCGCCAGACCTTGGTCGACGGATGCCACCACCGCCGGGATCCCCGTAAACGGTACGAGGTCGGCGTTCGACCCGTAAGCAATGGCCGCCTGCTCACAGTACGAGCCCGCCGGTCCGAGATATGCGAGCCGATCCGCCATCAAAAGCCTCCGACTTCTTCTGTCAGCATCGTACCGAGGCTATCCTCGATTCGATCGACAAGGAGTTGTGTCGTGTTGACTGACACGTCTATGCCCAACCTGTTGAACAGTTCGACGTGATCAGGCACGTTGACCAGCGCGACGACTCGAGACGCGCCGAACCAGTGTTTCGCTAGTTGGCACGCGACCAGATTTTCGTCGTCGCGGCGGGTGGTCGCGATGAACACGTTGGCTCGATTGGCGCCGGCCCGACCCAGGATTTCCGCCTCGGTGCCTTCCCCGAGCACGGCAATTCCGCCGAGCTCTTCCTCAATGACCATGCACCGGTCTGGGTCCTTGTCGATCACCGTGATCTCGTGTTCCGCCGTCAGCAGTTGTCTTGCAACCGCAACGCCAACTCGTCCGGCCCCTACTATCAGAACGTACATCTCACCTACCCGTCGGTTGCGCCGATGATCAGATCCGTGACCAACCCGGTGGGGCTCACGGTGACGAGCTCGAGGCCTTCGTACATCTCTTTCATGACGGAGTCGCTCAACCTGCAGATGACTTTGGGCACATGCAACATGTGGTGGGCGATCTGCGCCGAGAGGGCGTTGGCGGCGTCCTTGCCCGATACGGCTATGAAGACGTCGGCATCCTGCGTTGATGCACGGCGCAGGTCCCGTTCAAGGGTTCCGTCGCCAAGTATGGGTATGATGTGGCCTTCATCGACGAGCCCGACCGGCAACAGGTCGAATGCAGCCATGTCCATATCGAGAATGTGGACTGTCGAGTCGGTTTCGGACATCGCGGCGGCAATGGCGGCGCCGGTGCGGCCGCAACCGACGATCACGACGAGTCGAAGTCCGGGTCTGGTTTGCTCTTGGCGTGCGTTCACTTCTCGAATGCGGTGCGGCCGGCGTTCCCAACCGCCCTAGAGGCGGCCGGCCTGCGCTTTCGCCAGGGGGGTTCGCGAAACCAAAACCTGGCAAGGGGCGTTCTTGAGGATGTACGGGATGGATTCTCCCAAGGAATAGGCTCCGAATCTCTCATGGTAAGAGGCGCCCAAGACGATCGCTTCGACGCCCTTGTCGACGGCTTGATGCACCACCGCAGCGCCGGCGGTTCGAGCCTGAACCAGCTCTGCAACCATCTGGCATTTGTAGTTGCGGGCCACCTGCTCCATCTCCTTGAGAACCTGCTCTCCCTTCGCCGCCTCCGGAGCGACCTCGGAATCCACCGGGACACTTCGTTCGACTTCGATCACATAGAGAATGTGTACCCTGCTGCGACTGGATTCCAGCAGCTCGCAAGCCAAACGAACCATCTCTTCGTCAATTGGGTCCCCGGTGACGGGAACCAGAACTGAGCTAACTTTCAAGCCTTCACCATTGTGTGTAAATCTTGTCGGCCTCGGGCGCCGATTGGACCCTGCCCTGGTGGGATCGGGTTAAAGTCGGGCGCCGACCGGAGAGATATCTTCGGCTATGGCTTCCAGCCGGTCCAGCAT
Organism: uncultured Dehalococcoidia bacterium; assembly: GCA_964588665.1. Lineage (GTDB taxonomy): Bacteria > Chloroflexota > Dehalococcoidia > Lucifugimonadales > UBA1123 > UBA2160. The sequence goes on along the minus strand of CAZPQQ010000058.1, from coordinate 2,501 downwards.
GTCGTCTCGACCCGCCAAAACGAGCCAGTCGCCTGCACGGAGCCGATCGTCGGTGTCGGGGTTCAGCGTGATGTCTTTGCCGCGCCGGATGGCGAGAACAACGAGGCCGTATTTGTTCCTGGGACTGGAGAAGCCCAACTCTTTCAGGCTCATGTTCACGAACCTGGGCGGGATCTTCAGCTTGCTGATGCCGAAGTTCGGGGTTATCTCCAGATATTCTTCGACGTTGGGGTTGAACATGCTGTGAGCCAGACGGTTGCCCATCTCCTCTTCAGCGTGAACGACTTTGTCGACGCCGATTCGCTCCAGCGTGTTCCCATGGAGTTCGTTGTGCGCCCTGGACACGACGTACGGAACGCCCATGGTCTTGAGCAGCACCGAGGCCATAATCGACGACACCACGTCCGATCCGATGGCCACAACCGCCGCGTGGTAGTCCGGGATGCCCAACTCTTTTAGGACCGCGTCGTTTGTGCAGTCACCGGTTAGCGCGTGGGTCGCCTGGCCCATGATGCCTTGGACCCGCGTCTCGTCCTTGTCGATGGCCAGCACGTCGTGGCCCAAGTTGTACAGAGATCTGGCAACCGAGGAACCGAACCTGCCCAGGCCCATAACCGCGATCTGTCTTTTCATACCTGTTCCACCTGACCTTGGATATTGACGCCCGTTTTGCTCAACCTATTGTAACGCGTTCTTGAGCGAATCGTAACCGGTCCCCTTCAGCCCGTTGAATCAGCGCCAAACCGATTGCGAACGGTCCGATCCTGCCCACGAACATGGCCAAGACGAGGATGAAATGCCCCCATGACGACAGCTTCTCTGTGATGCCGGTGCTCAAACCCACGGTTCCAAAAGCCGAAACGGCTTCGAACAGCAGGCTGAGGAAATCGAATGCGCCGTTGGTGAAGACCAGCAACAGCCCGAATACGAATACCATGGCAGTCGAGATTGCGCCCACGACCAACGCGCGTCGGACCTGCTCTTCGGGGATCTCCCTGCCGAACGCGGAAGCATGAGCCCGGCCTCGAATCATGGAAATAACTGCCACCAACACGACCGCTGCCGTGTTGATCTTGATCCCTCCGGCGACGGATGCGGACGCGCCTCCCACAAACATGAAGCTGGTCATGATGAAATTGGTGTGCTGCTCGGTCTCGCTGTAGTCTACGACGCTGAATCCAGCGGTGGCGTTGGTCGACTCGAACAGCGCGGCTATCATCTTTTCGCCGACCGACATGCTGCCGAGTGTGCCTTGGTTCTGGTATTCGAATAGAAGGAACAACCCCATTCCCAACGCGAGAAGCAACGGCGTCATGACCAGGACCAGTTTTGTATTCAGGCCCAGCAGCGAGAATCTCCGGCTGCTTGCGACATCCATTATCACACCGTAGCTGAGAGCGCCGAGAATCGTCAGGACGATGATTACGCCCATGACGGCGCCGTCGGTTCTGAAGGCGGCAGTGCCACCTTCTTCTTGGAAAATGATGAAACCGGCGTTGTTGAAACCCGACACAGCAAGGAAAACCGCCTGCCACAGAGCGTCTCCTGGTGGATACAAAAACCAGAACCTGATGGCCAAGGCGACAAAACCAACGATTTGGATGGCCACCGCCACGGCAACGATCCGCATCGTCAGTTCGACCAGGCCGCCCAGTTGCCTCACGCCCAATCCTTCACGAATCAGCAACCTCTGGGCGAGGGTCACCCTTTGTCCTATGAGAATCAGCAGGAACGTGGCCAGCGTCATGAAACCCAGTCCGCCCACGAACATCAGGACAAGCAAGATCGCCTGCCCCGCCGGAGTCCAGTATGCCGCGGTGTCCCGGACCACCAGTCCGGTGACGGTAACCGCTGACGTGGAGGTGAAGAGGGCCACCATGAAAGGAGTGAAACCGCCGCCGACATGGGTGAAAGGCAGCGAAAGCAGGGCGGTCCCGATGGCGATCAGAGCGGCGAACGCGTAGATGATGATAAGAGGTGAAGCAACGGCGCGCGACTGGACTCTCCGCTGTTCAACGGTGACTCGTACGGGGTCGAGTTCCTCTTGTCGAGGGTGCCTGATTACCCTGTCGCCGGGCTTCGGTTCCCAGGTCTCTCGCAATTCGCTCCTCGCATCAGTGAATCCGCCGGACGCAACCCGATCAAGACAAATACGGTTCTCGAGGGGAGCAGGACGCCTTTCGCCGTGCGGCTCCGCTGACGGTCAACGCACGGCCCGACGCCTTCTGGGATTTTATGGGCGCACTATCGTAAATGTCAACGTACCGGGCGAGTCCTGTACAGGCTGATTCGGAGCCTTAGAACGCCTTGAGCATCGGACTGGCAAGAGTTACCTGTGAACCAAACGCGCGGAAGTGGAAGGCCGCATCAGGGAGCCGCAAACTTAATGAGATCGCCTCACATTCCCAGCCGCCTCCGACCCGCTGCAGCCCGAGCGAGCCTGCTCTGGCATGTCTTCGACCACCGGATACGGGTGCGTCCCAAGAACTACTTGTTCCAAT
>CAZPQQ010000057.1:0-20911 GCA_964588665.1 uncultured Dehalococcoidia bacterium | reverse complement strand
CTACGAGAAAGCCACCGACTGGCACACACAGCGCCCGGCCGTCTAATCCGACCCTTTACCCGAACAACCCGCAGCCTGTAACCTTGTAACTGTATGTGTACGGGGTGTAGCGCAGCGGCAGCGCGCCTGTTTTGGGAACAGGAGGTCGGCGGTTCGATCCCGCCCACCCCGACCAGGCACGAGTTGCGCTTCACCGCGAGCGCCGTGTGCACGGGTCACGCGATTGACGAAAACGGGAACCGAGGCACCTGTCCGCCGTTGGATGTCCAATTGCGGCGATGCCGACATCTCGATCTCACCACGATGCGTTTGCGACTGCTATCTTGACTTGCTTTCTGACATCCGACTCGAGTCGATGACCCGGTGGTTGAACTCGTCGCTGTCGCCGATTTCGCTTCGTCCAGCAAGTCCAGTGCCGCATCTGCAACAACCCTACTGAACGACCTTCCGCACCTGGATGCGACCCGGAGGCAATGCTTTGCGTCTTGAAGCCTCGAAGATTCTACCCGCCTTCCCATATGGCGCCGTGTACTTCCGGAAGTCGAATCCGCCCCGAGAGGACTGGGAGCGGGACTACCGAGTGGCCGCAGAAGACGGCATGAACATGTTTCGCCATTGGTTCATGTGGTCAGCCATCGAAACGGCCCCCGGTGTTTACGACTGGGACGACTACGACAGGCAATTGGACCTGGCGAAAGAACACGGTCTCAAGACGATGATCGCCGAGATGATCACGGCTGCTCCCGAATGGGCGTTTCGTCGGTACTCGCATGCTCGATTCGAGACGACGGACGGAGCCAGGATCGGCAGCCAGATGAGCGGGAGCAGCGCCACCGGCGGCTTTCCGGGCCTTTGCCTCGACAACGAGGACGTCAAAGACATCACGGGCCGGTTTCTTACCAAGCTCGCGACGCACTACCGTGACCATCCGGCGCTGGCCGGGTACGATCTGTGGAACGAGTGCAACTTTCGTCCGGACGTCTGCTGTTGCCCGGCCACCGCCGACAGATTCCGAGCATGGCTCAAAGACCGGTACGGCGACCTCAAGACCCTGGGAGAAGCCTGGTATCGCCACAGCTACGCAGACTGGGAGGACATCGAGCCGCCAAGATACGGTGGACCGTACCCGGACTACTTGGACTGGCTCGAGTTTCGGATCGACAACGCAAATCGGCTGCTACGATGGAGGGTCGAGTTAATTCGCGCTGTAGATCTGGAGCACATCGTCGCGGCTCATGGCGTGGCCGCGTCTCTCGACGGGTTCGCCACCGGGGGCACCGACGACTGGAGGTCGGCTTTGGAAGTCGAGATTTACGGCCTGACGTGGGTCGCGTCTCGCAAGGGAGACGCGCCGTGGAAGCAATGGCACGCGGTCGACTTGACCCGCGCCGCCTCCAGAGGAAAACCGTTCTGGCACGCCGAGGCACAGGCCGGTCCACTGTGGATGCAACCCCAGGTCTTGGGCAGGCCCTTGGACGACGGCAGGGTGGCGACGCCAGAGGACATTCGGCTCTGGAACCTGATCAGCTTTGCCGCGGGAACACGCGGCCACCTGTATCCACGATGGAGACCGCTTCTGGACGGCCCGCTCTTCGGCGCATTGGGCGCGTACGGCATGGACGGCAGCCGAACGCCCAGGTCCGAGATGGCGAGCACATTGGCGAAATGGGCCAACGCCCCCGAGCAGCAAGACCTATGGAAATCCAACCCGGTGAAGGGCGATATCGGGATCGTCTTCGCACCGGAGTCCCAGTTGCATTGCCAGGCTCAGCAAGGGAACGCTGATTTCTACTCGGAGTCAGTGCGGGGCGCATATCAGGGCTTTTTCGACAACAACATCCAGGCGGATTGGGTCCACGTCGACGACATCGACGAATATAACCTGCTCTACCTGCCCTACCCTGTCATGTTGACCGAGGAGCATTGCACCAGGCTCGTCCGCTGGGTTGAGAACGGAGGGCGCTTGGTCTCGGAAGGATGTCCCGCGTACTTCGGAGACCGCGGAAAAGTCGGGACGAAACAACCCAACTTCGGTCTGGACAAACTTTTCGGGGCGTCCGAGGCGTACGTCGAATTCACTCCCGATCTGCTCGACAGTCTGAAATTCAATACGAGCGCCGGACACTCCGTGCATGGCAGCCTGTACATCCAGAAGTATGATGTCGGAGGAGGCACAGCCGTCGGCTGGTTCGAAGACGGAGACATCGCCGTGGTCGAAAACGCCTACGGCCAAGGAAAGACCCTGCTGATCGGCACGTTCCCCGGTTATGGGTACTTTCGCCATCAGGGGCGGTCCTCCAAGCAGTTCTTCGCGGGACTGCTGGCGTGGGCGGACCAGACGCAGCACGTACGGTCGTCGAATCCCGTCGTGACAGCCCGGTTGCACCACGGCGAGGGAGGACTGTACCTATGGGTCGTTAATCCTTCTCGCTCGACACAACAAGTGCGCCTGACGCTCTCCGACAACTGGCCAGTCTCCGGAGATGCCTCGACGTTGTGGGGAGAGCGAGCGCCGGCTCAAACGACGATTCCGTGAGCCTCGATATACCGAGGCGGGACGGCGTGGTGGTCCGGTTGGCGCGGGAATCGTGATCGGCGACCGCCCGCCAGTGCCGATTTACCATTCCCTAATCCAAGTCGCCGCGCACGCTTGAAGACGCGACGCATTAAGCAGTGAGCCTCCGATGATCTAGACAATCCTGGTCTAGCACGACGCAGTCGGTCCGACGATCGCCTGTCGCATCAGGTCTCGGTGACACCATCGAATGGCCTGTCCCCTCTGTTCCCCCCCACGACGTTGCGGTTGTATCATGGTGTGCACTCACGTGTCTGATGCGATGCCGGCAAACAGCGGGGTGACCCACGATGCTAGACGAACCACACCAGAACCGCCTCGATTTCGACGACGCCTTGTCCGTCGCCGAGAAGGGCCTGCAGGTTGTAAACGCGCAAGCCGTCAGCGTTGAGCCGTTTCAGTGGAGCATGTTCGAAGGGTTCGACCGGATGCGCGCGCTGACGTACTCGGTCAGCGCCCCGATGATCGTTCGGATGCTCGACAGGTATTCGTTTCAGCATTTCGAGTGCGTGTTCGGCTACGAGGCAGGGCTCGGACGATTCGCCGAGATTATCGCGTTTCAACAGTTCCTGATCAACCAAGTCAGGGAGTCGGCTCTGAAACTCGAGGACGACCGTCAACGCGTCATCTTCGACAGCATTCATGCCGGCAAAGCCCAGTTCTACGTCGTTAAGGACAACATAGCTCACGCGAAGCTGTACCTGCTCGAATCGGATTCGCCGAGTCGCCGCAGGGTGATCGTCGGTTCCGCTAACCTCTCGGAACGCGCCTTCAGCGGGAAGCAGCCCGAGACATTGCTCGTATTCGACGACGACGACCTCGCGTGGGAGCACTACTCGCGGGAGTACGACGCGGTCAAGGAGACGGCCGCGGATCGGGTGGACCTTCCCGTGGACGTCCAGTCCAGGGAGATCTCGTTCACAGACACGCCGCTGATGCAGGACCCCGGCTTGACCGTGTTCCAGCCTCCTCCGCCCGATGAACTGACGGTTCCGCAAGTCGTGCACAAGGTTGAAGAGCTGACGCTGCCGGTTGAGCGGATCGTGTCGCCTCACGTCTCCAGGGAAAACGGGCGGCAGGTGATCACACCGAAAGTCAAAGCCGAAATCAAAAGAATGCGCTGGCGCAAAGGCGAGCAGGAGGACGAGGCGACCAGACCGACCAGCTTGACGATTCATTCGGAATCCAGGCACGTTTCGCTGTCAGGCGAAACGGTGTCGCTGGTCGCCGACGACGACGGGTTCAGGCAGAGCGCCGAAGCCATCGTGGAGTATTTCGACAACTACGAGCTGGGTTTCGTGGGCGATGTGCCGCGTCTGCAGAGAGACTACTTCACGTTCATGTCCTGGCTATACATATCGCCGTTCATTTGCGACTTTCGGGCTCGCGCCGTGGTAAAGGGCGGCATCGTCTTCCACTATCCGTCGTTTGCCGTCATTTACGGTAAGTCAAACTGCGGTAAGACGAGCCTCGTCGACACGTTGATCTCCAGCATGTTCGGGCATCCCAGCACCGTGCAAAAAGACAGTTTCACGCGTCGCACTCTGAGGGGACTCCTCCAGAACTACAAACGCTTCCCCGTTGTTTTCGACGACATCACGAGACGTCGTTTCAACGACCATGGCCTCGATATCGTCAAGGACGAGAATCTGCCTCCGGTCAGCGAGCACCCGTGCTTCGTCGTGTCGATGAATGCAGAGCCGCGGTCCTTCCAGGATGAGGTGGTCAAGCGATGCCTGATGATCTACGCCAACACGTCGCTTCCCACTCACGATTATGCGCTCGCCGACAAGCTCCACACCAGTGTCGAAGAGATTCGCAATAAACTGACCACCGACTTCTATCTTCGCTATCTGGTCGGCTTGATGGAGAAACTCGACGACACGCCGATGCCAAACGACATTCTTCGTGTGTCGTCCGAGACGATCTGCGATCTTTTGGGCGAAGGAGTCGACGGGAAACTTCCGGATTGGTGTCGCCCAGTTTCGTGGGATCAGTACGCCGGCGGTCGTTACGAGCGGTCCGCCAGGCGGTTGGCCGCTCTGTTGGCGCCCGAGAACTACCGCAGAGTGGTCGGTGACGGAGAGCAAGGGTGGACGTTGCACGCGGACACCGTAGTCGTCTGGGAAAGAGCGGACGCGTTCGGGCGTACGTCGCTTAAGTCCGAGATACCTGATTTCCTGTACGACGACACCTCCAGCGTCGGCGACACATTCGTTCTCTGGCGCAAGCAAACCGAAGATTTCCTCAACCGGAAGGTCTCCCCGCCCGGGTTCAAGTGGCCCTGGAGCCGCTAGCCGGATCAGGACCGATTCATGCCAAAACAAGCCGCGCTGTTCTACGACTGCGCGTCAAGCAACGGGGACGTGTTCGGCCAAGGCCGTCGAGAGCGGCTGGCGCAACTCACGGACCTGTACCCGCACGTCGTGACCACACGCAACTTCGAAGACCACGTGGACGGCCAAGGAGTTCGTGGCGTGGGAGTGCGGCGAACCGCTGACGTACCAGGTGACCCGAGAGGCGTTGGCGACCATGGGGTAAAACCGGGATCGCACGGTCAGTCTTCACCTACGAGTCATGCGAGTTCGGCCGGACAGATATTTCCGCGAAATACTCCACGTCCCCGCTGCTCACGCATCGCTCTCGTCGGTCAGCGACAGCGTGTTCTTGTCGGGGCGGTCGGGCAGGTATCGGAGCGGTCTCGTCGACCCCACCGCGACGTCCAGCGGATCGCTCACCCAGGTCGTATTTCGCCATGTGGCGCCCCGGGCATCGGTGAACTCGTAAGATATGCCGCAGTAGCCATCCGCATCGGGTGAGCGCTGATTCCTGATTCCCAGAACGGTGGCGGTCGTATCGACTCCGTTGTCTCGGAACATGCTTGGACTTGCCTCTTCGTTCACTCTTTGTCGTCCGCTCAATTCTTGCGGCTTTCGGTCAATGGCGCTCTTCGGTGGATAATTCTCCGGAAGATAGTAGACGACGATGGGCATGTCCCGCCTACACCCCAGCAGACTTTTGACCTTCTGTTCACGGGTGTGACTTCGGCCGTCAACGTTAAATTCGTACGTAACAAAGTACGTGTCCCAAGTTCTGCTCTGGGAGGGATGGTGCTTGGACGCCGTTCCGATGACTCGCCCCAATGTTGAGAGCCCTTTGCTTCTCACCTCGGCGTCGCGGTTGAAGAACCAATAGACGCGCTGCAGTCCGGCGACGGCGGTCTGAGTGTGCCTCCATGGGACTCTCATGGAATCATACCTCTGTCGCACGTCCCGACTGCCAAAGTTTCGGATGTGGTCAACGCTTTCTCCACACACATGTCCCGGGGCGGTTCGCAGGTTGCACGGGCGCCCGAGAGTCCCTCGAACATTCGATGCACATAAACCGGACCCGCTGGATTGTCGTTACGGATACGATATCGCGGATCGTTCCCGTTCTTCGACATCGTCAACACGGCAATAGAATCAGAAAGTCCGGCATTTGTACAGGAAAGTTACCCTCTGCTCAAGCCTCTCCGCATAATCGAAAAGCTCGCCGTCGATATATCGGCAGCGCCAGAGTCTGATTCTCCAGGCAATTGACGGCGACGTCTCGTTACGATCCGCCAAGCACGCCGCGATGGCAGACATGTCTTGGCCGGCTAAGGCCGGCAAGTCGCCGACTCGCGTTACTATGGGAGGCATGATAGCCTGAGCGTCCGCCCGTCGAAATCGCCTTCAACTTAATAGATTGTGCTCAAGTCAGTTCGCCATGCTGAGCGAAGCAAAGTATCTGGGGCTTCGCAGGGAGAAACGCTCCACGGGTGGCGAGATTCTTTCCGCCTTAGGCGGACGGGCTCAGAATGGCGAGTTCAAGTTGCGGTCAATTAATTCGTTTATCGCCATCTCAACTATTCAAGGAGGCGCCGGCATGGCCGATTACAGCAAGTTCGCAGACATGGATATCCTGGTGGAGGTCAAAGACAAGATCGCCACGGTCACCCTCAACCGACCGGATCGCCTGAACGCTCTGTTGCCCGGCATGTCCGATGGATGGCGGGAGATAATGCGGACGGCGAACGGGGACCCCGATATCGGCGCCGTGATCATCACCGGCGCCGGCCGCGGGTTTTGCTCCGGCGCCGACCTCGGCGGGATGTCCCAGCGATCGGAATCTCACGACGACGGGGCGCCTCCGCCTCGCAATTTCGGGGGACTCCAGCACGAGGCGAAGTATCTGATTCAAGACTACCTGAACTTCGAGAAGCCGTTGATCGCCGCCGTGAACGGTCCCGCCGCCGGACTGGGGGCGACGTTGGCGTTGATGTGCGACGTCGTGTTCATGGCCGACGTGGCCCACATCGGCGACACGCACGTGCGGGCGGGTTTGGTCGCGGGTGACGGCGGGGCGCTTATCTGGCCTCACCTGGTGGGAGTCAACCGCGCCAAGGAGTTGTTGATGACAGGCCGGATGGTCGGCGCCGAGGAGGCCGACAAGATCGGCCTCGCCAACCGCGTGGTACCCCTCGACGCCTTATTGGATGAGGCGACCAAGTTCGCCAAGGAACTCGTCGACGGACCTCCGATGGCGATTCGATGGACCAAGCTGACCGTCAATCGGATTCTGTGGCAAACGTACCACTCAGTCATGGAGTTCGGTCTGGCCATGGAGGACATGACGATGGGCAGCGAGGACAACAAAGAGGCCGCCAAGGCTTTCGTGGAGCAACGCAAGCCGAACTTCACGGGCCGCTGACACAGGCTGAGACACTTGTCGCGATCTGGACCGGAGCCTCAATGCTCAATCGGTATGGGAGACATCAGAATTGATCTGGAACGGGCCCGACCTTACAAAGACCAAACGTGACGAGCAATGACTGACGCCCGCGCCTGCCCCAAATGCGGGGCACAGTCGCAATCCAGAGCGAACTTCTGTACCTCTTGCGGGGCAGGACTGCCGGCTGGCTTCGACATCGAGCCGCACCAGGCGGACGAGACGCCGGTGGACACCCCAACAGCGTCGGTGTCGGGATACAGGATTTCCCCGGACAGAATTGTCGTGATGTCCATCCTTTCTTGGGGGTTTTATCTGTTCTACTGGTTCTACCTGACCTGGAAGCAGTACCGCGACTACACGCAATCGGTGGCATATCCGGTGTGGCATGCGACCGCCATCGGCACTGTGCCGATCTACTCGCTGTTCCGCGTCCACGCTCACATGCGAACGTTCCGGGAGCTGATGCTGCAGGCCGGGCTGACGTGTTCAATCAGCGCGGGCGCCGCGGTATACCTGATGATCGGAATCTTCGTTCTGAATGGGGCAGCGTTCGCTGTTGCGGAATTCCGAACGCCCTACCAGGCCGCTCTGATCATGTTCATGATCGATATCGGCTCTGTGTCGGTCGTCATACTCCTCCTGTACAACGTCCAGAAGAATCTCAATCGTTACTGGCGGGAACTTTCAGCCGGCCCGCATTTCAGCACCAGGCCCAGCGTTGGGGAGGTGGTACTAGCGGTGATCGGCATCCTCCTGTGGACGGACGCTATCGCAAGCATTCTCAGCGAATCCTACCGGTTCGTGTAGTTTCGGCCGCACCACCTCGCGTCCAAACAGGCTCACGACCCAACGGGCACACCGTGCCAAACGACATCGGTCGTCATTGACTGCCCCGAGCGGCGATGATAAGGTTCAGCCATTCACAGAATAGTCGCGATTTTTGGGTGTGTGTCGTGTGGAGGTGGAGGCGTCGCGCGAAGGAGATCGTAATGGCTAACGGCTACATGGGCAAGTTTCTCGACGTTGACCTAACCAAACAGGAGTTCGAGGACCTGCCGCTGTCCGAAGAACTGACAAGAGACTACATCGGCGGCTACGGCATTGGGGTCAAGATACTCTACGACCGAATGAAACCAAACGTGGACGCTCTGGGTCCCGACAACATCCTCGGCCTGCTCACCGGGCCAATGACGGGAACGCCCTGCATCGAGGGCAACCGTTTCGTGGCAGTGTGCAAGTCCCCGCTCACGGGGACTTGGGGCGACGCCAATTGCGGCGGCACATTCGGCCCACACATGAAGTTCGCGGGATACGACGGACTGCTGTTCACCGGCATCGCAGAGAACCCGACGTACCTGCTGATCGAAGACGGAGAGGCGTCGCTACACGATGCGTCGGACCTTTGGGGCCTCGACAGCAACGAAACCGAAGACATCCTGATCGAACGCCACGGCAGAGGCACGCAGGTCGCGTCCATCGGACAGGCCGGCGAGAAGCTCTCTCTCATCTCCTGCATCATGAACGACAAGGGGCGCGCCGCCGGTCGCTCGGGCGTCGGAGCGGTCATGGGCTCCAAGAAGCTCAAAGCCGTCGTGGTCAAGGGCAAAGCCCAGGTGCCCATTCCCAATATCAGCAAAGCCAGAGAGGTTCGCCGCCGCATGTTGAAGGAGGCGAACGAAGGGCTGTACGACTTCTTCCACGGCACCGGCACGCTCGGGCTCACCAGTCCGTCCGCCATGAGCGGCGACTCCCCTGTTAAGAACTGGGGCGGCTCCGGAATGGCCGACTTCGAGGAAGGCGTCGAGAGCTACAAAGACGAGAACATCATGCCCCTTCAGAGCAAGCGGTACGGTTGCTGGCGATGCAGCCTCGCTTGCGGCGGCCACATGCAGGCGAAAGAGGGTCCGTACGCGGGAGTCGCCCACCACAAGCCTGAGTACGAGACCGCGGCGTCCTTCGGGACGATGACGTTGAGCACCGACATCGGCGCCCTGATAAAGGCCAACGAGCAGTGCAACCGCTACGGCCTCGATACGATTTCGGCCGGGGTCACCATCGCCTTCGTCATCGAGTGCTTCGAGAACGACATCATCACGCTGGAGGACACCGACGGCATCGAGATGACGTGGGGCAACGTCGAATCGATTGTCGCGATGACCGACAAGTTGGCGATGCGCGAGGGCTTCGGCGACGTGATCGCGGACGGCGTGAGGGTGGCCGCGGAACGGATCGGCAGGGGCGCCGAGCAGTACGCCATTCACGTGCAGGGCCAAGAACTCCCGATGCACGACCCTCGTCTCGAGCCGGCCCTGGCAACCACCTACACCATGGACGCGACGCCCGGACGCCACACCCAGGGGCACGAGGGCGGCATCCCCGCCGGGCTGGACTTGGACCGCGGCGACAAGTACGACTACACGGGCAAGGGCGACGCACACCGCATCACCTCGGCCCTGATGCACACGGTCAACTCCGCGGGCATCTGCCAGTTCGGCTACATGACCTACGGCCTGAATCTCCTCACCGAGTTCATGACAGTCATCAGCGGCGAAGAGTGGGACGCTGATCGGTGCATCGAAGCCGGTGAGCGCATCGGCACTTTGCGGCACATGTTCAACATTCGAGAGGGCCTCAACCCGACCGAGTTCAGTTATTCGCCTCGCATGCTTCGCGGCATGGAGGCTGGCAACCTCCGGGGCGTCGATGTTGACATGGAAACGTTGCAGAAAGAGTACATGGAAGCCGCCGACTGGGACCCGAAGACGGCCCGCCCCAGCGACGCAAAGCTCGACTCGCTGGGACTAGGTTTCGCCAAATAGGGCGGTTGGCGCGACTAGCCCGATGGCTGGCTCGGCGTAAGGGACTCAAGGGACCGAAGAGACCACAGGGACAGAGGCTCGCACAGTTTAAGCTGGGCGGGCCTCTTTTCTATTGCTGGCGCTGCCGATCAATGCGTCGTCCGAAAGTTTACATGGCGCCCACAGGCTAGCCGAGCCGGTCGCTGGCAAACCTGAGCGAGGCTCGGACGTCCTCCAGTTCGAGATCTGGCAGTTCTTCCATTACCTGATCGGGCGTGAGTCCATTCGCCATCAGATCGATCACGTCTTTGACTCGAATCCGCATTCCCCGGATGCACGGCCTGCCGCCACATTGTCCGGGGGTTGCTGTGATCCGCTCCGTTAGACATGCCATGGCGCATGGCCTCCAGGTCTACTGGGCGTCATCGCCGAGTCGCGTCCGTATGTGCTCCACCGCTGCTCCGGCGCGATCACGGCCCGCAGAGCAGTGTACCAGCACCGGTATCTCGAGCCGCTGGTAAGCGTCCCAAACCTCGGCCAGTTCCTCGTTTGAAAGCGGCGGCGTCTTGTAGTCGTCAGCGGGAACGTGAGCGACTTTCAAGCCGCGTGCGCGATAGTGCGCTAAGAGTCCATCGTCGCCGAGTTCGATGTGGTCGTATTGCGATAGTTGCTCGTGGTCCAGGAGGCAAATGACGCTTAGCACGCCCAGCGCGAACGCGGCATCGATCCAACGATCGACTGTTTCGGCAGGCGGCCGATCGACGGGGTATCCGGGGCGTTGGGCGCGTGCGAGCACGCCGTCGATCACCCATTCCGCCTCGTAGGTCTCATTGCTGAACGGGAACGAGTCCGTCATTCGGCGTTAACGACCAGTTGGGCCATCAATTCGGAGACGTCATCGACGTCTTCAAGATTCTCCAGGGTTTCGTGCAGGCGCTCCGCCGCTTGCCCGTCGAGGATAATCTCGGTGCAGTGCAAGAACTTGGCTTTGCGTTCGTCGGAGTTCATGGGGTTGCCAATCGAGCCCAGGAATTCGACGCACGCGCCGCTCACCGTAGCGCCGTTCTTGAGCGTCGCAACAGCCTCGGCTCCTTCGCGATCCGGTTCGGAGACGACGCGGACCCTGGGCAGCAGCGCCTCCATGTCCGGAGCGAAGCGGCGCTCGTCGGTGAACGTGTCGATGCCGACCCGACCGTCGAGCAGGGCGGCGGCGGCGCAGTACTCGACGCTGAACTTGCCGTCCAGGCCGCTCTTCGGCACAGGTCCTGAGTGGCCCTTGCCGCGCACGTGAACGGTGAGGCTCTCGACGGCGCTGGCCTGGAGATCGTGGCTCTGCCGAAGATTGAGAACAGATTCGATCGGTCTCTGCATGTGGATCTGCGCAGGAAATCGCTTGATGTTGAAACCAGGATCGACCAGCCGAAACCGCTGGCCGAGACCGTCGGTGATCGAGTCCCAGTCGACATCGCCGCCGAAAAGCGCGTCGCCGAAGCCGTGGCGGGTCTCCAGGATGTCCTCGCTTGCTGTGAAGCCGGCTCTGGCAAGCAAGGCCGCCTCGGCGCCCATCCTCGCGGCGTTGCCAGGGTGAGTGGATTTGACCATCGTTCCCGTGTTGGCCGTCAGTCCGCCAGTGCGAGACGCCGCGATGCCGAGGGTCATGTTGGTGTGATGAGCGTCCAGGCCAAGGACTCTCGAACCGGCGGCCGCGGCGCCCAACGGTCCGACTAGGCCAGGGGGGTGGTACGCGGGATTAGTTGCTGGCGCCGTGGCTGAGCGGATCCGTGCCTGAATCTCCCAGCCGACGACGTAGCTTTCGATGATGGTCCGGCCCGATGCACCGACATCCTCGCCCAGAGCGAGCGCGGCAGGAAGACACGACGACGTACCGTGGGTTGGCGGGCGGCCTTGTATCTCGAAATCCAGGCAGTGGCCGAACACGCCGTTGACGAACGACGCCGTGGGGGCGTTGGTCTTGAGGTCGCGGCCAACGACAGTGCATCGCTCCGCTCCGCCAAGAGCTCGGATGTAGTCGCCGACGATGGCGGCCAGGGGTTGGCTGGACCCTGCCATCATGACCGACACCCCGTCGGCGATGGCTATCTTGGCGGCGTCGACGACATCCGACGGCAGATCGTCGTATCGCAGCTCGGCGATGAACCGGGCGAGGGCTTCAGTGGGTCCCATGGGTCACCGTTGTCTGGGGATGTAGGGACGGAAGGGACAGCAGGGACGCAAGGGGTCGCAGCATGACCGGCACATGGGAGTCAATCGACCCTACGCGCCCTCCATGTACGTTTCGGGGCTGGCCATGAATTTGATGCGGCAATCGAGGCTGCAGAAATAGTACCACTTGCCGGCGTGGAATCTTCGAGTGCCTTTTTCGGGGTCCACTTCAATTGCGCCGTGCCTGGTCTGCCCTGTTTCCGCCCGAGCAGCGCCCTCGTCGATGTCTATTCCGCACACTGGGTCTTTCGGCATTTTTCGTATTCCTTGTCTGGCATAAGTATGTTCAATTGCGACGACCCTTCGACAGGCTCAGGGCGAACGGGATAATCAGGAAGTCTTAGCTCGACACGCTGACGCCAAGACGCACCTTGCCCGGCTGGTCCAGAAGAGCGTTGGCGATTCTTGACCTGTGTTCGTAGGTGGTGCCGAGCCTCATGGTCCACGCCGACACTCTGCGGAAGAACAGGTGCACGTCGAACTCCATCATGAACCCGATGCCGCCGTGTATCTGCTGACACGACCTGACGGTTGCCTCGCACTTTTCGTTGCAGAACGCCTTGGCCTGGGAGACCTCGACACTCGCCGGCGCCCCTTCGTCCAGCCGCCACAAAGCCTCGTACGTCAGGAGCTGGCAACCATCGACCCACATCGTCATGTCGGCGCAAAGGTGCTGGATCGACTGGAACGACGCGATGGGCCGTCCGAACGCCACGCGGCCTTTGGAGTATTCAATGGCCATGTCCGAGTCCTTGCGAGCCGCGCCGACCATCTGGGCGCAGAGCAGGACGGTTGCGCGATCCAACATGCGTTCGGCGATAGGCCACCCGCCGTTCAGTTCGCCGAGCACATTGCTCTTCGGCACACGGACGTTCTCGAACTGAACGTGGCTCTGCTTGTCCTTGGCGATGGTAACCAGCGGTGTTTCGGAGATCCCAGCGCTGTCTGTGTCAACCAGGAATATCGACAAGCCTTCGTTTCCAACCGACGCTTCCGATGTTCGGCAGACGACCAGGCACCGGTCGGCCACGTTAAAGTTGTCTACGAACTGCTTGACGCCGTTGATGACGAAATCGTCGCCGTCCGCAACTGCTTCGCAGCGGATGGTCTCAGGCGATAGCCGGGGGTCTCGCTCGTTGGCGGCCCACGTCAG
Organism: uncultured Dehalococcoidia bacterium; assembly: GCA_964588665.1. Taxonomy (GTDB): domain Bacteria; phylum Chloroflexota; class Dehalococcoidia; order Lucifugimonadales; family UBA1123; genus UBA2160. The sequence continues at coordinate 7,407 of CAZPQQ010000057.1, read as the reverse complement.
GATGACGTCGCCGCTTGCTACCGAGGGCAACCATTCGCTGCGCTGATCCGACGTGCCGTCCATCGCGATCGCCAATGCCGGGACAACCGTGCTGTGCAACGGCAACGGCGCCAGCGCTCGACCGACCTCTTCCAGGATGATGGCCTGATACGTCAACGGAAGGCCCTGCCCACCGCAGTCTTCCGGAAGCGCGAGGCCGACCCAGCCGAGATCGACGATCTTACGCCACAGGTCCGGCGGATACCCGTTCCCATCCTCCTCCATGTCGCGGACCAGGCTGGTCGGGCACTCCGCCTCGAGGAAGTCCCTGGCGCTGGTCTGCAACATCCTCTGTTCTTCGTTCAGCAGTACGTCCATTGTGATGCCTCAATTGTGTTGAATGGTTTCGGAATTGGCGATCTTGCCGCTCGATCCGATCCCGTATCTGGTCTGGTGAATGCCCTTCGACAGGCTCAGGGCGAACGGATTCATAAGGAGTTGGCAGTGCGGTCACGCGCGCTGCATGCCCAAACCTCTGCGCGCCACCTGGTCTCGCATCACCTGGACGCTGCCGTGGTTGATGCCGGACTGGAAAGCGCCCATCAGGTTGTGGGCGTAGATGCCGTCCGAAATCGCGCTGGGTGACCCGTTGAGAAGCGATCCGTACGGACCGAGCATCTGGGTGATCGATTCCGAAGTCTTGACGCCGTGCTCCGGAGCGAAGACCTTCTCTGCAGAACCTTCGTAAGTGAATTCTCCGCCTGCCTCGACGATTGACATGCTTCGCATCGTCATGAGCCGGCAGACCTGAGCTTCGATCCACAGCTCAGCCAGCTTGTCTCGCACCGCAGGGTCTTCGGCTGGAGAACGACCGTCGAAGTCGTTTTCCTTGACCCAGTTGATGATGTCCTCGTCGCGTTGGACGGAGATCAGGTACCTGCTCGCTCCGACCCTGTCCAGGTTCAGGCCCATCGCGCCGACGTACCAGCCTCTGTTCACCTCGCCCAGCAGGCAAGACTCAGGAATCCTGACGTCTTCGAAGAACGTCTCGTTGGTCCTAGCGGTGCCGTATGTGGTCCCTCTGGGCGCCTGCGGGTTGTTCTGAATCGTCCACAGCGGTCGAACGGTGATCCCAGGCGTGTCCATGGGCACCAGGAAGATCGAGATGCCCCTGTGCCTCGGCGCATCCGGATCGGTGCGCGCCATGAGGTAGATGTGTGTCGAGTAGTGGGCCGAAGACGTGTACATCTTCTGACCGTTGATGACCCAGTCGTCGCCGTCTTTCACGGCCTGGCACTGGAGCCCGGCGAGGTCCGCGCCGGCTTGTGGCTCAGTGAAACCGAGAGCGAGGGTGATCTCGCCGTTAATCAGACCAGGCAGGAAGTACTGCTTCTGCTCTTCGGTGCCTGCCGCGAGGATCGCCGGCGCTCCGCTGCCCGCGCCGCCCACTCCGATTCCGGCGCGCGCGAACTCCTCTTCGATGATGTACTGGTCGATGCGACTGCCCGCCTGGCCGCCGTATTCTTTCGGCCACGAGATGCCGACCCATCCTCGTTTAGCAACCTTGCGCCGCAACTCCTTGATCAGAGGAGAGGCGCCGCCCTCGTCCTCGCCGCCCATTTCCGCATACAACTCAGGCGTGACGTTATCTTCGATGAACTGTTTGACCTCTTGCCGCAGGGCTTCTTGCTCCGGTGAGAAACCGAAATCCATTGCCTACCCCCTGTGTATTTCGTGCTGCGTGCCCATTCTCTTGCGCAGCCAACACGGTGTCAAGTGGGGCGGGCCGCGCTTCCGGTCTTGTGCGGCATGGGGCTGTTGGATATGATACGCGTGATTTCGCGAAGTACGTCTACCTAAGGGGTGATCAACGACATGCTTGCGGCCCTGAACGACATCCGAGTGTTGGACATCAGCCAAGGAATTGCCGGCCCGCTCTGCGCAAGAATCCTGGCCGACCTGGGCGCTGACGTAATCAAGATCGAGCCTCCGGACGGTGAGCTTGGCAGGACTATGCAGCCCTTCAAGGACGACGACCCCGATCCTGAAAAGAGCCTGTTCTTTCTGCTCCTCAACCTAAACAAGCGCGGCATCACGCTGGATCTGGAGGCTGAGGAAGGCCGCCGAGTGTTCCGCGAACTCGCGAAAGACGTCGACGTCATCGTCGAGGCCTACTCCCCGGGTCACCTCGCGTCGATCGGACTCGACCACGCAACCCTGGAGCAAGACAACTCCGGTTTAGTCATGACGTCGATCACTGCGTTCGGTCAGTCCGGCCCTTACAGCGAGTACAAGGGTGAGGAAATCGTGACATATGCGATGAGCGGCATCATGGCCGTCAGCGGGACATCCGATCGCGAGCCGCTGAAGCACGGCGGTTTCCAGGCGCAGTACGAAGCGGGGATGACCGGCGCCGTGTCCACGGCGTTCACGCTGCTGCTTCGAGACATGACCGGACAGGGGCAACACATCGACATCTCCGCTCAGGAGGTTGTCGCGTCAACCCTGGTCATCAACCAGCCGTACTATAGCTGGACAGGCGCCGTCCAGGGCCGCCGCAAGCCTGAGGGAACGATGTTCGGCAACATCATGCCTTGCAAAGACGGCTACTTCATCGCCCAGCCCGGAGGCGGCGCGACGTGGGATCGTGTGGCGGAGTTCTTCGGTCGCGAGGAGCTCAAGGAAGAACGATTCGCCAACGTCGAACAGCGACTGGTCAACGCCGCCGATATGGACGAGATCGTCATCGACGCGGCCAAAGACCGAACGATGGCGGAGATGTTCAAGACCGGCTCGGAGGAGTTCCGAATGCTCCTGGGAATGGCCCAGACGCCCCAGGACCTCGCAGACTGTCCGCAGCTCGAAGCACGAGACTTCTATCAGGAAGTCGATCATCCGGTGATCGGCAGTCTGAAAGTCCCGTCAAGCCTGCTGGGAATCTCGGAGCCCGTCGACGGTTATCGCACCGCCGCCCCGCTGCTGGGCCAGCACAACGACGAAGTCTACGCCGAAGCTCTCGGGTATACGGCAGAGCAGTTGGCCGATTTGAAGCAACGGGGCGTCGTGTAGACCGAACGCTCCGTCACACTTGTTAAAACATGCGCCGCTTGATCGACACAGGCGCAACGAAAGGAAACCCGATATGGCTCGGTTGCCGTTGGAGGGAATCAGGGTTCTCGAATCCAGCTACGTCTTCGCCCTGCCCTACGCCGCTGGGTTGATGGCGGATCTGGGCGCGGAGGTAATCAAGGTCGAAGGTCCCGGGCGGATGGACACAACCAGGGCCGGTGGATTCGCCGGAGCGCACGCCGACAACGATCCTGGCGACGACCCGTGGAACCGTACGGCCACCTTTAACATGCTCAACCGGGGCAAGAAGTCGTTGGTGCTGGACCTGAGCAAGCCGGAGGGCTCGAACGTCTTCAAAGAGCTTATCCAGGTGAGCGACATCGTCATGGAGAACTTCACCCCCAGAGTGATGCGTCGGTGGGGCCTGGACTATCCGAACATGAAGAAGCTCAAACCGGACATCATCATGGTGTCCAACACCGGCTACGGCCATGGCGCGGGACCGTACTCGGAGTACCCGGCCCAGGCCACGACGCAGGAGGCGACGCACGGTTTGACTCACGTCACTGGCTACCCGAACGACATCCCGTCGAAAGCCGGGCAGTCGTTCGTCGACTTCCTGGCGTGCTGGGCGTGCCTGCTTGGCGTCGCCTTGGGCCTCAGGCATCGAAACCGCACGGGCAAGGGGCTGTGGCTGGACGTCGGCATGTACCAACTCGGAGCGTTCACCACGTCCGAGTACATCCTCGACTGGTTGGCCAACGGACGGCTGGGAGACCGCATCGGCAACCGCCACCCATGGCGGGCGCCGCAGGGCAGCTACCCGTGCGCAGGCGAAGACCAGTGGTGCGTGATCTCAGTCGGCGACGACGAAGAGTGGGCGTCATTGTGTCGAGAGATGGGCGCATCGGCAATGGCCAACGACACTCGATTCGCCACACACGCCGGACGCGTCGAACATCACGACGAAATCGACACAGCCATCTCCGCGTGGACGAAGACCCTGGACAAGTTCGACGTCATGGAGCGACTGCAAGGCGCCGGCGTCCCTTGTGGCCCTGTCTTCGATGCGAAAGACACCAGTCTGAACCCGCACCACTTGAAGCGCGAGTTCCTAGAAAAGGTGGAGTACCCCGCCGACCGCAAGATGGGCGCTCGAACGCTGATGGGCCGTCCCTGGCGCTTGAGCAAGACGCCGATGTCGATCCGGGGCCCGGCGCCGAAATTCGGCGACCACAACCGAGAGGTCCTACAGGGCGTCCTCGGCTACACGGATGCCCAGTGCGAGGAGCTCGAAGGCGCGGGCATCCTCGCCGACCGCCCCACGAACGTCCAGTCGCCGCCCACCATGAGCCTGCAGGACATGGTGAAGCAAGGCCGCCTCGCCTACGTAGACACCGACTTCAAGGACAAGCTCGGAATATAGGGGGAAGCCGATGTTCCGCGACTTTCACGGGCTAGATGCTTCACTCCGTTCAGCATGGCGAGTAGCGGTTCTGTCCGTGTTGGTCTTGACATGAAGTGGGCCAGAGCTTAGCATCGCCTAATCGGTGGATGCAGGGTCCGAGCCGTCGGCAGCGCCTGTTCAGGCATTCCGATGTGATGCGCCTAGGAGGCTTCAATGGGCACGACTGAAACTGTCGCCAAATGGATCGTGGACACTCCATACGAAGACATCCCGCCTGAGGCGTACGACCAGGCCAAGAAGTCCATCCTGGATTATCTGGGCACGACCATCCTGGGCACGATAACGGAAGTCGGACGCCAGATTATCGACTTTACCCAGGATCAGGGCGGCAATCCCCAGGCTCGAGTCATCGCCACCGACATCCGTACGTCGAGCGCCGCGGCTGCTTTCGCGAACGGCTCGATCGGGCACGCCGACGATTTCGACGATCTGGGCGGCGTCGGAGGCCACCCGGCGACGGTTCTGACTCCGACCACGCTGGCCGTTGCGGAGCACATGGGCTTGTCCGGCAGAGAGGTTCTGGCAGCGTGGGCCATCGGGTACGAGATTGGCACGCGGCTGAGCTCCAACCTGCACCCGGACCGCGACTGGCACCCGACGGCGATCTTCGGCACGATGGCATCGGCTGTTGCAGCATCCAAGCTCATGGGTCTGGATGTCGAACAGACGCGCATGGCGCTCGGCATCGCAGGCTCCGAAGCCGCCGGCCTTCGCCGCAACTTCGGCACCATGACCAAGCCATTCCATCCCGGAAACGCTGCCCGCAGCGGAGTCGTGGCCGCGAAACTGGCGTCCACCGGCTTCACCGCAGACCCGGATATCATCGAGGGCCGCCAAGGATACGCCGACAACTTCGGCGGGGTCAAATGCAACATCCCGGCGATCTCCCAGACGCTTGGAGACTACTACTACCTGGCGTCCCAGGGGACTCGCATAAAGCCCTGGCCTTGCTGCGGCGGCAACCACCAGATGCTGACCGGCCTGCTCGACCTGATCCAACACTACGAGATCAACCCGGACAACGTCGAGAGCATCGAGCACGTCGGTCCCGACGCTCCCTGCACCGGCGCGCTGCTCCGCAACGAAGTCAACCAGGGGCTCGAAGGCAAGTTCTGCCTGCGATACAACATATCGGCGGCCATCATCGACCGCAAGATCGACCTGTCGACGTTCACCGATGAGCGCGCTTCTCAGGCCGATGTCCAAGAGTTCATGGAGCGGGTCCGGTTGACGAAGAACCCGGACGTGGAGTTGCGCCATGAGCACATAGCGGACGGCAACCGCGACGCTCGACTCAAGGTCCAGATGCGCGACGGCACACTGCACGACGTCGAGCTCGGAACCGCGTATCACCTCACCGGCGACGAGGTGCTCGACAAGTTCCGGGTTAACGCGGGCGCCGTATTCGGTCAAGAGCGAGTGGGCGAGCCGATCCAACTCGTCGAAGGCCTAGCCGATCTCGACGACATCGGCACGCTGATGGACGCGGTGACGACGGGGGCGTAGCGCCGTCCGGCAGGCGAGTTCGGGGCCCTTCGACAGGCTCAGGGCGAACGGATGGGTAAGAAATCTGTGCGATAAAACCCGTTCACGGTAACCGCTGTTCCGTTCGTGGTGAGCCTGTCGAACCACAGGTCCACGCATTATCTGGCGACCAGGCCATAGATCTCGAAGAACACATCAGGGAGAAAGACCGATGGCAGGCAGATACCCCACGGTAATCTACACGGAAGAGGGCATGCGGGAAGGCATGCAGATCGAGGACGCCAACCTGTCGGTTGACGACAAGGTCGCGTTGCTGGACGCCCTCTCGGAGACAGGGCTGAAACGCATCGTGGTCGGGTCGTTTGTGAGTCCGCGATACACGCCGCAGATGGAACGCATCGACGAAATCGTTCAGAAGTTCACTCCCAAGGAAGGCGTGACCTACACTGCCCTCGCGCTGAACCAACGGGGCATCGAACGAGCTCGCGAGTATTCGCCCCCGCTCACCATCGAGCGCGGCAGTGGACGTCCGACGTTGAGCTGCCACATGTGCGACGTCTTCGCGCGGCGCAACACGAACCGCACGCAGATGCAGGAAATGGAGGCTTGGGCGCCCACGATCGCCAAGGCCCAAGAGCTCAGCGCGCCGGAGGCCGGGATCGGCACGAACGCCACGTTCGGGTCCAACTTCCTCGGGGACTTCACCGTCGACATGGTCATGAAATTCCTGGAGAAGCAACACAACCTCTGGGACGACGCCGGCATCAAGGTGACTGCGGCAAGCGTCGGCGACCCCATGGGCTGGTGCCACCCGAAGAAGGTGGAGGAGATCTTCTACCGGATCAAGGAGCAATGGCCTGAAATCGTAAACTTCAGGGCACACCTGCACAACAGCCGAGGGATGGCGGTCGCGTCCATGTACGCCGCGATCACGTCCCTGGGTCCCGACGACACGCTGAACGTCGACGGCACCATCGGCGGATTCGGCGGCTGCCCGTATTGCGGCAACGGGCGCGCGACCGGCATGTCGCCCACAGAGGACGTCATGCACATGATGGACGGCATGGGCATCGAAACCGGCGTCGACCTGGACAAGCTCATCGGCTGCGTATGGAAGGTCGAGGAGATGCTGGGCCGCCAGCTCTGGGGCCATGTTTCCAGAACGGGCCCCCGTCCCCACGACCCCAAAGACATGTACGACATGAATGCGCCCTTCATCGAAACGCTTGAGCAGGTCACGCACTTCAAGAACGGACCTGAGATGTACGAGGGCCAGATCTACCCGTGGCGAGCCCCGATAGAGAGCCCGTACCGCGACCGCGTCGAGCAGGGATTGCCGCCGTACGAAGCTGACGGCGACTGGCCGTGGGAGCAGGATTTCTTCCCGAAGCCGGCGGGGTAGCTGG
>CAZPQQ010000056.1:0-21587 GCA_964588665.1 uncultured Dehalococcoidia bacterium | reverse complement strand
CAGTCGTGCGGTTTTACTCCGCCCCACTGGTACACTTTCACTCCGCCCTTGACAGTCAAGTCTCTGGAATCGCCCGTCTTGTCGGCGTAGTCGTCGATCAGAGGCCTTGATCCGAGCGTCAAATTCGGACGGTTGGGGTTCGAACTCCACATGATAATCGGGATGCTCGACGTGACTCGAACTGATCTGCTGAACTCGATGCCGTTCATCCGAGGCATGTTCATATCCGTGACGATCAAGTCGGGAGTGGAATCGGCGAAGCGTCGGAGGCCTTCAATACCGTCTGACGCCAGAACGACATCGTAGCCTTCGAGTTCCAACCACAGGCGGGCGAGGGTTCGCAGCGACGCCTGGTCTTCAACTATCAGAATCCTGTTGTTTGAATCCATCGGCGCCCCTCAAGAGATTGCGTGCAGACAGGATGATTGATGCGGAATGGCGTTCGAACCCGGATTTCTCCCGTCCGCCTTCGGTCCTCTTACATACGCTGATTTGGTCAACGTCGTTGCTGTCGCGGGTCAAATTCCGATTATCAGATTTCTGAATGAAGTCTCGTATTTGTCGTTGGGCCGGCGAGTCCGCTCGTGCCGCATACCAACGCGCTGCTTTCGGCTGCGCACATCGGAGAAAGCGCCTCGATGGGTCCGAGCCATCGCCTGCAGGCCGTCTGATCCCGCTCTTGTGGCGTGCGCATACTGAGTCAGGCATCGGACCGGCCATCGGCCCCCATCTTCTTCGAGACGGTCTCCGGTATTTGGACAAATACTAACTTTCTCCAACGTAGACGCCAAGGCAGATCAGGTTCCAATCTCAACGATTATCCCCCGCGACTCGAGAGGGCTCAGGCATCTTGTTGGTGCTCGACGATAAGGCGGGGGATGTTGACAAAAGAGCAAAGCCAGAGCAATCGGACATGACTCCGCCCGGCCAGCAAGCAGTTGACGCCGTTCCTTTTCCGTCTCTGGCGAATGCTGAAGAAGCCCGGCGTCTTGACACGCTGGGCTCGGGTCGAGCGCACTGGTTGACTCAGGTTTGTGTCTTTGCATCCCCCGGCGACTCTGTGTCCTCTTGGGCAGAGCTGCGCACAGCGACGAGCAGCGTTATGTCGTCGAACTTGGCGGGCGTCGGCCACGAACGAGTCGACTTGGGCGATGAGGTCGGCTTGGATGTCGTCGGCGGAGCGACCCACGTTGGCGCGGACGATGTCTCGCAGGCGGTCTTCGTCCGACAATACGTGACTCGGTACGGTCGGGGCTGGCGAAGGCGATGGCGGAACCGAGCCTGAAAAACCAAATCAGCCTCCGGCCGGAGGGCAAGAGGCTGATGTTCCGTGTTCGTGGTGGAGACGGGGGAGGGTCGAACTCCCCGTCCAGAAGACTCTTCGATCGAGATATGCTACAAGCTTAGCCAGTATTTAGTTCTCGCTCCGGCGCGCCCTTACCGGCGTGGGGATGCACTGGAGCCAGCCGATGGTCTTAGGCCACGCTCATCGGCATCGGCGTGACAGCACTCCGATTTATGTCGCCCATTCGCCCCCCTCGGAGATAGGTTGCGGTGGACGTAACCGCCTTAAGCGGCTATTGCTAGCTGTTTATCGCCAGTTAATTGTTTGCCACCTTTTTACGAGGTAGATGGCGCCTCGGCCTGCAATCCCGCAAAGACACCCCCTGTCGAACCCACGCGTCCCCACATCGCATCCATTATACCACCGGCAGGCGAGACTCCGCCTGGACCAATTGAGGCTGACCCGCGAACGGCGCCCCAAAGTCGCAGGCTCGCCGACAGCCGACAGCCGACAGCCGACTGCCGAAAGCCAGGGTAGCGCGCCCGCCGATCCTGCGTTGACCGTTGGCGCCGCCGAATGGTCGCTCAGCTTTCGCCCAACCGCGTTTCGCAATACAATTCGTTGCATCACGTCACAGCATTGGCCGGAACGGATCGTGGAGGAATTGTAATGAAGATCAAGGAAATCCGAGCTGCGACGCTTCGGTTGCCGCAGCCTGCGCCGTCGGCAAAAGCGCGAAGGCCGGCGTGGACCGATGGCGCTGAGGTGGCCAATCCCGTCTCCAGATACCCAAAGTACAAAGCGCTCAGAAGCCAGTGGGCCCCGCCGTGGGAACAGGTCGGGTGCGTCGTCGTCGCGGACGACGGCACGTGGGGCCTCGGCATGACCACCCACGGCGCGCCCGTCGAATCCATAATCAACGACCATCTGGGCCCGCTGCTTGTCGGTGAGGACTGCATGGCGACCGAGAAGATCTGGGACATGATGTTTCGACTGGCGTCGCCATACAGCTCGGCGGGCATGGCGAGCTACGCCATCAGCGCCATCGACCTGGCTTTGTGGGACCTGAAAGGAAAGCTGCTCGAGAGACCAGTCTACGAGCTTCTGGGCGGCCCCGCGAGAGATCGGATGACGTGTTATGCCACGGGCAACGACACCGACTGGCCCATGGAGCTTGGCTTCAAAGCGACGAAACTTGCTTGCCCGTACGGACCCGCCGACGGCCTTGCGGGATTGGAAGGGAACGAAGAACTGGTGGCCAGCGCTCGAGATCTGATCGGCCCGCATGTAGAGTTGATGTTGGATTGCTGGATGGCCTTCGATCTGGAGTTCGCGGTCAGACTCACGGAGAGGCTGCGTCCCTACAACTTGAAATGGCTGGAAGACTGCCTCATGCCAGAGGACTTCCAGGGATTCGCGGAGATGCGAAAGCGAGTGCCGTGGCAGAGCCTGGCCACCGGCGAGCATTGGTACACGCCGTTGCCGTTCCTGTCGGCCGTGAGCGGCAGGGTGGTCGACTACCTACAACCGGACATCCAATGGGTCGGAGGCGTGACGGCGACGGTGAAGATATGTCATATCGCCGAGGCAGCCGGCATCGGCGTCATCCCTCACGGCGGCATGAACGACGCCTATGGGCAGCATACGAGCTTCGCCATGCCCAACGTTCCGATGGGTGAGTTTTTCGTCGGCTCGGCCCCGGGGATTCCGTTGAGCGAAGGGGAACGACGGACCCCGGGCATGGCCGTGCCCGAGGACGGCTACCTCGTGCCCAACGACGCCCCAGGCTTCGGCATCGAGCTTACCCTGGACGACATTGAACGGGCAGTTTCATGAACGGATTGACAGGAACAACGAAGGGCGTTAGTATTATTCCGTGGTTGTGAAAGAAGTCATTAGCATTCAGGCGTGTACATGTTGTTGTATGCCCTTACAGGGGGATGCGCTCAATGTGGCGTCGTGTGCGTGCTGAGGCGCCCACGTGTGACACGCTAGTGTGAAATACGGATTCGTGAACCCCCGATTGCTTGAAGCGTCGGGGGTTTTTTTATTGCCAAATTTACACCCAGGGGACGAGTTGATGACCGAACTATTGACGGCGGCGAAGGTGGATGTGGAGAGCGCGAGGTCCCAGGCCGAGGGCTGGACCGCGCAGGAGGTTATCGAGTGGACGGCAAATGCTTTTGGAAGCCAGGTCGCGTTGAGCACCAGCTTCCAGGCCGACGGGATGGTCATCCTCGACATAGCCCACCGGATGGGGGTCGACCTCAGGGTCGCGACCATCGACACAGGCCGCATGCCGCCCGAGACCTACAATTTGATCGACGCAATTCGAGAGCGATATGACATTCCAATCGAAACCTATCTGCCCGACCACAACGAGGTCTCCGATTTCTTGACGCAGTTCGGCGCCAACGCCTTTTACAACAGCGTTTCGCTCAGGCTCCTGTGCTGCCAGATCCGCAAGACCCACCCGATGGAGAAACTCCTGGAGGGTCTGGACGCATGGATCGCGGGAGTCCGTCGGTCGCACTCCGCGACCCGCCGAGACGTCGGCAAGATCGAGATCGACGATGCGCACGGCGGAATCGTCAAAGTGAACCCGCTGGCCGACTGGACCGACGAAAGGGTGTGGGCGTACATCAAAGCCAACGACGTGCCCTACAACAAACTGTACGACATTGGGTACACCAGCATCGGATGCGCTCCCTGCACTCGGCCGATATCCGCCGGTGAGGACACCCGTGCAGGACGATGGTGGTGGGAGGATGACAGCGTGCCGAAAGAGTGCGGCATTCATATGGGCCCAGGGTGGGCCGAAGAAGTCAAAGCCACGTCTTAACCGGCATCAGGGGTTGCCTGATGCGTTATCATAGTTACTGAAGCCAAGAGCCGAAAGAATAGAGAGGAAATCGCAAAGGTGTTGGAATCCACGGAAACCTCATTGGTGGCGCCGTACGGGGGCGCGCTCATCGATCTCATGGTGCCGGCAGACCAGGCGGAAGATCTCAGGTCTGAAGCGAACAAGCTGCCTTCGATCCAAATCTCGGAGCGGGTGGCTTGTGACCTTGAGTTGATGGCAGTCGGAGGGTTTTCGCCTCTCGACCGGTTCATGTCCAAAGACGACTACCAAAGCGTGCTGGACAGCATGCGACTCACGGATGGGACGCTGTTCCCGATCCCCATCACGTTGCCAGTGGGCGACGACGCCGAAGTATCGCTGAACCAGCGGATCGCGTTGCGCGACTCCAGAAACAACATCCTAGCCGTTATGGACGTCGAAGACATCTACAATTGGGACCTCGACGAGACCTCCCTCAAAGTCTTCGGCACGACCGATGTAAGGCACCCTCTGGTGGCGGAAATGCACCGATGGGGCGCCCGCAACATCTCCGGAGCGATCAAAGTTCTCCAACTCCCCGGGCATCCCGATTATCGTGAGATACGGCACACGCCGGCTCAGACTCGAGCGATGTTGGCACGAACCGGCAGGGCGAACGTCGTCGCGTTCCAGACACGAAACCCGCTGCATCGCGTCCACGAAGAGTTGACCAAGCGCGCGGCTGACCAAGTGGACGGCGTCTTGCTCCTGCACCCGGTCGTCGGACTGACTAGGCCGGGCGACGTTGACCACTTCACCCGTGTCCGCACATACCAGGCGCTGACAGAGCGATACTACGATGCCGACCGTGTGCTCCTGTCGCTGCTGCCGCTGGCAATGCGGATGGGCGGCCCGAGGGAAGCGTTGTGGCATGCGATCATCCGCCGCAACTTCGGCGCCAACCACCTGATCATCGGCCGAGACCACGCCGGTCCCGGAGTCGATTCCAAGGGCGAGCCGTTCTACGGTCCTTACGACGCTCAGGAGGCAATGGAGAAACACGTCGACGAGTTGGGCGTGGGCATGGTTCCGTTCACAGAACTCGTCTACCTGCCGGATGAAGACCGCTACGAGCAGGTCTCCGACTTAGATGAAGGTGCGAAGACGGCCTCCATTTCCGGAACCCAGGTGAGGGAACAGTTCCTCAACGTCGGCAAGCCGTTGCCGTCGTGGTTCACGCGGCCCGAAGTTGCAGAGATACTCGCAGAGACCTACCCGCCGAAAACCCGCCAGGGCGCGTGTATATGGTTCACGGGACTGAGCGGCTCCGGTAAGTCAACGACCGCTGAAATGCTGGTCGTGCAACTGATGGAGCAGGGCAGGCAAGTGACGGTGTTGGACGGCGACGTGGTCCGAACGCACCTGTCCAAAGGCCTGGGCTTTTCTCCTGAAGACCGCGACACCAACATCCGCCGAATCGGTTACGTGGCCGCGGAAATCGTGAGGCACGGCGGGATCGTCATCTGCGCGGCGATCAGTCCGTATCGTGCCACGAGAGACGATGTCCGGAACATGGTCGGCCCCGAGCAGTTCATCGAGGTGTTCATGGACACCCCGTTGGAGGTCTGCGAATCCAGGGACGCCAAGGGCATGTACGCCAAAGCCCGTCGCGGCGAGATCACCGGATTCACGGGCATCGACGACCCCTACGAGGAGCCGTTGAATCCCGAGATCAAGTTGGACACCGTCGCCAATAGCGCCGAGGCGAACGCCAGCGCCATCGTAGAGCACCTAGCGGGCCTGGGTTTCGTGCGATCGTATCGCTCCAACGGGGATGGCCCGAAGGCTTCCTGAACCCACACGGTTCCTCAGAGCACTTTACAGAGCCGGCCAACTTGGCCGGCTCTGTTGTTTTTAGATCTCCAGCCGGCGCATGAGCCGCACCCACGTCCTGATGGTGATGTCCGACCTGCCGGACCGCGCCCGTTTGCCGTGGGTCCAAACCCCTTCCTTGACACCTTCCGGCGCGGCTGGCTTCTCCCTCGTCTCTTCCCAGTGAGCGGGACCGTGGTATCCGGTGAGAAGCACGATCTCCTGAGGCGTGGTCACCCCGATTGGCGTCCACAATCCGAGGATGCATGCGCCTTGAGCCTCGATGCGCGGCCAGATGCCGTTCTGCGAGTGCTCCACGAACTCGTCGACGTCCGCTGGCGAGATGAAGAAGCGGCGATGTCCGTAGAACGGCCGGAGGTCGTCGGGCGTGACGACAGACTTCGGACGTGAAGACACCGCCCTCAACAGCCGAACGTCCTCGGAGTCCACGAATGGCATTCGAGACTGGTCGTAAGCGTCTTGAGCTTGCTCCCAATGCTCCATATCCGGATACCGCGACACCTGGAGCAACTCCTCGGTTGGGTCGCCGATGACCGCCGTCAGCGTGCAGAGGACCTCGCCTCCGCTCTCAGCCAGGGCGGGCCTGACGTTTCGCGTGAAGTGTTCGGAGAATGCGTCGAGTTGACCGCGCTTCAGGGATATCCGTCGTTCTTCGTAAATCATCGCTGCTCCCGTGCGTTCAGATTGCTTGATGTCGGGGATGTGGAGGCCCGAGTCGCTGACGCGTCAGATTGGCGCGGCCAGTGTAGCACAGGGCGCTGTCGCGGGAGGGCGGACGGCTACGCGTCGCTCTCGCTCAGCGGCGTCGCACGGTCGATGAACTGGTTCGGGTCGGAGGTTGAGGTATTGGCGGCCGCCGAGTCGACCATCCTGTCGTATCGTGGGTCCAAGTCCTGCAGCTTCGATCTCAATGACTTGTGGAAGGCGACCGACGATATTATTCGGGATGTCTGCTCACTGCCGCATTCCGCGCAGGGCACGGCGTCCGGTGCGTCAAACCCGCGCCAGAGTTTGCTCGTTTTCTCCTGGCATTCACGGCAGCGGTACTCGTAAATCGGCATTGCGTGATTCTGTTAGAACGTGGTTTCTATACCGGCGGAGCTGTCGAAGTATTTCTGGACGGTCAAGTGACAACGCAAGAAACTCGTGGCGCCCTGCGGCTCGCGCGACCTGAGGATGCCCCGCGGTCGCCCCAGGTCGAGGGTGTTCATCGTGTGCTCGGCGTCGGCCCCGTCGTGCTTTCGGATGTTCTCGATCAGCGACCGCCACTGCGGATGATCCATCTCGAGGAAGAAGTCGACCGATAGCAGGCCGTCGTCGTCAATCTCTTCGACGCTTTCGCACTGGAACGCTCGGAACGAGACCTTGAACGAGCGGTCCTCGACCTTGACTCCCATATTCGCGTCGCAGACGCCCAACGCCTTGAATCCAGAGTCGTCGTTGGCCGTTTGGCGGACGCTTTCGAACCATTCGACTGATGGGAATACCGGCATTGGTCTTCCTCTCCCTCTGCTGACAGGTCCACGTTGAGTCATTGGGTGAATAGTGTGGGCCGCATTGATGCCCAGGAAGGCCCGTTCGCGGCGAACCTTCCTGGCGTGAGGTTGTGTCGTCTACGGTTGATGGTTGAAACTGATTCGGCCGACACCCCGCAGTCCTGGCCCGGTGATCAACTCAGTCAGTTTCTGCGACCTGGGGTCGGCTGCGATCTGAGCTCCGAAGTCCTCGAATGCCTGCAGAGACTCCGTAATCGTTGATATCCTTTGGAAATTGTTCGTGGTGACTGCAGGCGACGGGTTCAGCAGCACCACCATCTCCTCGTCGGGGTTCAGGATGCCCGGGTCCGCGATTTCTGGCGTGAGCAAAGCGGCATCCTGATAGATGCCTTGGATGGCCCACTCGTTGGTCCCGGGCGTCGTGCTCGCCGTGTAGGCAAGCGGCGATATCTGGATTCCCGAGCCTTCGGCGATCTCGAGAATGACGTCCCAGTCGGCAAAATCGGCGAGGGGCGCCCCGCCGTCGTTCTTCCAGTTGAGTTGAACCAGGTTGACCGCCGTGACAGGCAGGTCGTCGATGCGCTTGATCCGTCCTTCGAACCTCTGGATCTCCTGCTCTTGGTAGTTGATCCACGACCTGGCCAGGTCCCACGACGATTGCATCAGGCCCAAACCCATTGCCAGCAACACGGAGATCGCGATCGCAGACATGAACATGAACCCGACTATTACGTGCATGGATTGAAAGAACACTCCTCGCGTGGGGCGTGACGCATCGAACGACAAGCCCGTCAGCAACTACATAACCGTAATCGTCCAGATGATCGTTGGGGTCTGCCTGCATCTTTGTACAAGTGTCCCTTGAGGCAGTGCGGTCCGTCCGGGTCGCGAACCAGGACGTTGTGACGCCTGCAATCGAAGCCTATAATGGGGATGAAGATTCCCCAATCCGAAACCTGGAAGGTCTGCGATGCCGAAATTTGCCGCCAACCTCACTATGCTGTTCAACGAGGTCGATTTCCTCGACCGGTTTGCCGCCGCCGCGTCCGCCGGCTTCGAGGGCGTCGAGTACCTGTTCCCCTACGACTACGACAAAGACCTGCTCGCCGAACTGCTCGCCAAGCACGGCCTCACCCAGGTGTTGCACAACCTGCCGGCCGGGGATTGGGACGCGGACGATCGCGGCAACGCGTGCGATCCGGACAGGGTAGGGGAGTTCCGGGAAGGCGTCGGGAGGGCCGTCGAGTATGCCCGAACGCTCGGATGCCCGATGATCAACTGTCTGGCGGGAATACCGCCCCGGACGTTAAGCGCGGGCAAGATTCATGACACCCTGATAGGGAACCTGCAATATGCCGCCGCTGAGCTCGGAGACGCGGGCATCTTGCTGCTGATTGAGCCTATCAACACAATCGACATCCCTGGCTTCCACATCACGTCGACCAAACAAGGCAGGTCGATAATCAACGACACAGGCTCGGCCAACCTGTTCTTGCAGCAAGACATCTATCACATGCAGATAATGGAAGGCGACCTGACTCGGACGATCGAGGCAAACCTCGACGTCATCAGGCACATGCAGGTCGCCGACAATCCGGGCAGAAACGAACCCGGAACCGGCGAGATCAACTACCCGATCGTCTTCGAGTCGATTGACGAGATGGGCTACAGTGGTTGGATCGGCTGCGAGTACAAGCCGAAAACGACGACCGAGGAGGGTCTCGGCTGGGTCAGCGCTTACCTCGGGTAGGTTCGGGGGCGCCAGTTTCTGATGCCCTTCGAATCCTGTGCTGGCGAAAGCCCTGTGGTTCGACGGGCTCACCACGAACGGGGCAGGGTCTTCCGTTCGGTGATTGAACTTCGCAGGCTACGTCGTCGAACTAGGCAGAGACTCCGTCAATCGCCAGTAAGCCGGGAGTGTTCGAGATGACCATGGCATCCGGTTCCAATCCCAAGATTGGCCTCACACGAGACGATGTCCTGGAGCAGATTCAGGACAAGGTGCTGTGGATCGCGATGCAACTCGTGCACCACGCCAACAGCGTCCGCCCGAATCCTGACGGAACCAAGGTTGGCGGCCACCAGTCCTCGAGTTCCTCTGTCGTTACCCTGATGACGTCGCTGTATTTCGACTTCCTGAAGTCGGGCGATCGCGTATCAGTGAAGCCACACGCCTCGCCGGTGTTCCACGCCATTCAATATCTCCTGGGGAATCTGGACCCGAAGTATCTGACCGAAATGCGGGCGTTTCACGGACTCCAGGCGTATCCGAGTCGAACCAAGGACCCAGATGGCGTCGACTTCTCAACCGGCAGCGTCGGCCTGGGGCCTGTGGCGCCCAATTTCGCCGCATTGGTAGGCGAATACGTCCAGGCGCACATGCCTTCGGACACTCGTCCCGACAGACGGTACATCTCCGTCGTGGGCGACGCTGAGTTAGACGAAGGGTCAGTGTGGGAGGCGATCGCCGAGCCTGCGATGGCTGGCCTCTCCAACGTCATCTGGGTTGTGGACCTGAATCGCCAGAGCCTAGATCGGATAATCCCAGGCATTCGGGTGCGAGCCTGGCGTGAGATGTTCGACGCCAACGGCTGGACGGTCATCGACGCCAAGTACGGCAAGAAGCTTCAGGCGAAATTCGCGGAACCGAACGGAGAGCTTCTGCGAATGGTCATCGACGAGATGTCCAACGAGGTCTACCAGAGACTTCTGCGGGTCAACCCAACCCAGCTTCGGGAATGGCTCCCCAACGCCAGCAAATATCCCAGGGACATGGCGCGGTTGATCGGACGGTGGGACGACGCCGAGCTCGAAGATTCGTTCCATAATCTCGGGGGGCACGACTTCGCGATGTTGCGAGAGGCGTTGGCACGAACAGAGCGCCATTCGGGGCCTACGGTCGTGTTCGCGTACACGCTCAAAGGCTGGAGGTTGCCGACCGTCGGCGACCCGCAAAACCACTCAGTGACGCTGTCCGAGCGGCAGATGGAGCAGGTCAGGATTCGGCTTGGCGTGAGCGAGGACGAGAGTTGGGCCCGCTTCCCGGCGGACAGCCCAGCAGGTAAGCTATGCGAAGAGACGCGCGGCGCTCTCGACATCGGCAAGCGCCCGAGCGCCGAAGTTGCGCCCATGACCATACCCGGCGAATTCGGTCAGCGGTATCAGGGAAACCTCGCCACCCAGCAGATATTCGGACTGGTGTTGACCGCCATCTCCCGCGACCTGCCGGAAGTCTCGGACAGAGTTGTGACCGTCAGCCCCGACGTCGCCAGTTCAACGAACCTTGGGGGATGGATCAACAAGGTCGGCGTCTGGCGCCGCGATGAGAAAGAGCCCATGCCCGACGACGACATCGTGCGGTCCCTTCGGTGGGAGGAGAATGCACAGGGCCAGCATGTGGAACTCGGCATCTCGGAGAACAACCTCTTCATGATGCTGGGTCAACTTGGGTCGTCGTTCGAGGTTGACGGCGACCTGCTGTTTCCCATCGGAACCCTATACGATCCGTTCATTCGTCGGGGGTTGGATGCATTCGTCTACGGGGTCTATTCGGGCGCAAAGTTCATCGTCGTCGGCACACCGTCGGGCGTGTCGTTGTCGCCGGAGGGCGGAGCGCACCAGTCGCAGATCACCCCGTCGATCGGGATCGAAATGCCGGAACTGGACTTCTACGAGCCGTGCTTTGGGCAGGAACTGGAATGGGTGATGCTCGCGGCGCTGGAGCAACTGAGGGTGCGGGGTCGGTCGACATATCTGCGCCTGACCAGCAAACGAGTCGATCAGGGGCTTCTGACGATACCGGACGACCCTTCTCAGCGCGAAGCGCTCAGACAGCAGGTGCTCGGCGGCGCCTACAGACTGATCGACCGGAGCGGGCAGCCAAGCTACAGCCCTGGTGAGAATGTCGTTCATATCCTGGCCAGCGGCGCGATGGTCCCCGAGGCCGTATCGGCGAGCAACGAGCTGCAAGAAGAGGGCATCCACGCCAACGTGATCAACATCACCGGCGCCGGTCCACTCTACCGGAGCTTCCAGAACTCGGTCACAAACGTCATGGAGGGCGCAGGAGGGCTGTCAGATTTCATGGCCGCCGCGATGCCGTTGGACGAACGCCGCGCCCCCGTCGTCACCGTCGCGGACGGGCACCCGCACTCGCTCGCGTGGATCGGCAGCGCTCTCAACACGGTGGCGCTGCCGCTAGGCGTCGCCGAGTTCGGCCAGTCGGGCACGCGAGACGACCTCTATCGGGAGCACAAGATTGACACCGCCAGCATCGTGGCGGCGTGCTACGGGGCGCTCGACCTGTAGCCGACGCGCCCGATTGCCGGCTATTCATAGTACGATCAATCCGCGTACAATCACGCGGCAACAACAAACACGGAGGTCTACCGACAGATGACGAAGATTCTGGTGCTGCACGGCGCGGGTATGAACATGCGCGGCAAGTCACAAGTAGCGGTGTTCGGGCCCCAGACGCTGGCGGATTACGAACAACAGATTACCGAATATTCCGAGGAGCTTGGCGTTGAAGTGGAATACTTTCACTCCAACATCGAGGGCGACGTGATCAACAAGTTGTACGAGGCCCACGAAGCCGGTGTGGACGCGGCGCTGATAAACCCAGCAGGGTACACGTCGGGTTATCCGGCGTTGGTCGCTGCGATCGCTCAGGTGGGGTTTCCTGTGTTTGAGATCCACATCTCCAACCCTGCCTCTCGGGGCGCCGTGTCGCAGGTGTCGGGACCGTGCCGCGGAGTCGTCGCCGGATTCGGCCTGCACGGCTACTACCTGGGAATGAAAGGCGTGCTCGAAATCCTTTCGGAGTGATATCGACCCTGAACTCGCGGGAAAGGACGATCGAATGAAGCTGGAAACGACGGTAGCCCCGGCTGCGACGATGCCCAACGGACTGCAGGGCGCAAAGGAAGGCCTGTACGTCATCGACCAGGCGACGGAGGAGATCCGCCTGCTGGGCGATGACATGCTGCCGATACGCACGATCCAAACGCCGACGGAAAATGCGTCAGGCCTAACCATAGGCGCCGGTTGCTTCTGGACAGGCTCGAATGCACCGGCGCAGGCTCGCTATCGACGTCTCGGCGACTCTTCCGCATCATCGATCCTCAAGCTCGACTTCGACACTGGCGAGCTGCTGTCGCGATACCCCACGCCCGACGGTGGCGGGATCCACGGGCTGGAGTGGGTCGACGGGCTCATGTGGATTACATGCTTTCGCCCCAGAGGCATGAAGCTCGTCGATCCATCTGACTTTCGAGTGCTCAAGGAGATCGACGTGCCTCATGAGCGACCCCACGGCCTCTCATGGGACGGGGACGGCATCTGGATGTCGCACACAGGGCTCAGGCTGATCGTCAAGTACGACGTTGAGACCGGCGACGAGATGGACCGCATACAGTACGCAGACGACGCGCCCGCGCCTCACGGTCTGACTAGCTGGAAGGGCGACCTTTGGAGTTGCGACGCGAACTGGCCCGCGCCCGTTCACCCTGACGGCCCGTCGTTCAGCCGAATCGTCCGCTGAAATCGCAGACTTCGCGCCCGGTAGCTCAAACCGAGGCCAACGGACTTTGGTACGAATGCTTCGCCGCCATCAAGGAGGGCACAGGTTCCAAGCAACGGTCGATTGGCGGGTTGGATTCAGCGTAGACGCCATCGTATCTCACCTGTGCGCTGTTTGGGGCGCCGACGCGATGACATTGCTCGACACGATTACAAAGCAATCGCCCTGAACTCCGACGTATCGCGGTGCTCAGGGCGAAAAACTGACATGGGTTGCTCTGCGCTGGGTCTAAGTTCCCCGCAGCCTTGGGTCGAGGACGTCTCGCAACGCGTCGCCGAACAGGTTGAAGCTGTATACCGCCAGTGAAAGGCCGAGTCCCGGCCAGATCGCCATCCACGGCGCCGTGACGAACCAGTCCCGAGCCGGTCCTGAGAGCATCCCGCCCCAGGAGGGTTCCGGCGGCGGAACTCCCAGTCCCAGGAAGCTTAGGGTTGCCTCAGTGAGAATGGCGATGCCCAGCGCGCTCGTTGATATGATCAACCAGGGCGCCACGCACTGAGGCGTAATGTGTTGCACCATTATCCGCATGTCGCCGGCGCCGATGGCCCGCGCCCCCTCAACGTATTGGGACTCTTTGACCGCCAACACCTGGGAACGCACGATTCGGTTGGCCCGGGGAATCTGAACGATGCCGATGGCGATGACGATGTTGAGCAGCGACTGACCTAAGGCGGCCATAACTGCCAGCGCTAATATCAGGGTGGGCACGGACATCAGGGCGTCCATCAAGCGCTGGACGCCCTGATCGACCTTGCCTCCGTACCATCCGCTAAAGACTCCCAACACGCCGCCTAGACCCGAGCCGAATGCCACGGATGCGAAACCCACCAGAAGGGAGACACGGGCGCCCATCATCATGCGGGTCCACAGATCCCTGCCCATCTGGTCGGTCCCCAGCCAGTGATCGGTGTTGGGCGCCACCAGCTTGTCCTTCAGGTTCCACTCAATTGGGTCATAGAAAGTAATCCATGGCCCTGCAATGGCCATTATCGACATCACGATGATGATGAAGGCGCCCGCCGCCCCCAAGGGCTTGTGAGAGACGAATCTGGTGGAGGTTTTCCATACACCTCCCCAAACCCGATCCGGCCGAGTGACAGTAACTACAGCCGCGCGCCCCGTTTCCTGGTTTTGGCTTGCCATGCTAACCCCTCACGTGGAGATTTCTATTGAAACCTTACTCGCGGATCCAACCAGCCATAGGAAAGGTCCACCAACAGGTTGACTAGGATCACACCCGCGGCAAATATGAGGACAACGGATTGCACGACCGGGAAGTCGCGAGTCAACATGCCGCTCAGTATGTAGTTGCCGATCCCGGGCAGGGTGAATATCCGCTCCATGACCACCGACCCGCCCAGGGCCAGCGCGGTGGTGATCCCTATTATTGTGACTACCGGAATAAAGGCGTTCTTCAACGCGTGGCGAGAGGTGACCACAAACGCCGCCAGCCCCTTGGCCTGTGCGGTCCTGATGTAGTCTTGTCGCAGCACCTCCAGCATGGTTGACCGCATCATCCTGGCCTTGGTGGCTGCGCTTATGTAGCCAAGCATGAGGGAGGGCCACAAGAATTGATTCAGATTGTCCCACGGACCGTCAAAGAAACCCACGTACCCAAGCCTTGGGTTCCAGTTGAGGTAATAGGCGCCTCCCAGGAGCAGCAGAGTTGCGCTCCAAAAAGAGGGCATTGAGAGGCCCGCCAGGGAAACGAGCCGTATTAGGTAGTCCAGCTTGGTGTCCTGCTTGAGGGCCATTAGGATCCCCGCGGGGATCCCCAAAACTATGGCGACGGCCTGCGAGAGGATGACCAACTCGAGAGTAACTGGGAATTTGTTCTTGAACTCCTCGAACACGCTCCGGTTGGTGAACATCGATTCGCCCCAGTCGCCAGTCAATACACCCCCCATCCAACTCAGATACTGCACGTGGATAGGATCGTTGAGGCCCAGGCTCTGTCGGATGTTCTCCAGTTGCTCGTCGGTGATCCCTGAAGCCTCTCCTCCCGATTGCTCGATGGCTATCATCAGAGCCACGTCGCCGGGGGCGATCCTCATGAGGAAGAAGACCAGCAGCGACACTAAGCCGGCAGTCAATATGCCGAAGAGGGTTCGTCGCAATATGTACTGCCGCATATTTCCGCCTTCCTCCTGGGAGTCCGTCCTTTAGCCCGACCGTGCTCGGTGAAGAGAGCTCTGGGGGTCGGCTGTTTAGATGAGGGCGCCTACCCTAGCGCCTGCATAGGCTGACGTCCCGCCACCCTCGTCTCCGACGTATGCGCCACCACACGAACACTTTAACGCTTTTTTGGGGATGCCGCGAAAATAGCGCCAGAAGCGACTTACCTCGCCGTAGAGGAAGGCAAGCCGCTTCGTGACTGTCAGAGCGTGAGGAACGGCGACTCGATTATGGCCGCTCCTCGAACTTCATGTCGATCTACCTAACCACCCAGGCTCGTTCCCATTGCGCCCATTTGATCTGGGACGGGAACGGACCGAGAGTCCAACCTCTCACATCCTTGGACCATGCCGGGAAGATGAGAGTCCACGGGAATGGAATGTTGAAGTACGCTTCCGTGGCAAGCTTCCGCTCTATTTCCCAGACCATCTCTCGGCGTTTGGCCACGTCCAGTTCAGCGGACTGGGCCCGCGCCATCGCCTCTAGCTCCGCTGCCAATTCAGGCATTACATCGAAAGCCCCGGTGTTTTTGTAGTACCAGCTTTCGAACTCAGGAACGAGCGCGAGGTTGTAGTAGTCGTCCGGGTCTCCCACGTTGGTCGTTACCTTGGAGCCGTAGTGGGAGTCGTAATTCTCGGCCTGGCCGCGTTCGGTCTGAACGGCGCCCTCAATGATGTCGCTGACCACGGTGACGTCGAGGTTCCTCTTCATCTGATCCTGGAAGTACAGGCAGCCGTCGATGTATTGCTGGGAACCTTGGGCCATGCACGCGATTTCGAAGCGCACGCCATCGCCCAGTGCCTCGTCAAGCAGCCTATTGGCCTCCGCGATGTCCTCGACCTTGCCATCGCCGCGGCGCCAGCCGGGGAATGACATCAACTCGTCGTCAGGAAGCGCCCAGATTGTTCCGGGTGGCATCCAGTTAGTCGGCCGTACCACCGCACTCTGGGTTCCGACGAGGTTGAAGTCCACCCATGCGTCGCGATCAAGTCCCAGGGTCAAGGCTTTCCTGACCCTCACGTCATCCAACGGCGGCCGGTTCAGGTTCAGTTGAAGGCCCTTGCCCCATGAGTGCATGGCCGGCTGGATATGGACCGTGTCGGTGAAGCTGTTTTGAACCTGTACCACCTGGCCCGGCAACAACGACGAGCTTCCCTCGCCGAAGTAGTCGAGCTGGCCCGTCAGTAATGCTGAGAACCGGGTGGTGAAGTCCGTGATCATGAACTGGTCCATGCCGTCCAGCAGCGGCAACCCTTCCCTGAAGTAGGTTGGGTTTCGTCGCACCTTGGTCAGCACGTCCTGCTGGAACTCGACGGGCACGAACGCCCCGGTGCCGGTTCCCTGCAGATAGGTCTCTGGAGTTGTCTCGTCCATGCACGTGATGCACTCGGCGTACAACCACTCGAGAAAGTCCTTGTCCATGTTGTTGGGCATTCCTCTGGCGCCGGCGAACTGGGTGATCGTCCTGGCCAGTGCCTGTTTGAACTCCACCTTGAACGTGTGCCCCAAAGCGCCATCCGGGCACGAAGCGACGCTCATGTGCCCAAGAGCCGATCTTGGACCCGTATGGGTCAAGCCTTCGTCCGAGAAGTTTTGGGGCGGGTTGATGGCGAAGTTCATGCTCGCTTCGGCGTCCTCGCACGTGAAATCGTCACCGGAGACCTTGCTTGCGATCGACGCAGGCAGGTTGGGGTTGTCCTGGAACATGATACCTTCTTTGAGCTTGAACGTAACGGCCAAGCCATCGGAAGCCACGCTCCAAGTTTCGGCCAAGTCGCCCTCGATCGGTCCGGCCAGCCCTACCCACGAGTCGAACCTGAGCAGCGCGTTGTACGTAGGCAGGAACTGCGCGCCTTCAAAGCTATGGCCGTAGTTCGGGTCGTGGCCCGAAAGGTTGTGGGACGCGCCGTACCTGAGTATGCCGCCGGTCTGAGGCTCTCCCCACTCTGGGAGGTAGCCGGGGCTCTCTAGGTATCGCTGGATCGGTGTCAGGTCAGCCGCTATCGGCACGGGTGTCGGGACCGCCGTGGGGCGAGCTACAACGGCCGGGGCTGACGGGGCCGCAGGAGCTGTGCCGGGGGCGGGCGCGGGTGCTGGGGCCGCCTGTGTTACCGGCGCCTGCACTACAGGGACCGGTGCGGGGACCGCAGGCGCGGGAGCCGCCGGCGCTTCGGCGTCGGCGGCCTCTTCGGCCGAACACGCCATCGCCGCCAGCGCCATGACGGCCAGTGCGGTTACTAGGATCCCTAAGGTTCTACGTTTCATCAAAAGACCTCCATGAGCTTGACTCACCGTATGCACTTCGAATCATACTGTCAAACCAGTTAGGTTGAATTTTCTAACACACGCTGGGACCTAAGTCAATAGAACGCGCCTGCAGATTAGAGCAATCGAGCTTTACCGAGATTTGTTGCAGGAAGTATTATTCAGAACAATTGCAGCTACGGAACCACTAAACGCCAGGCGTGGTTTGCCAGCGTTTCGAGATGGAAGCGTCGTGCCCCTACAATCGCAGGCGCTGTTGGTGTAGCATCATATATAATGGACGCGGTCGTACTTTGTCCCATTTGCGGGATCCAAAACACCTTCGACAGTTCGCATTGCCTGGAGTGTCGCGCACGTTTGGACAGCGCCGAACAGGTCACTCATGAAGAAGCCGAGCGCCTGAGCATCAAACGACGCGCCGCCACTCGGCGGCGGCGGATGCTCCGATGGTCGGCGATGGCGTTGCTTGCCGTGGCGGTGAGCGGTTGGATAGGTTACACGACGCTGGGATTCGCCGCCAGGCTGAATCCTCCGGAGTCCGATATCTCAGCCGACTCCACAGTTGGCGATTGGCCCATGTTCCAACGAAATCCGGCCCACTCGGGATTCGTCTCTGACAACGTCGCCGTTCCCGAAGGGACCGTGGTGTGGCAGTTCGAAACTGCGGCGCCCATTGTGTCGTCCCCAGCAGTCGTGCAGGGCTCACTGTATCTGAGCACCGGCGATCGGCGGATCGTGAAGTTGAATGCCGGCGACGGAACGTTGATCTGGGAGCGCGAAGTTACCGGCCCGGTGGATTCGTCACCTGCCGTTGCTGGCGATCTGGTCTTTGTAGGTTTGAAAGACGGACGGGTCATAGCGTTGGCCAAGTCCGACGGCGTCCCTCAATGGGAATTTCAGACGGGCGACCTGATCTACTCTTCGCCCTCGGTTTATCGAGGTGTCGTCTACATCGGGTCCAACGACGGCTTGCTTTACGCTCTCGATGCGGCCACCGGCGAGAAGCGCTGGAGCTACGAGACCGAAGGTCGGGTGATGTCAGCTCCCGCCGTGTATGAGGACGTGGTATCCGTGACATCCCAGGATAGACGCATCTACGTGCTCGATGCGGTGACCGGAAAACGCCGACTCGACATGCCGACGTCGGCCTCCAGAGGGGCTCCTGCCTTGGACGATGAGATGGCTTATGTCGCCGACACGGGCGGCCTCATGTTGGCGATTGACTGGAGCAAGAGCGAATTGCCGTTCGAGAAGACTGCCCGATGGGTGCGAACGCAGTTGTTTTGGTGGCAGCTAGTCGACACGCTTCCACCCCCGAAAGGGTTCGTGTGGCGATTCCGGGCGCCTCGTGAAAGCTTCGTCGGTGCGCCGGCGGTGGGCGCGGAGATGGTCTACGTCGCCTCGGCCTCAGGGGCCGTGTACGGGTTGAATCGCGCCGACGGCAGCCTGGCGTGGACGTTCAGGGCTGATGACGTGGTGGCGGGGTCGCCTTCGATTGCAGGCGAAACGCTGTACGTGGGCGATGTCGTCGGCAACGTATACGGCATCGACGCTCTCACCGGTGAAGGCAGTTGGCGGATCAAAGTCGACGGTCCCATATCGTCAACGCCCGTATTGGCCAACGGCATGCTCTACGTGGCTTCGACCAACGGGACCCTGTACGCGATCTGGTAGGCCGGGCGTCAGCGGTGCTTTATTCCTGGCCAGCGGAGTTTCATTCTCTCGGAGCGAATTAGGCGCGGTTCGCGGTCAGGCGCCCACACCGTACCGACGACCGGTCAGCAGCTCGCTGACCTTTCTCGCGAGGTCAACCGGTGAATAAGGCTTGCGCACGAATGCGGTGTCCTGTCCCTGCGATTCCTCGCCACTGGGAAGTATCGCTCTGCCGTCGGTGTAACCGGAGACGTACAAAATCTTGGCGTCAGGGTGCAGCATTTCGAATTTCCGACCCAGTTCGCGGCCTCCGAGCACAGGCATCACGACATCGGTGACAAGCAAGGCGATCTCCTGGCCTTTCATGGCGCGAGCGGCGTCCAGCGCCTCCCGCCCGTTACAGGTTTCGATGACGTGGTAGCCCTGATTTCTCAGCGTCTGCGATGTGACCGCGCGCACCGAGGGCTCGTCCTCGGCCAGCAGGATAGTCCCGATCCCTGACGGCATCGTGCGTTTCCCGTCGCCGCGCGAACTCGCGGACACGTCGACGTCAGGCGGATTCAATCTGGGCAGTAAGATATTGAATGCCGCTCCGTCGCCCGGAACGCTCTCAACCGTGATCGTGCCGCCGGAGCAGGTGACGATTCCGTGGCAGATCGAAAGGCCGAGGCCCGTGCCTTTGTCGGAGTCTTTGGTGGTGAAAAAGGGTTCGAATATACGAGTCATCACCTGCTGCGACATTCCTTCTCCCGTGTCGCTTACGGTGAGGCGTACGTAATCTCCCGGCTCGATATTGAGGCAGCGGCCTGTGCCGGATTCCGGGACCGACACGTTACAGGCCTTCGGCGTCAGGCGTCCTCCGGCGGGCATGGCATCGGCCGCGTTGATGGCGAGATTCAGTATGACCTGCTCCAACTGACCCCGGTCCATGCTGACGTATCCGAGATCCTCCGCGAGCTCCGTGGCCATGTCAACGTTTTCCGAGATCACTCGTGAGAGCATCATTTCCAAGCCTGCAACGGCGTCGTTCACGCAGAAAGCCACCGCCTGGCCAACCTCTCCGCTGGTGAGAGAACGGACCTGTTGAGTCAGCAGGGTGGCTCGCTCCGCAGCTTTTTCGATCTCCTCGAAGTAGGCCCTGAGGGGATGGCCTTCGTTAAGCTTGAGCAATCCGAGCTGCGAGTAGCCGAGGACCGCTGACAACAGGTTGTTGAAGTCGTGGATGATTCCGCCGGTCATTTGACCGATTCCTTCGACCCGCTGCGTCCGGAAAAGCTGCTCCTTCAGATCCTGGCTCTCCGAGATGTCTCGCTCGACCAATGCGAACTGGCCGTCGCCGACCGGGGAGATTGCAAACTCTTTAGGGAATGTTTCTCCGTTCAGGCGCACCCCTTGCCCATCGCCTGACCACCGCCCCGAGCGTCCTGCTTTGGCTAGTGCCGACCTGGCCAGCTTCCTCGAGTATTCTCCGGCGAAAAACGCGCTTAGGTCGACGCCCTCAAGTAGCGCGGGCTCGTCGAACAGATACATCGCCGCCATCGACTTGTTGGCGCTGACGACGTAACCGGATTTGTCGATGATCGCCAGTCCGTCCATCGCGGCATCCATCGCAGCGACGTGCCGCGCCATCCTCTTCTCGGAGCGAGCGCGATAGACCGCGGACAGGATCGATTGTTCGAGCGCCTCCGCGCAAATTTCGTCTCGGCAGATTCGGTCCACTGTGCCCAACCACGGCGTGTCAGCCTCCTCCCGGCACGCCATCACGATGATCGGCGTTGTCAGACCACGCTCATCGGCGTACTCGAGGATCGACGGGCCGTCGAAATCGCCGAATCTGTAGTTCAACAAACAGAAATCGTGTCGCCCGGAATGCAGCTCGTCCAAGGCGCTAAGATAGTCGGGCACCCATCTGATCACGTATTTTGCACGGTTGATTCCGGACAACAACGCATTGACGGTCAAGAAGTAATCTCGATCGTCCTCGATGAATAGGATGCGGATGGACGAGTTTCCTTTGTCCTCAGGGTCCATATTCAAAGGGCGTCTCCATCAGGTAATGGTTGTTCGCTCGATGACATCAACCCGTTGTTCGTTGGACGATGTCTAGCCGACTCCGAAAGTCTCACGGCCCAAACGAGATTCCAGTTATAATCTCGCTTCGGTACAACTCGCCGCACGTGCCAACTCGAGTCCGTCTGGTGTTCGGAACGTGCCATTCTGTGTCTCAATCGTGTCATTCTACGACTGGCCGCTCATGGGTACGAACCACCATAACCATTGGGGACTGCCCGAATCTTTTGGAACCGTTGAGCTTGCATGGGCTAATCATGTGCGCGATCTGGCGCGATGTAGATGTCAGACGGCCACATATTACGGGTCGTGTGCTTCCCACGGCGCGGTTTTCCGGCGCCGCTCAAC
>CAZPQQ010000055.1:7696-21802 GCA_964588665.1 uncultured Dehalococcoidia bacterium | reverse complement strand
CTAGGAGCCTGACTGTAGCTTAGCCACCTGTCCAGTTTTCGGGGTCCACCTCATTGTTCTGAATCTTTCAGAAGAGTTGCGATTTCTTCATGGCGCTTGACGATGTCGATTGTGATTCTTTCATGAATCTTCTCTGGAGCAGTGTCTGATCCGAGGATCTCCTTGGTTGAATACTCGTCGAGCAAGTAATCTGAGACATGACTAAAAGGGCCATGTCCGATGTCATGCAATAGCGCTGCCAAACGGATGACTCAAACTTCATCATCGCACAAGTGTTCTGTTTTGGCAACGCAATCGATTATCGCCTGAGCCGCATGAAGAGTACCAAGACTGTGGTCAAACCGAGTGTGTCGCGCCCCCAGATAGACTAGGTCGGCCATTGCCAGCTGCTTGATCAAACGGAGACGCTGGAATGCACGCGTGTCGATGATCCGGAGTCCCTGGTCGGTTAGGCGTATCAAGCCGTGGACAGGGTCGCGCAATTCATGAGGTGTGTCTAGAGGCATGTCGCATGTTTTATCGCACTCACGAAGATATCGCAATAGTAATCGCAGGCTGTGCAAATGCGACTTTCGAGTCTTTCAGCCACGTTCTGCAAGTAAGTCGAACCAGGAGACTTTACGTGGCAATCCGTTTCTTAGCCGATGGGTGTCCACGCCGCTGAGCATGGAATTCAGCTGAGTCGTGCTCACCACTGGCGGCATCATGAATGTCACTGAATTGAGGCCGCCCGACGCGCTAGTCGTTTGTGGACCCAGCTCCCCCCGCCGTCACGCATCCTCCCCCCGGAGGTAGCGGTGGAGTTCGTTGGCGTTTTGGCGGCGGCGGCGGGCGCGGATGACGAGGAGGACCGGGATGCTGGCGATTCGGAAGGCGATCTTTGTGGCGGTCCAGATGAGGAGCACGAGGTCGCCGCCCAACGAGTCACCCGAGGCGCGCCGGCGTATGGCGTCCTGGGCCGCGTTCAGTCGAAGCTCGTTGATGGTCAGTCCGCGCGGGGTTTTCTTGTGCATCGCGTCTACCTCGGGGTCATGTTAGCACGAGAATGGATCGCCGCAAACCATTTGTCGCGCCGGACTTGCGTTAGGCCGCGCGAATCGGCAGCGACAGGTGCGTTCGACATGCTCTTGGCGCCTGTGCCTGACAGAGCGAGTTCGTCGATTGCAGGCCGTGCCTCGATCAGTTAGTGTGTTGTGACGGCTGCTCAGACGCATCGAGACCGCGCGATTACGCTCGACTCGTGGCGCGCGATCCGGAGCCGATCACTTACTCGAAATGCACGGAGGGCCCCATGACGATCTCGCATAGAGACCCGCATCCCAGAAAGCGTGTGGCGACGCTGGACGCCGAGATGTCGTACGTCGACACCGGTTCCGGCGACCCGGTCGTGTTTCTGCACGGCAACCCGACGAGCTCGTACCTGTGGCGGAACGTGATCCGCGAGGTCCACGGCGCGGCGCGGTGTCTGGCGCCGGACCTGATCGGGATGGGCGAGTCGGGCAAGACGTCGGACGGGTCGTACCGGTTCGTCGACCACGTTCGATATCTGGACGCGTGGTTCGACGCGGTGGGGATCGGAGACGGCGTCACGCTGGTCGGGCACGACTGGGGATCGGCGCTGGCATTTCACTGGGCGCACCGGCATCCCGACAGAATCAAGGGGATCGCGTACATGGAGGCGATCGTTCGACCGCTGACGTGGGAGGGGTGGCCGGACGCCGCACGAGGCATCTTCCAGGGAATGCGGTCCGAGGCCGGCGAGGACCTGGTCTTGCAACGCAATGTCTTCGTCGAACGCGTGCTGCCCGGAAGCGTCCTCCGAGACCTCACGGACCCGGAGATGGCGGCCTACCGGAAGCCGTTCCTGGAGCAGGGAGAGGAGCGCAGGCCGACGCTGACGTGGCCTCGCGAAATCCCAATCGAGGGCGAACCGGCGGACGTTCACGAGATCGTGCAGGCGTATTCGGATTGGCTAGCGTCGAGCGACACCCCGAAGCTGTTCGTCAACGCGAACCCCGGCGCCATCTTGACAGGCGATCAGCGCGAGTTCTGTCGCGCCTGGCCGAATCAGCGCGAGGTGACGGTGAAGGGGAGCCACTTCGTCCAGGAGGACTCACCGGCCGAGATCGGCAGCGCCATCGCTGAGTGGCACGCGGGGCTTTAAGCCAGCAACTGCTTCGCCAGGTCCGGGAAGTCGGTGGAGTTGACGTCGAACTCGGGGAGCGGGGAGAGTTCCGTGTCGTGGCCTTCGCCGCGCTCGCCGGGTCTGGGAACGTATGCGGTGCGCATCCCGGCAGCGGCGGCGGCTCGTAGGTCGCCGTAGTGCGCCGCGACCATCATAACTTGAGCCGGTTCGAGCAGCAGCAGATGCGACGCTTGCTGGTAAGCTTCGGGCTCGGGCTTGTAGCGCTCCAGGAACTCGCACGAAAGGATGCCATCCCACTCGATTCCAACCATCTTCGAGCTGTCGACTGCGATGGACCAACTCAGGATCGTCAGCACGACGACGGTGTACTTGCCGCGCAGGGCTTTGATGGCGTCCGGCGCGTCCGGCCATACGTCGAGCTTGTGCCAAAGGTTGTTCAGCTCATCGCACTCTGACGAGTTCAACTCCAACGTCGAGTGCTTGTCGATCACGTCGTCGAGGGCCAGCCTGTGCATCCGATCGGCGTTCATGCGCGGCGCCTCGCCCGCGCGCATTCTGCCCAGCGTCTCGAACATGCCTCGACGCCAGTCGCGAGCGAATCCGGCCGCGTCGACCTCGACGCCGCGGTCCGACGCCAGCCGGCTCACCTCGCGACGGATCGAGCTGTGCCAGTCGAACACGGTTCCGCCGATATCCCAGGTCAGCGCTTTGATCGTTGACAGGTCTACCATGATTCACCTCAGCTTGCGTTTGTCGATGTCGATGCATTGGTCACTTCGTAGAGCTTGTCCTATCATAAGCGTCCTGGGTGGGTCTTGAGAACTGTTGCATAATGTACTACAATATACTACACGACCCGCCGAAGCGAAGGAGACCGCACAATCGCTCTGTATGTCGATCGGCTGTCGTGGGACGAGCAATGCGAGGATCATATCGCCCGGCATGGCGTGACCTTCGAGGAGGTCGAACAGGCCGTTGGCAATCTTGAATACGTGAGGCGTAGCCGAGGGTATTACTTGACGCTAGGCCAAACCGATGCGGGAAGATATCTGGTCGTCATCCTAGACGACGAAGGAGATGGAGTCTGGTATCCGGTCACCGCCCGCGACATGCAACGATCGGAACGCAGACTGCTGAGGAGAAAGAGGTCGCGATGAACGAAATGGGACGGGCCGGCGACAGACGCGCCGCGGCCGAATACTGGGACGAGCATGGGATCGACGACGTATTGCCTGAGGATGTCGAGGTGGACATCGAGGTAAAGAAGCCGCTCTCGGCCGTTATCTCGGTGCGGATGGATCCTGGCCACGTCGAGAAATTGAGACGACTTGCCCGAGATCGATCCCTCGGGATGACCACGATGGCGCGAAAGATCATCGAGCAAGAACTCGACGAGTCCGGACGTGGTGTAGGCCATCAGCCCTTCAGCGAGGCATGGGCCCGAGACACGGTTGCAGGGGCCATCGCAGAAACACGCGAGCCTTATGAGCCCGGCGGACCCGCGCACTTCATGCTCTCCAACGAAGACATCGAATCTGTCGCCCGAATGCTGCAAGACGCGGTAGGCCGACTGGTCGTCACGGCGTTACGCGAGCGGTCGGCAGCCGTGACGGGCGATGCCGGTGAGATCTACGAGCGGCTCCACGAGATCGAAAAGAGCGGCGAGTGATACGCGGGCCAACGAATCTTCACGCTAGTGTCCGGTCCCCGAAGTTCGTTCAACAATTGCGGGCGGTCGACGACCCTTCGACAGGCTCAGAGCCTGCCCTGAGATTTCCGAAGGGGCGAACGGAGTGGTGGGGTTCCCCCGTTTGTGGTGAGCCTGTCGAACCACAGTGCCGCTCAAGTGCACGCCTCGATATGTACCACGAACTTGCCAGTCAGGACACTAGGAGTCGAGTGCCCTCCAAGTAGCCGACGTTGGCCAGCGACACGCCCGGGGCTACACGGGACAGCTCTTCCTGCACCGGCGTCAGCGCCTCCTCGGTGGTCATGTCCCGCGTCCTTGGCGGCATCCACGCGTCGTGGTGGCCGAGGAACAGCGTCTGAGGCTTGAGCAGACCGGCCATGCGTCCGACAAACTGCGCGAGCGAACCCTGAATCGGCTCGCCGTCGACGTTGGGTCTGCCCGCCATGGCCACGATGGCGACATCCGGGTGCAGATCGCCCACGACCCTGGTCCAGCATCCCGACGTATCGTGATAGAAGATCGACCCATACGGAGTCTCGATGACGTATGCCAACGCGCCGCCGGTGTCGCGGCTGCCCGTGCACGATTCCACGTGCTCCGTCGCCACGCGGACATCCTCGGATTCGACGTCGTCAAAAACCACCAGAGGCTTGTTCGGCGGCCAACGCTCGTCTTCCGTCAAGCCGAAGTCACCCGCGGCAATCTCGCCCGTGTTCGACGCTGCCGTGGACCAGATGCAAGAGTGCAGACTCGGGTAGACGCGCACCGTGACAGTGTCGGAGAGTCTGAAATGCTCTCCACCCTGAGCTCGGAGGAGTTGCTCTTGCGGAACCCCTTCAGCCAGCATTACTCTCGCCGTCTCATTGGACCCGATGACTCTAGCGCCGGTGTTCGCGGCGATCACTTCGGCGCCAGCGATGTGATCGAAGTGGCTGTGTCCGACCAGCACGAAGTCGGCTCGATCGACCTCGGCGACCGATAATCCGACAGGCGGTGCAGACGGGACTCGGTCCATGTAGGCGTCCAAGTATATGACCAGGTCGTCAACGGTCAGTCTGAATGTCGCGCATCCTAGCCAATCCAATGTCACTGTCATCCAGAGTCGCTCCGATCTGTCGAATTCGAACGTGTGGGCCGGCAGGGGTTAAGTGTTGTGTGCATTGCGGTCGTTCGAGAACAGGCCGCGGCCCGCAGACAATAATCCTCTGCTGGAACCGCAGATTTACGCCCAACATAACAGAAGGTGAGCCTGCCTGAGACAGACTCACCTTCGTCATTCAATGACACGATCCAAGGGGATTGGCGACTGCGCCGATGTGGCGGTCACCAAACGATCCGATTAGCCGGACAGCTTCATCAGGCGGGCCATTCGGGCTTTGTGATAGGCGCTGTCCCCAAGGTAATGCTGGAGTGTGCGGGCCCGCTTGGTGTACTGGGTCAGGCCGTACTCGAGGTCGGCGCCGATTCCGGCGTGCACGTGGTGCGCATGGTCGCACGCCCTGGCGAAGCCCAGGCTCGCAACGGACTTGGCCGTGGAAACGCCGATCGACGCGCCGTCAGCGCCCGAATCGAGCAGCCACAGAGCCTCGAACGCGGTCCATTTGGCGGAGTCGGCGTCGGTGAGGGCGTCGATGACGTGGTCCTGCACTCGCTGGAAGGTGCCGATCGGTACGCCGAAGGCGATACGGGACTGGCTGTACTCTCGCGTCATGTCGTAAACGCGCTGCGTTCCGCCTGCCATGAATGCGCACAGCACCGCGGTCGCCCGGTCCAAGGCGCTTTCGATGGCGCCCCACGCGGATCCGGCTTCGCCAAGCACGTTGGCGCCGTCGACTTGCACGTTGTCGAACGTGATTTCGCATACCTTGGGCCCGATCCACCCGGTCATGACACGGATGGAAACCCCGGCAGTGTTGGGATCGACGATCAACACGGACAGGCCGTCTTCGCCGGTGCTTCCGGCTGTTGTGCGCGCAACGACGAGGATCTGGTCGGCGACGTTGGCGTCCGGCACGAACAGCTTGGTTCCGTTGAGGACGTAGCCGCTCCCGCTGGACTCGGCTTGCATCTTGACGCCGCTGGCTGCCCACGAGTAGTCGGGCTCAGTCATGGCTAATGCGAAAATCTGCTGTCCGGATGCAATGGAAGGGAGAAGCACCTTTTTCTGATCTTCAGAGCCGCCTGCCAGGATCGCCTGGGCGGCCAACACGGCCGACGATAGGTGGGGGCTGGGGCAGGCGTAGTTGCCCATGACCTCGTAGACGACTCCCAGGTCGACCCAACCCTGGCCGAGTCCGCCATATTCGTCAGGAACGATGATGCCGGGCCATCCGAGGTCGGACATCTGCTCCCAGAGGTTCGAGTCGAACCCTGAGTCGCTATCGTCTATCTCCAGCACTCGGGACTTAGGCAATTGGTCTTCCATGAAGTCCCGGGCCGAGGTTTGCAGCATTGTTTGGATTTCGTTGAGAGTCAGGTCCATTCGATATACCTCTGTTGCCTAGATTATGCGGTTTGCGGATGTTGCGTCGGGTCAGGGTCGTCTGGCCCGATTCGTTTTCAATTCGGGGATGGCATCCTGACGCCGCCACGATTATACATTGACCCATCGTGCAATGCCAACCGAAGTGAAAGGGGTGGATTCGTCGCACGTTGTTTCATGATTTCGAGGTCGTGGATGCGGGGTCTGGCAGCTAGAG
Source organism: uncultured Dehalococcoidia bacterium (assembly GCA_964588665.1). Lineage (GTDB taxonomy): Bacteria > Chloroflexota > Dehalococcoidia > Lucifugimonadales > UBA1123 > UBA2160. The sequence goes on along the minus strand of CAZPQQ010000055.1, from coordinate 15,267 downwards.
GATCTGATTTGCCCGTTGGTTCCTAGTGTCGTGAATCGCAAGTTCGTTGCCCATATCTAGGCGTGCACTTGAGCGGCCCTGTGGTTCGACAGGCTCACCACGAACGGAAAAACCCTAAACCCGTTCGGCCCTTCGGAAATCTCAGGGCAGGCTCTGAGCTTGTCGAAGGCTCGCGACATTGTCATACGAACTTCTGACTCAGGACACTAGATGCTTCGCTTCGTTTAACATGGCGACGAGTTCAGCGCGACTCGTCTGCTTCCTCGTCTTTTTCCGGCTCAGCGGTTCGCTGGTCCGGGCTTTCCATTCCGAGGCTGGCCGCCATGTCTCCGGCGCTTGGGTTGCCGGAGCGATCCGACAGCTCGCGCAGTTGCTGACGGTGGAACCTTCCGCCGTCGGCGGCGGCCGGGTCGGCGCCGTCGAGAAGGGCGTAGATTCCCAAGGCTTCCTGGGTGGTCTCGGAGAGCTGCTGCGAGGCGCGCTCTTCCCAGAGCTTCGCTTCCGCTTCTTCGTAGCCCTGCCCCTGTCCTGACTCGCGCAGCCATGCGCCTCGCATCCTCAGCAGCCGCATCACGCGGCTGGCGATGTATGCTTCGACGAGAAGCTGCTGGCGGATCGGCTCCGAGCTCAGCGCAACGCCGTTCGCATGGGTTTCCCGGGTGTATTTCAGCAGAGCGTCGGTCTCGGACTCGAGGAGGGTTGGGAGGTCGGCGAGGTTCGTGTGGGCAGTCTGTGACCCGATGATCGACGGGCCGTCATCTTCCTCGCCCAGCATGTCCGAGCGGGGGACCCACACCTGGTCGAAGAACACCCTGCGCACCGACTCCGCCATCAGGGAACGAGGCGTCGTTATCCGGACGCCGTCAAGCTCCGCCGACACCAGAAAGCACGCCATCGCGGGCTCGTCACGGTTATCGGATTTCACTCGGGCGAGCGTCCACAGGCGAGTCGGCGCCGCGCCGGGCCCGGAGAACATCGCTCGACCGTCGAGGATGTAACCGTCCGCGTCGGGAAAGGCGCTGATTCCGACGCTTGCCAGTTCGAGGTCGGAGGCGGGCGGTAGCACGTGCTTCCAAACCGATGTCTGGCCCAAAGCAATGGGCCGTAGGTGCTGCGCGTGCTGCGCTTCGTCGCCCCACTTTTGGATCGCCCCGCGCAGGGCCGATGCGGCGTCCTCAAGCAGGTGGAGCAGTCCCCGCCGATTCAGCTCCTCGAGGATAATCACGTTGTGGTCCGGACTCAGACCGGCGCCGCCCGCGTCAGTTGAGTCAGTCGGAGCGAGCCAGCCCTTGGAGCCCAGGTCCCGGCGGAAGCCCTCGACCTTGGAGTCCGTCTCGCTGTCCAGCGGACCGCCGTCCAAGGCACCGTTGAGATTGTCGGGGGCGTGGCTGTCGAGCCAGGCGGCTACCTCATCACGGAACGCCTGCTGTTCGTCCGTATAGTGATAGGCAAAGTCCACTAGCCGTCTTGCTCTGAGCGCTGGCTGCGCAGGTATGAGTAGATGCTCTCGATGGTGCCGTCCTCGCTGATGCGGAAGGCCGTGCCGCCACGCTCAGCCTCGATTATGGACTGGGCTATCTCCCACCCCTGGTAAGGTGGTCCGAGCAGGCAGTCGTCGGTCACGAAGACATCGTCGAAGTAGACCCTGCGTTCGCTGCCCATGAGCATCCGCATCGTCTTGATCGATACGCCGGGCAGGTTGGCGTCGACCATGAACACGCCGAGGTTCATCCTGCGGGGGCGCTCAGGGTCGGTGACTGCAAGCGTTACCATGTAGTCGGGGTCGAACCGGCCAGTGATGAAAGCCTTGGAGCCGTTGATTCGGTACCCTCCCTCCTCGGGGACAGCCCTGGTGTGGACTGTGGCGAAGTCGGAGCCGGAGTCGGGTTCGTTGAACGCCTGCCAGGTGATGGTCTTGCCGCGCAGGCACGGTTCGACGAAACGTCGTTTCTGTTCTTCCGATCCCCAGACCATCATGGCCGGTATCCAACGGGTGTTGTCGCCCATGCTGGGGAGTTCGAGCTCGCGCATCTCTTGCATCAGGATGAGGTCGAGTTCGCGACTCAGGCCGCCGCCGCCGTACTCCTTGGGCCAGGATGGGGCGAGCCACCCCTTTTCGCCGAGGATGCGCCTGAACGCCTTGACCTTCTCCTGCGTTTCCGCGTTCAGCGGACCGCCGTCGGCCGGAACCGTGAGGCCGGTGGGGGCATATTCAGCGAGCCAGGTTCTTGCCGCGGTGCGGAAGGCTTCTTGCTCCGGCGAATAGCCCATGCTGAAGTCCATAGCGTCTCCTCATTTCGAACCTTGAGAGCCGAAGCTCTCGACCGAAGAAAACAGAAGGGCCTTCCAAAAGAAGGCCCTTCATAGTACCAGTGTTGCGACTTTCCCTGCAGAACCTAGCCAGTGCTGGCGCCAGCCGTCGAAGGCGTGGCAGCCGCGCGCTCCCTGGTCCGGCTGATGCCGATGCGTCGGGCGATGATGACCTTCTGTATCTCGATGGTCCCGGCGGGGTGAGCGCCCACCAAGCTGCTGCGCTGATAGACCTCGGGCTGACCGCCGAACGGCGCCCGGGGCTCGTCGGTGCCGCACACCGAGTACATGCCCATGATGTCCCGCGACCTGTCGGCGTTCTCGATGCGGTATTCCTTACCGAACATCGAAGACTGAGACCCGTGGTAGGTCATTTCCTGGCGGGCCTGGTACATGCCGTAGTTTCGTGTGTTGAGCAGGCTGAAGACGTGAGAGTCGATGTAGGCTGACACGGCTGCCTGCTGGACGAGCGGATCGGCTCCGAGGGGGGCTCCGTCCGACTCGGTTTTCTGCACGTAGTCGATCAGATTCTCCAGCGCTTCGTCGCGAGGAATGGCCTGTCCGCGTCCGCCGTGCTCGATCTCCAAAGTTGTCTGGGTTACCTGCCAGCCCTGGTGGTCGCCGCCGATCAGGTGGTCGCCTTGGACTCGGACGTTGTCGAAGAAGAACACGCTCTGGTCGTCGCCCGAAAGCAGGTTCATTCTTTCTTGCGCCAAACCTCCGGCCGGGCACGGCACCATGAAGTAGCCGAGATTCCGGTGGCGAGGAGCGTCGGTGTCAGTCACCATCGGGCCGAAGAGCAGATCGGGTTCGCGAACGCCGCTGATATAGATCTTCTGGCCGGTGATCAACCAGTCGTCGCCGTCTCGAACGGCTCTCGCCTGGAGGGATGCCAAGTCGGAGCCAGCGTTGGGCTCGGTGAAGTTCTGGAAAGCGACCTTCTCGGCGCTCAGCAGCGGCTTCAGGAACAGATCTTTTTGCTCGTCGTTGGCCCACACAAGCAGCGTCGGGAAGACCAAGCTGTTGGTGAAGCCGCCGACTACTCGGGCGTCGCGGAACTCTTCCTGGAGAATGGTCTCCTGCTCGCCGCTCAGGCCGCCTCCGCCATACTCTTTCGGGTATGTCGGGTACAGCCAACCCTTCGCGGCAAGGGTCTTGTGCATCTCGCGCCAGAAGTCATACTGCACGTCCGTGAGCTCCATCCGGTCGACGGGGGCTCGCATGTCCGTGGGGATGTTCTCCGCGAGCCATGATCGGACTTCGTTGCGGAAGTCTTGCTGCTCGTCCGTGTACTGATACGTGAAATCCATCTACGCCTCCTGTGGGCAACGGCACGACATTCAAAATCACGCCTATTGGCTCCATATACTACGCTAGCGAAATCATAGATAGTGGTGTGTCTTGTGTCAACCGTCAGAAGGCTGGATTCCACTCCGTTCGTGTGGAATCAATCCGGCATCGAACTCGTCTCTGCGCCCTTCCTCACGATGTCCGTCCAGTTCTTGAAGCTCGTGTATACCCCAGCCGCGGTCGCAGGGGTCGCCCCGTCTAACGCCTCGTGGGGTCTCAGGCAGTTGTAATGGACGTGCCAGCCGCCTATCACCAACTCCGCTGCGGCGATGTTCGCCATGCCGCGCATCACCTTTGTTCTGCCCGTCAATGTCTGCCGGATGCCGTCCGTCGCCTGGGTCGATCGTACTGTCATGAATGGGGCGCCTATCGTGTGCTCCGCGTGCGAGTCATCCACCCGCTCGATGCGGTCCAGGAGCCGCGCCATGTTGTCAGTCATGATCCGCTCCGGCGTTCGGCCCGCCCGTTGAAATGCGAGATTCATCCATCGACGAGCGTCTCCCGAACACCGCGCGGATGACAGTTGGGACGCAAGCAGGAACCGCGTGTCCTCATCGAAGACGTCCCAGGCCCACACGGTTCGCCCGCCGATTCGCATCTCGGTCTCATGCGCTATCCACCTGGCGCCTGCTTCAGGCGCCAGGTCCTGCGTCACGTCGAGCGAAGTTCTGGTGAATCTTAGCGCCCAGTCATACACCGTGGAGTCCGAGGGTTGGAACTCGTAAATCCGGTTCAACTGGCGGCGGATCGCGTTGAGGGAGAGTCCCTCGTAGAACATGCTCACCGCCGCTCCGACTATTACGATCGGGATCCTCATCCGAGGAAGAGCGTCGGCGCCGATGAAAGTCAGGCCGCAGTCCCGGCACTTGTACCTCCGGACGCCGGTCGCCGTGAACCCGTGACGGTAGAGTCTGACCGACTCGCAATGCTTGCATCGGATGTCCTTCGGCAGGGCGCCTCTGGCAGCCACAGGGTTCAACGAGATTCTCTCCTCTGACGCAGTGTCCAAGTCGGCACGTTGACCGCCAATCTCGACAGGAATGCCAAGTCGCTGCGCACGCGTCAAGGTCGGGCTAGCCTAACATCCACAGAGACATCAGTCCACACTTACCAAGTGGATTGAGGATGTTCAAACGTTGGGTCAGCAGCCAACTGTTCAGTGAAAATGTCAGTTGGCGAAGACGCTATATGGGGCGCGTGTGACGGCTCTTTCGTGATTTCTGATACCCTGGGCGACACAACCTTACCTGAGAGGCAAGCGACATGAGACCAAACCTGCTTAAACAGAAACTGGACGCCGGAGAACCCACCCTGAGCACCCACATTCACAGCGTATGGCCGTCGGCGGTGGAAGCCATCGGGCACACGGGTTTGTACGACTACGTAGAATTCGTGGCCGAGTACGGGCCGTCCGACCTCCACGACTTCGACAACCTGTGCAGGGCCGCGGAGCTGTACGGCATGGGGAGCATGTGCAAGATCGACCAGAGCCTGATGCCGTACCTGGCTCAACGAGCCATCGGCGCGGGATTCAGCAGCATACTGTTCACGGACACACGCAACATGGAAGAGGTGCGTGAGTGCATTCAGGCCGCTCGCCCCGATCACCCCGACCACGGCGGCCATTACGGCGTCGCCATGCGCCGGAATTCGTACATGGGCTACGGCGGCACGCCCGAATACGTGGACTCCTTGGGGGACACGGTCCTCGCGTTCATGATCGAGAAGAAGGGCGCGGTTGACGTCCTTGAGGAGATCCTCTCGGAGCCCGGAGTGGCGATGACACAATGGGGTGGAGCGGACTTTTCCATGAACATCGGCCACCCCCGTGAGATGAACCACCCTGATGTCGTCGCGGCGAAGAAGAAGACCTTCGAGCTGTCCGTCAAAATGGGCATACCGACACGGGCCGAAATCCAGTCAGCCGACGAGACCAAGGAATACCTCGACATGGGGGTCAGGCACTTCTCGGTGGGCACGGACATTTCGATTCTGTATTCCTACTGGCGCCGAGAAGGCGAGGCCATCGTGAAAGCCTTGCAGGGCGGATAGGGGGCGACCGATGCTCGAAGTCAGCACAGAACCTCTGCACATCAAGACCGAGGAGCTGATCGCCGAAAAAGGCGAAGGTCCCTGGTACGAGCCGCTCTTCACAGACGGACGCAACAACGTGGGTTTGATCTGCGACGTTCCCGGGGCGGTAAACGACCACCATTACCATCCGGACTTCGACGAATTCTGGGTTATCCTCAAAGGCGATCTGGAGTTTGAGATCGGCGACTACCCGATCATCAGCGCCGGTAAAGGCGACATCGTCTTGGCCCCAGCCGGCGATCGCCATCTCATACGGACCGTTGGCGCCGGATCGTCCGTGAGGCTGCACGTCAGCAAGATCGGATCGAACCACGAGAGCAAGAACGAGCGAAGCTCCGAGATCGTTCCGTTCCCAGACCAGTCGGCGCCGCCCAACTTGTTGCACACCACGTTGGACGCGGTCATAGCGCAGAAGGGCGAGCCGCAGTGGGTGTCGAGCGTCGTGCAGAATCAGCTGAACACGGCGAATCTGATCTACAGCGCGCCAGGGACTCCGCATAACGCACATTGGCATCCTGAGTTCGACGAGTGGTGGACCATCCTGAAGGGCGAACTGACCTGGGACCTGGGCGAGAAACGGCCTATCTACCACGTCAAACGGGGCGACATCATGTTCGTTCCCAGAGGTTTGAAGCACTACATCCTGACTCAAGGCGATGAGACGTCGTTCCGCCTGGCGACCACGGACTCCGAGGGACTCCACGTGTACCAGGAAGGCGACGAGGACGCGCCGCCACCCAGAGAGTAGGGCGGCGCACCGCCACATCAATCAGGAGTGATGCGGGTGTCTCCCCATAAGCCCGAGCGCATCGACTACGACCGGATCGCGTCACGATACGACCGCAGGTTCGCGTCGCAGCCGTCGATTGGCATCGGCGCGGCGCTGGCGGACCTGTCACGGAGCATCCACGCGCGGCGTGTGCTCGAGGCGGGCTGCGGGACCGGCCAGTGGCTGGCGGGGCTCCAAAGCTTCAGGGCGGGCACTCGATTCCTCGTCATCCTCTATGACAGCAACACGGGCGACTTGCTGGCCATGGTGCAGGGCGGCCGTCTGACGCAGCTCCGGACCGGCGCCGTGAGCGCGGTCGCGACCAAGTGCATGGCTCGCGAGAACGCTGCCACGGTCGGCATCATCGGCACGGGCAACCAGGGCCGAGCGCAGCTCGCCGGCGTGTGCGGAGTGCGAAACGTCACGGCAGTTAAGGCCTACGACCGGGTCGAAGAGTCGGTGAAGGGGTTCATCGAAGAGATGGGCGCCGAGCTTGGCGTCGAGATCACGCAGGTCGCGACTGCCGAAGAGGCGGTCACAGACTCAGACATCGTGATCACGATGACCACGTCGAGGACCCCTGTGTTGCTGGGCGACTGGCTCCAGCCGGGACAGCACGTCAACGCCGCCGGCAGCAATCACTGGATCCGGCAGGAGGTCGACGACAACGTGATACGCAAAGCGGACACGATCATCGTCGACAGCATCGAGGACGCTCAGGTCGAGGCGGGCGATCTGCTCTACCCGATCGAGCGCGGACGTGTGCGCTGGAGCCAGATCAAGGAGCTGTCAGACGTTGTGGTGGGCCGAGTCAAGGGCCGAGAATCGTCCGACAGCATCACGTTGTTCGAGTCGCAGGGGCTGGCCGTGAGCGACGTCGCCGCCGCGGCGTACGTGTACGGCAAGGCCAAGGAGCAAGGCTTGGGGGTGGAGCTGCCGATGAGCAGCTAGGGCCGCTCCTGAGAACTTTGATGGGAGGCCACTCGGAGACCACGTTGGTTTGGCCCACCCGCCCGCGAGGGTTTCTGGGGGACGCCCCCATCCGCCT
>CAZPQQ010000055.1:0-7596 GCA_964588665.1 uncultured Dehalococcoidia bacterium | reverse complement strand
CCTGCGTTGTATTTGCGAACAACTAGAACCGAGCACTTCCCCGTTCGGCCCGAGCTTGTCGAAGGCTCGGGTGGGCCTGGGGTTCGACAGGCTCACCCCGAACGGGAAAACAAAGATCGGTCACCCCGAACGGTGTTGCGCGCGGGTTCACCCCGTGCGAGTGGAAGCGGCCCGCCGAGAACGGGGATTTCTATCGGATGCGAAAGGAGGAACTCTCGACGCCGAGAAGCTACTCTTGCAGGACGAGAGTTGCCTCGGCGACGCCCATGATCTTGCCGAGTTGGTTGTGCCCCTCGATCTTGCAGTCGACGATCTTCTTGCCGTTCTCCTCACGCTTGCCGGCTATTTTGCCGGTGAAGGTCACGGTGTCGCCCGGTCGGAAGGGATCGATCGCCTTGAACTCCAGACGCCCGCCGTCGTACAGGTTGCTGGCTGGGAACCACTGCTCCAGCATCTGGTTGACGTAGGCCATCGTCGTGATGCCCGCGTTGACGGTTCCCGCGAACAAGCCCTCTTTGGCGAATTCGGGGTCGGTGTGGATGTTGCGGGGGATCTCCTGGTCGTGGTCTTCGATAAGCCTGGCCCCGTTGATGGTGTCCTGGGTCTCGTCGATCTCGAACGAAGGCAGCTCGTCTCCAACCAGTAAGTTGTCGAATGTGACGGCTTTTGTGTTCGTGGCCATTGGTCCTCCGATCGGGATTCTGGGTTGTTGGTTGACGTCAGACTTCGACCGCTTAAGCGGTCCAGAGCACCAGCGCTGTGAGCGTCGCGGTGGCCTCGGCCTTCAGGTCGGGCCCGGCGCGACTGCCCTCCTACTCTCGGGTGTGCTGGCCCTTGGCGTACTCGAATATGCAGGTGTAGTCGTACTCGGCTACTTTCTGGTCGTTTTGGTTGCTGGCTTCGATCCGGAACGTGACGAACTTGTTGCCCCTGCGCACCTGCTTGTCCACGATGTGGCCGTAGCTGGTGATTACGTCGTTGACGCGGATGGGGGCGAGCCACCGAACCTCGCATTTGGCGAACGGGGTTTGGCGTGAGTTCTCGCTGACGCGCTCCAGCGCCGTGAAACCGTTCGCGGCGGCGATGTCCCAGCGACGCAGCGGCGCGATCCGGAAGATCATGGTCGGCATTGCCAGCTTCAACTGCCGGTCCCGTTCTTCGGCGCCGTCCTCGCTGTACGCCGGGTTCGGATTTCTTACGATCTGCGCGTACCGTGCGATTAGCTCGTCGGTGATCTCCAACGTGAACGGCGGGCCGGTCTGCCCGATCTCGACCGCTTCGTACTCCCAGCGAATCTCTTCACCGCTGCCCATGATGCGCTCCTCGATGGCTTGGCCTCATGCTAAACTGAGCTTGCATTTTATCCAACATCCGCTTTTCCGTCCACCCGTTCTCGATATCACCGATGTGGATGGCGTCCGGAGCACGAGAGGATTTCCGAACATATGAGGACAGCGCTCGATGGCATGAAGGCACTGGAGATCGCCGAGGGCATATCCGGTCCCTATTGTGGGAAACTGTTGGCCGGATTGGGAACGAGCGTTACAAAGATCGAGTCGCCCGGCGGCGATGCGGCCCGGCGCGTCGGGCCGTTTCGCGGCGACACGCCGGACGACGAAGGCAGCGGCCTGTTCTTGTACCTCAACACCGGGAAGAAGAGCGTCACGCTCGATCTGCACGACGATCGCGATGCCGCCATCGTGCGGAAAATGGCCGAAGACGCGGATATCGTCGTCGAGAATTATCCGCCTGGCGAGTTGGACTCGCTCGGGCTCGGTTATCAGGAATTGGCAAAAGTGAATCCCGGGTTGGTGGGCGTCTCGATTACACCTTTTGGCCAGTACGGACCGTATCGCGATTTCGTGGGCTCCGACATGGTGGTGCACGCCCTCAGCGGTGAGCTGTACCTGGCCGGACGTCCAGGCCGCGAGCCCCTCAAGAAGGGCGGAAACCTATCCGAATACCATGGTGGGCTCAACGGGTATCTTGCGGCGATGAACGCGCTCATCGCCCGCACGAGAACCGGAAAAGGCCAGCACGTCGACGTGTCGCTGATCGAGGGGGCCACCGCCGTTATCGGCATGGCCGCGATGCAGTGGGTCTACACGAACCGCATCGCGGAGAGGCGCGGGGCGGACGGCCATCCGTGGCCAAACGGTGTGTGGCCGGTCAAAGACGGATACATACTCGCGTACAGCCGCCCGTCGGCGGACTGGTGGTCGATGTTCGTGAGGATGATGGACAAAGTGGGCGTGACCGGGTTCGCGGATCCGAAGTACACGACCCCTGACGGCAGGGCCGAGAGCGTCGAAGAGTTGGACGGGATGTTCCAGGGCTGGCTGTCCGGACAGACCAAGGAAAAGGTCTACCATCTGGCGCAAGCGGAGGGGCTTCCTTTCGGCTATTTGGCCACCGCGCCCGATCTTCTGGCCTCGCCGCAGCTTCGTTCGCGGGAGTTTTTCGAGCAGATCGACCACCCCGAGGCCGGCGAACTGCCGTACCCGGGGGCGCCGTCCGTAATGAGCGGGACACCGTTCGAGTTCGAACGGGCGCCGTTGCTCGGAGAACACAACGACGAACTCCTGGCCCAGTATCGATGATCGGATTCGCATCAATGGCATGGAGGTGGATGGACGCATGAGCATGCTTCCGCTGGAGGGCGTCCGCGTTCTCGACTTCTCGCACGTGTGGGCCGGCCCGTTCTGCGCGCGGCTGCTGGGCGATTTCGGCGCGGAGGTCATCAAGGTCGAGTCCGTCAGTCGCACCGATCCCGAACGTGGTCCCGCCAAGTACGTCCCAGGCGCCAGAATGCGCCTGTATCCGGACGGCGAGCCCGGCGAACGCCCGTACAACCGCGCCGGGCGATTCAACGCGTACAACCGGAACAAACTCGGCCTGACCCTGGATTTGCGATCCGATGACGGGCGTGAATTGATCAGAGAGTTGGTCGCGGTCTCTGACATCGTGGTCGAGAACTTCAGCGTCGGCGTTATGGGAAGGCTGGGTTTGGACTACGAGAGTTGCCGAAAGCTTAGACCGGACATCATCTGTATCTCGCTCCCAGGTTTCGGAAGCAACGGTCCGGAGAAGGGGTACGCCGCATATGGGCTTACCCAGGAGGCGATGTCCGGGCTATCCAGCGTGACTGGCTATCCCGGCGAAGTTCCGATCGACACCGGTGTGTTCTACGGCGACCCGACCGGCGGTCTGTTCGGCGCCGCCGCCGTTTCAACCGCGCTGTGGCATCGGATGCAGACCGGCGAAGGTCAGCAGATCGACCTGTCTCAACGGGAAGCGTTCGCATCCGTCCTGCCCGAGCTAGTTTTCGAGTATACGATGAACGATCGCGTTCTGTCGTCCGTCGGCAACAGGCATCCGGAATTCGCGCCCCACGGCGTCTACCAATGCAACGGAGAAGAGGCGTGGGTCGCGATAACGGCGACCACCGACGACCAGTTCGAGGCTTTGCGCGCGGCCATGGGCTTGGCCGATGACGAGCGATTCAGCACGATGTCGGACCGCAAGGCGAACGAAGATGCACTGGACGAGCTGATCGGAGACTGGACCCGACGTCACGAGCAGTACGATGCGATGCAACTGCTGCAGGAACGGGGCGTCCCCGCTGGCGCCGTGCTTTCCAACCGGCAGATACACGAAGACCCGCATTTTCAGGCGCGCGGCTTCTTCGAGGAGGTCACCCACCCTGATGCGGGGACCCATGCCCAGATAGGCATGCCTTGGAAGATGTCGGGCACGCCGGTGCACATTCGGCTTCCCGCCCCAGGGCTGGGTCAACACAACGACTACGTGCTGGGAGAGGTCCTCGGGCTCGCGCCGGAAGAGCTGCAATCGTTGGCCGAGCGCGACGTCATCGGCACGGAGCCGCTCAGCGCGAGACGGTAACGGACGCAAGCATCCAGGGCGGAGTGGGTGCAAGGCTTGGCCGTAAACGGCCAAGGCGCCTAGCTCGCGAGTCGTTCGGCTCATGCGCGGCGTCGATCCTTGGACCGAGCCTGGACCGTGTTCGGCTTACACCGCGTACTCCCGCAATGCGTCTTCGTCGAGCTCAATACCCAGTCCTGGGCTGTCGGGGGCGACGCCGAAGCCCGCTTCGAGCTTCAGAGGGTCTTTCAAGACGTCGCTGACGCGCAGGAGCGGTCCGTTGATGTCGACCGGGTAGACGTGGTTGCGGATCGCCGTCGCCAGGTGAAGCGACGCGGCGGATTTGATGCCGGAGTCGTGGCTGGTGCCCATGGTCCAGCCGATGCCCGCGCACTCGAGCGCGCCGGCGATCTGCGCCGTGCGCCGGATGCCCCAGTTCGTCGGCATGATGTTCACGCATCGGATGCCCGACTTGCCAGCGGCCATGATGCCCGCCAGATCGCCAAGCGACTTCCAGCCTGCGTGCACGGAGATGCCCTCGCCCACGGTTTCGGATATCTCCTGGTAGTCGTCCCAATTCGACGGAGACGGGTACTCTAGCAATTCGATCTTGACGCCGTTGGCCTTCATTTCCAGGGTCTGCTTGATGGAAGTGGCCTTGTCGTGCCCCATGTTGCTGTCCGGCCGGATTGGAATGTCGCCCGCTATCTCGGCCACACGGAGCACGCGCTCCAGGTCTCCAGCCACGCCGACCTTCATCTTCAGCACGTTGGTGAAGCCCTGCTCGACGTGCTCGCGCGCGTCCACGATCTGCTCCTCCAGCGACCGATATGCGATCGTCCAGGCCAGGGGAACCTTCTCACGGAACTTGCCGCCGAGGAGCTGGTATACAGGCACGCTGAGCGCCTTGCCTACGATGTCGTGAAGAGCGAAGTCGATGCCGGCGAGGATCGTCGACGGTCCGAAAACGGCTTCGACCTCTGACAGCAGCGTCTCGATCTGAAGCGGGTCTTTGCCTTCGAGCATCGGCGCCACGCGGATCGCCACGAGGCCGGAAACGTCGTCGCCCTTGGCCTCGCCGATGCCGATCAGGCCGTCACCGGTGTGCACTTTCAAGATCGTCGTTTCGAGGTTGGCCATAGGCTTGGCCGGCCTCTTCGGTGTGCCGGTTGCGCCATGGCGAAACGTACGGTATGGCTATAGGAACGGTATCGATGGCGGTGATTTTCATTATCATCTCCCCGCGCTTCGTACATAGCATCAGTCGGCGGTCGAAGTATAGGACTGAGCCCGACAGCCGTCAATCAGGCTTGCTTGCCTGTCCGGGATTAGCCAGGGCCGCGTTCGCAGAGCATCCCGAGCCCGGTTCGTGCTTCGGATTGGCATCTTACGCGTAGCTCTCGGTTACTTCCTGCGCGATCCGTGCCCAGGTCGTGAGCACCGAAGGGTCGCCGCGGACGGTCTCGACGTCGCCCAGGTTGATGTCGATGACGCAGTCGCCGGCGATGTCCATGATCCGCTCTAGCGCCGACCGCATTTGCGAGGGCGTGTGCGTGTACAGAACGTCGGCGTAGGCGATGTGCGTCTCCAGAACGAAGTCGCGGCCAAGCTGATCGACGGCGGCTTCGAGGTCGGTCCAGGGGGAGATGTGGAATCGTCGCAGATTCGGGAGCTGGCGGATGATCGGCAGCTTTTCCGTGAGGTCTTCGCAGCCGTGGTAGTAGACGCGGTTGTCGCCCAACTCCTGCGCCAACCGGTCGTGGTACGGCTGGAGGAACTCGGCATACATGTCGGGGGACAACCCGGAGAGGCTCTGAGCGCTGACGTACCACCACGAACTGGCGATCGATCCCGGATCTTCCGCCTCGTCGAGCTCTTCGTAGTGGGTCCGAAATCCCCAGCTAGCCTCTGGGTCGATGGCGCCTGCCGCCTGTCGGTCGCGGTGGTAGGCTATGTAGCCTTCGGTCACGAGATTCATCATCTCGTGGATGAATTCCGGCCTGTCGATCACGCCGTAGAGCACTGCCTCGATGCCCATCAGGCTCACGACCGTCTCCGATGGACTCGCGGCTAGTTCGTCGGTGGCCAGCTTGACCGGCAGACGGCCGTCCACGATCTCAGCCGCGCGTTCCAACAAGGCTGCGGTTGCCTTGGTGTCAACCTCGTATCGAGGATGATGAAGGCAGGCCATGTCCTCTGTGGTCGTCACCACCGGCGCAACTTTGTACGCGCCGCCGGGGTCGTCGGTGGCGTCCACCCGGAACGGCAAGCCCCACAGTCGAGCGTCGCCCTGACTGCGCGAGCCGTGGGTTCGGTCGTCGGCGCCCAAACCCGGTCCGGCGGCCTTCTGCTGAGATCCGTCTGGCCGCACGGGCGAGACCCACACGGTTGGCAGCAGCACCTCGTCGTCGGGGATGCAGTCGTGTTTGTAGAGTTTCTGCCGAAGCTGCACTTCGATGTCGCGCTCGAGGGCGTCTCGAGAAACCAACGTGTCCGGCGGGATTAGCTCCTGCCAAACCAGGCGGTAGTCCCGGTGCAAATGAACGCACACGGGAACCTTGCGTACCTTTTCGAGACCGTTATGACGCGTGTACATATCCTTGCGGGCAGCGTATCTCGGGTCGGCGGCCGCTTCCTCTACGCGCTCGATGAGCGCTTGTATGTGGGGGCGATAATTGGCGCTAGCCTGGCCCATGGTCAGCCTCTCCATGTGGGCGCTTTACTGCGTCGTCGTTCCCGATATGGACGCCGTCATTATACTCATGTGATTGTGGCGTCCGTGCCGGGAAGCGTTTCGAACTGCGATAGGAGGACGAATCGCCCGAGGCGGTCACTCGGCGAGGAGGAGGTTGATGTCGTGATGAACTCTTTCGGGATCCAGCGGCTGTGTGAACACCACGCGCCGCCGGCCGTCCCGATCGATTAGGTACACGGGAGTGGAGTGACCGACCAGGTAGGACTCGGTCGAGAGTTGGCGCAGTGCGTCCAGCGGCCCGCCCGCCTCGGAGATCGGAGCGAGATAGTATGCGGCCCAGATCGGTTCGAGCAGTTCGCGGTCTCCGACAAGGAATTTCCAGTCGTCCGCGTGATCCCAGCGCTCCAGGTATTGACGGGCTTCGTCGACCGTGTCGCGTTCGGGATCGACGCTGACGGCAACGACGTCGACTTCGTCAGCCTCGTCGTCCAACGCGGCGTAGATTTGGTCGAGTTGGGTCGTGACTATGGGGCACACGTCGGGGCAGTTGGTGTACATGAACGTTAGAACGACGATCGCGCCGCGGAAGTCTCGCAGGCTGACCGGGTTCCCGAACTGGTCGTCGAGTCGGAATTCGTAGGCGGCAGCGTCGTCGTTCAGAGCAGTGCCGCTGAAGGTCTGGTCGGACGGTGTCGAGCAACCCACGGATGCCATTAGCCAAACTACGGCGACCAGCATCGCGGCAAGAATCGGTGGGCCAGTGCGGAGAGTTATGCTGATGGACCTCTGACGAAAGGGTGTCTCATCATACCGTATTCGGTCTGCTACGACGCGTTAGGGGTTGGCCACTCGGTCGGAGAGTCGGACGGCCCTTCGACAGGTCCCGATAAAGCCGGGACGCCGATGCGTCGGAACTTCCAAGCAACGGCTCTCCGATTACCATCCTGAGCCGTCCGCCTCAGAACTTGTGAACAATTGCCGAGATCACCTGTTTCAAATTCGGAAGGCGACCGTTGACG
>CAZPQQ010000054.1:0-22384 GCA_964588665.1 uncultured Dehalococcoidia bacterium | reverse complement strand
TCATGGTGTAGCCGCCGCTGACGCTCCAGGTCTGCCCGGTGACGAAGTTGCACCGATCTGAGGCCAGGAAGACGACCACGTTGGCCACATCCTGCGCATTGCCCAGGCGGCGCAGAGCGTAACGACGAGCGGCGCTTGCTCGCCGCTCGGGCGTCCAGAAGTCGATCGCATCCCCGGCCCACAACAAGCTCGTCTCAGGGACAGCTTCGGGGTCCTCGGGGATGGTGAGTCCTGGACAGACGACGTTGAGGGTTACGTCGTGCCTGCCGACCTCCCTCGCCAGGGACTTGGTCAGCGCGATTACTCCTGCTTTTGCGCCGGAGTACACCGCTTCGTGGAATTCGCCCATGCGGCCCGCGTCGGACGCCAGACTGACGATGCGGCCGTAGCCGCGCTCTACCATATGAGGCAGTATCGTCCGCATACAGTGGACGACGCTCATGTAGTTGAGGTTGACCAGCTTCTCGTGCAACTCAGGCGGCTGACCAAGGAAGGGTCCCGCCTCGTCACCGCCCACGCAGTTGATCAGTATGTCGATCTGCTCGAACTTTTCTACGACCCGACCGACCGACGCTTCCACTTGCAGCCGGTCCGTCAAATCGGTGCCGTACGCGGCCATATCTCCGGATGCTCCTGCCTTTTTGGCTTCCTGGATCACCCCAAGGGCTGCCGTCTCGTCGAGATCGAAGATGGCGAGGTTGGCCCCTTCATCCGCCAGGGTCAGTGCGATGCTCTGACCGATGTTGGAGCCACCGCCTGTGACGATGGCGTTCTTCCCGCTTAAAGTCAGCTCCATGAGTACCCTCTGCCATAATTCTTAGGTGTGCCTATCCGCCGTGCTCCGCTGCATAGGCCGCGTACGGACGCGGAGTCCGCATCTCGGTGAAAGCGTTGAGGCACTCTTTGCGTTCTTCGCTGCCCATGAAGTCGGGCGCATGCGTCCGGAGCATCTCTCCATGAGGTCCCGTAAACGCCCTCATCATCTCCATCAATGCGTTGAAAGACCGCTTGCGGAGCTGCACGCAGGTGGGACTCATGGTCAGAAGCTGCTCGCACCACTTGTCCACCTCGGCCGCCAGCGCCTCCTCGGGCACCACTTTGTTGACCATGCCCATCTGGAAGGCTTCCTGGGCCGTGTAGCGCGGCAAAAAGAAGTGCATCTCTTTGGCCCGCTTCATCCCGATCGTCAGGGCGGCGAGCGCCACCGTGTACCCGTGGTGCGGGCTGCCGACCCGGACGCCGTTGTGTCCGAAAATGGCGGTGTCGGCTGCGATGGTGATGTCGCATGTGTAGGCCAGATGGTTGCCGCCGCCGATCGAGTATCCTTCCACGGCCGCGATAACCACCTTGGGGCAGAGTCGCACCAGCCGGTTCAACGCGGGCTCAGAACCAGCCGAATCCTCGAAGCTGGCCTCGGCCTCCCAGGTGACGTCGCCTCCGCTGGAGAAGTGGCCGCCGGAGCCGGCGAGGATGATGGCTGCGATCGTAACGTCCTCTTCTGCATCCCTGAAAGCCCGGGCGAATTCCAAGTACGTCTGGCCGGTGAAGGCGTTGAGAACTTC
This sequence comes from uncultured Dehalococcoidia bacterium, assembly GCA_964588665.1. GTDB lineage: Bacteria > Chloroflexota > Dehalococcoidia > Lucifugimonadales > UBA1123 > UBA2160. The sequence continues at coordinate 20,822 of CAZPQQ010000054.1, read as the reverse complement.
GGGCCGGTTCATGGTGAGGCGGGCGATGCCTCCGCCCAATTCTTCGTTGTGCTTTTTCTCGTAGATGACGTGCACCGGGCACCGAAATTCCGGGGGCTGTGTCCATTCGGTCCATCCCATGAAGCTCTCCTTTTAGAAACTGCCGATGACTTTGTCAGACTGCCTCAACTCTTGGATGAGCGCCGCCATGTCCGGACGCTCCAGCTCCTCTGGCAACTTATCCTCGACGCCTAACAGTTTCGACCAGAGGGGGCAGGCGATGAGACGAACTCCCGCCTCTCGGGCGGCTGGCAGGAGTTGGCGTGGCTTGGTCCAGCGGATATCCCTGGGGTTTGCCAGAGGATACCCCATCTCGGTGGCGTTCCGAGACACCAGCATCCGCGTGCCCCAATCACGAAGCAGCGGCGACCAGTCGAATGACTGCCCCGCGAGGGCGGCAACAGCCTCGCCGGTAAACAGGATGCCGACTTCGTCTCCGTCGGATGTTTTGCGAGCCTCCGTCGCCATCGCCACCGTGCTTAGCAGCGAGTCTTCCAGTCCGTCGCGGCATATGAATAGTAGTTTCATAATCACCCACCTGCGCACCATAATATCTGCCAGCCTGGAGAGGGTCAAGCGACCCGAGCTCTCGTTAATCCGTCAATGGCGCCTCTCGATCTAAAGCGCGGCCACCTTCGGCGCGACGTCCGATGCGAGGTACCGCGGCCCCTCGTCCGAGTCGTAGTTCAGGTGCTCGAATTCGACCTCCTCGACGCCCAATTCGGCCAATTGGCCGAGCCGATCCACGACCTCTTCGGTCTGGCCGACGATCATCCCGCGCTCTCGTGATCGCGCTTGGAATTCCTCGATCGAGGTCGATTGGTTCGCCGGAGTTGAGTCCTTGAATCGTCGGGTGACGTCGTCGAGCACTTGCTTGCTCGGACCCATCAGCCCGAAGATCATCATCGATCGTTTGATCGTCGCGGGATCGCGTCCGATGGCTTCGCAGTGTTGCTCCAGCACGGCCTTTTTGTGTGCGTAAGCTTCCGGCTCCAGGTTGACGCAGTTCCACTCGGTGGCGTACTTGGCCACGAGCGCCAACGTCCGCTTTTCTCCGGCCCCTCCGATCAGGATCGGAGCGCCGCCGGGCGCAGGTTTCGGCAGACAGTCGATGTCCTTGACCTCGTAGTACTTCCCTTTGTAGGAGGCGGGACCTTCGGACCACAGCGCCTGGATCACGTTGATTCCTTCGTCCAGTCGGTCGAATCGCTCCCGAATCGGAGGGAAGCGAATGCCATATGCGAGGTGCTCGGGCTCATGCCATCCGGCGCCGAGACCCATCACGAATCGTCCGCCGCTGAGCTCGTCGATCTGTGCGGCCATTCGTCCGATGTCGACCGGCGATCGGAAGGTCAACGGAGTGACGAGCGGACCGAATCGAATTGTGCTGGTTTCCTTGGCCGCCACCACGAAGGACAAGTAGGCTTCGAGCGATTGCTTGTAGGTTCCGATGACGTAGTGATCCGAGCGGAAAACGGACGGGAATTTGACCTCCTCCGCCAGCGCCAAGATATGGCTCCAGCGCTCCCAAGTGAGTCCGTTCTGTCCTTCAACCATCAATCCTATGTCCACGGTGTCCTCCTCGACGGGGTTGTCTTGATTCACAATTTCGGTGTTTCGCGCCACACGCGGCGTGTTGAACAATGCACAAGAAGTAGGTGTCGGATGTCCCGGACGGCGCTGGACCCCTCCAGTGAATTGGCAATCCGAGGCGCCCCAAACTCTAGTGCCGGTCGGCGGCGTTGTCAACGGCTGAGCCGCACGCCCCACAAGCGGAGCATGTTCTTTGACACGATTGGCGCCGACGAATACAGTAGGCGCCAACCAAGCATGCGGCGACCGAGCCGTCAGCCATCGGGAGGATGATGCCGGAGATCGAGCGATTCCGAATTCCGCGAAGCGTCGCACGGGAGGTGAAGGGTGCTGAAAAGAGTCCTGATCACGGGTATGAGCGGCCTGATCGGCGGCATCCTGAAAGATCATCTGCAACAGGTCGGGGGCTACGAGTTGACAGCCCTGAACCGAAGGCACGTCGATGGTGTGACTAATTTTCAGGCCGATATCGCCGATCCGGAGGCGATCAAGCCCGCGTTCGAAGGACAGGACGTCGTGGTGCATCTGGCAGCCTACCTCGGAGGATCGGACTGGGAGGGACATCACGCCCTCAATGTGGCAGGCACGTACAACGTCTACGAGGCGGCGCGTCTGGCGGGCGTCACACGGGTTGTGTTCGCCAGCAGCGGAGGCACGATCCAGAGCTTTGAACAGGTCCCGCCGTACTCGCACATCCGCGACGGCGAGTACGATCGAGTCCCGGCGGACCTCCCGCTGATTACTCATGAGCAGGTTCGACCGGCATCCCTATACGGCGCCACGAAGGTCTGGGGCGAGGCTCTCGGCAGGCACTTCTCCGACGAGTACGGAATGTCGTTCATCAACGTTCGAATTGGGGCCGTCCGTCCGGGAAACAAGCCCACGACCTTCAGAGAGAACTCCGTCTACCTGAGTCACAGGGACACGGTCCGGATGCTCCGATTGTGCATCGACGCGCCGGACAGCGTCAAATACGACATCTTCTTCGCGGTGTCCGACAATCGTTGGAGCTACCGAGACCTCTCCCATCCCAAAGAGGTGCTCGGTTACGAGCCTCTCGATTCGGCAGAAGACTGTTTTTACCAGCCATAGGCCGTTTACAACCTTAGTGCGATGCGTCACCCGGACGGGATGTACCGTGGCGTAGACCGTGCCGAAGATCCAACGAGACCGTGGCTCGACGCCTGCTGCGCCACATCCCCAGTGTGAGATAGTGTTCGGGCTGCAGCCCGATCTGCCGTAATCAAGATGAGGAGTTAGAAATGACGGCTCTTGACAAGATAGAGTGGAAACGAGTGTTGTGGGATCTCTCGGACTCGGGCGTGCTTTCAGTCACGCTCAACCGGCCCGAGCGACTCAATGCCGTAAGCTTCCGGACGTTGCACGAGGTGCAGTGGCTCATCGACCACGCTGGCAGCAATCCGGATGTCCGAGTAGTCACGATTCGAGGGCAAGGAACACGGTCATTTTGCTCCGGCGACGACATGAAGGGCATGGACCCGGAACCGGGCGTCGACGATTTCCATGTCCATCGTCGCCTCATCAGGTCGTTGCGCGAGCTCCCCAAGCCCGTCGTGGCCCTCGTGTATGGCTGGGCGCTCGGGCACGGCTTCGAGCTGGCCTGCGCGAGCGACTTTCGGCTGTGCGCCGACAACATCGAGGTCGGCGACCACCGCGTGACCAGATCCATCGGCATGATCGGCGGATCGTCTTGGTTCCTGCCTCGAATCATCGGGCAGGGCAGGGCGCTTGAGATGTTGATGACAGGTAGCCATCTGAACGCTCAAAAGGCGTTGGACTGGGGTTGGGCCAACCGAGTTTGGCCGCTGGACGAGTTCCAAGACCGCGCCGCGGAATACGTCGAGATGCTCGCGGGTCTCCCGACCGTGGCGGCCGGCGGCTACAAGGACGCGACGGAGTACTCGTTGACACACACCCTGCGCGACTCACTCGCGTACGAATACGAGGTGTCGACGCTCCGAGTCAAAGGCACCGACGACCAGCAGGAGGGGCGGCAATCCTGGCTGGAGAAGCGCACACCCACATTCAGGGGCCGTTAGCGCCCCGGCCCGCGCGCTCGACGTCAGATCATCGCCGGTGAATTGTGGTCTCACGTATTTTGACTGCCAACAACAATATCGCTTAGACAAACCAGAGGAGAGCTACATGCCAATCGACCCTAATCGAGAATCCTGGAAGCCCGGCATGCCTTGGGAGAAGGCGATAGAAGACATCGAATATATCCGGGGGCTGGGCCGTGAGATGGGCGGTCCGGAACGGATCGAAAGACAACATCGCGGAGGCCGGTATACCGTCCGCGAACGCATCGAGAAGATGATCGACCCCGGCACCTTTGTCGAATCCGGACCCATGGTGGGAGCAGCCGAATTCGACGCGGAAGGGAACCTCACTGCATTCTCGCCGGGCGGCTATGTGATGGGGTTGGGCGAGATCGACGGCAGGCCAGTCGCCGTCGGCGGCGACGACTTCACGATCTCGGGAGGCAGTCCTCACAACGTCCACAAGAATCCACAAGATTTCGTTCAGCCGCTGGCCATCCAATACGGCATCCCGTACGCCCAGCTCATTGAGGGCGTCGGTCACAGCTCGAAGTCCGACGAGGCGTCGGGGCACATGGGCTTGCCGAACGGCGGCCTGTGGTGGCGCAACGTCGAGGTTTTGCGGCGGGTGCCATGCGCCGCCGGGATCATGGGCGCCGTCGCCGGATGGCCTGCCGCGCACGCTTTGATGTCTCACTTCACAGTCATGGTCAAAGGCCAGTCGCAGATATTCCCGTCCGGTCCACCGGTCGTGCGTCGCGCCATCGGCGAACAGCTCGACAAAGAAGAGCTCGGCGGCCACATGATGCACGTCCACGAGAGCGGACAGGTCGACAACGAGGCCGACACCGAGGAAGAGGCGATGGACCAGATCAAGAAGTTCATCTCCTACCTGCCCAACACGACCAACGACGTCGCGCCCAGAGTGGAGACCGGAGACCCGCCAGACCGAAGACCCGAGGGGCTGCTGAACATCATCCCGGCGAACCGCAAACGCAGCTACGACCCGCGAAAGCTCATCGAGATGGTCGTGGACAACGGCGAGTTCTTCGAGATGCGACGGCATTGGGCAGGCGCAATCATCACGGGGTTCGCTCGCCTCGACGGCTACAGCGTCGGCGTCCTCGGCAGCGATCCGTCGAAACTGGCGGGAGCGATGGACGGTGACGGCGCCGACAAGTACGCGCACTTCGTGGACCTCTGTGACGCTTTCAATCTGCCCGTGGTAATATTCCTGGACATGCCGGGATTCATGCTCGGCTCTCATGCCGAACGCAAGGCGACCATGAGGCGCGGAATACGTGCCCTCATCGCCAGCGCCGAGGCGGATGTGCCGAAGATCGAGTTCAACGTTCGGAAGTCCTACGGTGTAGCGGCAGACGCGCCCAACAGCCTCGGGCATCCGAACGGACTGAACCTAAGATTCGGCTGGCCCGCCGGAGAGTGGGGCGGCATACCCATCGAGGGCGGTGTGGCTGCGGCATATCGGAGAGAGATCGAAAACGCGCCGGACCCGGACGCCCACCGGGAAATGATCGAGAACAGGTTGCTGAAGATGAGGTCTCCGTTCAGGGCGGCGCACAAGGGCGATGTCGTGGACCTGATCGATCCCCGAGACACCCGGAGGCTTGCCTGCACTTTCGTGAAGCTGGCTCAGCCCATGCTCGCGAAACTCGCCGAGCGACCAAAGCGCGTCGTGCGCCCATAGGCTTTCTTATACATATGCAAGACACAACGGATGCGAACGAGCGGCAGACAGAGGGTCTGCCGCTCCATGGCGTCGAGGTGGTGGAAGTCGCCCAAGGGGTCGCCGGCCCATATTGCGGTAGGCTGCTGGCCGCCTTCGGCGCACGGGTCGTCAAAGTCGAACGGCCGCCTCAGGGCGACTGGTCGCGCGGGATCGGCCCCTCGCTGTCGGACGACAACCGCTCAGAATCGAGCGCACTCTACCTGTACAACAACATGGGCAAAAAGAGTGTGCTGCTCGACTGGGAAACAGAGTCCGGAATGGACGACCTACGTTCCTTGGTCTCGAAAGCCGACATCTTCATCGAGGATTGGGACCACGGCTACCGTGAGCGGACCGGACTGTCCGCGGAACGGCTTGTCCCGGGCGACCAAGGACCCGTCGATCTTTGCGTCACACCTTTCGGACTGACGGGACCTTACTCGCGGTGGAAGTCCTCGCCTATCGTCCAGCTCGCATTGGGAGGTTACCTCTACATCACCGGCGCCCCTTCCGAGGAACCACTGATGCTTCCCGGACGGCAGCCGGACTACCTGACCGGCCTCAACGCGTACAACGCGGTCCAGATAGCGCTCTTCGAGCGAGCCACGGACGGCCGCGGGCGGTTCGTCGAAGTGTCCATGCTGGAAACGATGACGAACCTGCACCAGATTACGCTGGAGATGGACGGCAACGTGAGGATGCGGAACGGCCACAGACAGTCGGCCCTTTCGACACGAGCTTTCCCGCCCGGTTTGGCGACCTTGCCCGCTGAAGACGGGAACGTGACCTTCGGCGGGGGCAGCGTGGCCATATGGGAGCAGGTATGTTTGATGCTCGGTCGCGAAGATCTGGTCGAAAACTCGGATCTCGACGACGCGACTGGCTTTGCCGATCTGGCAGACGAGATGGAAAGAGTCCTGATCACGTGGATGAAAGGTCGAACTAAAAAGGACGTATTCATGGAAGCTTCGAGAGACTGGATGCTCCCGGTTGCGCCGGTCTTGGACCTCGACGAAGTGCTTGCGGACCCCCAATTCAACGCCAGAGGACTCTTTCAGGAGATCAGTCATCCCGCGGCAGGTAAGGCGACCTATCCGACTCTGCCGTTTGTAACGCCGGGAACGGCGCCGACGCTCGGCAGAGCTCCGTTGCTCGGAGAGCACACGAAAGAGATTCTCGGTCAATGATGGGAGACAAGAACCCGACGACCCGATCCAAGGGAGCACTGAACGGCGTTCGAGTGGTTGACTTGACCAGGGTTTGGGCAGGCCCGTTAGGTACGAGGACACTCGGAGATTTTGGGGCTGAAGTCATTAAGGTCGGTGACCCTCGGCTCCCCGCTGACAGAATGGGCGGTCTCTACACCAAGCTGAACCGCAACAAAACAAGCCTTGGCTTGCGCCTCGACACCGAAGCGGGCCGAAGAATCTTCCTCGATCTCGTGTCGGTCTCCGACGTCGTCGTCGAGAACTTCCGTCCAAGGGTCATGCGCAACCTCGATCTCGGATACGAGGTCTTGCGACGCGCAAACCCAAGCATCGTGATGTGCGCCATGCCCGGCTTTGGCGCGGAGGGACCGTACGCGGAGTTTCCCGCTTTCGGGTCCACCGCAGAGTCGATGGCGGGCGTCGCATCCCTGATAGGCTACGAGCGCGGCAGACCTCTCCAATCCGGAATGTCGTACGCAGACCCGGTGTCGGCCCTGAACCTCGTGGGCGTCGTCATGACGTATCTACATAGAAGTCGAGTCTCGGGTCGAGGCCAGTACATAGATTTGGCGCTCGCGGACAGCCCCGTGTGCATGATCGGCGAGTATCTGGTCGCGAACTCCGCCAACTCTCACGTGCCTCCTCTGCAAGGCAACAAGCACTCCGACTACTCTCCCCACGGCGCCTACCGGGCTGACGGCGACGACAACTGGGTCGCGATCGCCGTGACCAGCGACGACGAATGGCAGGCGCTCTGCTCCGTCGTCGGCGACGACAGACTGCTCGATCGCCGATTCTCGAACCTTGACCAGAGGAAGCGGGCGGAGGAACACATCGATGCCGTGATCTCCGAATGGACGATGAGCCGAGACCCGGTCGGCATCATGAAGCTGCTCCAAGAAGCTGGAATTCCGGCGGGCAGGGTTGCCAACAACCAAGAGTTGCTGCGCGACCCGCATCTGGCGGAAAGAGATTTCTTCGTTGACCTCGACGACTACGACACAGGACCGAAGCGATACGACGGGCAATCCATACGAGGAAACATCATCGACAAGTCGGATTGGAAGCCGTCGCCCTTGCTGGGGCAGCACAGCCGGGACGTCCTGGTGAATGTCCTCGGCCATACAGCCAGCGAGTGCGACGCTCTTGCATCCGAAGGCGTAACTGTTCTCAACGACCAACCCTCTCCGTAGTGGGAGGAGCAATACCGATTAGGCGTGATCGTGCCACAAAACCGTTCGCCCCTTCGGTAAGCTCAGGGCGGGCTCTGAGCCTGTCGAAGGGCCGCCGCCTCATTACACGGCATCCTCAAACAGAAACGGTAAGACTGCGTCAGGCGGACGAATCTATCCGACACGGAGCAGAAAGCAATGGCAACTGAGGAACCTTTCCAGGGACGGATAGGGGTCACCTACCAGGATTCGACCCCTGACTGGCCGACACCCCCTCCGACGTGCGACGGTCAGTCGCCGAATGTCCTCGTAATCCTTCTGGATGACACCGGATTCGGAAACCTGGGCTGTTTCGGCTCGACTATCGAGACTCCGAACATGGACGCGTTGGCGGACAACGGGCTGCGGTATTCCAACTTTCACGTGACGCCTCTCTGTTCGCCGACCCGAGCGTCCCTGCTGACGGGCCGGAACCACCACTCCGTCGGCATGGGCAACATCGCCAACTACCATGATACCGGGTACCCGAGCTCGCGAGCCCTGGTCAGCAGGCACGCCGCGACCCTAGCGGAGATGCTGCGCGAAGAAGGATATGCCACTTTTGCGCTTGGCAAGTGGCATCTCAACCCCTCCGAACACAACTCGGCCGCCGGTCCACGTGAGGGGTGGCCGCTCCAGCGTGGATTCGACCGCTACTACGGCTTCCTGCCGGGCGCCACCGACCAGTTCTACCCGGAGCTGACCTACGACAATCACCCCGTCTACCCGCCGAAATCCCCGGAGCAGGGATATCATCTCACCGAAGACCTGGTCGATCACGCCATCGAATTCATCAGCGATCAGAAGTCGACCTATACGGATAGTCCGTTCTTCATGTACTTCGCTCCGGGCGCGATGCACTACCCCCATCAGGCGCCGAAGGAGTACATCGACAAGTACCGGGGCCGTTTCGACGAAGGGTGGGACGTGATCCGCGAGCAGTATTTCCAACGGCAGATCGAGTCGGGGCTCATCCCCTCGAACACCAAGCTCTCGCCGAGAAATCCGGGAGTGAAGGCGTGGGAGGATCTCAGCCAGAATGAGAAACGGTTCATGTGTCGATTGCAGGAGACGTGGGCCGGATTCCTGGACCACACCGATGCCCAGATCGGTCGCCTAGTCGACCACCTGCGTGAAATCGACCAGCTGAACAACACTGTGATCGTGCTCACGGCGGACAACGGCACCAGCCAAAACGGCGGACCGTACGGCGTGACGAATGCCGGACCGAGCTCGACTCGCAACGCCACGAATCAAGGGCAGACCCTGGGCGAAGCCATAGGTCGGCCTGACCCGGAAGAGGACTTCGACGAAATACAGACCACGCTGGACGACATTGGCGGACCCAGAAGCTACGCCGACATCCCATGGGGGTGGTCGCAGGTAGGGAACACCCCTCTTCGATGGTACAAGCAGGACACCCATGGGGGCGGCGTCAGGGTGCCGCTGATCGTTCACTATCCTTCGGGCGTCAAAGACGCAGGCGGCGTCAGGCGCCAGTTCCACCACGTGAGCGACATCGCGCCGACGATACTCGAGATGGCCGGCGTCAAGCCACGGTCGAGCTACGGCGGATATGACCAGATGCCGATTTCCGGCACGAGTCTCGCGTACACGTTCGCCGACAAAGACGGCCCAACCGAGAAACCGATCCAGTATTTCGAGATGATCGGCAATCGCGGCCTCTGGTTCGACGGCTGGAAGGTCGTCACTCGGCACGAACTCGGCGCCGACTACAGCAGCGAAGAGTGGGAGCTGTACAACCTGGATCAGGACTTCTCGGAGACCAACAACTTGGCTGAGGCCGAACCGGAACGTCTGCGCAAGATGATCGACCTGTGGTGGACGGAGGCGGGCCGCTACGGGGTGTTGCCGCTGGACGACCGCAGTTTCGAGAAGGCCGGACCGAGCAGACAGCCCGGCGCCTACCACGAGTCCTTGAGTTATCACTTCGCCTCGCCAAACGTCCACGTGCCGTCAGCCCACGCGCCCCAAATCAGAAGGGGCGACTGGACATTGACGGCGGACATCGAAATCTCGGGAGCGGACACGGAAGGCGTAATCTACTCGCATGGATCATTCTTGGATGGCTTCTCGCTGTTTGTGCAGGACGGAAGACTGTGCATCGTTCACAACTCGTCAGGCGTCGCAACGATCGGACGCTCCCGAGACACGCTGCTCGACGGGCGCATAACCGTGGGACTTGAGTTCGAGCGCGCAGGCGATGGGGCAGGGACGTTCACCTTCACCCTCAACGGCGAAACAGCCGGCGTTGCCAGTGTTCCCCGTGAAATGGGTGCGTCCAGGGTCGGCGGAGTAGATATAGGTCGGGACGAGCTGGCGCCGATCACCGACCTGTACGACGCCCCGTTCGAGTTCACCGGAGTCATACACTCGGTGGATATACGCGTGGAGCCTAGATGATTCATTTTCACGCCGGCGTCGTGCTTCAAACCGAGCACGATCAGTCGATCTACGAGGATGTGCCGCTACGAACTTCCCGACCCCGGTTAGCCGCCTTGGATGCATCTTATTGACACGACTAGGCGCCGGTCCTACACTGTCGTCTGCCCCACTCGAACGCGAGGACAATCTACAGATCTCTATGCCATACCAACCTCACATATTCGCTGACAACCCCCTGGACCGTGGTGACCAACAACGCCGTGACGAGGCGTGGCTGAAAGAACGGACACTCGACCCAGACACGAAATTCCTGCTCATGCGGGGACTCGAAGTGCCGATGACCGACGGATCGGCGCCGAGTCTGAGGTGGCTGGGCGCCGCCGAACTGAAGGAACTCGCCATCGACGGACCGCCTGTCTTCCTGGGTCTTCAGGATGGGCGAGCGCACTTTGCCGTTTACGTCCCGAAGACGGACGACGCCGCGGAGGAGTTCACGACTGACAAGTCGATCGTCTTCTCCGACGCCAGGAGAGCAGCGACGATCCTCGAATTACAGGAGACGGGCATCGTGGCGCAGGCGCGTGCGCAGTTGGACTGGCACAACCGGCACGGTTTCTGCTCGGTGTGCGGCGCCGCGACGGAGATGGGCCGCGGCGGTCACGTCCGCCAGTGTCCCGAATGCAAAGCGCAGCACTTCCCCCGCACCGACCCGGTCGCCATCATGCTGGTCCACGACGGGGATCGTTGCCTGCTCGGACAATCCCGGGGACGCCTGTCCCGGATGCGAATGTACTCCGCGTTGGCCGGCTTCATCGACCAGGGCGAGTCAATCGAGGAGGCGGTCGCCCGCGAGGTCAGGGAGGAGGCAGGCATCGAAGTCCGCAACGTCCGTTACCACTCGTCCCAGCCGTGGCCGTTCCCGTCGTCGCTCATGATCGGCTGCCACGCCGAGGCGGCGACGACCGAAATAAGCATCGACAGCGAGGAGATGGCCGACGTTCAGTGGTTCGACCGCGATGAGCTCCTGCTTGCCTTGGACGGACGGAGCGAAAGGCTCTCCGTGCCCCAACCCCTCGCCATCGCCCATCACCTCATCAAGACCTGGGCAACGAACACGATCTAGTTAGCAACCGAGGACGGGCCTGGGCGCCGACTGGCGATTGGCTGCCGAATCGCTAGATGCGAACGGCGGCACGACAGGTCTCATCCAGTCTCAGGGCTGCCTTCTGGTAGAAACCAGGGCATCAAGACGGCTTCGTGCGGCCACAGAAACTCGAATCCCGCGGCAAGCGCGTACCTCTTGTCGAGGTCTTCTCGATCGCCTATGTGGTAGTAGCCGTCCGCCTTGAACCTCGACATGATCTCAGGGAGCATCGGTTTGGTGGCGACGAAGTCCACTCGGATTTCGTGCAGTTCCCAAAGGTCTCGTTGTCCGCTCAACGTACGGTCTGAGCAACTGCCAATCCAGAAGCCTTTGTCTTGGGCGATTCTCATCATGTCCAACGTCAGGACTCCGGGAGGGTCGCCGACCTCCAGCGTACCGTCAATATCGAAGCTGATCAGAATCGTCAAGTAGGTTCCTCTCTCGTTTCGGCGCCGTGCAACGGCCACGCATTCGCAAACCAGCGGGCCGGCGTTGCATCTAGTCCGGAGTGGCGCTCCACACGGTGAAGCTGCCGCCCGTCGGCATGGGGCCGCCGGAGACCGCGATCTCAGGCTTCACTCCGGTGACCTGCCGATCCCCCGCGCGTCCCTGCAACTGCTGGATGCAGTCGGTGTGCATCCAGAAACGGCTGCGGCCGCTCCCGATGTTTCCGCCGCTGGGTGACACTGGATTCGGCCCTTCGATGCTGATGTCCGTCTGGTAAAAGTCCAGCGCCTCGCCGAACTTGATGCCCCGGTAGCCAAGGCCTTCCAGATGGAACTGGTGGAACAGGGAGAAGCCGTCATACATGTTTTCGAACGAGAGATCTTTGGCGGTGATCCCCGCGCCTTCGTAGATCTTCCTCGCCGTCCTGGCGGTGTCTTCCTCGACCTCGTCGAGCGTTGGCGTGAGGCTCCTGGGTTGGGTCGTGCTGGTGGCATGGTTGAGGATGTAGACCGGCTTCCGCTTCATCGACTGAGCCCGTTCCGCGGTCGTGAACAGGTATGCCCCGGACACCATGATCGGAATGTCGTTGTCGTAGAGGCTCGCCGGTTTGGCTATCCACCGAGCGACGAGGTAATCCTCCTCTGTCAATCGTTCCGGCCGGTGTTGCGCCCAGTATCCTTCGGGGAACATCAGGCCGTTCCTTCTCGAATTCTCCATGAACGGCGCCATCATATCGTGGGTCTTGCCGTATTTGCGGCAGTACTCGGCGAACTGGAGGGCCGTGCCGTAGGATGCCGGGGCGCCCCAGAGATTGCGAATCGCCGGTGTCCCGGGAATCGCGTCTTCAGCGTTGGCCCCGCCCTGGTAGTATCGGCCTTCCAGGTTGTGCCAGCTCTTGAGCACAAGGCACGTGTGGGTAAGCCCATCACCCACGGCTTGGGCGGCGACGGCGAGGGCCGCCGACATGCACACAGGAGCGTACATGGTGAACTTGACGTTCGTCAGCTCGGGCATGTTCTTCAAGAGCCACTCGGTGCTCAACTGGGCGACGCCGTCCAGCGGATCGCTGGTGGTGTTGAACGCGTTGACGACGTCCATGGGAAGGGCCTTACCCTCGGGCCAGTTCGCCCCCGTGGTGGTCTCCGGAACCACGACCAAGCCGTCTACTTGGTCCGGAGAGACGCCGGCGTCTTCCATGGCTCGCCTGAGCGCCAGGATGCTCCAGGCGCCCATCGACGTCTCGGGCGTCTCGTCCCAGCGACGAGCGGTCGGGGAGTGGCCAATGCCGACCGCGGCCACCTTTCCTCTGTGTTCCCAGATCCCCAAACCTTCCGTGGATCGATACATAGAATCTGGGGCATGTTGTGTGGTCATCGTTCACTCATTTCTTCAATCTGTTCATGAACATTGAAAGACAGGTTGGACTATGCCGTGTTGACATTTGCTCGGACCTGGTCGAAACGCAATTTTCCCCGTTCGTCCTGAGCCTGTCGAAGGACCTCGGTGCGCCAAGTTTCGCCGTGCGACAGGCGCAACCTGGCAAGGTCGGCCGAAATGTCAACACAACCTAGCCGGTGACACGCCATTCGGGGACCTTCTGGCCATTGGCGCTCGCCTCGAAGATCACTTCGACGCTGGCCCCCGCTGGGACATCGTCCACCGGGGCCCCGGGCAGGTGGGAGAACATCTGGATGCCCGGGTCGTCGTCCAACATGATCACCGCCACGTTGAACGGTTGATCGTCCTGGAGCAGCCTGACAGGGCAGTCGTACACGACGCCGTGGTTGTATATCGTGCCTCGCCCGCTCATTTCCTTCCACTCCAGGCTGTCCTCGGAACCGCATCGGCGGCATGCGGGCAGCGGCGGATGCTGAAGCCTGTCGCAGGCCTTGCAGTTCTGAATTACCAGCCGCTCGTCGTTGGCGGCGTCCCAAAAGGGCTTGCTGAATTCGTCGGGCAGAACACCCTGCTTCACCATGTTCCCTCCAGTGTTGGCAGATTCGGGAGCGTAATCGAAAGTGAGGAGCTTTTTGATTTGGTCAACGGTATTCAAATACCCATGGCTATGTCAACCGGAATTTCTGCGGACTGCCTTGGGCGATAGCGCTCAGCCGTGTCTTGTATGGTCGTGATCGCGGTGGTATCGTTCTCCCCATCACGCTGGAGAGGAGGCGCCGATGAGCGTGCGTTTTGTCACGCCGGAAGAGGCGGCGGCGCTGGTTCCGGACGGTGCCACGGTCGGCCTTGTCGGCGGCGGAGGCGGACTGATGGAGCCGACTCTGCTGCACGAGCACGTTGAGAAACGCTTCCTGAGCAGCGGAAGACCACACGCGCTGACCTGCGTTCACGCACTAGGCATCGGGGATCGTGAGTCACGAGGCATGAACCGCTTTGCTCACGCAGGCATGGTCCGCCGGGTGATCGGCGGTCACTGGGTATGGTCTCCGAGAATGCAGCGACTGGCCGATGAAAACAAGATCGAAGCCTACGCGCTGCCCGCCGGCGTCATCATGCAGCTCATGCGCGAGGTTGCGGCCAAACGTCCGGGACTGATCACTCACGTGGGTTTGGGCACGTTCGTGGACCCTCTGCTGGACGGCGGACGGATGAACGACGCCGCGACCGAACCCTTGGTGGAACGCATTGTCATCGACGGCAAGGACTACCTCCGCTACCTCCCGATCCCGGTGGACATCGCGCTTCTGAAGGGGTCCATCGTCGATGACGACGGCAACATCAGCCTGGACGAAGAGCCGGCCAACCTGGATGTCTACGCCATGGCCGCCGCCGCACACAATTCCGGGGGTACGGTCATCTTCCAGGTCAAGCGGAGAGTCCCAGCAGGTTCTCTCCCGGCCCGTTCGGTGCGGATTCCATCGGCCATCGTCGACGCCGTGGTTGTCGATCCCGACCAACGGCAGAGCTATGACATCGTTTACGATCCCTCCATATCCGGCGAAAGCAGATATGAGGCGTATCACGCGGCATCGCCGGAGTTTTCCGTGCGGTTGGCGATCGCGCGCAGAGCCGAGGCCGAACTTCGCGACGGCACCGTCATCAACTTCGGTTTCGGCATCCCCGATCAGGTGGCGTCCATTGTCGCCTCGGAAGCCCGGCAGGATCGCTACTACCAGACGATCGAGCACGGGACCTACGGAGGCGCCCTGCTCACCGGCGAATTGTTCGGCTACGCTCGAAACCCGAGCAGCATGATCGATGCGCCGTCCCAGTTCGATTTCTATTCGGGTGGAGGACTTGACATCGCCTTCCTCGGGTTCGGACAGATCGACGTTGAGGGCAACGTCAATGTATCGAAACTGGACGGTGTCACGGTCGGCCCAGGCGGTTTCATCGACATCGCTCAGAACAGTCGCAAGGTGGTCTTTTGCGGCGCCTTCGACGCGAAAGGGACCGAGATCAAGACCGGGGACGGCAAGTTGGAGTTGGTTCGGCCTGGAGAAATCCGCAAATTCGTCGAGTCAGTCGACCAGATCACCTTCTCCGGAAAACAAGCGCTTCTGCAAGGCCAGGAAGTGCTCTACGTCACCGAACGGGCGGTGTTCCGCCTCAGCGGTCAGGGACTCGAACTTACCGAGACGGCGCCTGGCGTCGATCTGCAAAAGGACGTGATAGAACAGATGGATTTCAAACCGCTGATGCCCACCCCTCCGACGGTGATGGACACTCGGATCTTCGTGGACGGCGACCGTGGATAAGACGAAGCTTGCACTGGTCGGCGCCGGGGCCATCGGCAAGCGGCACCTCTTGGCAATCGACGACGTGGAAGAGGCCGAGTTGGTCGCGATCGTCGACACGGACCCGCGCGTCGAGGAGTTGGCCTCGGCGAGGAACGTTCGCTTCTACGCCACGACAGAGGCGATACTGGGCGATCAGACTCCGGACGGAGTGATCGTCTGCACCCCCACCGATCTCCATCTGGCGCCCGTGCTTGCCTCCCTCGGTGCAGGGGCTCACGTGCTCGTCGAAAAGCCAATCACGGCAACCATGAGCGAAGCGCGAAAAATCATAGAGGCTTCCAAGAAGACCTCCAGACAGGTCCTTGTCGGGCATCACCGGCGCTATTACGGGAACATCCTGAAAACAAAAGAGTTCATCCGTGACGGAGCGCTCGGAGAATTGGTGGGCATCAGTGGGATATGGGCCGTTCGGAAAGCGGAATCCTACTATGAGCCGGAGTGGCGGAGATTGCGCGAGGCGGGTCCGGTTCTCATCAATCTCGTTCACGAAATCGACACCCTCAGGTTCGTCTGCGGAGAGATCATTTCCATCTCCGCCAGGACTCGTCGCGGACTGCGCGATCATCCCAAGGAAGAGACCGCGGCAGTGTTGATGGAGTTCGAAGGAGGCGCCCTCGGCACATTCCTTCTGTCCGATGCAGCTCCATCGCCTTGGACCTGGGAACAGGCGACTGGCGAGAATCCGATCTACCCAAGGACTTCGGAGAATGTCTACCGGTTCGTCGGCTCCGAGGCTTCACTGGACTTCCCCAACCTGGTCCTCTGGCGGCACGCGGGAGGGACGCCGGACTGGAACCATCTGATTACTTCTCAGGCGATGGAGATGAGCTTGGAAGACGCGTACGTCGCTCAGTGCCGTCATTTCTGCGCGGTGATCTCGGGGACGGAGCAGCCTCGAATCACGGCGCTCGACGCCGCCCGGACCCTGGAGGCGACACTCGCGGTTTTCGAAGCCTCCGAGAAGAGAGCGGAAGTTCGACTTTGAGTTCGCGACAACCGGTGTTTCCGGACGATGCGGCGCCGGCTGGCAGCAATCGCGGGGATCGAATCGGTGCTGATTGGCGTTGAAAAGCAAACCGCGCAGCGGAGTCCCAATCCAGCGCGATCAGGGGAGAAGTGATGACATTCGATATCGAAGGTCACAAGTTCATCGTCACCGGCGCCGCAAGGGGCATCGGGCTGGCCATCAGCCGGAGGCTCGCCGATCTCGGCGCCGAAGTTTCGGGCTGGGATCTTGAGGTCGACGAAATGGCGTCCGATCAAGCCTTCAAGCATGCGGCAAGGGTCGACGTCACCGATGATGCCGCTGTTCGATCGGCGGCGGAAGCAAGCATTCAGGCGCTTGGCGGACTCCACGGATTGATCGCGAACGCCGGGATCAACGGACCGACGAAACCGGCATGGGAATACACCTTGGCGGAATGGGAGCAGGTGATGAAGGTCGACCTGACCGGCGTGTTCCTCTCAACGACAGCGGTGCTCAACCACCTGATCCAAGAAGGCTACGGCCGATTGGTGATCGTCTCCTCGGTGGCCGGAAAGGAAGGCAATCCGGGCGCCGCAGCCTACGGCGCCGCCAAGGCCGGTGTGATCGGTTTCGCGAAGGGCCTCGCCCGGGAGTTGCTCCCCTCGAACATCACGGTGAACTGCCTCGCCCCAGCGATCACGGAAACCGATCTGATGGAGCAAATGAGCGCGGAATACATTAGCGACAAGAAGTCGCTCATCCCGATGGGACGATTCTGCGCCACTGCCGAAATCGCTGACATGGCTGCTTGGGTGGCCAGCCCGCACTGTTCATTCACCACCGGGCAGGTCTTCGACCTCACCGGAGGAAGGGCGACCTACTGATGCCTCGAACATTGACGAAAGAGGATCTGTGCATCCATCAAGTGTGCGTCTGGAAGCAGAGCAGCTTCGCCGATTCGCTCGACAGTTTCGCGAGGCACGGCGTCACCAAGACTGCCCTATGGCGGCCTATGGTGGACGATGTCGGGGTGAACAAAGCCAAGAGGCTACTCAAGGACTCAGGCGTTTCGGCGATCTCGATGTGTCCGCTGGTCCTGCTTGATCCGGACAAACCACTGGACCGGGTTTCTCGCGAACGGGACCACATACGATACCTGGAGGATGCCGCCGAATTGGGAGTGGAGACCGCGGTGGTGATCACCGGAGGACTTCCCCCGGGAAGCAACGACCTCGCCGGACGACGCCAGGCCGTCCTCGATGAATTGGAGCGCCTGATACCGATCGCCGGAGAATCAGGGCTGAAACTGGCCTTGGAGCCTCTGCACCCCATGGTCTGCGGCTTTCGGTCCGTCATCTCGACCCTCGGTGAGGCCAACGACATCCTCGACGCACTGGACCGCGATGACGTGATGGGCATCGCCGTGGATTCCTACGCGCTTTGGTGGGACCCCAGGCTGCGAGAAGAGATACTCAGGGCCGGACCGAGAATCTGCAACTTCCACGTCTCCGACTGGCTCCCCGAAACCCGGGATGTCCGCGTGGACCGGGGGATGCCCGGCGACGGACTGATTGATAACCCCTTGATCCGATCTTGGATGGAGCAGGCCGGCTACACGGGCTCCGTGGAAGTCGAAATCCTCTCCGCGCTCGACTGGTGGCTCAAGCCAGCCGACACGGTCGTCAAGACAATCTGTGATCGGATTGCGTTTCTCTGAGCCATAGGTTCTGTCTCGCAGACCAGTCGATGACGGGGACGTGACTGCTGTCCGTCTGGGCCCTGGCTGCCGTGGATCCAGAAAGGCCAGGGCATCTATCGTCGCTCCAGCCTTTCGTTATATTCGTTCACCCGTCGGTCGCGTTATCTGCCGTTTCTGCCGTGCCTGCCTTTGTTGCCGTTCTTGCCTTTCTTGTCTTTCTTCGTGTCCCCTTTGGAACCGGAATCCGAGCCATTGGTCTGGCTTTCGTCGCCACCGCCGGCCTTGTGCCCCTTTTTGCGTGGCGCCGTAGAGCCGGTCCCGGACCTTGATTTGCTCCCTGAGCCTGATCCCGAGCTCGATCTTGAGCCGGATCCTGAACCGCTGCCTGACTTCGTATCGCAGTCCGAGTTGTCCTTGTCGTGCTTGTTAACTGCCTCGGCCAGGTCTTTGGCACGCTCGAGTTCGTTTGCCGTTGCGTCCTCGTCAGCCAGAATGTTCTCCACGGCGCCGATCAGGTCACCAAACATCATGTCCGGCACTCCGTCTTTGTCCGTGTCGATCATCTCGGTCCAATCGATGGCGCCGTAGGCGAAGTTCAGCCACGCCGCCAGCGTCTGCTTCTCTGCGTTTTCACGCTTCTTGCTGAGGTTCTTGCCCGACTTCGAACCAGAACCCGACCCAGACCCGCTCCTGGAGCCGCCGTGCGAGCTGCCGCTTCCACTTCCGCTGCCTGAACCTTGGCCGCTGCGGCTGCCCTGGCCCTTCGTGCCGCTCTTCGTGCCTCCGCCGTTGTTGGACTTCGGCGGGTCGAACACGTTGTTCGCGTCCGCTATCGCTGATAGAGCTATGTCTTCGCCGAAGATCCCGGAGGCGAACCGGATGATGTCCAAGTACGCCAGCAGCGTCACTTCGTCGATCAGTTTGGGCTTGGCTTTCTTCCTCTCCTTGAACTGTTGCTTCCAGTAGCCTTGGCTCTTGGTGCAGTCGCAGTCGCCTGTGACCAATTTGTCCAGGCCGTCCCAGTCATCGCCGTCATCGTCATCGTCAACGGTCACTTCTACCGTGTACATCCCCGGTTGGCTGAAGGTCACGAAACCGGTATCCGTCTCGGTAATCGCGTTCACGTTCGGGCTGGGACTGTTCGGGTCGTCCTCATCGACGCCATTATTGAAATACGTAGTCGTTCCACCGAAGTTCCAGGAGAACGTGAGGTCGTCTGAGCCCGGATCGTAGGCCGTGGCGTCGTGAGATTGCTCAAGACCCTGCCGGCCAATGAATGCCTCGGCCCCGCTAGTGAATGTAATCGCTTCAGCCGTGTCCAACGTCAGTTCGGGATCGACGTTCCCTACGGCAATAGTCACCTCTTGGTTGTCACTGCCGCCGTCATCGTCGGTCACCGTCAAGGTTATCGTAAAGTTCCCGTTGTCGCCGTACGTGCATGTAGCTGTGACATCGCCGTTGCCTGACGTCTTGCTCAGCGACAAACCTGAAACGACCGCTAGCGGGTCGCCACAATCGATCGCAGCAGTATGCGTGTCCATCGATCCTGGGTCCGTGAAATCGACAGCAACGTCAACCGAGTTATTCGGGTCGCCCTCGACGATGCTTACGGAGCTGGCCGTGATAAGCGCGAGGGCAGGGTCCACGTTGTCGACGGTGACTGTCGTGCTGTCGTTGCCGCTGCCGCCGTCGTCGTCAGTGACCTCGACGGAAACGTCGTAGGTGTCTCCGTCTGTACCCGTGGGGTTGTCGTCGAGGTACTGGTGGGTCTCGCTGTAGGACGTGGCTCCTGCCCCGTAACTGTATGTCTGTGGATCGCCTTCGCCCCAATCGATGACCACCGTGAACGAGTCCTTCGACCCTGGGTCGGTTATCGTCCCGCTGACCGTGGCCTCACCGTTTTCGACAATCGTCGAGCCCGAAGCGGTTACCTCCGGCGCAACGTTGTTGACCGTGACTTCTGTGGTGGCGGAGCCAACGTCGCCGTCATCGTCAGTGATCGTTACGCTAATCTTGTACACGTCTGAAGGCGTGCCGGTCGGATCGTCATCGTCGTACGTATGGGCCGGAGCAGCAAAGCTTCGCGCGGGGTGCGAGAGGTCGATGATTGTGGTTGCCGATCCATCGCCCCAGACAATGCTTACGGTATGGTCGTCGACGCCAGGATCGATGAACGACCCAGTCAAGATGGTCGAGCCCGCTTCGCTGATCGGGGACGTGGCGCCAAGTGTAACGTCTGATGGCGCCACGTTGTTCACCGTCACCGTGGTGTCGCCGGTGCTGACGTTGCCCGCGTGGTCCGTAACCTGCAGAGAAACGTTATGCGTGGCGGGACCATCCATGCCGTCGAAGGTGGCTGGGTCTCCGTCGTCGAAGCCGTCGCCGTCTATATCCCAGGCGGTGCTGGCCACCCCTGATCGGTCGTCGGTGGAGCTGGCGCCCTCCAAGTCGATGCTGCTTCCCTCGTCAATTGTGAAGGGCCCGCTGTGCACTGGAGTTGGCGGCGTGTGAATGGCGGAGAGATAATGTACCACCAGGGCGGCTCAAGAGCTGAGATGCGG
>CAZPQQ010000053.1:0-22427 GCA_964588665.1 uncultured Dehalococcoidia bacterium | reverse complement strand
CCCGGCGCCTCGCATGGACAATCGCCACGGGAACACCAGTGAGCACGTTGTACCCGCGGGGCAACCGGTTATGGCCTCGGAACCAGGCGGGAGGGTTTGAAACCCTCCCCTACGAACTGAGATCGCGGTCGAAGGATCAGAATGACAGTGACCCAGAACGAATCTACGGCTCGTCTGGCTGCGCTTCGCCCTCTGGGTTGCCGAACGGCCACAGGCTTTCGAGCTCGAACTCATGCTGCGGATACCGTCCTTCGAGCAGCGGCGTGTGCGCGGATTCCAGCAGCGACGGCAACAGGCCGTCCAACCTGGTTTGCGACGGCATGAGCTCGCCGTAGCCGGCGCCGTCGACGCCCTTGTGCTGAACCAGAACGCGAAAGCCGCCCAATCCCGTTGGACTGAACAGTTCCCTGAGCGCCATCAAGTTTGCGTCGCGCTCGCGGGGCGATATGGGCATCTGCCGGAGCGCGTCGATCATCCGGCCCGCTCCCAGATCGCGCAAGAATTCGGACTGAGACCGGACCCCGAGCGAAGTCAGTCCGGCCTGGGCCCCATGCTGCTCCAGTGCGGTGAAGTCCACGTGGGCCGTGATGTCCTGGCGTCCGATGCGGTTGAATGGATTGCCGGTCTCGGTGTGTCGAAAGTAAGTTTGGAGCGTTCCTTGGCCGCGTGACGGGGCGTACAGTTCTTGTTCCGTGTACCCGTAATCTACGGTGACCACGAAACCTCGGTCCATGGCCGCGGACACATTTCGCGCCCAATCGGCTATGCCCAAGTTCACTTCACCCGTGTAGCCGTCCGGCAGTCGGTGATCCAAGCCGGCGAGCCGGTCTGCGATTCCCGGCGTTGACGGGTCTCCGGCCTCCTCGATGAGTCGACCGTCATCGTCTTCGGTCACGAAAATCTCACGCACGTGGTCATCGACGATCCGGAATCGGCGCACCGGAAACGCATCGATGAGTTCGTTGGAAATGAAGCAGCCTTGAACGCCTACGAGCGGCACTCCGTCGCTGACCACGCACTGTGGCACCCACGGCTGTTGGGCGCGGCCAACGGTCGAACGCTGTCGATCCAGCGCCACATACTCCAGCGCGTTGCGAAACTCCGGGTTCAGGTTCTCCGCGTAGGCCAGGATGGCACGAGCGAGAAGTCCGTCGCCGGACCCCATTTCCGCCACGTAAAACGGCGACGGTTGTTCGAGCAGCTCCCAGCATCGCTCCATCTGAACGGCGAGCAACGCTCCGAAGGCGGGGTGGGCAGCCGGGCTCGTATAGTAATCTCCCTGAGCGCCCACGGGTCGCCGGGTGGAATAGTAGCCGCCGCCGGGATGGTACAACGCGAGTTCCATGAACTCGGAAAAGGGAATCCGACCGCGCTCTCCGATGCGCTTTCTGATCTCTGTCTCGGCGACGCCTCTTTCGAATGAGACGTCATCGCCGGGGCGGTCCGAAATCATGGGCTCCCTCGTAACAGCGTTTTGTGGCGTTCGTCCATGGGTCGGTGAAAAAGAACAGGGGCGCCCCGTTTGCACTGGGGCGCCCCTGTTGCCTTGGTCATGTAGCGTCGCGAGAACCGATTACGATCTGGCACGCCTCGCGCGCCGGCCTCTTCCGCCATCTCTGTCCCAGCCCGATCCTTGGATCGAGTTTCGGAACTCTTGGATCTGACCGCAGTTCTTGCAGACCCCGGCGCTGGTCGGGCCGTTGGGCTCGTCGATCAACCAGTAGTGCATGCAGTCGGACTCAATTTGTTCTTCGTCGTTCAAAATAGTTCTACCTTCTTTCTGGTGCAGAGGCTATTCCGGCCGCCAAATGATCTTTAACTACGCTCCTCGATCGGCACGTAGGCGCGGTCCATCTCTCCCATGTACTGGAGTCTTGGCCTGAGCAAGATGTTGTTCTCGAACTGCTCGACGACCTGCGCCGTCCAGCCAGGGACTCGCCCCATGGCGAATATGGAGACGAACAAGTCGTCAGGGATGCCCAACAGGTAGTAGATCGTCCCCGAGAAGAAGTCGACGTTCTGGTAGATGCCCCGTCGGCGATACGGCTCCATCACTTCGATCACGTTCTGAAGAATGCCGAACCAACCGGGTTCGCCTTTGCGTTCGCCGAGAGCTTTGGCGTCCTCTTGCAGGTGAACCGACCTGGGGTCGATGGCCTTGTATACGCGGTGGCCGAATCCCATGATCCTGCCGCCACCGTCCAGCCTGTCGCGAACGTACTTCTCGGCGTTCTCCTCGCTGCCGATCTCCTGGGCCATCTTCATGACTTCTTCCGCGGCGCCGCCGTGGGAGGGTCCTTTGAGGACGGCCACGCCTGTCGTGATGGCGCAGTGCAGGTCAGCGATTGTGGAGGCTGCCACCCTCGCCCCGAATGCCGAGGCGTTGATGCCATGTTCGGCGTGCAGCACGAAGTCTTTGTCGATGAGCGCGGCGTCCCGAGGGTCGGGCGCTTCGCCGTTGAGCATCTGAAGGAAGTTCGTGGCGTGGTTGACTGACGGGTCTGGACCCACCGGGTCTTTGCCCTCTCTGATTCGGGAGTGAGCGGCCACGATGGTGGGAGCTTGAGCGGTTAGACGAACTCCTTTTCGCAGCGTTGCTTCGGTGGAGTTGTCTTCGGTGTCAGCGTCATAGGCCGAGAGGGCTGAGATCGCGGTTCGGAGCACATCCATCGGATGGGAATTGCGCGTCAGCTTGATCACGTCGAGAATCTCGTCGGGAAGTCCACGGGAGGCTTTCAACTCAGCATCGAATTCGACCAACTGCTCCCGAGTGGGCAACTCGCCGTACATCACCAAATAGGCGGTCTCTTCAAAGGTGGATTTTACCGCCAGGTCATCGATGTTGTAGCCGCGATACAGCAGTTTGCCGATGTCGCCATCGATAAAGCTGCTCGTCGTCCGGTCTATGTAAACTTCGCGAAGGCCGCGATAAAGCTGGACCTTCTCTTCTGTCATAGCGCTTCCTCCAATAGCTAGATGGGTCGGTTGCGAATTATTAAGGCGCCCGAATGCGTTTCCGATGTGGGCGCAGGATGAAGCTTTTCGGCGTCTTAGGCTCAAGGCGGTTCACCGCAAAAGGACCGCCTCGAAAAGCATCGCAATTCTAGCATTGACGTGCCTGAGTGTCAAGATTCGCCGTGCCTGACAATTGCACCTGCATCGACGCCGAAATCCACCAGAAAAGGCGCCTGGCGCGAGAGGCTGTCGCCCTACGCCAGGGTTCGCGGAAGATAACCCTCTGTTACGATATTCACAATTCCCATCTAAACCGATATACTTTAATGTGACATGGTCCTCTCGCGGTGGCGCCGAAGCGGCGCACAGGCGGGCGAGGGAGCATGTCGTTTCCGACCGCGCCGACCGAATCAAGGAGGCACACCGACTCCGTGGATGTCCCTGAAGTAGTTGTACTACGGTTGCCGCTCTACGTGAGGGCATTGACGCAGCTTCAGCGCGAAGGCGCCGAGGTCGTGAGTTCGCACCAACTCGGTGGCCGGTTGCAGATGACTCCAGCGCAGATCCGCAAGGATCTGAGCTACTTTGGCAGATTCGGAAAGCAGGGCCGAGGATACAACATTGAGTTCCTGCTGGATGAGCTGCGGGACATCCTGGGACTGACGCGTGAGTGGCGGGCCTGTCTGATCGGCGTGGGCCGCCTCGGCAGAGCCATCATCAACTACACGGGCTTTGCCCCTGAAGGGTTCTCCATCGTCGCCGCCTTCGACTCCAGCCAGAGACACATTGGCACGATGGTCGGCGATTTGAAGGTCCGGCCCATGGAGGACTTGAGCCAGGCCATCTCCGAACAACGGGTGTCGATCGGGATCGTGGCGGTGCCGGCCGTCCAGGCTCAGAACGTCATCGACACACTTGTCGAAAACGGAATCCACGGAATTCTCAACTACGCACCGGTCGCGCCTCACGTCCCCTTGGGCATCGTGATGCGGAACATCGACCCGGTCATCTCGCTCCAGTCGATGACCTTCTACCTCAAGGACGCGTAGCCGGCCCTAAACTCACGTGGCAGGCGAACTCCCCACGATCGACTGCGATCGTCAGTTCCCCTTGAATCGGTATCCGACCCCTCGCACGGTCTGAAGCACCGACGCTGAGCCGCCCAACTTCTTCCGTAAGGATCGTACGACCACGTCCACGACGTCGCTCCCGCCCCGGTATTCGTAGCCCCAAACCTTCTCAACTATATCCGCCCGAGACACCGCATGGCCCTCGCGTTCACAGAGAAGGCGCATCACACCGAACTCGAGCTTGGTCAGACCGATTCGCCTCCCTCTGACCACCAGTTCACGAGCTCCGACGTCGAGAAGGCCATCGTCTTTGACGCCCAATTCAGTCGCCGCGAGTCCTGCCAACCAGCCATCCACTGATCCCGGGCCTAAGTCCAAGACCACTGAGTGGTACGTGACTCCGTCCAGCTCCAGATGGGCTTTGTCGATAGGTTCGAAACCAAGTTCCTGGGCCACGGGGGCGTAAGTTAACAGATCGCGGACCGTCATATACACACGTCGGAGGTTGGGCCGCAGCTCCATGTAGACCCGCTTGATATCGAGCCAGCAGGCGGCTTGTACCATCGACGGCATCTCGCCGCTTTCTTCGCCAAGCCAACGCCGCATGAGCAGAGTCTGCTGACCATTTGGCGTCGGGTCTTCGTCAAGATGGGCCAACCAGGCTTCGACGATTGGATCGTCTTCGAGTGAAAATCGGGCGGCCAAGCCGGAATCGAGCATACAGTAGAAGCCAACAACGGAATGGTTCTTGTCACAGACGACGTGAAACGCGTGCGGCGCTCGCTCCCACCAGAGCTCCAGCGCGCGCGCAGCGTCAGGGCCGTCGTGCCGTCGGGCGATCGCCATAACCAATCCCCGTCTTCCGAACGAGCGGGCTCTACGGCCAGTCGTTGATCTCCACTGGGGAAGAACGCCTCTCGGACGACAGGGTGTTCTATCATGTAGAGCATGTCCGCCGTGTAGCGCCACAGATCCGCGATGGCTGCCGTGCGCACTTCGGATCGCAACTGCCGCCACGCGGCGCGGCGGTAGTCCTGATACCTGGCCGGGTCGGAGGCCTTCAGCGATGCGGCAACAGCTTTGCGCACGGCATCGTGCATGTTCAGGCCGTCCCTGCCGCTTTCCATGATCGGCAGCGCGCTGAGCCGTTCGTAGACGTCTCGGGGCGCGGCGTTCGCCAGCATGGCGCCCAATAGCGACTGCGTGGACCGCCTGACTACCGAGGACGCCTCTATTCCGCGTCGGGTCAGGGGATCGTAGACGTCGGCAAGGAACAGGCGCGTCAGCTCGCGTACAACCGTCGGAATGGCTACCTGTTCGAGATCAAGTTCCGGGCGTTGCGCGACGGTGGACGCCGCCAGCTTGAGGGCGAGAGGGTGTCCTCTGGCAACCTTGTTGATGCGATTTGAATCGGGTGTTGGGACGCCCGTTCGAACCAGCAGGTCGACCGCCTCGTCATCGCTCAACGGACCGAGTGTCAGGCTTTCGAACAACCCCTGCCACTCGGGCGCGATATTCCAAGCCGGAATTGGAGGTTCGCGCCCTGCCAATACGACCCTGACGTTATCGCCCAGGGCCGGGATGAACACCTGCCGCAACCATGTGTCCAAAAGAAGAAGCACCTCGTAGGTGTCGAGGGTGAGGACAACCCGTCCACCGATCTCGGACAGCCGGTCCGCGATCTCGTCCACCCCATCGGTGTCGAAGCCAATTGCAGCTCCTAGTTCGTGTGTGAACCCTCGTGGCGTGGGTTCGATCGCGCGGCAGTCCAGGCTGACTACCGTCGCCCTTTGGGCGCGCGCTTTGGCAGCGTACGCTTCCACCAGGGAAGACTTTCCAATGCCCGCCGCGCCATGGACGTGCATCACAAGGGGGCCGCCGCCCTCCTCCAGCATCCGGAGAAGGACGGCAATCTCCTCTTTTCTTCCGACGAAGCTCTCCGTGGCACGCTCAGCCAGGAGCTCGCTCATACGGCGTACCATCCCAATGAACCGCCTTTGGTGGGTGTCGTGCTCGATTGTACCATCAGCACTCCACCAAGATGTCGTGTCGTGCAGGCTGGCGTCAGGGAACAATGATCCCAAATCCTTGCCGGCATATCCAGCTCCGATGGCGTGTCCGTCGCGAAGACGAAGCCATTCCGGAACGCTCGGGTGAGCACCAACCGAACACCATCTGATCCCTTTTAACGCGCCGGCGCCTCGACAAGGCCACGGGTGACCTCGGTGGCCGCTTCGAGTACGCCAAAGTCCGTCGAAACGATGTTGGCGAAGTTGAGATGACTGGCCACTGCGTTGAAGAGCCCGGACTTCGTAAACTCCACCATTGCCTGTCGGTCGCGCCAGGTGTACACGCCGCCGTACGTGTTGGTCTCGGAGTTCGCCAGCCACACCTTGGAGATCAGACCCGGGACATCGGCGAATGCCAGGGCGAACTGTTCTTCGCACGCCGCCTGGTAATCCTCTTCGCTCAGGTCTTTGAGGTTGAAGTTGATAATCTGGATGTGCATTCGTCTCACCTCTCCTTGAAGATGAGTCCAGATTACACGCGGGATCGCATAGTTTGATTATGAGAAGATGAGATTCACATTAGATTCTGAGGTCGAGCGCGTCGGATCGTGCTATTCAATCAGGGATCGCTGGACGTCAGCGACAGGCGGTTTCTGCGCTTTCGGTCGCGGGGTCGAATCACACGTACGAAACGTCCGCGCTTCGGAAGGCGGCGTTGATGTCCCCGGCCAGCTCTTCGACGTCCGCGCAAACCGCGTATCGTATGTATTCGGGATCGAAGTGGACCCCGATCAGTCCACAACGGTCGATCATGCGGAAGTTGAACTCCGCTGCGCTCTCAACCGGCTCCCCGAACGCACGATCCGGGACTTGCCACAACGTGAAGAAGCCGGCGTCGGGTTCGACGGCCAACTTCATGCCGTGCTCGATGAGGGTGTCGATGAAAAGGCGAATGCGGTTGCGGTACATCTCTCGATAGGAGTCGATTCCCTCTTTGTCGTTCTGACATGCTTCGAGCACGCCCGCGGCCATGGGAGCGATGAACCCTTCGTCCGTATTGCCTTTGACGTTGCCCAGGTCCGCGACGAAATCGGGCGAACCCACCACCGCGCCAACCTGCCAGCCGGTTCCGTTGCCGATGACCTTCGCTGCAGAGAATGCCTCGACCCAAGAGAGCTCGGGGAAGCCGGCGGTGACGTCAGTCAGCGTGCAGCTCTCCGGGGCATACGCGAGCGTGGCGTATGCGGCGTCGTTGAACAGGCGGATGTCGTTTTCGACGCAGTGCTCGCACAGCCTCTCCCACCATTCTCGGTCGACCACCCTGCCCGTTGGGTTGTGGGGATAGTTCGTCATCAAGAGTTGGGTTCCCGGTTTAATGTCGTCAGGCGTGAAGCGGAACGTGTTCTGGCGATCCAGGCGCAGCGCGTATTGATCGGCGCCCAGATAGGCGCACCAGTCTACTGGAAAGGGATATCCGGGGTCTGTCATCGTCCCGACGGCGGTGGGTTCACGCCACGCGCCGCACGCCAACGGAATCAGCCCAAGCATGCGCTTGATGCCCGGTATCGGAAGAAACGCGACGTCGTCATCGTCCAACTTCCGGTTCAGGCAGCTCTCGATGAACAACTTCGCAAAATCAGGCACACCGGGGCTGGCGTTGTACTGGTAGCGGTGCATTTCCTCTCGTTCGCTCATCACCGCGGCGGCCGCAGCCTCGCGCGCACTGAGCAACGCCGGGCCGCGCGGCTCGCCGATCGAGAGGTCGATGAGGTCCACGCCCCGCTCTTCGGCCTGAGCGCGGCGCGCACGGATCAACTGAAACAGGTTCTGTTCCTGGGGCGGCAGCCTCGAGCCTCTCGTCATTCGTCAACTCCTGGATAATTCTGCGCGACTGCACGCGAGGGGCAGCCGACCTCTGGCAATGACCGCCAGATCGTCATTCG
Source organism: uncultured Dehalococcoidia bacterium (assembly GCA_964588665.1). GTDB lineage: Bacteria > Chloroflexota > Dehalococcoidia > Lucifugimonadales > UBA1123 > UBA2160. The sequence goes on along the minus strand of CAZPQQ010000053.1, from coordinate 14,450 downwards.
GCGGAGACGGCGTTGCGTTCCTCGAACACGCTTCGGTTCGAGCGGGCGTTCGGGTTGGACTATACCAGGTTCCACGAACCTGCAAAACCAAACGCAGTGCTTGGAGGCGCCCAAATTCCAATGGTCGAGGTGAGCCGCGGGGAGACAGGCTCCGTTATCCTCGCACGCAAAGAGAGGGCGTTCAATCGAACGCCCTCTCTGCGGTTTCGCAATGGTGACCGTAACAGGGTTACTCTTGGCGATTGCTTGTCCGCATTGGCCGGTCCCGTCTGGGACGACGCGAGACGGTCAACCGCACCTGAGAACGTCGCATCGACGCCAACGCCCGCTCCAGGTCCATGTCGGATGCGGCGGCTTCGACGCGTTCCTGCGCCCTCTTCAGCGCCGCTTCGGCGCGTTCAGCGTCGATCTCGCCGGCGTGCTCGGCCGTGTCAGCGAGGATCGTGATCTTTTCGCCGATCACTTCCAGGAATCCACCGCTTACAGACATGAAGCTCTCTTCGCCGTCTCTGACCACCCTGATCTCGCCAGGCTTGAGCATGGTGAGCAGCGGCGCGTGGCTGGGTAGAATTCCGAGTTCGCCGTCGACGCCCGGCGCGACAAGTATGTCAATCTGTTCCGAGTAGACAACTCGCTCGGCGGTCACTATTTCCAGTCGTATTTCAGCCATTGTTCATCCCTGCGGGTGTTTCCGAACACGCTCGGCGTGAACGAATTTCGGCCGGCACTACGTGCCTACTTTGGCCATCTCTTCGGCTTTTTCGACGGCTTCCTCGATGGGGCCGACCATGTAGAACGCCTGCTCCGGCAGGTCGTCGTATTTGCCTTCGAGGATTTCTTTGAAGCCTCGCACGGTGTCGCGAACGGCGACATATCGGCCTTCCTGGCCGGTGAACGGCTCCGCCACGTACATGGGCTGCGACAGGAACCGTTGTATCTTTCGAGCTCGGGCCACCGTCAGGCGGTCCTCTTCCGAGAGCTCTTCGATGCCCAGAATGGCGATGATGTCCTGGAGCTCCCTGTATCGCTGGAGCACCTGCTGGACGCCGCGGGCGGTGTCGTAGTGGTCCTGGCCGACGATCGACGCCTCCAAGATACGAGACGAAGACACCAGCGGATCGACCGCGGGGTACAAGCCTTGCTCAACAAGTGAGCGCTCGAGCGCTACGACCGCGTCGAGGTGGCCGAACGTGGTCACAATTCCAGGGTCGGTGTAGTCGTCCGCCGGAACGTAGATGGCCTGGAACGACGTGATGGATCCGCTCGAACTCGACGTAATGCGCTCTTCCAACGCGCCAATCTCGGTGGCCAACGTGGGCTGGTAACCGACCGCCGAGGGCATTCTGCCCAGCAGCGCCGACACTTCCATGCCCGCCAGGATATACCGGTAGATGTTGTCGATGAACAGCAGGACGTCCTGTCCTCGCTCTTCCTTGAAGTACTCCGCCATGGTCAGGCCGGTGAGGCCGACACGGGCTCGAATGCCCGGCGGCTCGTTCATCTGGCCGAACACAAGCACGGTGTTGGCCAATACGCCGGACTCTTGCATCTCATGCCAGAGGTCGTTCCCTTCGCGGGACCGTTCCCCGACTCCCGCAAAGACTGACACGCCCTGGTGGACTGTCCCGATGTTGCGGATGAGTTCCTGAATGATGACGGTCTTGCCCACACCGGCGCCGCCGTATGCCCCGATCTTGCCGCCTTTGGTGAACGGTGTAATCAGGTCCATGACCTTGATGCCGGTTTCGAGCACTTCGATCTCAGTCGCCTGGTCTTCGAAGGACGGTGTCGCCCGGTGTATCGGCCAGTTGTTCTCGGAGTCGACCTCTTCCAGGCCGTCAAGGGTTTGGCCAAGCGCGTTGAACAGCCTGCCCAGCGCTGGATCGCCAACCGGAATGGACACGGGCGCGCCCGTGTCTTCGACTTCGACGCCGCGCCTGAGTCCTTCGGTCGGGCCCATTGCCAGGCACCGCGCCCAACTGTTGCCGACGTGCTGCTCCACCTCAAGCACCAGTAGTTGGTCGTCAATCTTGGTATGAAGAGCGTTGAATATCGTAGGCATGCCTTCCGGCGGGAACTCAACGTCCACCACCGTGCCGATTATCTGCGTAACTTTGCCTGTTGCCATGCTTCCTCCCCGCTGACCGGGCTAGACTGGCTGGTTGTGAGCGATTCGCGTTATTCGACCGCGGCCGCGCCGCTGACGATGTCGAGTAGTTCAGTGGTTATGGATTCTTGCCTGGCCTTGTTCATGACCAGGGTCAGGTCGTCGACCATCTCGTTGGCGGCGTCGGTGGCGCTTCGCATTGCGACCATCCTAGCCGATTGCTCGCTGGCGATTCCTTCGAGCAGCGCGTGGTATATCTCGGCCTCGATGAACCTGGGCAGCAGCCGGGCGAGCACATCTTGAGCGAACGGCTCGTAGATGTAGCCAACCGCGTCTTGCGGCCGCAGTTCGGCGGGAGTGACCGGCAGAAGTTGTCGGACTAGCGGACGTTGCACCGTCGTGTTGACGAACTGCGCGTACACCAGATGGACTGCGTCGACTTCTTCTTTTTCGTAAGCGTCGATGGCCAATCGAGCCACAGGCGTGACGTCTGTGATCGGGGGGCGGTCGCTGATGTCGGTGAACACGGCGCGAACGTTGAGGCCGTATCGGACCATGAAGTCGCGACCCTTGCGTCCGACTGCCACGACGCTGGCGTTGTCTTCGTACGGCGTCACGAACTGCGCCGCTGCCCGGATAATGTTGGCGTTCAAACCGCCGGTCAGGCCTCTGTCCGGCGTGATCAAGATGACTTCAACGCGCTGAATCTCTCGAGTGCGGAGCAGCGGGTGTAGGTTGTCTTCGTCGTGCGGTTGGGCGGCCAGATCCGCAAGCAACGCGTCGAGGCTGTCGGCGTACGGCCTTCCCTGCAGCGCGGCCTCCTGAGTTCGCCGCATCTTGGACGCGGCGATCATCGACATCGCTTGGGTGATCTTGGCTGTGTTCTCGACGCTGCGAATGCGGCGCCTGAGTTGCCTGACGCTGGCTACCATGGTCTATTCCTGCCTAGTACGGGACGCTGGCCTTGAATTCGTCCAACGCCGCTCTCATGGCCGCGTCGGTCTCGTCGCTGAGTTCTCGTTCTTCCGTTATCGTCGTCAGCAAAGCTGGATGGTTGGAATCCATGAAGCTGTGCAGAGCTGCCTCGAAGGCGATGACCCTCGGGATCTCCACGTCGTCCAAGTAGCCGTTGACGAGCGCGAACATTATCGCCACCTGCTGCGCCATCGACTGCGGGACGTTCTGACCTTGCTTCAGCACTTCAGTGGCGCGCTGCCCTCGCTCCAACTGAGCGCGAGTAGCGGCGTCGAGGTCGGATGTGCCGAATTGGGCGAACGTGACAAGCTCCCTGTACTGGGACAGGTCCAACCGCAGCCGGCCTGCGACGGTCCGCATCGCTCGGGTTTGGGCGGAGCCGCCGACTCTCGAAACTGACAAGCCTGCGTTGACGGCCGGTCGGATGCCGGAGTTGAAGAGCTCTGTTTCAAGGTATATCTGGCCGTCAGTAATGGAGATGACGTTGGTCGGCACGTACGCCGACACGTCGCCCGCCTGGGTTTCGATGATCGGCAATGCAGTCATCGAGCCGCCGCCGTGGGCCTCGTCCAGCTTGGCCGCTCGTTCCAAAAGACGGCTGTGCAGGTAGAACACGTCTCCGGGATACGCCTCGCGTCCCGGAGGCCTCCGCAGCAGCAGCGACATCTCGCGATACGCCCAGGCGTGCTTCGTGAGGTCATCGTAAACAATTAGGGCGTCCTTGCCCTGTTCCATGATATCTTCAGCCATGGCGCATCCGGTGTACGGCGCCAGGTATTGCAACGGGGCCGGGTCCGACGCGTTGGCCGCGACAACGATGGTGTGCTCCATAGCGCCGTACTGCTCCAGCATGCCCACGGTCTGGGCGACCTTGCTGGCTTTCTGTCCGATGGCTACGTAGATGCAGACCAGGTCGCCGCCCTTTTGGTTGATGATGGCGTCCAGTGCGATGACTGACTTCCCAGTGCCGCGGTCGCCGATAATCAGTTCGCGTTGGCCGCGCCCAATCGGAATCATCGCGTCGATGGCCTTGATGCCGGTTTGCACGGGTGCGTCCACTGACTTTCTGGTGGATACGTCCGGCGCCACGACTTCGACAGGCCTGTTCCGGTCTGTCTGAGCGGGGCCTTTGCCGTCGATCGGAACGCCGAGTGCGTTGACGACCCTGCCGACCAACGCCTCGCCGACGGGGACCTCGACAACACGGCCGGTGCCCCTGACGATGGTGCCCTCTTTCACGCCGAGAGCGTTGCCCATGATCACGACGCCGACGCTGTCTTCTTCCAGGTTCAGCGCCATGCCCATGATGCCGCCCTCGAACTCAAGCAGCTCCGTGTAGGCGACGCCTGAGAGTCCGTGAACCTGTGCGACACCGTCTCCAACTTCGATGACGGTCCCTTCGTCCACGGCCGCAAGCTCTTGGCCGAAGCCTTCGATCTGACGTCGTATGACCGACGCTATGTCCTGACCTCTTACCGCCATTTCAGTCTCCCTAAAACGCTGAACCCATCAGGTTGGCGCCACGCATGGTTGCAATCAAGATGTTTCGTATTCGTTTTTGAGCGCCGCCGCCGACCAAATCGACGTTGGTTGGCGCCACGGCGAGAGCTTATCGTCGCTCCACCAGATCTCGCTGCATCGCCTGGAGTCTCGACCTTGTGCTGCCGTCGATGACTCGGTCGCCGATGCGCACTATCATGCCGCCCACTATTGCCGGTTCGACCCGGGTGTTGAGCCTCACTTCAGAGCTCGAAATCGCGCCGATCATCTCGGTCACGCTTTGGCGCTGCGCATCGTCGAGCGGCACGGCGGACACTACCTCGGCCCGCTCGATGTCCTGTTGCGCGTCCAATAGATCCTGGTACTGATCCGCAATCCCGGGCAGAAGGTGAACAAGATTTCGCGTCGCAAGAAGCGAGATCAGGTTCAACGCAAGCGGAGAAACCGAAGATCCGAGCGCCTCTCGGATGACTTCGATTTTCGACGGCGTCGGCACTCGCGGCTCGGATACGAAGTCCACGAACTGCTGGTTAGCCACGGAATCCGCCAGAAGAGTCAAGTCTTCCAGCCAGCGTTCCAGCTCATTGTTTTCGAGGGCCAGTTCGAACACCGCCTGGGCGTATCGTCTGGCCGAAGCAGCTCTGGGCATGCTTTCTTCCTATTATGTTTCGTTTGTTAGTTTCGGCCGCCGACTTCGGCGCCTTCGTCCAAAACCTGCTGAATGAGCTCGCGATGTGTGGACTCGTCCAGCGAGCGGTCGATCATTCGCTCGGCGGCGACAATCGCCAACCCGGCGAACTCGCGTCGCAAATGTTCGATCGCGGCGTCTCGTTCACGTTGAATGTTCGCCTCCGCTCGCGTTCGTTCGGCGGCGATGTCTTCACGTGCCTTGGCCAGTTCCTCTTCGCGGAACCTGTCGGCAACGTCTCGGGCCTGGGCAATAAGTTGTTGCCCCTCGGTCCGGGCTTCGTCCAGTCGGGCCTCCATCTCCTGTCGAGACGTGGCGGCCTCTTCCTGGGCTCTTTCAGATGCCTCCAGGCTTTCCTTGATCCGCTCGGATCGCTGATCCAGCACCTTAATCACCGGTCCGTAGAGAAGTTTCCACAGGACCACGAATAAGATGACGAAGCTGACGATCTGCGTGACCAGGCCGGATAGCGTGATTCCCAGGGCGTCCATGCCTTCACCTTCGCTTGTCTATTCTTGGATCGCCAACGACCGGTGTCGTCGAGCGATTGACCGGGGCGTCCCGGCCGGCTGCGTCAGACGAACTTGATGACGATGGCGACGACCAACGCGTAAATAGCGATGGCCTCGGCGAACGCGATTGCCAGAATCATGTTCTGCTGAATCGGTCCTGCCGCCTCCGGGTTTCGGCCCAGCGCTTCCATGGCCTTGGCAGCCAGGAGCCCGATGCCAATTGCGGGGCCGATGGCGCCCAGACCGATGGCGATGCCAGCGCCTATATTTTGGATATCTCCCTCGATCATTCCCTACTCCTTAATGCTTATGAAGGACCATGCCGTATCGTCTTCGAGGCGTCGATTGTGTTGGGCCTCGCGAACAACCTATTGATTTGTGCCCGGCGTCCCGCTCGGGAGGCCGGTCAGTGATGGCTGACCGTGGCCGCCGAAGCGAACACCAACGTCAGCATTGAGAATATGAACGCTTGGATGAGGCCGACAAAAAGTTCCAGCCCTAGGAACGGGATGATCCCGACAAGTGGGATCAGGAAGATCATCGCCACCAGCAGAACTTCGCCGGCGAATATGTTGCCGAACAGACGGAAGGTGAAGCTGATGACCTTGGCCACTTCGCTGATTAGCTCGAGGATGCCGACGAACATGCCTATCGGACCCTCGCTGAAATTGAAGAACTTTTTGAGATGGCCGAATAGCCCCAGGGTGCTGAACCCCCACACCTGCACCATGAACATGGCGACCAATGCGATGGCTAGCGTGGTGTTCAGATCCGTGTTGGCGCTGCGTAGGAATGGAACAAGAATTCCGGCTTGCTTCCCGTCGCCCGCGCCGTGCTCTTCGATGTCGGCCACTGTCTTTGTTCGATCCAACGAGCCAAAGGGCAGGATTGCCAACGAGCCGTCGCCGTCGAACACCTGGACGTTGATGTGCTCGAGGTCCGCCTCGTGACCGTCTTTCTCGTGATGGTGGATCACTTCCTCGACGGTTTCGATCCGGCCTATGGTGCCGAAGCCCGGAAGTATGCCCAGCCAGTTAGCGGTGACCACGAAGAGGAAGATCGTCATGACGAGGGGGAAGAACTTCCTGCCTCGTTCGGGTCCGGCGACGCTCTCGGCGAGGCTTAAGAAGAATTCCATGACCATTTCGACGAGTCCCTGGAGTCTCCCGGGAACCTCACGAAGCTTGGACCGGGTGACCAGTGCGAGAAGAAGAAGCACGAAAATGGTCAACCAAGTGGTGACCATGGTGTTTGTGATGCGATAAGACCCGACCACCGGGTCCGCGGTCAAGGATTCTGCAGCGATCTGGATGGGCGCAAGAGGAGCGCCGAGGAAGCCGCCGCTGAACTCATTTCCCAGAGCTCCACCGGCCAGTGCAACTATAAATACTCCGCCAACGACCAGTAGGATTAATAGAACTTTGGGATTGCGCAACAAGAGGGTAGTTCTTCTTCCTTCTCGCTATGTTTCGTCTGATTCCGCCGATATCACAGCCATCAGCATGCGGACCATTCCGGCCACCGCCAGGGCTATTCCGGCGCCCATCCCAAGGAGTGTCAACAAGGGGCTCAGCTCCAGGTGCCGATCCAGCATGTAGCCGCCCACAGCTCCGCCGCCGATGCATATCGCGACGAACCAACCAATGCCCAGCAAGCGCAGCGCAAGTTCCATCTTGCGGCCGTTCATAACGGGGCCTCCTCGGAAGCTTGTGTAGTGTATCACAAACAAAATCTGAGGGTCAACGACGCGTAAATCGGCGGTATTCAGGCATGGGCTCTGCCGATGTCCGGCGCGTTCGATCAGCCAGCGCACGCCGTTGGAAGCGGGCGGAATAATCTGGCTGCGCATCAGTCGTTTTCGCACATGGCTTGCGTGTGAGGACGGCCATGCAGGGCCAGCGCTACGAAGCGTCACAGACATGGAACGAACGCGGCTGCCGATAACAGCGCAACCGGATTTTCGCCTGAGACCGCCCGCACATCTCGAGGGGGACGGCGTCGGGCGCGCTAGACGGACTTCACTCCGAGGCTCCAGACGGTTTTTCGTCGCCAAGGTCCTCAAGGTTGAGCGTGTCGATGAACTCAGTGAAAGCGGACAACCGCCTGAGTTCTTCGTCGTCCAACGGCCGGTCGTCGGGGGCGTCCGTCGAGTTGGGGATCATGGCTTTGCCGGTTTCCGCATCCATCTCGACGCTTGCTTTCTCCAGCACCTCATCTTCGGCGAAAATAGGCGCCTTCGTGCGGACTGCCAAAGCAATGGCATCCGACGGGCGTGCATCGATTTCCACGGTGGAGTCGTTGTATGCGATGACGATCTTCGCGAAGAAAGTGTCGTTGGTCAGATCCGACACGACGATGCGATTCACCGAAGCCCCCACAGCCTCCAGCGCCGAGCTTAGGAGGTCGTGAGTAAGCGGTCGGGGCACGTCGACATCTTGGAGTTTCAGAGCAATTGCATCGGCCTCGTTAGGGCCGATCCAGATGGGCAGATATCGATCGGTCTCGTTGACCTTCAAAATGACGACCCGCTGATAGTTGGTCAGACTCACGCGGATGCTGTCTATGGACATTTCCCGCATACGTCTCTCGCCTCCTGAATCTGGCATAGACACATTGTAGGATGCCCCTACAGGCGTGTCAACGCGACTGTGGTCACCCTACGCCCAACTTCTGCCTTGCGTTGAGCAATAGCGAACGACCGGTCACTCCTCGGTCGAAACGACCGCCTTTAGCCGCTTTTCAAGATCGGACCTTGGCATCATCACACGTCTGTCGCACGTGACACATTGCAATCCGATGTCAGCCCCGATCCGAACTACTTCCCAGTCAACGCCGCCGCACGGGTGCTGCTTTCGGAGCCGCACCACCCATCCGACTCGAAACTCCGTCACCAAGGCCGTCCCTCGGCTGTGAGCACCACGTTGATTTGATCGCGAAGCGCCGACGCGGCAGCCCTGGCGGCGTCCGCGAAATCAGCCTCGTCTCGAGAAGCGTACGTGATCCCTCGCGACGAGCTGATCAGGACGTTGGGGGCGCCTGAGCCCACGCCCGCCAGCAGACTCTCCTTCAATGCGCCTCCCTGGGCCCCGATCCCGGGGATCAGTATCGGCAATCCGGGAGCTCTCCCTCGAACCGCGGAGAGCTGCTCGGGATACGTTGCTCCGACCACCAGGCCCACGTTTCCTCGAGTGTTCCGTTCGGACGCTTGGCCCGCGAGCCACTCGTACATCGGCAGTTCCTCGGCGCCGTCGTTGATGTGCATGTCCTGGATATCTCCGGCGCCTGGGTTGGACGACCGGCACCAGATGATGATTCCCTTGTCTTCGTACTCCAGGAACGGATCCAGCGACTCCAAGCCCGCGTACGCGTTCACCGTCGCGGCGTCGAAACCCCAGGTGTCGAAAAGCGCCTGGGCGTATTTCTCGTTGGTCGATCCGATGTCTCCGCGTTTTCCGTCGGCCAAAACGATGACGTCGGGGGCCACCGAGCGGATGTGATCGACAGTCTTCTCAAGCGCCCTCAATCCGGGGATGCCCAACGCCTCGTAGAAGGGGAAATTCGGCTTGAAAGCGCAGACCAGATCGGACGTCGCGTCCACTATCGCGCGGTTGAACGCCGCGACGTCGGGCACAGCCATCAGATTCGGATCTGGGTCGAGACCGATGCAGACCAAGCTCTTGTTGGTTCGGGAAATCGACTCGAGTCGCTCGCGAAAACCGCTCATCCATTTGCCCCTTTTGCCTCGTCGATATCAGTCGTTGTATGAAAGCCGCGCTCCGAGCGCGTTACAACAGTTTAAGAGTCCGCACGTCGTACCGGCAAGTTGTATCGGCTGGGTCACGTTGTTAGCATACGCTGACAGCCGTCGCTCCCCTCGGCATGGGCGCGTGGCCCGGAGGTCGATGGTTGATGCTGTATCCAGAACTGGTGGAAGCGACGTTTGTACGGCGGCTGAACCGCTTCGTTGCTCTGCTGAGTTATCGGGGAGAGCAGGTAGTGGCCCATGTGGCGAATTCGGGCAGACTCGAAGAGCTGCTGTCGCCTGAGAACCGAATGCTGCTCACGCCCATCGATCCGAGATCGGGGCGCAAGACAGCCTTCGACTTGACTCTCGTGGAGGTGGATGGCGTCCTGGTCAGCGCCGACGCACGACTGCCGAACGCTCTGCTGCAAGAGGCAATCGAAAACCGGCGCCTGCCGGAGTTTGCAGCGTACGACAAGTTGGAACGCGAGGTCCAGTTTCATGACAGCCGGCTGGATTTCAGGCTGACGGGTCGAACGGGAACATGCTATGTCGAGGCCAAATCCGTCACCTTGGTGGAAGACGGCGTGGGGATCTTTCCGGATGCGCCCACTGAGCGCGGACGCAAACACCTCGGCGCGCTGACCAAAGCGGTGGCATGCGGCCACGAAGCGGCCGTTGCGTTCGTCGTGCAGCGGCCGGACGTCCGATCTGTCTCGCCCAATCTTCGGACCGATCCCGAGTTTTGCCGCGCGCTGGCCGATGCCGCGGATTCCGGTGTTCAGGTGTTCGCCTATCGGTGCGAGGTGACCGAATCGTCGATACGAATCGACGCGAATGTGCCGGTCCGCATCCCTGATATGACCGCGGACGAAGGGTAGCCCAAGACCAATGGCGCGCTCCATGCCAAAAGCCACCGCAAATGAGCGGCTGCTGGATATCTACTCGAAACTTCTGGCCGCCTATGGTCCGCAGAGTTGGTGGCCCGCGCGAACGCCTTTCGAAGTCATGGTCGGCGCCGTGCTGGTTCAGTCGGCGGCCTGGTCCAACGTCGAAAAGGCGATCGTCAATCTGAAAGCGGTCGAAGCGTTGACCCCGGATGCGATCCGTAGTCTGGAAACAGCGGAGTTTGCCCGACTCGTCTACCCGAGCGGTTATTACAACGCCAAGGCGCGCAAGCTGAAGGCGTTGGTTGAGCACTTGGGTGAACGATACTCGGATGACATCGACGCCATGGTACGCCGAGATACAACGGACCTCAGGACCGAGTTGCTCGCCGTTCACGGAATCGGCGAGGAGACCGCCGACGACATCCTGCTTTACGCATTGGGGCATCCGGTCTTCGTCGTCGATGCCTACACCCGGCGCCTGGTCGTTCGGTTGGGGCTGATGCGCGAATCCGACGCCTCGTATTCGACCTGTCAGGCCCTCTTCACGGACAACCTGAAGTCTGATGTGGCGATGTTCAACGAGTTCCATGCCCTTATCGTCCGGCACAGCGTCGAACACTGCCGGAAGCGGCCGCTGTGCGACGGGTGTGTGCTGCTGGAGATGTGCCCCACGGGCGGCGCCGCTGAAGCGCAGAAGATCAAGTCATCATCCTGATCGAAGCGGTCTTGATGACCAGGTAGACGTCCGTGCCTGGCTGCAGCCCCAGGTCGTTCAGGGCGTTCTCGGTGATCTCGACGGTCAGTCTATGGCCCACGTCCACGTACACGAGCACGCGGTCACCGACGTCGTGTATCTCTCGCACCGATGCCTTCACGATGTTCCGTGCGCTGATCCTCGAAGGCACGTCCATGCTGAGGATGATGTCCCCGGCTCTGAGCGAGATAACCACCGTGCCGCCCGGAGGCGTTTTCGTCCCCGGAGCCACGAACTCGACGTCGCCAACCCGAAGTCTGGATGTGCTGGGCCCTTCACCCGAGTCCAACACCTCGACCTCCAGGATGTTCTCCAGCGTGTAATAGTCGGCGATGGCGGAGATAGCCGGGTCGGCGAGCACAACCGACGTCGGGCCGAATGCGACGGTCTTGCCATTCTCCATCGCGAGGGCGTCCTGTGCCAGCGCCGTCACCTCGGACAGTGAGTGCGACACATACACCATCGGTGTCTCGAGCTCGCGTGCGATCCGCTTCAGATACGCGATTATCGTGCCCGTGTACCTGGCATCGAGCGACGCCAGTGGTTCGTCGAGGAGCAGCAGCCGGGGCGACGTTGCGAGCGCTCTGGCGACCGCGACGCGTTGGCGCTCCCCGCCTGACAGGTTCTTAACGCTCCTGCTCATCAGCGGCGCCAGACCCAGCATGTCTATCAGGTGGCCGAGTTCGATCTCGCGTTCGTCGGGAGGGGTCAACGCGTATCCATAGCCGATATTGTCCTCTACGCTCTTGTGCGGAAACAGCGCGGCATCCTGGAACACGTACCCGAATCGTCGCCTCTCCGGAGGGACGACAGTCCGACCAGCCGACGAGAACAGGGTCCGCCCTCCCGCCATGATTTCGCCCTCGTCGGGAGTAATCATGCCCGCGATGCAGTTGAGCACGGTCGTCTTGCCGGCGCCCGAAGGTCCGAAGATGGCGGTGACGCCGGGCCCGAAGGCGCCCGAGCAGTCCACCTCGAAACCGGGGAACCGCTTTCTGACCCTGAACTCAAGGAAATTGTCGGTCACATCCGCTCCTGATCGTGCTCCCGTTCGCCTTACCGTCCGGTCCGCGTCCGCTCCAGCAGCCAATTGTGCACAAGAAGCGAGATGACCGCCAGGCTCATCGAAACGGCGACTAAGGTGAGCGCATCCGCGTCTTCGCCCAGTTGAACGTTCTCGAAAATGGCCAGCGGCAGAGTTTGCGTGCGTCCCGGGATGTTGCCCGCAACCACGATCGTTGCCCCGAACTCGCTCAGCGCCCGCACGAATCCCAACAGCAATCCGGCCAGAATTCCGCGGTAGGCCAGCGGGATCGTGATGGTCAGCGCTACTCTGAGCCAGCCGGCGCCGAGGCTCCGTGCGGACAGCTCCAGACGTTCGTCAACCGTCTCCATCGCGGCCATCACTGCCCTAAAGAGCAGCGGAAACGAGACCACCGCGGCCGCCAACGCCGCCGCGACCCAGGTGAACACGATGTCCACGCCCAGCGTCTCCCGTAACGCGATGCCCACCGGTCCTTCCCGACCCAGCATCAACAGCAGGAAATAGCCGGACACAACCGGCGGAAGGGCGAGCGGCAACGAAGCAATCACTTCGATCAGGAACCTGCCTCGCACTCGTCGCTTTACCACGAGCCAACTCAACCCAATTGCAATCGGGAGGTTGATCGCCGTGGCGACTGCCGCCACTTGCAAGGTCAATATGATGACGGTGTAGTTCAACGCCCGGTCCACCTATATCGCCCCATGATGCTAAGGGGCAAGAGGAACGAAACCATACTCGGCAAACACTTCGCCCGCTTTCGGCGATTTCAGGTACTCGACGAACCGCTTAGCCGTGTCTATGCTCTGGGAGCTCGCCAAGATCACGGCCGGATACACCACGGCTGCGTAGCTGTCCGAGGCCACCACGTCGTTCACGACGAGACCGTCCGCGACCAGGGCGTCGGTGGCATATACCAGGGCCGCGTCCGCGTTGCCCGTCTGGACATAGGCAAGGGTCACGCGCACATCGGAGCCGATCACCGACTTGTCTCGAATCGCATCCCAAACACCTTCGGCTTCGAGGGCCTGGCGTGCGTACGCGCCTGCCGGCGCCAACGCGGGATCCGCGATGGCTACCCGCTCGAACACGTCCTGGGTCAGGGCCGCGACCGACCGCGGCATGGGGTCGCCTTCCTTTGTAACGATCACCAGTCTGTTTCCGAGCAACGGCACGACTTCATCGAACTCCACGTCTTCGACAGTCAAGAATTCAACCGGCGCCTCACCGGCGGGGATGAATACGTCGGCGGGAGCCCCCGCCGCAATTTGCCTCGCCAGCGACTGTGACCCGCCGACGCTGACCAGGACGCTCCCGCCGAAATCGGACTCGAAGAGGCTCTCGATTTCCGTCAAAGCAGGTTTGAGGCTGGCTGCCGCGAACACCAACATCTCCTGTTCGCGTCCGTCGCTGCCGCCGCAGCCGGCGCCCAGCAAAAGCGCCCACGCCAAGGTTATCCCGACGCCAATCTTGATCGGTGTCAAGCCATACATTTCAATGCGTCTACACTTTTCCGAATCCGCAGGCTATTATCAACGCTGGCGGGCTGGGGCACAACCGTTCGTTCGGCTTGTCGCGAACTGTGGAAGATGGTATACTCGGCGTGGATTCGTGTGACGTTTTTTGATCGATGAAAGTGGGCCTGCCCACTTTTTCGTGTTTAATAGGGACTCGATGCACCACGAGCGAGGAGGTAGCTGAAAGATGAAAAGCGATTTTCTCATCGCTTTGACGCAGCTTGCCGCCGAGCGCAATCTACCCAGAGAGATTGTGCTCTCCGCCATCGAAGCCGCGCTAGCATCGGCCTACCGCAGAGACTCCGTTGCGACGGGCCAGGACATCTCCGTGAAACTGGACCCGGGTTCGGGCGAAGTGACCGTCGACATCCTGAAGAACGTGGTCGAAGAGGTCACCGACGATATAACTGAAGTCTCGCTGGTGGACGCCCTGGCGCTGGACCCAGCCGCCAAAGTGGGCGAGATGGTCGCGACTGAAACGCTCCCTCACAGCTCAGGGCGGATCGCCGCCCAAACCGCCAAACAGGTGGTGATGCAGAGGCTCCGAGAAGCCGAACGAGAGCTGGTGTACGAAGAGTACAAAGACCGGGTCGGCGAAGTGTTCGCGGTCAGGATTCAGCGCGTCGAACCGCGCATCGTGGTAGTGGACATGGGCCGCGGCGAGGCGATCATGCCTCACTCCGAGCAGATGCCCAACGAACGATACCGGCAGGGCCAGAGGAT
>CAZPQQ010000052.1:12541-22612 GCA_964588665.1 uncultured Dehalococcoidia bacterium | reverse complement strand
ACACGTCGTTCGCCGAGGACCCCCAGACTCCGATCAATCCCGCGGTCGTGCCGCTCGTCATCGAGCTCCACCAGTTCGGGGCTATCGCGTGGGCCAATTTCGGCAGCACGACCGCCGCCACGAGCGCTCCCAAAACCAGCGCGCCTACAATCTTTGTTGTCGCGATTCGATTGTTCATCATCACCTGTCAACTTCAGTTGTCGATTCTGGCAAGTCGCTCAAACAGTCATGAACTCCTCGCGATTTGCCCTCGCGTGGGCTTCCATAAGTTCGATTGTGGCGCCCAGACGCCGAAAGTACCGGCGGTCAACTTCACGGAACCGCCCCTCGACCGAGTCTGCCGCGGCTTGTTCCTGACTGCTCAATTGTCGATGGCGTCCGCCACGAGATCCTCGAACAACTTCAATCCGGCCAACGACTCGAACTTCAACTTGCTGATCCGCATCAAGATCCGATGTCTCCGGATCCACTTCAAAATACCGAGGCCGTTTGAGCTTCGTCGTCTCTGCCCAGACCGACCAAAGTGATCGGAGCTTACCGTCGAAACTGGACGCAAGTCAACGCCTGTGAAGACCGTCGTTCCGGAAAACAGTGGCGACGTGAGCTCTTCGACGAGAGAACTTGGCTGTAAGAGTGCGTGCAGTCGACTTGCGTTCACAGAAGTCCCTTGGAAAGTTGACCCTCGAACGGGCCAACGATAGAATCGCGATTGTGCATGAGAACCGAAGCAGGAGGTACGCGTCATGGCGATCGTAGGATCGGGCGACTACAGGTACGAGCGAGTTCCGTCATGGCCCAACATGCCCAAGTACTGGGCGTTCGGGGCTGCGTCGGACGGCGCGGTGAACTCCAAAGACGAGGTCCACATATTCAGCAGGGGCGATCACCCGCTGACGATCTGGGACCCGGACGGCGCCTTCATCTCGTCGTGGGGTGAGGCGACTTTCTCGGCCAACCCTCACGGCATCTACATCGCGCCCAACGACAACGTCTGGCTCGTCGACCGCGACTATCACATCGCGACCGAGTACACGCCGGGCGGCGAGACGATCCGGACGCTCGGCAACAAGCTAGCGCCGTCGCCGTCGTTCCAGGGCATGCCGTTCAACATGCCGTCGGGAATCGCGATTGCTCCGAACGGCGAGCTGTTCGTCTCGGACGGCTATGGCGGGCACCGCGTCCACAAGTTCAGCGCCGAAGGCGAGCTGCTGCTCTCGTGGGGCAAGCAGGGCACGGGCCCAGGTGAGTTCGCGCTGGTCCACAACATCTGGGTGGACAAGGACAGCCAAGTCATCGTCTGCGACCGCGAGAACAACCGCATCCAGATATTCGACGACAATGGCGCCTTCATCGAAGAGTGGACCGACATGGTCCAACCCGGCGACGTGTGGATCCACGACGACCTCGTATACGTCATCGAACAGGGGGGCGGCAACGCCGTCAGCATCTGGACGCCGGCCGGCGAGCTCGTCACACGCTGGCGAGGCAACGAAGGCGCGGGGCAGGGCACGCTCCTGGGCGGCCACGGCCTGTGCGTCGACTCTCACGGCAGCATCTATGTAACCGAGATCGGCCAAGGCGAGCGCGTGTCTAAGTTCGTGCGGGTGTAATGTGTTCGTGGGCCTGTGGTTCGACAAGCTCACCACGAACGGAACTGACGGGCTCACCACGAACGGGTCTGGTGGGGCGCCAAGAAAGCGAAAGGCCCCCACACCGTTCGCTCCTTCGGCAAGCTCAGGACAGGCGCTGAGCCTGTCGAAGGGTCGCCGTCACGCGACCGGTGCTCTGGTCCGCCTGACGAGGACCGAGTCGCGACCTACCTGGTGCTCTGGCCGTTCACGGCCAAGCCTGCGCCCGCCCGCTACGGCGCCCTCGCCACCGCCAGCCCCACGACGCTCGCGACGCCGGCGTGCTTCAGCGCGGATGCGCATGCCGACATCGTCGCGCCCGTCGTCACCAGGTCGTCCACGAGCATGACCCGTTCGCCTGCCAGTCCGTCCCCGCATGCGAAGCTGTCCAACACGTTCAACCATCGGTCTTCTCGGTTCGGGCTCAGAAGCTGGGATCGGGCGTCGCGGGTTCGTAGAAGCACGTCGCTCACCACCGGGACGTCGATGAGCTTGCCAAGCTCGGCGGCGATCAGCGTCGCCTGGTTGAAGCCACGCGATCGGAGTCGCCGAGGGTGGCTCGGCATGGGCACGAGGACGTCTGCGACGATGGGTCGAGCCTCGAGGAACGCCGCCAACAGCTCCGCCATCTCAGGCGCCATTGCACGAAGATTGCCGAATTTGAGCCGTGTGATGGCGTGGTGGACGGGACTCGCGTCGACGTACAGGTAGGCGGCCGCGATGCGATTGATCTCCGGGACTTTGCTTCGACACCATCGGCACGTGCCTGTGACGCCAGGTCGCGCGCATACCCGACAGTAGGGAGGACGGAGGCGGGGCATCGCGTCGCGACATTCTTGGCAGATCGCCTTGCCATCCGCGCCGCACCCGAGGCAATGGATGGGGTAGAGGGTGTCCGGGGCTTCATCGGCGACGGTGGCGAGCGCCGCCCGCCAACCAGCGCGCAGCAAACCGGTCCACGGGAAGCCCTGCGGGTCTCGTTCATGAGGGCGATCCGAGACGTCCGTGTTCATGCGTTCGTGATCTGAACGATCAGGGCCGGTCATCACCTGCTGCACCCGAATGGGTCTCCCGGCTCAGCATGTGGCCTGAGGCGCCTGTGGCACTTCACCCCACGAGCCAGCGGCCGAGTTCGTCGCGGTTCTTGTCGAGCCAGCCGATGTTCAGCGACATTCGTTCGAGTGACTGCCTTACGGCGCGCTCGGCGCCGGGGACAGGGTTGTCGGTGAAGAATCGCTGGACATCCTCGCGGCGCTCTTCGGTGGTGAACATCGACGTGAGGCTGACGAGGTGCATGAGGCCGAACCCGCCCTCGCCGTATCTGCGGTCGAACTCCGCCCAGTTGTCCTTTACGAACTCCCACGCGATGTCGAGCCCGTGACGGTTGCCGGCCACGGCCGATACGCCGCGGATGGTGTCCTGGCTCCGCACCTCGGGACCCAACGACCTCTCCAGCGTTTCCTGCAACAACTCGGGCTGAGTGTAACTGCACAGGGCATACAGGAAGCGGATCTTCTGCTCATGTAGCGTCTCGGCCTTTTCCAGGTCCCACATCAGATCGTACGTTGCGCGGTCGCCTCGGCTCGCGGCCATCGCAAATACGACGGCGCGCGTATCGGGGGTGACGTTGGCGGGATCTTCGACGTATCGCTCGAACCTTCGGCTCGCTTCCGCCAAAGTGTCCTCGTCTTCGAAGTGGCCGAGCTGGCTCAGAGCAGTGCTCCGAAGCAGGGCGTCGCGGTGTCCTTCGTTGGGGGCGGCGTCCCAGCCGATCTGGTCGCCGATCGGTTTGAAGATGCCGCGGGCAAACGCCTGGAAGCGCGGGTAGAACTCCTCGGTCGCCACCAAGCCGTCGAGGCCGTTCAGGTTGGCGGCAAGATCGCCGCATACCGATGCATCGTTCTCGGCCGCATATGCCTCCGCAATCGTCAAGAAGTCGGTTGCAGGCAGATGGCCGGCCTTCACCAGAGCGTATGTGTCGTTCTGGATTCCCAGCCTGTCTGCCGCCGGAAGGGTCTTGCTGCGTATCGGGGCGACAAGCTTTTGGAGCTCATCTGTCGGGTACCGCACCCGGTAGAACGCGGTGTGCAGCGGATTGACCTTGATCCACTCGTCAGTCGTGCCGTACGACGCCGGCTTCAGGCTGACGGTCGCTGCATCGGTTTCCATCAGGGTGCGAACAGGGTCTGCGTCGCTGGCCGTGCGGGCGCCAACCGGCACCTTCCATCGGCCGTCCCGCGGCCCATCGGAGCCCAGGACGTCCTCGTACATGAAGCGGCGTTGAGTAAGCCCGACCTCCATGCCGTCGGAGTTTCGGTCGACGCTGACGTCCAGCACCGGATAGCCGGTCTGCTTGGTCCAGGTGTCCATGATCTCAGCGACCGGTTGGCCTGACGCCTCGCCCAGCGCGTTCCACAGATCGCGGGTCCGAGCGTTGCCGTACTTGTGCCGGTCCAAGTAGATGCGGAGGCCGTTTCGGAACATGTCCGGGCCCAGGTACTGCTCCAGCATCCTGATTATCGATGCCCCTTTGCTGTAACTGATCGCGTCGAAGAGCTGGCCGATCTCGGCGGGGTTGTTGACTTCCTGCTCGATGGGGTGCGAGTTCGCCAAGCCGTCGAGGCTGAGGGCGGTCGTGGTGTCATGGGTGAGAAACTGGGTCCACATCTCCCACTCAGGGTGCAGAACGTCCACCGCCTTGTCGCCCATCCACGACGCGAAGCTTTCGTTCAGCCAGAGGTCGTCCCACCATGCCATCGTGACCAGGTCCCCGAACCACATGTGGGCCATTTCGTGAGAGATGATGGCCGCGACGACCTCGCGCGTGACGGCGGAGCTGTGGTCCGGGTCCACGAGCAGGGCCGTCTCTCGGTAGGTGATCGCGCCCCAGTTCTCCATGGCGCCGGCGGCGAAATCGGGGATCGCCAGGTGGTCCAGCTTGGAAAGCGGGAACGGGATCCCGAAGTATTCGTTGAAGTAGGCTAGTAGGTCGATC
Organism: uncultured Dehalococcoidia bacterium; assembly: GCA_964588665.1. Lineage (GTDB taxonomy): Bacteria > Chloroflexota > Dehalococcoidia > Lucifugimonadales > UBA1123 > UBA2160. The sequence goes on along the minus strand of CAZPQQ010000052.1, from coordinate 17,989 downwards.
GACGTTTCGAGAGCGAACCGGCCCTTCTCTTCGTTGCCTTTCGTCGCCCACACGCGGATCAGCGTACCGCCCGGCGACGTTTCCTCGATGCATGCCAGATCGCCGACCACGAAGGCCAGCAGATAGGTGGACATGACCGGCGTGGGCGCGAACCGCAACGCGACAGTGGAGCCGGAGCGTTCTTCGCGCGAGACTATCTCGGTGTTCGAGATCGCCTCGAGGTGAGAGGGAACGACCAACGTCACGTCGAAGGCAGCTTTCCGAGCGGGCTCGTCCCAGCAAGGGAAGGCGCGTCTGGCGTCAGTCGACTCGAATTGAGTTGCCGCCAGGTGCTTCTGGTTGCCGTCGAGGTCCTGGTAGTCCGAGCGATAGAAGCCGCGCAGCTTGTCGTTGAGCTCGCCGGTGAATCCGATGGCCATGGTGGCTGGCCCCACGGGCAACGCCGACTCGAAGACGAACGTCACGGTCTCCGCGTCGGTGTCGAACACGATCTCCTTCGCCCGCCGATCCGCGCCACCCGCGGAGACTTGGCAGGACTGAATCTCGATCTCCATGCAATTGAGCACGATTCGGTCGGTGGGTTGGACGATGTCGAGGTCCACCGTCTCGGAGCCTTTGAACGTGAAGTTTTCGAAATCCGGTTCCAACTCCAAGGCGTACCCTTTCGGGGTCACGTCCTGAGGGAGCGTGTCGGGTGACGATTCGGTCATGTCGCTAGTCCTGTTGTTTCCAGAATCGGGATGGCACAATAGTCGAGATTGTGGGCGCGTATCGTCGCGACAGGCGGGCGGTTGCGCGGCCTTATCCATAAAAAGTCGGCGTTAGCCGTTCTCCCATGCGGTCACTCGCAGCGTATCGACGCCGTCATGAGGCCGTCCAGTTGGGCTTGCGCTTTTCGGAGAACGCCCGCGGACCCTCGACCCGGTCAGCCGACGCGACCTGCAGTCGCTGCTGACTGTAGCTTCGGGCGAAGGCAATGTCGAGAGGTGAGTCCAGCCCCTGTAATGCCATCTGCTTGCTTGCGCGGACGGACAGCGGGGCGCATTCGAGTATCTCGCTAGCCCAGCGCTCGGCGGCCGGCATCAGCTCCGCAAACGGCACAACCTCGTTGACCAGACCCAGGCGATGCGCATCCTCGGCCTTGATTCTCGTGGCGGTTAGCATCATGCCCATGGCGATCTTCAGCGGGATGTGGCGGGGCAGCCGATGGACTCCGCCGGCGCCCGCGTAGAGCCCGACCCGCGGCTCCGGAAGTCCGACCTCGGCGTGGTCCGCGGCAATGACGATGTCGCACGCGAGAGCCAGCTCGAAACCGCCGCCCAACGCGTAGCCGTTGACTGCGGCGATGAGTGGCTTCCAGCAATCGAACTCGGCCGTTATGCCGCCAAACGGCACGCGCGACGCGGCTCGCTCGGGCCGGTCGCGGTCCTGATCTTGCTCTGCCGTGTAACGAAGGTCGTTTCCGGCGCTGAACGCGCGGTCTCCCTTGCCGGTGAGTATCGCGATCCAGACTTCTGGGTCGTCTCGGAAGTCTTCGAAAACCTCGCGCATTTCGGCGCTGGCTGGCGGATGCAGGGCATTTAGCCTCTCCGGCCTGTTGATCGTGATGTAGGCCAGACGCCCTTTTTTCTCGTAGGTTATGTATTCATTTGCCATCGATGCACCTCTGTTTTCCACATGATCTCAGGACGCGAGTATATCAGAATGGAGCCTCTCTGATAACCATGAGCGCTGCTGTACATGCTGACAGGAATGTGCCTATCTTGCGTGGATGCGACCGATCGCAAGGTTTGCTAGAATGGCGGCGCCAAATCTAATGAAGAATGCGCGAACAGGAGGCGTCAGACATGAAGGTCACCACCGCGTTGAGCGGCCGTAAACCCAGTGAAATCGCGGAATCCGCGAAGCGGGCTGACCGGCTCGGTTTCGACAGCGTCTCGTCGAGCGAGACCAACCACAACCCGTTTCTGCCGCTGGCCATCGCCGCCGAGCACACCGAGAACGTGACCATGCGCACTTCGATCGCGCTGGCGTTCGCCCGAAGTCCGATGGACATGGCGTACATCGCCTGGGACCTCACGGACCTCTCTCAAGGCCGGTTCACCCTTGGATTGGGAAGCCAGGTCAAGGGACATATCGTCCGACGGTTCGGGATGAACTGGTCTGCTCCTGCGCCGAAGATGCGCGAGTACATCAAGGCTCTCCGCCACATCTGGAACGCATGGCAGACTAAAGGCAAGATCGAGTATTTCAGCGACAACTACAACTTCAACCTGATGCCTCCGTTCTTCACCCCGGAACCGATCGACCACCCGGACATCAAGGTGTACATCTCCGCCGTCAACACGAACATGCTCGGAGTCGCGGGCGAGGTGTGCGACGGCGTGCTGGTACACGGATTCAGCACCCACAAGTACACGCAGGAATTCATCTTGCCCCAGATCGCCAAAGGCGCCGCACGGGCAGGCCGCACGCTGGAAGACCTCGACATCAGCACCGGCGGATTCATCGTCACGGGCCGCACCGAAGAGGAGCTCGAGCAACAGCGACAGGTCACCAAACGTCGCATCTCGTTCTACGCGTCGACTCGGAGCTACCTCCCCGTCATGAGCGCCCACGGATGGGACGACACCGCGGCGAAGCTCTACCGCATGTCGATTGACGGCAAATGGGGCGAGATGCCCGGCTTGATAACGGACGACATGCTCGACGCCTTCTCTGTAATCGGAACCCACGACGAGATCGTGCCCAAGCTCAAAGCCACCTATTCCGGCTACGCGTCGTCGATCGGCTTCGACATCGCAACCCCATCCCCCGCCGACGAAGACCGCCTGAAGGGCATGATCGAGGAACTGCAGAAGCCGTAGCGACGGAAGGACTCGGCCTACAGACTTGGCCATCAGCCGTCAGCCGTCAGCCGTCAGCCGTCAGTGCTCTGGCCGTTTACGGCCAAGCTGGCGGCCCCGCCTCGGCTGAGGCAACCTACGGCCGTTCGGCCTGAGCCAACTAACGTCCGTTCGGCCTGAGCTTGTCGAAGGCTCGCCTGCGGCCACCAGTGCTGTGCTGGCATCCCTCACCCGGCGTGCCTCGCCGCGTTGGCGCCGGCTATGCGGCCGAAGACGGAGCCCAGCATGAGACCGGAACCGGTCGAGAAGTGCCGGTAGTACAGGCCGCCGATGGCCTCGCCGGTCGCGAAGAGGCCGGGGATGGGCTCGTAGGCGCCGTCGAGAACGCGGGCTTCCGGATCGACGGCCAAGCCGCCGTACGTGAAGAGAATTGTGGTGGTTACCCGGTAGGCGACGAACGGCGGCTGATCCAGGCGTCGGGCCCAGTTCGACCTAGGCGGAGTCAGACCGACGGCGCCTTTGCCGTCTTTGATGTTCAGGTTGAGGTCGCCTTCCTGCACCGCCGCATTGAACTCGGTCATCGTGTTCCGGAGCGTTTCAGGGTCCAGCCTCAGCTCGTGAGCGAGTTCCTCCCAGGTGCCGGCGGTCACCGGACGGCCGCCGACAGCGTATGTGCCTTCGACCACGGGGGCGGTTTGCTGATCGAAAATCTGGTAGGCCACCCCGTCGGGTTGGGCCCAGATGGCTTGCCCCAGTTCGACTCCGCCGGTGGCGTGGAAGTCGGCGCCCTCATCCGTAAAACGCCGTCCCTCGCTGTTGACCATGATGCCCAGCCTGCTCGAATTGCGAGAGTACAGGTTGCCCATCGTCAGGACCCCGACGTCGGGCGAGTCCAGGTCCGCGGGAGCGGAGTCGCTGCGAGACCAGGCGCCGCTTGTGAATGCGCCGATCTCCCGAGCCCTGTCCAGGATCTCTCCGGTGTTGTATCGGGAGCCCCGCACCTTCATCCGATCCCAACCTGGCCCCAGGTAGCGGGCGCGCATCTCCGGGCTTGCTTCGAAGCCGCCGCTTCCCAGCACCACGGCGCCCGCTTCCAACGACTGGATATCGCCGCCGGTTTTGACCCGAACGCCGCAGACGCCGCCTCGCTCGTCGGTCAGAAACCCGACGACGGAGGCGCTGCACACCACGTCGACGCCATTTCCCTCGGCAACGTGAAAAAGCTGGCGCATGAGTCCGGTGCCGCCGCCCCATGCAGTCAGCTCGTTGCCTGGCAAGAAGGTGTCGCGGTCTTCTTGTCGAGGCGACTGCCGGTTCAACTCCCAACGCACGCCCAGCCGCGTTTGCATCCAGCGCATGGTGTCGTACGACTCGTCTACAAGAGCGCGAACGAGCTCCGGGTCGGCGCGCCCCTCGGACAGACGGATCAAGTCGTCGGAATACGTCTCAGCCGAATACGCCCCCATGTCCATCCGAGCCACCTCGGCGGGCGTGGTGTCTGGGACCAGGGGCAGCACGTCCTCCAAACCTTGATGTGCGAATCGGAACAGCCCGCCGCTGAACGCACTGTTCCCGCCTTTCACCTCGGCCGGCGCCTTTTCGAGCACCAGCACCCGCGCTCCGTCCTCTCGCGCCGCCAAAGCAGCGCACATGGCGGCGTTGCCCGCCCCCACCACGATGACGTCAAAGCGGTCTTGTTCGGCCATCTGTTTCGACCCCCCCCCTGCAGATTAGAGCGTTCCGGCTTCACGTCGGGAAATGTAATCTGTGGCCCCTCGAGCTCGGAAAGTCCCAGCGCCGAACCGCTCCAACCAGTGCGCCAGCGGCTGGAGGTGCTGCTCGGTGGCGGGGTCGAATTTCGCCCAGTTGCGTGCGTGCTCTTCCGACCGGAAGAGGTTCATCCCCGCTCACCTGTACGGTCGATTGTCGGCCGGCCCGCCGACCTCAGCGTAGGTGTACCCGACCGTTTCCGGCGGGTCGACGGAGAGCACTTCCTCGTCTCGCATCTCCACCGCGACCGGCTCGCCGCAATCGAGACAGGGGGAGTCGACTCGCACTGTTTTGCCGGGGAAGAGCCAGCGTACCGCCAGCGCCTCGAACCCTCATTGAGCGAACCAGCTCTGCCTGCCGTCGACGGTGACACGATACATGGTCGGCATGCTGTTGAACGGCGCGAACGAGACGATGTCTTCCGTGCCGGGGTGGACCCACGCCGGTATGCCGGTGGCTATCAGGTCGTGGAGGAGCTGGCGTCCTTCCTCCATCGCTAGCCCAAACTCCTTGGCCAAGTCGGTGTAGTGAGGAGCTCGTCCCGTGTCTATGAAATGTTGCATGATGCTGTGGAACGCGTTGTCGAGCAGCTTAATGTCGGCCATGGTGTCTGCGCCTCCTGTGGATGGTGGTGTTCGCCGTTGACCCGCGATGATGCATGCCCGGGGCTTGCCTCTGCCGTGACCCAACGGTACGCGCCGGCTGCCTAGCGGTCAAGCGGGCTCAGGTCACTTCTCACGCGCCCCGGCGGCAACGGACGGTTCTGGCCTTGACCGCATCGGCGCCAGGTCGTAGGCTTTTGACAGCCGACAGCCGACAGCCGACAGCCGAC
>CAZPQQ010000052.1:0-12441 GCA_964588665.1 uncultured Dehalococcoidia bacterium | reverse complement strand
GACAGCCGACAGCCGACAGCCGACAGCCGACGGCTGACGGCTTGAAAGGGATGACAATGCCAACGGACTACGCCGATCTTACGCAGGTCGTGCCCGCTGCTTTCTGAAAGGGCTGAGGCGAGACTGTGACCCGTGAGGTCAACAAATTGCCAGGAATAATCGAAGTATCCTTCGACCAGGCTTCAAAAGTGGCGAGCGTTGTCTACGACTCCGCCAAAGTGAGCGAAGAAGCCGTGCGGAAGGCCATCGATGGCGCCAACCTCGGGATCGCAGCGGAGAATGCGCCGAGGCCGGACGTCGGCGGCATCTTAGGGTCTGATCCCTCCGCGGAGAACTAGCGACTACGGGCGGCGCCGCCGCTGGAGGCTGTGCATGATTCAACACAAACTGACGGGACTCCTCGCGGAGAAGCTCCATTTGGATTTGCCGCCGGTGGTCCTCGGTTTCGCCGACGAATGCCCCGACGGAGCTTACACGTTGGCCAAATCGCCGCCCTCCTTCTGCGCCCTTTGGCGATGGGGCGAGGATCGGGTCTTCTACGCGCCGGCGACCGAACATTTAGGGTGCGCGATAGGCGGGATGGTCGCCGGATTCGTTTCGCCGGATGACGCCCCTTCGGAGCTGGCAGCCGCCATGTCGGAGATGTGCGAGGACGGTGATTACGATCCGGAGGAGGAAATCGCCGCCACCGCCAGGTTTGAACACCGCAACAAGGGGGTCGTTTACGGACCGCTGTGGGAGTTCACCCTCGATCCAGTGGTGATGGTCTTGTGGATGACGCTGCCCCAAATAGGGGTGCTTCAAGAGATCGTAGGCAACATCATGTGGCGCGAAAACCCGCGAGGAGCGGTCTTCGCTCGGCCTGCTTGCAGCGTGCTGGCCATCGCCGAGCAACACGACAGCGTTGCCATGTCCACCGGTTGCGCGGGCATGCGGGCGTACACGGGAGTCCCGGCGAAGTACATGCTGACGGCGGTCCACGGATCAAAGCTGGCCGAGATCGAGGAAGGCCTCGGCGCCAAGACCGACATCGAGGAACGGCTGAAGTTCTACGAGGAGCAGCTCGGCGGCGGCACGTCCGGGGGGATGTGAAGCTGATTTAACAGGCCACTCTTGCCCGATTCGAGTCCTCGCGGGGTTGGTAGGGTCGAACATCCGGATCGCAACGGACAGGCAAGAAACTTGTCTAGGCTTGTTGCATTCACATGCCGTTACCTAAACGTGGTATAAACGTTGCAATCGTAAAGGTCAAATCCGATAAATCCGTATTCAACTGTCCCCACCGCTACGATTTCCTGCCCTGGCGAAGGGCTTCTAGCTTTGACCTCTGATCGTCGTCTGTATTGCAGTCGATGGTGTGCGAGCCGTCTCTCAAAGTGACTCGGAGTCCTGAAAATAACCTTTCTTCCACACTCTCAACTTCACCCCGCAATGTGATTCTACTATTGATGAATTCGCTTTCGAATGCCAACTCATTCGCTTGTTGTATGTTCTGTAATTCAGATGGAGTAAAGTAATCTCGCGCTTCCGGTTCAGTTTCGCAGCTCAATGCTAAGATGGCGACAGCCAGCACACTCATCGCAATCCTAGTTTTCATTGGCAATTCCCTTCCGGTAGCTTCATGGTTGGTGCAGAATCGATAATATCAAGTTGCGAATCCTTGGCACAACACCCCCAACCCTAAGCGATCACCCCGTTCTCCCTGAACTCGGCGATGTCGTCGTCGCTGCAGCCGAGGATGGTCTTCAGCACTTCCGCCGTGTGCTCGCCGTATCGTGGGGCTTTGGTGACTGTCGTGTGTTCGTCGGACAGCTTGATAGGCATGCCGATCATCGTGTAGTCGCCCCTGACCGGATCGTCGACCGTGACGACCATCTCGCGCTCGCGCAGGTGCTCCAACTCTAGCAACTCTTCGGTGTTGTATGTCGCGCCTGCAAGCACTCCGCCTCTGGCGATGATCCGCCACGCTTCATCCTTCGTGTGCTTGGTGGTCCACGCTGTGATCGCCGCGGTCGCTTCTTCGGCGTTCTTGGCGCGCTCGCCCTCGTCGTCGAAGCGAGGGTCGCCGATCAGGTCGGCGCGGTCGATCGCGGCCAGCATCATGTCCCAGCCGTCGCCTCGGGGATGAATCAGAACGTAGTCGTCCGGCCCTCCGCCGAGGCACGGGAACACCATCGGGATGCCCCGGGAACCCATGTGTCCCTGGCGCGGACGCTCGTGTCCTTCGGCCAGTGTCGGCGTGATGCGCATCCGCATCAGGTTCACGACGACGTCCTGCATCGAGATTTCGACCTTCTGGCCCTTTCCCGTTCGATCGCGCTTGTGGAGCGCGGCGAGGATTCCGATAGCCGCCGTCAACCCTGAGCCGGAGTCGCCTACGCCCGGCGCTATCATCGGGGGCGGCCGGTCGGCGGCGCCGGTTGTCGCCATCGCCCCGCCGACTGCCTGCGCGACGAACTCGTAGCCCTTGAAGTCGGAGTCGGGCCCGTACTCTCCGAACCCTTTGATCGACGCGTAGACCAATCGCTCGTTGGTTTCGTGAAGAACGTCCCAACCCAGGCCAAGTCTGTCCAGCATGCCCTTCGAGAAATTCTCGACCAGCACGTCGGCCCAGCGGATCATTCCCTTGAACAGTTCCTTGCCCTGATCGGTCTTCAGATTGATCGTGATCGCGCGCTTGTTGTTGTTGAATACGAGGAAGTAGAAACTGTCCGAATCCTCTCTGTGAGCAAGGTCGATCCTAGTCGAGTCGCCGCCCCGCGTGTCCTCGACCTTGACGACGTCTGCTCCAAGGAAACCCAGCATCTGGCCGCACGAAGGCCCGGCCTGGACGTGGGTTAGGTCGAGCACTTTCACATCCGCGAGAGCTTGTTCCATCGATCATCCTCCGAAGTCCGTCAGCCGGGTATTCGATGTCGTTGGCGCGCATTATCGACAGAGGAGACCGGCTGCGTCAAGGCGTGTCGGCGTGCGGCCCCACATCTTGGCGACTGGACCCACCCAGCCCTGCCGCGGACCCGAATGCACGGAAACGCACACTCACGTTTGCCGACCCAACGGTCCCTTGAGTCCCTGTCATCCCTTCGCTCCCTGCAATGACGGTTTCCGGATAGGCTCCGGCCTGGGCTATCAGGCGAGAATATCGCCATCCGGCTGCACGCTATCGGCCTGGACGATCCGCTCGACTTCGGCGACCGCGTCGTCCAGCCAGCCGGAGCAACTGAGCGGTTCTTCGAGGCAAGTTTGAAGCGATTCAGACGGCGATTGACAACCTCAACAGGCGGCCGTATCGTTTGTGCAATTCCAGAATGTGGTGTTCGCGAAGACAGCAAGCCCCGTTTGGGAAAATCCGGATAGAGGGACATTGCAATGATTGAAACAGTCATAGTGACGGTCGTGGTTGTGGTAGTTGTCGCGGGCGTCGTCATCTATGTTGGCCTCTTGTTGTTCAACCCGGTTGGGCTGGCAGTTCCTGGGCCGTGCAGATTGATCACCCGTACCTTTCTGAGGGACTATTGCAGTGGCGCGTGCCCACCTGGGCAATCCTGCGTCCCAACGACAACCAGGCGATATCTGTTGTTGGGCACTCAACCAGCCACATGCGCATGTGGAACAGTCGTCCCAGTCGGCGCCGGGACCGCTACCGTTGCATCCGGAACAGAAGGTACGAGTTCGATTGCGCCCATAACCGGAGGCACGACGACGGATCGACCCTCCACTTCTGGCGAAACAGACGAAGAATGCGTCTGCACACAAGCCGAGGAAGACGCCGAATTCCAGCAGATGACGGACTTCTACACCGCCGCCGTCAATAACGCTCGAGGAGCTGGCAATTATCAGGCCGCCGATGATCCGGGCTACTCAGATCCCGGTCTTGGGTTTCATCGTGTTGGCAATTGTGCGGACTGGCAACAGGTTTCCTGAGCGGCGCTTGTAACGCGCACCTGGAGGTGCTGGAGGATTGAGAAGATTCGAGCGCGGCAACATTGGACCCTCTTTGGCTTCCACCATTTCGTACGACTTGAAGCAATCTGCAGCGGGCGCGTCGTTTACCTCGATCCATGGACGACCGGAAACCCGGATAGGTGGGAGGCCGTCGACTTTCCATTCGAAGATGGAAACGGATGGGCACATACTACAACCCATACTCATCGGGCCGGTGACGCGCCACGTGATCCGGGGAACGACTAGCGGGGAAACAGGTACGGAGAACTCAAAGTCACCACGTCAATACGCATGATCGTGTGGTTCCGCGTCATGGCAATTGGACCCGCCCAGTCCCCCGGATATCCCAAATGCACTGAGACGCCTCCTCACGATCTCCCTCCCGACGTGTCGCTTCGAGTCCCTGTCGTCCCTTTGGTCCCTGCTCTGGCGGCTAACGAATAAGCGCCGCTACGACCCCTCGGCGAAGATATCGCCGTGCGGCCGCGCCCGCTCCGCGCTGATGATCTGCTCGACTTCGGCCACAGCCTCGCCCAGTCTGCCAGAGCGGTTCACGACTCGATAGTCGAAACTGGGGGCCTGGTCCATCTCTTGTGCGGCGGTCTCGATTCTCCTCTTGAGCGCTTCCGACGACTCGGTCATCCGCGCGGTGAGCCGATCGGACAGCTCCTGGAGATTCGGCGCTTCGAGGAAGATGAATACCCCGCCAGGGGCCTTCTTGCGGATGGTTGCGGCGCCCTGAACGTCGATCTTGATGACAACGTCGCGCCCTTCCTCGATCGCGTCGACGACCTGTGCTTTGGGCACGCCGTAATAGTTGCCGTAGACCTCCGCCCACTCCAGCAGCTCATCGCCGTCGATCATCTGCTTGAATCGATCGGGCGCTACAAATTGGTAGTCGCGGCCGTCGATTTCGTTCTCACGCATTGGCCTTGTGGTGGCTGTGACGGTGAAGTGGTAGGGGAGACCGGAATCTTTCATTCGGTCCAACAGCGCGTCTTTGCCCACGCCGGAAGGTCCGGAGAGGACGAACAGAAGCCCCCGAGTAGACCGTTGCGCCCCGTGCGAGTCCATGGGTCGCCGGCTACCGAAGCGCGGCCAGTGTCTCCCAGAAGTCCGGGTAGGAGACGTCGGCGGCCTCGGCCTGTTCAATGGTCGTGTCGCCTTTCGCGATAAGACCGGCCACGGCCATCGTCATCGCGATTCTGTGGTCGCCGTGCGATCGCACCTCGGCCCCCGACAGCGCCGACCCACCGTGGATCGACATCCCGTCGTCGGTCTCTTCGACCCGGACTCCGAGGCGGTTGAGCCCCTCGGCCGTCGCCTTGATCCGGTCTGACTCTTTGACCCGCAGCTCCGCGGCGTCGCGAATCACGGTGGCGCCGGAGGCGACGGATGCCGCGAGCGCCAACACCGGGAGCTCGTCGATCACGGCTGGAATGATGTCGCCGGAAATCTCGACTCCGCGCAGATCGCTGGATTCCGCGATCAGGTCGGCGGAAGGTTCGCCCGCGTCCTCGCGCACGTTTTCCATGCGAATGTTGGCTCCCATACGCTCGAGAACCGTCAGGACGCCGGTGCGTGTCGGATTGATTCCGACTCCGTTCACCCGTATTGACGCGTTGGGGTGGGCGCAGGCCGCGACTAGCCAGAACGACGCGCCGCTCGTGTCGCATGGAACGCTGACGTCCATCGATTTCAGCCTGGACGCCCGAACAGTTACCCGCAACTCGTTCACTGAGATGTCCGCGCCCATTGTCGCCATCATGCGCTCGGTGTGATCGCGGGACGCTGAGGGTTGGACCGCTGTGGTCGCGCCAGTCGCACTGAGGCCCGCAATGAGGATGCTGGACTTGAGCTGCGCACTGGCGACGGGCATCTCGTATTCGATGCCAGTCAGTTCGCCGCCCTGGAACACGAGGGGCGCCAGTGAGCCGTGCTGTCTGCCGGACACGATCGCGCCCATCGTACGCAGTGGCGTCAATATGCGAGCCATGGGACGCTGGCGAAGCGAATCGTCGCCGGAAATGACGCTGAAAAAGGGTTGCGAAGCGAGCAGGCCCGAGACCAGGCGCATGGTCGTGCCGCTGTTGCCGGCGTCCAGAACGTCTCCGGGCTCTTGCAATCCGTCGATGCCGAGACCGGTGACCTCAAAACACTCTTCAGCGCCCGAAACGGAGCAAGACTCGTGTCTGCGGATCTGGCCGCCGAGGCCTCGCAGGCACTGGAGCATGGCCGACCTGTCGTCGCCGACGCAGAAGTTTGAGACATGGGCCGATCCGTCGGCGATCGTGTTCAGGAGCGCTGCCCGGTGGGAGATTGACTTATCCCCAGGCGGCACGACAACCCCTTCCAGCCTCGAGGCATGCCTGACGCCCTGTTTCATTCGGACGGCCTGCTTCGCCGCGTGTACTTGAGCTCTGGACCTTTCTCTTTGGTGGCTGAACTCAAGCGGTCCGCCAATTTCTGACCGAAAAACGCCGTGGCCATCGAGTCACGCGCCGAAGGGAGGTCGCGGCCTTCCCGCGGCACGACGGCGTCCGCTTCCCAGCGCGCCCGCATCTCCCATGCCGCCACGAACTTTTCGAGCAATTCGGGATTCTGGTCCGCGATGTCGTTTCTGTAGCTGTAAAGTTCGAGGATCATCTGATCCAACCAATGGACGAGGGCATCGGGATTGGCAAGGCTGTACGCTTCGTTGTCCATGGGGTCGTTGGCCGCTAACTGAGAGAACCGGTCGAATCCATCGTCAGCCAACAGATGCATCTCGCGCCATCCGTCGCTGCCCGCTGTAGTTGTCGTAAACGCCGAGGAGATGACCATGGGCAGATAGTGCATGGCGGCGGCGTAGCTGTCGTGCTCGCTCGGGTCGAGGAACAAAGGCTTGGCGCCCACCGCTTCCACCATCCCGACCACGGTGCGGATAGATGCCGCATCAGCGGTTTTCGTCGGGGTCACCGTGTAGTTGGCGCCTTGGAAGAGGGTCGCGCTGGCGTTTTCGACCATGTTGGGCGCCTTTTTCACCAGCGGGCGGCCTCCGACATATGCCGCACCGTCGCGGACGTACCGCTCGGCCCAGCGGAGCATCGGCGTTTTGGTGGGGCCGGTGTCGGTCACCACCGCGCCGGAGTCGAGGATTGGTCCGATCGCTTCCAGAAGCTCGTGCAGTTCGCCGATCGGCGCGTCGAGAACCACGAGTTGGGCGCCCGACACCGCGGATCGCAGGTTGCCGTCCGTACGATTGGCCGCCCCGATCTTCGAAACGGTGTCCATGATCTTGCGGTTGCCGCTCGAGACCACAATCTCCGTGTTGTTGAGCTTGCGCTTCATCAGCGCGAGCCCGATTGAAGCTCCGATCGGCCCGATGCCGATGATGGTTATGCGCTCCAACCCATCACCTCCTCAACATCGGCGGCTACTGCCCGATCTGCCGCCACATGTGAATAAAAGAATATCACAATAGGTCTCTGCCCAAGACGACGAAGCTCAGCCCGTTCAAAACCGGCCCAAGGAAGCTGGCAAGGATGCCGGGTCCGGGCATCATGTAGTCGAGCATGATTATAAGCATCAAAATTCCCGGTCCGTATTGCTCCAGTTGCGCGAAAGTTCTTGCCGCCTCGGGCGGAAGGATGCCCAAGAGGACTTTGAATCCGTCCAGCGGCGCAATGGGCAGAAGATTGAACGCGGCAAGCAACAGATTCCAAAATACCAAGGACACCAGAACGTATGCGGTCAGATGGGTCAGGTCGCCCAAAGACGAGAAGCCCAACACGCCGGTGTCGACAACACCGGCTCTCAGCGGCACGGCGAAAACGATCGCTGTAACAATGTTGGAAGCGGGCCCGGCGAGCGACACGATGGCCATTCCGGCCGGCCCCCGAAGCCGCAAGTAGGCGGGGTTCACCGGCGTCGGCTTGCCCCAGCCGAAACCCGCAAACACGATCAGCGCGGCGCCGAAAGGGTCTAGGTGCACTTTCGGGTTGAGCGACAGTCTGCCCAGGTTGCGGGCCGTGTGGTCGCCCAACGTCGTGGCCGCCAACGCGTGGCTGGCTTCGTGCACGGTGATCGCGATGACAAAGGATGCGGTGAACGTTATCAGGGTCACCACGGCGAGGAGTGGGTTGCTTTCGAGGAGGGAGAGCGTGTTCAGCAGCAAGGTGGGTGCTCTACATCGGATGACTTTCCATCGTCAACGGCCACGTTTGGTCAGCCGTTGCTCCCGGGCGCGACAATGTTATCAGAGCCGCCAGTCGCCGGACAAAGAGAAGGGCCACCGTGTGGTGGCCCTTGTGAGTCAATTTTTAGTTGGTGGAAGGGTTAGTGGCCTCCGCAGGCGCAACCGCCTCCTCCACCGCCGCCGCAGCCGCAACCACCGCCGCCACCGCCGCACGCGCATCCGCCGCCGCCCATCGCCTCGGCGTTGGGATTGCTGATGACGAATCCGCTTCTCATCAGGCCTTCCACGTAGTCGATGTGGGAGCCGTCGAGCAACGGAGCGCTGTCGGCGTCGATCAAAACCTGGATCGTGTCCGTGTCGATGACGAAATCGTCATCGGCGGGCTCGGTCTCGACGCTGAGCATGTACTGCAAGCCACCGTTGGTGCCGGGCATGACTACGACTCGCAGCATGCCTTCTTCCGTGCCTTGCTCGTTCAGAATCTCTTTGAACTTGTCCGCAGCCATCGAGCTGACATCAAGGATCTTCGTAGTCGCCAATTTCCGCCTCCAAATTTCGGGCGCTTTACTTACTCGTCACGACTAGCGCGTCTGGGCCATGCTAGCATGGCCCACGGGGACAGTCAAGGAAATTGCCGGGAATATCACTGTTGACGCGTCTGGCGCCGTGAGCTATAATTTTGCCGATTCCCTTGGTGGTTGGAGCGAGGCGGCCCCACCCGTAACCATCCCGAACACGGAAGTGAAACGCCTCAGCGCCGACGATACTGCATCCGCAAGGGTGTGGGAAAATAGGTCACCGCCAGGGGTCATTTCTTTTTTAGGCGCCGCATTTTCGGCAACAGAATCGCTCCATCGCGGGGCAATTTCGGTGCATGCGGAGTCGGAGAGTGCCTGACTACTGGCATTTTCAGCTACAGATAAGCGCGTCTGTGGCTTTGCAGCCCTTCCCTCTCATGGTACAATCACCGTGCCTACGTGGAGCCTTGACACGCCCGAATGTGTCGAAGGAAGTCAATTTAAGGGTCTGATGACGCCTCGAAATGAGTGTTTCAACGGGTTTACAGTGCTATCCGGCGAACCTATAATGAGAGTGTCAAGACCCCATACGGGAAAGCGGTATGATGAACTTTGAAGAGCAGGAAAACGTCCAGGAACATGATATGGGAGAGTTCTTGGACGATCAGGATGACCTCCCCGGGCAGAGCATGGGAGACCTCCTGGCAGAACAAGAAAATAGTCAAGGGCAAGGCATGGGCGAGCTCCTCGAGTCGATGGAGCCGATCAAGCCTCTTCGACGGGGCGACGTTGTCGAAGGGGCGGTCATGCGCGCCGATTCGGACGGGATATTCGTAAACATCGGTCAGAAAGCCGAAGGACACGTCCCGCCAGGCGAGATGAAGACCCTCCAAGAAGGTGAACTGGAAAACCTCGCGGTCGGCGATCCAGTGCTCACGATGGTTATCCGACCGGAAACGGCGGACAATCCTGCCGTGCTATCCATCGACCGCGCAGTCGGCGAGCAAGGATGGCGTTATCTCGAGAAGGCGTTGGACGCCGCTGAGATAATCGAAGGCAAGATCACCGGCTTCAACAGAGGCGGCTCTATAGTAGAGGTCGAAGGCGTCCAGGGATTCGTTCCCATGTCGCAGCTCGTCAGCGTCTCACGCGATCATTTTCGAATGTACCAAGAAGGCGAAGGCGAAGCCGATCCTGAAGTGGACGCTGCTCGCCGAGAGGCGCAGGCCAAGGATCTAGGCAAGGACTTGCGGATGAAAGTCCTCGAGGTGAACCGCGGCCGTAACCGAGCCATATTCTCGGAGCGGCAAGCAGTCCAAGAACTCAGGGACGAACAGAAGGCCCGCTTGATAGAAGAGCTCAGCGAGGGCGAAGTCCGGATGGGTAAGGTCACCGGCATCAGCAGCTTCGGGGCGTTCGTCGACCTCGGCGGCGCCGACGGCCTGATACACATCTCAGAGCTCTCTTGGAGCCTGGTGAACTCGCCGGATGAGGTCGTCAGCGTCGGAGACGAACTTGATGTCTTCATCCTGCGGGTCGATGCGGAAAACAAGAAGATCGCGCTGAGTCTCCGCAGGCTCCAACCCGAGCCCTGGGAGACGATTCACGAGCGGCACACCATTGGCGAGGTTGTTCCCGCCACGGTTACAAAATTGACCAATTTCGGCGCCTTCGCGCGAGTCGAAGACTCTGTCGAAGGCCTGATACACATATCCGAGCTGTCGACGAGGATGATTACTCACCCCCGAGAGGTGGTGAGAGAGGGCGACGAAGTCCGAGTGAAGATTCTCCGCATCGAACCTGATAGGAGACGTCTGGGACTGAGCCTAAAACAAGCGGAGGACGACGAGGAGTTCCTCTAAAGCCTAAAACTGCCAAGGCATTCTCTAAATCAGGAGACGACTAACGATGGCAAGCAGGTTTGAGAAATTCTCGGAGAGGGCCCGAAGAGTTCTCTCCCTGGCCCAAGAAGAGGCACAGAGATTCAATCATAACTACATCGGCACGGAGCACATTCTGCTCGGCCTTGTCCGGGAAACGGACGGGGTCGCGGCCAAGGTGCTCACAAACCTTGGGGTTGAGTTGACCAAGGTTCGCTCTGCCGTCGAGTTCATCATCGGCCGAGGCGAACGCGCAACTCCAGGGGAGATTGGCCTCACCCCGCGGGCCAAAAAAGTGATCGAGCTCGCCGTGGACGAAGCTCGCAGGTTAAGCCATAACTACATTGGCACCGAGCACCTGTTGATCGGCCTTATGCGCGAAGGCGAAGGCGTTCCGGCTGGCGTGCTGGAAAGCCTTGGCGTCAACCTTGACAAGGTTCGAGGAGAGACAACACGTCTCCTCAGCGCCACGTCACAACAGCCACAGGGCAGCGGCCGTTCGACTTCTCGCACCCCGACGTTGGACCAATTGGGCATCGACCTCACCTCTGCGGCCCGTGCCGGGAAACTGGATCCCACGGTCGGTCGGGAACAGGAAATCCAAAGAGTTACTCAGATACTGAGCCGCCGCACCAAGAACAACCCGGTTCTCGTCGGTGAGCCCGGCGTCGGCAAGACCGCAATCGTCGAAGCCCTTGCCCAGCGCATCGCCAGCAACGAGGTTCCGGCGACGCTGCAAGGCAAGAGGCTTGTCACCCTGGACATGGGCGCACTGGTTGCCGGCACAAAGTATCGCGGTGAGTTCGAAGAGCGCCTCAAGAAGGTAATCGAGGAGATTCGCAACTCGGGCAACTGCGTGCTGTTCATCGACGAAGTGCACACCATGGTCGGCGCTGGCGCGGCGGAAGGCGCCGTGGACGCGGCGAACATCCTCAAGCCGTCGCTGGCAAGAGGCGAGCTTCAGACGATCGGCGCGACCACCCTGGACGACTATCGCAAGTACGTCGAACGCGACCCGGCCCTGGAACGCCGTTTTCAGCCAGTGCGAGTCGAAGAGCCATCCGTCGACGAAACCATTGAGATCTTGCGCGGCGTCAAGAGCCGTTACGAAGAACACCACCAACTCGAGATTACCGATGACGCCTTGAAGGCAGCCGCCAATTTGGCCGCTCGCTACATCGCCGACCGATTCCTTCCCGACAAGGCGATCGACCTGATCGACGAAGCCTGCGCCATGGTGCGCACCGAAATCGATTCCATGCCGGCCGAACTCGACGCCGTAATGCGTCGGGTGATGCAGCTGGAAATCGAAGAGGCGGCGCTCAAGAAGGAGAGGGACAGGGGCAGCAAGGAGAGGCTGTCCGAACTGCGCAAGGAGCTGGCCGATCTGCGCAGTCAGGGCGACGGTATGAGGGCCCAATGGGAGGACGAGAAGGCGTCGATCGGCGCGGAGCGCGGCCTGAGAGAGCGGATCGAGCAGGTGCGGCGGGACATCGATGCAGCGGAACAGAAATACGATCTGGACCGCGCCGCCGAACTCAGGCACGGTGTTCTTCCGGATCTTGAGTTGCGGCTGCACCAGTCGGAGCTGGAGGTAGATGCGGACGATTCGGGCCCCAGGCTCCTACGGGAGGAAGTGACCGAAGAGGAGGTGGCCGACATCGTCTCTCATTGGACCGGCATTCCGGTTACGCGGTTGGTCGAGGGTGAAAGGGAGAAGCTCCTGAGGTTGGATGAAGTGCTGCACGAGCGCGTCGTCGGGCAGGACGAGGCCGTAGGCCTGGTGGCGGATGCCGTGGTGCGCGCCCGTGCCGGCATCAAGGATCCACGGCGGCCGATCGGATCCTTCATCTTTCTCGGTCCCACCGGCGTCGGCAAGACGGAACTGGCCAAGACGCTGGCCGGCACGCTGTTCGACTCG
>CAZPQQ010000051.1:0-23094 GCA_964588665.1 uncultured Dehalococcoidia bacterium | reverse complement strand
GTTCAGCATGGCTGATATGTCAAGATCGGTCGCCATAGCAGGCGTAGCCGAGTCAGATGAGATCGGTAAGGTAGAAAACAAGTCGTCGTTGCAGCACCACGCCGAGTCCGCGTACAACGCATTGGAGGACGCCGGCATCAAGATGAGCGAAGTCGACGGCCTGCTGTCAGCAGGCTTCTCGACGCTCACGCTCGCAGAGTACATGGGCATTACGCCCAAGTACACCGACACCACCGCCGTTGGCGGCTCGTCGTTCATCATCCACATCGCCCACGCAATGGCGGCGATCAACGCCGGCTACTGCGAGGTTGCTCTGGTGACGCACGGCGAGGCCGGACGAAGCGCTCGCAGCCGGGCTGGCGGCAATGCATCGGAGCCGGGCCCTCAATTCGAGACGCCGTACGGCTACATCGGCGCTCCGATCAACTACGCCCTCGCGGCCAGACGCTACATGCATGACTACGGCGAGGATCGCACTCGACAGGCCATGGCTGAGATCGCGGTGTCAACTCGTAAATGGGCTTCGATGAACCCCAAGGCGTACATGAAAGACCCCATGAGTTTTGACGACTACCACGCCTCCCGATGGGTCGCGTGGCCCTTCCACCTGTTCGACTGCTGCCTGGTCACGGATGCGGGCGGCGCGTTTGTGGTTACCACGGCCGAGCGCGCCCGCGACCTGGCCAAGAAGCCGGTGTACGTTCTCGGCGCGGCGGAAGGTCACGACCACGGCATGATCAGCCAGATGCCCAACCTGACCAGCACTTGGGGTCGATTCAGCGGCCCGAAAGCCTTGGAGCAAGCAGGTCTGACTCACAGCGACATGGACCTGAACATGATTTACGACTCGTTCACGTACACGGTCCTGGCGACTCTCGAGAGCCTGGGCTATTGCGGACCCGGAGAGGGTCCCGACTTCGTTGCCAACCAGCGCACCGCGCCAGGCGGCGACTTCGCGTTGAACACCAACGGCGGCGGACTTTCATACACCCACTCGGGCATGTACGGGATGTTCCTGGTTCTGGAGGCCGTCAGGCAACTTCGGGGGGAGACCGGCGAGCGTCAGCTCGATAACCCCAAGACCGCTTTGGTCAACGGGACAGGCGGATCGTTGTCGTCGACCGGCACAGTCATCCTCGGGGTCGACTAATCCGCCTCAGCGGGCTATCGGCAAGAACTCATCGAATCAACGCCTGACCAGGAGAACACAATGACACAAGGTTACAACAAGCCCTTGCCGACTCCGCAGGGAGAGTCGGACTACTACTGGGATAAAGCCAAAGAGCACGAGCTCTGGTTGCGCAATTGCGACGACTGCGGCACTGCCTACTTCTACCCGCGCGACATCTCACCGTGTTGCTTCTCGAAGAACACGTCGTGGGTCCAGGCGAGCGGCAAGGCCAGCCTGTACACCTACGCCATCGTCCATCGCGCGCCGCATCCCGGGTGGCGTGAAGACGTGCCGTTCGTGCCCGCGATGGTTGAGTTGGAAGAAGGCCCGATAATGGCCACCAACATCAACATCGACGATCCGACGCCGGAAAACCTGACGATCGGCATGCCGCTCGAAGTGGTCTTCGACGATGTTACCGATTCGATCACACTTCCCAAATTCAAACCCGTGTAACGGACGAACTTAGCTGGGCAGAGTTTGAAAGCCGTCTCGTCGGGCGTACTGCATCGGCGAGGCGGCTTTTCGTATAATCCGGGGCGCCCAGATCGGATTCACACCGATGACGTGCAAACAGAGTTTCGCGGTGCTTCATCGCGAGATAGGGCGTTTCTCGTTCCGGGTGACGGACCGGCTCAAACGGGCTTAGGCCAGAGGCGTGGACGAGGCGACGGCCAAAGACATACGAGAGAGCGCCGGCGGTCCGGGCGCCAAGGTGCGGCCGCGGCAGAACTCACCCCAGTCCGCGCCGCTGGGCAGACGAGCCTACCCGTCAGGGTACGCTTGTCTGAATCGCTCTGCGTGGGCCATGCCGGAAAGCGCCTCGCGCCGTCGCCGTGTGCCGCGGATGCTGTCGTCTCGATATCCGAACGGCAGGATCGTGACGAGGTCCATGCTTTCGGGGATGCCCAGCAGCTCTTTGATTTTGCTGTTCTGCTCTTCGACCCGCAAGCCGACGAAGCACGTGCCCATCCCCTCGTCCCAAGCAACGAGCTCCATTTGCTGAAGGGCCCGTCCCGCGTCGAGGTCCGGCCGGTCTGCGTTGTCCATCGCGATCGCTATGGCCATGGGCGCGTCCGAGACGAAACTGCCGCTGGTGGCGATGGAGCCGATCTGCCGGAGCATGTCTCGGTCTCGAACCACGATGAAGTGCCATGGCTGCAGGTTTCGCGAGCTTGGCGCCCACTGGCCTGCCCGAAGCAGCTTCATCACGACTTCGTCCGGCACCGGGTCCGATTTGAACTGGCGCACCGTTAGCCTCGTCTGCACCGCGTCGAATACTTCCACGATCTGCCTCCTCACTCCCTGGCATTCGGTCTGTTGCACAGGTTATCAGTAATCGAACAACGATCAAAGTTATGTCATGAAGGCCCGAAACAGCTTGTTGGCTGGCAGCGCAGGCCTTACAATCCTCGGGCTATGCAACCTGAAGAAGACGATCGCACCGAGTCACCCACAGACTCTAGCCAGACACGCCCAAGCAATCGGGGCTTCATCTTAGGCAACATGTCCGCGGCTCACGGTGTATCTCACGCCGCCGACCAGGGATTCCCCGTGCTGATGCCGACCATGGCTACTTCTTTGGGCTTGAGCGACTTCCAGGTTTCGGTCGTGTGGGTATTTCGATTCGCTGGGTTCGGCATCGTCAACCTAGGCGGCGGGTTGGCAGTGGACATGCTGAAGCGCCATTGGGGCCTGATGTTGACCGGTTGCATGCTCATGGCGGCGTTGATGTTCGCGTTGACAGGCGTCGTTCCCAATTACACAGTTCTGATTGTCGTCGTGTTTCTGGCGTCAATTCCAGGCGCGCTCTGGCACTTGCCTTCGAGCGCGTCTCTGTCGCAGATATTCTCGGATCGGCGAGGGTTCGCGTTGTCAATTCACGGTTTCGGCGCCAACGTCGGCAACGTGATCGGTCCGATTGTCGCCACCGCTCTGTTGAGTCTGTTCGGGTCGTGGCGCGGAGTGTTCTTCACGTATGCGATTCCGATGCTGTTGGTCGCCCTGGTTGTACGGATTACTCTCCGGGGCGTCGGACGATTTGGGGCCCAAGAGCGCCGGCGCCTCAGGACTCAACTGGGCGACGTGGGAGTCGTCGTGAAGAACCCGGTCGTTGTGCTGCTGGTGGCGTCTGCGACGCTCAGGGGCATCGGGTTGGACGCCGTGTCCGCGTGGTCGCCGTTTTACCTCGAAGAGACTTTGGGGAAAGGTCACCTGGCAGCCGGCTTCCATTACTCCTTGCTTACCGGCATGGGCATCGTGTCTGCGCCGGTGCTCGGGACGCTGTCCGACCGGTTCGGGAGGAAGGCCGTGTTGGCGCCGGGATTCGCCTTGGCGTCGGCTTTCACGTTGCTCGTCGGAATCGCCGGGGACGGTGTGCTCTTGATGCTCGTGTTCGCTGGAATGGGCCTCTTCAGCTTTGCTTTGCATCAGGTGATTCAAGCGGCGGTGCTAGATGTGGTGGGCGAGGGCACCGAAGCGACCGCCGTGGGATTGATCTTCGGCTTGAACGGCGTATTGGGGGCGGCATCGCCGTTCCTCGCCTTCTTGGTGATCGACTACCTCGGCGGATACGGGTCGATCTACTACTACGCGGGCGGGTTGACCGCAGCGGCCATGGTGTTGGTGTTGCTGGCGCCGATGAATCGGGTGGGTCGAGTGGCGGCGGGGTGACGTGGGTCGCGTCGTGCGTGGGAGCGAACGTGTGGTTCGACAGGTTTCCAAATAACGGCTCCCCCAATGTCATCCTGAGCGAAGCCGAAGGATCTCGCCCAACGCGATACATGACTGCCTGCGGGGCACCAGATTCTTCGGCTGCGGCCTCAGAATGGCGACATGCACGATCATCGTTACTGTCATATGCATTGTCCGCCGTGCGGACATAACGTTGCTCACCACGAACGGAAACCTCAACGCACTGATCGCCCTTTGACAAGCTCAGGACACGCTTGCGGCTGTCCTGACAGCGGTCGATCACTCTGCCTTGTTGGGCGGCGTGACTCAAGGGCCTAGCCAGCGTGGTTGCGGAGCGCCTCGCGAACGGCGTCGCCGACCTGCGCGGTGGAGTTCCTGCCGCCAAGGTCACGTGTCATCGCACCGGCGGCTATCGCGGCTCGGACGGATTGCTCAACGGCGTCGGCAGCTTCTCGGTGGCCTTGGTGCTCGAGCATCATTCGGGCGGCCATAATGCTTGCGATCGGGTTGGCGATGCCTCGGCCAACGATGTCGGGCGCGGTGCCGTGGACGGGCTCGAAGTAGGCGAATTCGTGCTCGGGATTGAAGCAACCCGAGTATGCCAACCCTCGGCTGCCCTGGATGGCGCCGCCCAGATCGCTGAGGATGTCGCCGGCTCTGTTCTCGGCGACGACAACGCTCAGAGTCTCGGGCGCCGTGACGATGAGGTATGCGAGGGTGTCGACGTGCACGTGACGGGCCTCGATGTCCGGGTATCGAGCCGAGACGTCGGCGAAGGTGCGAGCCCATAGACCGTCTGGCAAGCCTTTCTCGGCCATGGCCAGATTCGTGCGGCCCAGACGTTGGGCGTGTTCGAACGCGAACTCGAGGATCCGGCTTACCCCCTTGTGGGTGTTGTACTCGGGCCTGATTTCGACTTCGTCCGGCGTGCCCACCTTGAAGGCGCCCGCGGTTCCGGACTCGTATCCCTCGGTGTTTTCGCGGATGACGACGAAGTCTATGTCGTCGCTGGTCTTGCCTTTCAGCGGGGTCAGGTCGTTGCTGAGCAGGCGGGACGGGCGGACGTTGGCGTACAGGTCCAGTCCTCGTCGCAAGCCGTGGAGGACGGGCTGGGCGCTGATTCCCGCTGGCACGCGTGGGTCGGTTCCTCCGGCGCCAAATAGGGCGGAGTCGAACCTGTCGGGCAGGCCCCGGATGAATTCATCGAAATCGTCGGGGACCGCCTGGCCGGTTCGCAGGTATCGTTCGACCCCGAAGTCGAACGTCTCGTATTCGAAGGCGAAGCCGTACATCTCGCTGGCTGTTTCGAGGGTCTTGACCGCTTCGGGGACGACCTCGCTGCTGATGCCGTCTCCGGGTATAACCGCTAATCTGATCATTGCCGTCTCCGGGGTCGTTGGTGGGGTGTTCGCGTGGAACATCTTACCGGATGGCATGGGCTGGCGCTACGGGAGTCGCGACGCCTGTTTGCATGCTCGTCGGCCATTCGAGTCAATATCCGATCATGAGCACAAAAGAAACCCGGCCCTTCGTGCGAAGGGCAGGCCTGTGGATTCCGTATAGTCAGACTCGCGCCTGATCGAATGTGGTCGGCTCGTTTGAGCCTACTGCGATTTGGTTGAGTCGTACAGCGGTCCCCCGTCGACAGCGGTCTTTTTGCCTTTGGGTACGCTCACCGTCACTAATGTCGCGCATATCGATGCGCCGCCGTTGCCGTCACTGGCCTCGAACGTGATGTGGTAGAACCGCCCGTTTCCTTTGCCGTCGCGCTCTGCCCTAACCTGTGCGGTGTCTGTTCCGACGCCTAACCCGTCAGGGGATTTCTTGCCGACCTCTTCGTCCTGTCGTATGGCAAAGACCGTGATCGTGACATCATCGCCGTCTGGGTCGGTAACGCCGAGAAGGTTGACCGGTACGAACTTCTTATTGTTCTTTTCAATGACGTCGATGCTGGGCGTCGCCTTGGAGCAATCCGGCGCCTCGTTGTCCCCAACGTCGGCGTTCGCGATTCCGGACTGCAATCCACCCAATGTTAGGACGAACGCGGCCAGCAAGCCGATCGCTAGGGTCCATCGCGATAGTCCAATTGTCAATAGTTCTGTTGTCATGATCTCCCCTTGTCCCGTCCGTGTAGATTCGTTCGCTTTCGCGCCGTGCGTGCACTGAGAAACCGGTCAGCCCAACTGCACTGGGGATGCCCCTGGCATCTGACTGCGCCTTGCATGGCCCCGACGGTAAGTTCCGACGACTCAGTCGGCGAGGCGTCGAGCGCTAGGGCTGTCAGATTCGCCCGTTTGTAGGTGGTTGCATCCAAGTGCCTGTACTCAACTCGCTGTCAGGGCTTGCACCGTTGTCCATCTCAATTCGAGTCTAGCAGTGCGCGACTCGCGGTCGTATCACCTGGCTGACAATACCGTTAACTGGCGGTTATGTATGCCATCACTTCTGGCTGATTATCGGACGCCGACTGGCCGTCGACCGATGTCGGCGCTGGAGATGGCGGGGCGCGAAGGGACGGAAGGGACCGAAGAGACGACAGGGACAGACGCCGTCGAGAGAGGATGCGTTACGGGGCGGCTTCGGCGCAAGCGCCGTTATGGGATGTGCGGAGCGTAGTCCATGCCTATGTGGCCTTGTTCTTCGAGGGCGGCATACTCTTGGTCTGACATGCCGAGCAACGTCTTGTAGACGTACTCGTTGTCCTCGCCAAGGCGAACGGGTCCGCGTTTGATGCCGACGGGGCTCTCCGACATTTTGAACGGAGCTCGGGGGTACAGATGCGTGCCGACGTCTTTCTGGGTCGCCTGTTCGAACATGGCGCGCTCGTTCAGGTGGGGGTCGTTGGCGGCGTCTCGTTGGTCCATAACGGCGCCCGCGGCTACTCCGTGGCTTTGCAGGGTGTGCATCGCTTCGTAAGGGGTTCGGCCCTCTGACCAAGACGCTATACAGCGGTCGAGCTCGTCGTGGTTCGCGCGTCGCGAGGCGTGATCGGTGAATCGTGGGTCCGCGGTCCACTCAGGGGTTCCGATGGCCGTGCAGAAAAGCTCCCAGTCGCGTTCGTCGAAGATTGTGACGGCGACCCACCGATCTTCGCCTGCGCACGGGTAGACGCCCTGAATCGCGGTCGAGTGCCGGTTCCCGAGCGTGGACTGGCTTCGGCCATTCATCGAGCGGTCCATGAACGCTTCGCCGAGGAAGGGGAGGGCGTTTTCCGCCTGGGACAGCTCGACGAGTTGACCCTGGCCGGACCTGCTCCGGAAGTTCAAGGCTGTCGCAACGGCGAAGGCCCCGCCCGCGCCGGCGGCCGCATCGGCCATGAACACTTGCGAGGCGGCTGACGGGTCCATGTCGGTGTAACCGCGAAGAAGGCTGTGCCCGATGACTCCCTCGATGTGAATGCCCAGCGAACGATGGTTCTGGTACGGCCCGTCGTTGCCGTAGGCGGGCATGCGCAGCATGATGAACCGAGGGTTGATGCGGTGCAGATCGTCGTACGAGATGCCGAGTTTCTGCATCGTCTCGGTGGGGTTGTTCTCGACGAGAACGTCGCTGACGGCCACCAGGCGTCTGAAGACCTCCATGCCTTCCGGTTTCAGCAAGTCGACCGTCATGCTCAGCTTGTTGCGAGCATGCGCATTAAAGATAGGCATGCGGTTCCACGGCCGCGCTCCGGCGATTCTTCCTGGCGCCCCGCCGACGTGGGCGGCCACGTTCTTCATGAATCCGTCCGTGGGGTGAGCCATTGCCGTGCGGGTTGGCGGGCCCATCGTCTGGATGGACTCGATTCGTATCACTTCCGCGCCCATGTCGGCTAGCAGCGTCGTGCAGTAGGGCCCTGCCCACACGACGGTCATGTCCATGACGCGAACGCCCTCCAGAGGCAGCCGGGTGGTCATCGGGAGTTCCTTCGAGGGCTGCTGGTCGACCGGATATGCGTGGCTGCGCTGTTGTTCATATGATGCCTTTCGCTTTCATCCGGTCGATGCTGGATTGAACGTAGCCGAGCTCCGCGAGGACCTCGCCAGTATGCTCGCCGAGCCTGGGCGCAGGTCGCCGAACCGACCACGGGGTTGCGTTCAGCACGACCGGTCGCCCTGGATAGGTGAGCGGACCGGCCTCGGGGTGGTCGATCTCGGCGAACGCGCCTCTGCCCTGGAAGACCGGGTCCCGAAGGAGATCGTCCATCGTGTTCAGAGGGCCGCTCAGGACGCGGAACTCTTGGGCGGATTCCCACACTTGTCGCTTGGTTCGCGTGAGCACCCACGGGTAGAAATAGCCGTCGAACTCCTCTTTGAGCCCAGGATCGGATTGTGCCTCCGGCGAGTACCACTTTGGATCGAGCAATCCCTCCGGGCTGCCCAGCATTTTGACGACTCGATCGAACCACACCAGCCCCGCGGTGATCTGGACGTAGCCATCCGCGCACGGATAGACGCCGCCTGGGAACCCTGTGCCCGACGCCGCGTCGAGCGATTCCCGGGAAGTGGTCTCGTCGTTGTACTGATACGCCAGGAGCAGGCTCATCCGCCGGTCGATGGAGCCCGCCTGAGTCTCCATGATGGATATGTCGACGTGCTCACCCGATCCTCGCTGACGTGCGCCGGTGAGTGCGGCCAACGTGGCGTAGGCTGCGACCGTGCCAGCCTGATACAGGCCGACTGTGCCTCCCATCTTGATCGGCTCGCGTTCTGCGATTCCGGTCGAGATCAGCTCGCCTCCCATGCCGTACAGAATGAGCTCAGAGGCGCGCCAGTCGCGATACGGGCCAGTCTGCCCGAAGTTCGTGATCGACGTCATGACGAGCGACGAGTTGGCCGCGCTCAGCGAATCGTAGCCCAGCCCGAAGCTCTCCATCGTGCCGGGGCGGAAGCTCTCGACCACAACGTCGGATCGGCGCGCCAGCTCAATCGCCGCGGTGCGTCCTTCGTCGGTGTTCAGATCCAGGGTGATGCCGCGCTTGTTGGTGTTTAGGTGGAGGAACGTCCCGCTCTTCTCCGGATGGCTGACATCGTCGGGGAACGGGCCGAGTCCACGGGCGCCGTCTCCCGTGCCGGGGCACTCGATCTTGATCACGTCAGCGCCGTAATCAGCCAGCAGTTTCGTGCTGTAAGGGCCAGCTATGTTCTGCGTAAAATCCAGAACGGTGACGTCGGACAGGGCCATCTCGGCCATCAATCACCTCACATTGCAGACTTTGTCGCGGTCCTCGGATTCGCGATGGACGGGGAAGATGCAGTCAAACGGGGATTGCATAAACAGAACGTATGTGCTATATTGGACGTTCTTCTGAACAACCCCGGCCAGAACCTTGGTCCGGGCAATGAGTGGAGCGCCTAGATGTTCGAATTCAGATCGTGCCCGCGTTGCCTCGGCGACATGATTTTGCAACGCGACATATTCGGGGCGTACAAACGATGCTTTCAATGCGGATGCACCGTCGAACTGGAGGAGCCGCCTCGCCGGAAGCGATCCGTCAGGCTTCAACCGGAAGACGACGAGGATCCTCACGCCGCATAGGGGGCAGACGGCCGATTTCTAAACTCTCTCTCCTCCGAACAGCGATCGGCGAGCCAATCGTCTCTGGGTTCGGTCAGTTCCGGGACTGAAGGCGAGTTTAGCAGTGCGTGTGCGCAGCGTCAACACGGCTATCGGAGTCCCTCCAGCAGGTGCACGGTCATGCGCTGAGCATCAACGTCCACCTCGAGAACCACCTTGGCAATAGCGGGGATGAGCAGATCAGGGGAGCCTTCGCGGATGACGACGTAGACGTCGTTGCCGCGGGTCGAGAGAACATCTTTGATTTTCCCGAGGCGCTCACCTTCATCGGAGTGGACTTCCATGTCGATGAGGTCGAAGTGATAGTACGTGCCTTCGGGAAGTGTCGCGAGGTCTGCCTGGGGGATAGTGAGGAACTGCCCTCGGAGCTCTTCAGCCTGGGTGCGGTTTTTCGCCGCGTCCAGTTTCACCACGTACGCGCCTTTGTTGGCCCGCGAGAGACGCACTTTGACCGGTCGAGAGTCGAGGTACAGGGTGGAGCCGGGAGCGAATCGATCGGGGAAATCGGTGTCGGGCTGGACCTTGACGTGGCCGCTCAATCCCCATGCGCCGGTGATGATGCCAACGACGACGTGGTCGTCCCGCGGTGTAGGAACGGTGGTCTTCTGGTCGGTCCGAGAGCGGTCGTGCTTCAGACTATCTCCAGCGTGGCGCGCGTGCCTTGCTTGACCGCGGCTACGCGCAGTAAGACGCGAATGGACTGAGCTACTCGCCCTTGTCGCCCGATGACCTTGCCTTTGTCGTCAGGGGCGACTTCGAGTTTCAAGATGATGCGGCCGTCTTCCTCTTCCTCAGTCACCTTGACTTCGTCCGGGTAGGCCGCTATCGATCTTGCGATATACTCAACGAGCTCTTTCATTCACCCTTGACTCTTTCCATGGTGCCGAGTCGCTCGAGCATCTGTCTCACGGCGTCGGAGGGTTGGGCGCCTACTCGAAGCCACTTGAGCGCCTTCTCTTCGTCGATGACGACGGTGGGGGGATCGGTGCGCGGGTTGTAATGGCCCAGGTACTCGACGAAAGCGCCGTCACGGGCGGCGCGGGAGTCAGCCACAACCACTCTGTAGCTTGCCTGGTGACGCATTCCCGTGCGCCGTAGTCGAATCTTCAGCATCGAACCTTCTCTCGAATTCTTTCGCGTTGACCTAATATCGTCAGTTGGAGACACCAGGGAGCCCGTGGCGTCGGCGGCTGCCGAATCTCAGCGCTCCGCCCTTGTACCGGTTCTCGTCGCGGGTGTCAGTCGTTTTTGAGCTGATGAAGCTGATGCATGATGCGGGACTTCCTGCGAGCGGCGTTGTTGGCGTGCAGAGCGCCTTTCTGCGCAGCTTTGTCCAGCGCAACGGATGCATCTCGTACGGCTTTCTCCGCCGCCTCGACGTCTCCGGCTTCAATCTGTTGTCGGGCCGCTCTGACCTGTGTTCTCGCCTTGGTCTGAAGCGGTAGGTTGTGGGCACGTTTGCGTTGCGCAACTCTGTTTGATTTTTGACTGGGCAATTGAGCAGGTTCTCCTTATCGGTGGTGGGCGACGCGGCCGAATCTGATAGAAGAGGCAGCGCCCTCAGTTCAAACAACGAACCATTCTACCACGAAAAGGGTGGATTCAGGAACTGACCCTGGTGACACCGATCACGCCCTTGACTCCTTCCAACCTGAGGAAGACCCGGCTGAGCTGGTCGATGCCGCTAATGTGCACCGTGAGCGTGATGATGGACATGTCGGCATACTCCTCGGAAAGAATGGAGGCGATGTTGACCTTCTCCTCTGAAACAAGAGAGGTGATGTCGCCAAGAAGGCCGACCCGATCCCAGGACCTGACCTGGATTCGAACCGGATAGAGGGTCTGGGTTTCACCCCAACCGACCTGGACCAGTCGCTCTTTTTCGCTTTCGTGGAGGATGTTCGGGCACGTTCGGCGATGGACGTTGACGCCTCGAGAGCGTGTGATGTAGCCGATGATCTCGTCGCCGTGGATGGGGTTGCAGCACCGGGCCATCGAGGTCAGCAGGTCGCCGACGCCAAGCACCTGGATAGCTGAAGTCGGCATGATCGAAGGCAGCGGCATGGCGTCCTTGATCACGACGACGTCGTCCTCTTCCTTTGTTGTCAGCTTGCTCGCGACCGCGCCAACGGTGATCGAGCCGTCTCCCAAGGCCGCGAAGAAGTCTTCGACCTTCGCGACGCCCATCAGCTTGGACACGTCGGCGTCTGACATCGTCGTTGTGAGCCGCTTGAGCTGCTTTTGGTACAGGTCCCGGCCTCGCTGTATGTTGGCGCTTCGCTCCTGCCGGTTGAACCACTGCCTGACCCTGGCCCTTGCCGACGTCGTCTTGATGTAGCCGGCTTCTTGATTCAGCCAATCAAGGCTGGGGCTGCGAACGGTGTTGGAGGTCAGTATCTGAACGGTGTCGCCGTTCTGGAGCTGGTACGTCAACGGCACCAACCTTCCGTTGACCTTGGCGCCAATGCACCTGAAGATCAGGTCAGAGTGGATGCGGAACGCGAAGTCGAGCGGCGTGGCGCCGGCAGGCATCTCCTTGAGGTCTCCCAACGGGGTGTACACGAAAACTTGGTTCTGGAAGATGTCGGTCTTGAAGGACTCGACGAACTCTTCGGCCTCCGACACGTCCCGTTGCCACTCCAGGAGTTGTCTCAGCCAGGTCATCTTCTGATCGAACTGGGAGTCTGTCGCTTTCCCTTCTTTGTACAGCCAATGAGCGGCGACGCCGTACTCAGCCACACTGTGCATGTCTTGGGTCCGTATCTGGACCTCGACCGGGTTGCCGTCCTCGCACAACACTGTTGTGTGGATCGACTGGTAGAGGTTGTCCTTGGGGTTGGCGATGTAATCGTCGAACTGGCCCGGCAGCGGCCGCCAGCGATTGTGTATCACGCCCAACGCCGCGTAGCAGTCTTTCACTTCGTCCACCAACACGCGCAGCGCGAAGAGGTCGTAGATGTCTTCGGCGGTCTTGCTGTCGGCGGCGTACTTCTGCGCCTTTTTGTATATCGAATAGATGTGTTTCGGCCGGCCGGTCACCTCGCCTCGGACGCCCTCCGCCTCCAACTCGGCCCGCAGGATGCCCAGAACGCGCCACACGTACTCCTCGCGTTCGACACGCTTCGTGTTGAGCATACGCGAGATCGACTTGTAGGCCGTCGGATCGATTTGCTGGAACGCAAGGTCCTCGAGCTGCCACTTGATCTCCCAGATGCCGAGGCGATGAGCCAGCGGGGCATAGATCTCCAGGGTTTCTTGCGCCTTTTCCAGGCGCTTGGCGGGATCGAGAGCGTCGATGGTTCGCATGTTGTGAAGGCGGTCCGCGAGCTTGATTAAGACGACGCGGATGTCCTCGGCCATGGCCATGAGCATCTTGCGGATGGTCTCCGCCTGCGCACGGCCTTTCTCGGGGTTGGAGGAGCTTCCGGCGGTGACCAGGTCCGCCCTGGTCAGCTTAGTGACGCCGTCCACGAGCCGGGCGATTTCCGACCCGAAACGGTTTCCAATATCCGAAAGATGGATGTCTTCGTTGTCCTCGACGACGTCATGCAGAAGGGCGGCTGCCAGCGCGTTGGCGTCCAGCTTCAGGTCGGCCAGAACCAGCGCGGTCTCGAGCGGGTGGACGATGAACGGCCCTCCCGATGCGCGTTCCTGCCCGTTGTGGGCGCGTTCGGCGAATTCGTAGGCCTCTTTGATGACCTCGAGCCTATCTTTTGGGACGTATCCGCTTGCTTTTGCAAGCAAGACGTCGAACATGGCGAACGCCTCGAAGGGATGATGTCGAACCTCTGTCCAGTATACATTACGTCCCAAGGCCGAGTGTTTGGAGGCGCCTTGGGCCGTTCGGGCCTTCGTTGTGCATCGATGTCCGGCGCCTGACAAAGGCATAGGCTCGGTTGCATCTGCTAAACTGGATTTCCTTATCGCGACTGACGCCCGAACCAAGGAGCGTGTTTATGACTTTTCAGGCGTCCAGGGGCACTGTCGACATATTGCCCGAAGACCAAGGGCACTGGCGCTTCGTCCAAGACAAAGCCCGCGAGATAGCCAGGCAATTCGGGTACGAGCGCATCGACACGCCGGTCTTTGAGGACGCGCTGCTGTTCGAACGCGGGGTCGGGGACACGACGGACATCGTCGAGAAGGAGACCTACACGTTCGAGGACCGCGGCGGCGAAATGTTGACCTTGAGGGCCGAAGGCACGGCGCCTGTCTGCCGGGCCTACCTCCAGCATGGGATGCACAACCTGCCGCAACCGGTCCGGCTCTACTACGTCTGCCCCGTATTCCGTTACGAGCGACCGCAGGCAGGCCGATACAGGCAGCACAACCAGTTTGGCATCGAGGTCATTGGCGACGCGGACGCAAACGTGGACGCGGAAGTGATCGAGTTAGGTTGGCGGTATCTGGAGTCGGTTGGTTTGTCGGACCTCACGCTCACCATCAACTCGATTGGCGATTACCAGTGCAGACCCGCCTATCTGGAGAAGTTGGTCGACTATTACAGCGGACGTCGCGATCGGCTGTGCGAGGACTGTAAACGGAGGCTCGAACGGAACCCGCTGAGACTGCTTGACTGCAAGCAGGAGAGCTGCCAGCCACACGTTCACGACGCCCCACACAGCGCGGACCACCTGTGCACCGAGTGCAGCGAGCACTGGTCCGAACTGCGCAGGTATCTGGGAGAGATCGGCCTCGAATTCGAAGTTGATCATCGTTTGGTTCGAGGACTGGATTACTACACGCGGACCGTGTTCGAAATTTCGCCGCCCGACGAGGGGCGGATGGTCACAATTGTCGGCGGGGGGCGCTACGACGGACTGATGGAACAGCTCGGCGGGCGATCGACGCCCGGCATCGGCTTCGGGATGGGATTGGAGCGGGTCGTGGAGAACCTCAAACGCCAGGAAGCGCCAGTGCCCGCCGAGATTCGGAACAAGGTATTGACGGCGCACATGGGCGAGGCTGCAAAGCTGAAGGCTGTCCGAATTGCATCGGAGCTTCGGGGCTCGGGCGTCGCGGCGATACTTGGCCCGCCAAACCGCGGTCTCCGGAGTCAACTCCGGTACGCGAACGCTTCGAACTGCACGCACGCCGTCATCATCGGAGACGACGAGCTGGCTCGCGACGTAGCGGTGATCAGAGACCTGAGCCAAGGTGAACAGCGTGAAGTTCCTTTGAACTCGGTCGTCGAGGAGTTGGCCGCTCCGGAGTGACCTCCCATAACTGTCGTTGTGCACCGACGACGCCGGAATCGCGACTTCACTTGTCGGTTCCGTGAATCGTGCTTTCTAACGCCAGGCTCGCACTGACCAATTGGCGCCCCAGGCTTTGACATTGCTCAGGGGTGCGGTAGTATGAACTGGTCGCTGCCTCACCCGGCGGCGAGGTCTCCGTTCAAAGCATACCCATACTGAGGTTAGGCTGATCAGGTGTTACAGAAACTCGAAGAAATAGAGAGCCGATACGACGATCTTGAACGAGACATGGCGGACCCAGAGGTTGCCGCTGACTACAGCCGCGTTAAGAATCTGGCGAAAGAGCAGGCGGCGATAAGAAAGTTGGTGACGCTGTCTCGCGAACGGCGTCGTGTCGTCACCGAGATCGACGAAGTTGGTGCATTGATCCGAGGCGAGGCCGATGAAGAGATGACCGCGATGGCGAAAGAGGAGTTGGCCGAACTCGAAACTCAGCTTGACCGCGTCGATAGCGACCTGCACATCGAATTGATCCCCAAAGACCCGAACGACAGCAGGAATGTGATCGTCGAGATTCGGGCGGCCGCCGGCGGGGACGAAGCCGGGCTATTTGCCGCCGTGCTGTTCCGGATGTACAGCCGGTACGCTCAACGCCGCAACTGGAACACCGAGGTCATCGACGCCAACGAGACGGGTCTGGGGGCGATTAAAGAGATCGTCTTCCAGGTGAAGGGAGACGGCGCATACTCGCGCCTCAAACATGAGAGCGGAACGCATCGTGTCCAGAGGGTTCCCGTAACCGAGTCGACCGGCAGAATACACACGTCGACAGCCACGGTGGCCGTCCTGCCGGAGGCGGGCGAAGTGGACGTCGACATCAGCGCCGGCGATCTGGACATCGACATCTTCCATGCATCCGGTCACGGCGGCCAGAACGTGCAAAAAGTCGCCACGGCCGTAAGAATCACACATCGGCCGACAGGAATCATGGCCATATGCCAGGATGAAAGGTCGCAGTTCAAGAATAAGGAAAAGGCGATGGCTGTAATCCGGTCCCGCGTCTTGGCCCAGGAGATGGAACGCGCGCAACGCGAGCGCTCCGATGCCCGGAGATCCCAGGTCGGAACCGGCGACAGGTCCGAGCGCATCCGGACCTATAATTTCCCTCAGAGCCGCGTCACAGACCATCGCATCGGCTTGACGCTGCACAATCTGGAACAGGCTGTCGACGGCGACATCGACGCTTTGCTCGACGGACTTACCGAGTACGAACAGACCCAGAAGCTGGCAGCAGTCGCGACCTGACGACGCCGACTGAACATGCTCTCCTCCCACCGACGAGCGATTACCATGCGGACTGAATCGCCGTCCGCCAATTCGGTCATCCGGGAAGCATTCACCCGTACCCGGTCGATGCTGGAGCGGAGCGCGATCATTGACGCCGCCATCGAGGCTGAAGTGCTGGTGAGGCTTGTCGTCGGTATGGATCGCGTCCGGTATTTCGCAAGTCTTCAAGAACCAATTGGCGCGGAGCAATCGACGGCTCTGGACGAGTTCGTTCAACGCCGGTTGAGAGGTGAGCCGCTCGCGTACATCGTTGGATCTCGCGAGTTCTACGGCATGGATTTTCAGGTTGACTCTCGCGTATTGATTCCCAGGCCTGAGACCGAATTGTTGGTTGACCTGGCGCTGGGATTCCTCTCGGACAGGGAGGCGGCCTTGAGGTCTGAATACGGAACCGGCGGGAAATCACCGGTAACCGTGGCAGATGTATGCACCGGGAGCGGGGCAGTCGGCATAGCAATTGCCGCGAAGGCGCCGGACATCCGCGTAATCGCCACGGACATCAGCGCCGATCCCATCGACGTTGCGGCGGCAAACGCGATCGCGCACTCGGTCCTCGACCGGGTGGAGCTTCGACTGGGCGATCTGCTTGGTCCGATTCCCGAGGTTCTCGAATTGATCGTGGCCAATCCTCCGTACATACCCACCGAAAACTGGGAAGCCCTTCCTCCGGATGTGAAAATGGAGCCGCGCGTGGCGTTGGATGGGGGGGAGGACGGCCTTGAAGTGTGTAGGCGGCTCCTGAAACAGGCGGCGGACCGGCTTGTGCCGGGTGGCGCCATGTTTGTGGAGCTTATGCCGGAGCAGATCGATAGCGCGATGGGGGTGGCGGCGAGGCTGTTTGAAGATGCCGCTGTAGGGTCGATCTCGGACCTTTCAGGCGACTCCCGGGTTCTCAAAATACAAAGAGGAGGCTTGTGATGACCGAGGAATTCAACTTCGACGTCGATGCTGTAAGCAATCCCCGCGACGAGAATCTTCATCTGGCTTACGAGGTCCTGCTGAGACAGTACAGAGAGGCATTGACTCGGATTCACGTGTTGGAGATGGAAGTCAGGAATCTCACGAACGCGTTTGTGCAGTCTGCTTCGTCGCCGATCCGCTCGGCAATCGAACCTCGGTTGGATATTGGGAGGATACGCAGCGCGGCTCCAGGCCCTCGAGGATCGCTTATTGGAACAAAATCTGGATCAGATTGAGACTGAGACCATAAGCGCGGAGGAATCGCAGACCACGTCTGAGTTGGAACAGCTTGCTCAACTTCGCGTCCAAAACTATTCCTTGGACCAGGTTGGCCAAGGTCACGGAACAGCTCGACGAAACCAGGCAAAGCGGGAGCAGGAGTCGCCGGAACGGCAACGGGCGTCACCGGGGTTCCGGCAAGCAGAGCCCATTGAAACGGATGTTAGGCAAATAGCGTTTGGACGAAGCCTTCTCGCTAGTTCAGCATCCCTAGCTGGTAGTGCTTGCCTTCTGTCTTGATCGCCGGAGCGACGATCAGTTCAGCGACCTCGTGCATGTCTTTGATCGTCGAGGCCCCAATCATTCCCATGCAGATGCGCAGAGCGCCGATCAAGTTCTGGGTTCCGTCGGTCTTCGATGTCGGACCGAACAGGATTTGTTTGAGTGAAGCTGTGACCCCAACGTTGACACGGGTGCCTCTGGGCAGATCAGGGTGCGGGTTGGCCATGCCCCAGTTGTGTCCGGCGCCAGGCGCTTCCTCGGCCTGTGCCAGAGGAGTCCCGAGCATCACGGCGTCCGCGCCGCTGGCGAATGCCTTGCAGAGGTCGCCGCCGGTGCGAATCCCGCCGTCGGTGATGATCGGCACATATCGCCCGTTGCGGTTCATGTACTCGTCGCGTGCGGCGGAGCAGTCCAAGGTGGCGGTGACCTGTGGGACTCCAACGCCGGTGACGTCCCGAGTGGTGCATGCCGCGCCCGGACCGACGCCTACCAGCACTCCGTGGATGCCGGTTTCCATCAACTCCAGCGCAACATCGTATGACACGCAGTTGCCGACTATCACGGGGACGGGGACCATTTCGAGCAACTCGGGAAACCGCAGACCCCTGGCGCTGTGCGAGATGTGCCTGGCGGTCGTCACGGTGGACTGGACGACGATAATATCGGCCCCAGCCTCGGCGGCGATGGGCGCCAGTCGCTTGGTGCTGGCCGGTGTAACGGAAACGGCGCACTTGGCGCCGCTGTTTCGTATCTCTTCGACCCGTTTGCCCACCAAGTCATCTTGTATGGGGGCGGAGTAAACTTTCTGAAGCAGTTCGGTGACCTGGTCCGCAGGGGTATCGACAATCTCTGCGAGAACCTCGTCAGGATCGGTGTAGCGAGTTTGGACGCCCTCCATGTTGATGACCGCCATGCCGCCCAATTCGTCCACGGTCGAGGCGAATCGTGGCGACGCGACAGCATCCATTGCGGCGCCCAGCACCGGCGTGGACAGGGTGATGCCGTCGATCGAGAAGTCCGTGCTGATCATTTCCGGGTTGATTGTGAACGAGCCGGGAACGATCGCAACTTCGTCAAATCCGTACGCTCGGCGTAGCTCCTTGAGCTGAGGAATCCCCATCGACACTGCACCCCACTGATGAGATTTTGGTGACTATAGCAAAACGATTCGTTGGCGGTCAAGGCGGACAATTGACGGGTGAGAACGTATCTTCGCCGGATGGTAATTGATCGTAGCAGAAAGTAGGATCGAGACCAACCTTACGGCCCATTTGGGATGATATCCTCCCATCTTAGTTGGCGCGTCGGAAACGGTCAACGGCGCCATCATGATAAATGACATGCTTTGCTGCAATAATCGGGACACCCCTTCAAGGAAGGGCATCGCTTTGGTAGACGAACAGCCTTCGGTCGAACTGAGAATCAAGCAGTGCGCGCTAGATCTCGGCTTTGACTTGGTCGGGATTACGACCGCGGAGCGATTCGAGCGAGACGAACGCGTCGCGACTGAACGCGTCCGACTCGGACTGATGGACGGCCTGACCTGGTACAACGAAGAGCGGGTGGCGCGAATGAATCGACCGCGAGAGCTGCTGCCGGAGGCCCGATCCGTCATATCCATGGCGATCAGCTACAACGGCGGCGAGGCGAGCCAGACGAAGAACGGCGAGGACCCGGCGTACGACGATCATGGTCCGTCAGCGTCGGGCGTCGGACTCACCGGTCGGATCGCGCGCTATGCTCGCGGCGACGACTACCACGCCGTCATCAAAAAGCGGCTGAAGTCGTTCGTGGACCGGCTTCCGAGCGTGGTCGGCCGCCCGGTGCGGACCAGGGTGTTCGTCGACGATGGGCCGATGAACGATCGGGCCGCGGCCGAGCGCGCCGGCGTGGGCTGGTTCGGCAAGAACACCAACATTCTCACCCCTACTCACGGCTCCTGGGTGTTCCTGTGTCAGGTGATTACCGACATCGAGCTGCATCCCGACTCGGCGCTCAAAAAGACGTGCGGCGCGTGCGTTCGCTGCATCGTGGACTGCCCCACCGGCGCCATCGTCGCCCCGTACACGGTGGACAACGGCAAATGCATCTCATATCTGACGATCGAGCTGCGAGGACCGATACCGAGAGAGCTGAGGCCGATGATCGGAAGCTGGGTCTTCGGGTGCGACGTGTGTCAAGACGTATGCCCAGTCAACCGCAAGGCGCGTCTCGGCCGGCAGCCGGAGTTCGCGTGGCGATCAGGTTTCGCGGCGTCAGAGCTGACGCCGCTGCTGGAGCTGGACGACGAGTCGTTTCGCGAGAAGTTCCGCAACAGCCCTGTCAAGCGCGCCAAACGGTCCGGGTTACAGCGGAACGTCTGCGTCGCGTTGGGCAACATCGGCGATCCCTCGGCGACACCTGCCTTGATCGTGACCCTCGAACAGGCGGCGCCGTTGGTGAGGCGGCACGCGGCGTGGGCGCTGGGTCGCATCGGCGGCGAGGACGCAGAGAGGGCGTTGCGTCGAGCATTGGACAGCGATCAAGAGGCGGAGGTTCATCTCGAGGTCGAACGGTCTCTGGCGGAACTGTTGGACGGCGAGTCATGATGGGCCGCATCTTCCTGGCGAACGTTGGGGTGAACGCGAGCCATCGCTTCACGAGCCCGATCTTCAACGACGGCGCCTTCGAGTTCCTGCCGATCCCGGAGGATCGCAGACTTGAGGGCGACCATCTCGTGAGATACCGCGACCTGCGCTCTTACTACGAAGGGACCCGAGACCTTTTGCGCTATGTCCCGCGAAGAGCGTGGGACTGGCCGACCCACAACGACCCTGAATTCGATACATTTACGTACGGCGACAACTGCGATACCGCGCCGAGAGCGGCTGGATTGAAGGCGTTGCGCCCCGGAGACTTCCTGTTCTTCCTGGCTCGATTGGAGGACTGGGGTGCGAACGGTGGGAACGGCCGCTTCGGATTTTATCTCGTCGGGTTCCTGCACATCGCCGAGACGAACTGGTTGTTCAGGGGCGTGCCGTCAACACGGTCTGAGAACGAGCTGTCCCGGTTCCGAAGGAATGCACATGTTTTGCGGGCCAGGAGTGACGATTCGTATTGGGATGGGTTCTGGGTGTTTCGGGGCGACGAGCGTTCGACTCGGTTTCGAACCGCTGTGCCGGTCACCCGCGAACTGTGCTCACGGATCTTCACATCCGCTGACGGCTCGCCGTGGAAGTGGGACGAGGGACGGACCGACCTACAAGTGATCGGATCCTACACACGTAGCTGCCGGCGCGTAATCGACCCTGGTGCGCGAAGCGGCGCAGAGCGGGCCGACGCGCTGTGGGAATGGATCGAGAGATACTCGGACGGTTGGCCGGCGACGTCGCGAAACTGGTGCTTGATTGCGATATTCGGCGTTGACCAATTCCGTTCGTGGTGAGCTTGTCGAACCACCGGCCGCAGACCCTTCGATAGGCTCAGGGCGAACGGATTATCCCAACGGCAATTTCCGAGACTAGTAACTAGTTCTACGGTTTCGGCGACGCCCAGATCTTCGACGCGACATCGTAGCTGAAGACGACGGGATTCCCTTCGCATTCGAGCGTTACGACCCCCCTGGCGACTGCCGCTTCGACGACTACGATCGAGCGACCGGGGACGAGGCCGTTTTCGACCATGTATTGCAGGAGAGTCTGATTGTCTTCGGGGATGGTGTCGATTACGAATGCCGCGTCCGAAGGCGCCTGGTCGAGCGTCAATGACCGTCGGTCTCGTGTGTGTCCGCTGCCTGGAATGGGGTGGCCAAAGGGACACGTGGTGGGATTGTTCAGAGCGGCTACGATCTTCGCTTCCAACGCGGCGGATATCGCGTGTTCCAACCGGTGCGCTTCGATGTGGGCCAGGTGGAGCTCGAGGCCAAGAAGATCGACGACGAGCCGTTCGGCCAGCCGGTGCCGGCGCACTATGATCTCCGCCGACCGGCGACCGCTTGGCGTCAGAAGCACCGCTTTGTCTTTGGTGGTCTCGACCAGACCTTCGCGCACCATTCGGCGTATCATGCCGCCAACGGACGGCAGCGACGTGCCCACCCGTTCGTCTTCGGGGGCCATCTTCAACTGCTCGGCGAGCACGGTGGCCGTGACCCTGTGGTCCTGCTCTGCCAGGCGATAGATCGACAAAAGGTAGTTCTCGGCGCCCCGCGAGAGGCGAGCCGATGGATCGATTTCAGTGGTGCTGGCGCGTGAAGATGTCATTATTTGGAGTCAGGTAAGATTATATCAGGCGACCGCGGCAAGGAGCCGACGAGCAAGAAGAGGATCCGTAGTCATGACAACGACAACATTGCTGGCGGCTGATGGCACGCCTGCCGATCGATGCCAGATTCGTTGTCGCGGATGAGCAGAGGAGGGGGACCACAATGCCGGAGATGACCGCGCCGGAACAGATCGAGCCAAAGAGCCTGGGCGATTATCTGGAGGTGATGAGCAAGGCCGTCTTCCAGTCCGGCATGTCGTGGCGTGTCGTGAACGCGAAATGGCCAACTATCCGAGAAGCGATGAGAGATTTCGACATCCATGCAATCGCGACATTGTCGGAGGCTGACCTAGAGGACCTCGCGCACGACGCCCGTGTCATTCGAAACCGCCGGAAATTGGCTGCCATCGTCAGCAATGCTCAACGGATGATCGACCTGGACGAGGAGCACGGGAGCTTCACAGACTACCTGCGGTCCCATAACGGCTTCGACGAGACGGTCGCGGACCTCAAGAAGCAGTTCAAGTTCTTGGGCGAGACTGGTTGCTACATGTTCCTATACTCGGTGGGCGAGGAAGTGCCGCCTCACGACGAGTGGTCCGAAGCCAGGCAGGCGAAAACCCGCCGCTAACCGCGCCGCGGAGTTGGATGCGGGCTCGGCGTAAAGATCACGCCTAAGGCGGATTCGCCGCAGGCGAACCGAGCTCACCCGTGCCCTGGCTGTTTACTGCCAAGTGGCAGCATGACCGTCGACCGCGGTTCGGCTCCGCCGATGCCCTCGTATCGCCTAGCTGCCGAAGATGTCCATGAATTGGCCTGTCATGTCCCTGGGAGCGTCGGTCGCCAGATACTGGGCGCCCAGCGTCGAGGCCCGCCCCGACGAACTACTCGCCGTTCTTCGCGTGGACCAAGAAAACGGGGCGGGTCGAGTGGCGAACGACCTTGTCGGCGATGCCGCCCAAAATCCAGCGGCCCAGACCCGTCCGCCCATGGAAATCATGACGACGAGAGACTCGTCGTTCTCCTCGGCTACTCTCAGGATGGTTTCGGCCGCGCCTCCGTGGGCCACAATCGTCCGAACATCGGAGACCCCGTTCTCGACCATCCGGCGTTTTATGCCGTCGAGGTAACCCAGTGCATCTGCGTCGGCCGGTTCGATCGCGCCGGCGGAAAGGTCGGCGTAGTGCTCGAGTTGGCCTTGAATCTCGAGAGACGACGGCAGTGCACGCAGAAGGGTCACGGGAATCGACGATATACGGGCCAGGAAATCGGCTAGTTCCAGGGTTTGTTCGGCCACAGCCGAGCCGTCCAACGGGACGATGATCGACTTTGCGTCTGCCTCGATTTGAGTCTCCTGGCCCAAACGCGAGCGGACGAGCATTGTTGGCTGTCAGCCCAAATGGGACAGATTGTTAATAGAGACTTTGA
>CAZPQQ010000050.1:0-23573 GCA_964588665.1 uncultured Dehalococcoidia bacterium | reverse complement strand
CGGTTCGCGGTGATGTAGTTAACTGATAGTGCCTGGGACTCAAGAAAATCGAGGTAATTTTGGAGGCTCTTCAATGGCATTGAAGAGGCAGAGGGTTCGAGTCCCTCCAGCTCCACCATCTTTCCCTATCTGCCACGATGTTTTCAGCGTAGGTAGTCCACAGTTAGACCACCAGCCGTTATTACATCGCCTCCACCAAAGACTTCGCTCGGCTCGCACAATACAACATCGGAATGAGCAAATCGACTCGGTCAGCTCGTCCGTGGCGGCTCGTGCATACCGGAGAGATTGAATCGCTGCCAGAAGCACGGCAGCGTGAAGCGAAGATCAAGTCCTGGAAAACCCCTCGTACATGGTCGATCAGCTACGCATCCCGGAGTAGCGCTCTGTGTCCGCGTACTGATTACGTGCTGTAACTAGTGTCCTGAATCGCAAGTTCGTCGCACGAATCGAGTCGTGAACTTGAGCGGCGCTGTGGTTCGACAGGCTCACCACGAACAGGGGGGGGACTCACCACTCCGTTCGCCCTGAGCCTGTCGAAGGGTCGTCGATCGCCCGTAATTGTTGAGCGAACTTCGGAGATAGGACACTAGGCCGGTTGCCCAAGCTTGTGCAACGAATTATCCCGGCGCGACCCTGCCGTCATCGGATGTCACACCGGCGAGCGGCGATTGTGCCACGGGGTGTTCTGCTCGTAGGCGTGGGCGACGCGCAGGACGGTGGACTCGTCGAAGGGCCGACCGGCGAGTTGCAGCGCCAACGGCAACGCCCCTTCGCCTTCCGAAGTGAAGCCGCAGCATATCGACAGCGCGGGTCCGCTGACCATGCTGAAGAAACCTCGGTAGGCGCCTTCTTTCAGCGCATGGGCCGCCTGCTCTTTGCTCCTGATGCCTGGGCGCAGATCCATCACCGCGGCTGGTCCTGAGGTCGTCGGCATGGCCAACACGTCATACCGTTCCAGCGCTTCCAACGCCTGACGGCGCATCAACGTTCTCAGCTTCTGCGCTTTGTAGTAGGTCTGTGCGGGGATAACCTCGCCGGTCATGAATGCGATTCGAGTGTTGTGGTGAAAGTCTTGCGGTCGATCGCGAATCCATTCCGGACGGAGGCTGACGCGCTCGACAGCGCTGATCACGCGGCTGGCGACACCGGCTTGGGCCGCCAGCGGAATCGACACTTCCTCGACTTCGGCCCCCAACTCTGCCAGTTTTTCGGCGGCGGTGAGCACGGCCCGCCTCGTTTGTTCATCGAGTCCGGGCGCTTCCGGTCCGGTCAGCTCTCGAACCACCCCTACTCTGGTCCCGCGGATGTCGCCTGTCAGGGCTGCTCGGTAGTCGGGAACCGGCGCCTCCCAGGTGTACGGGTCGTTGGAATCGCGTCCGGCGATGGCACCGATGGTCGCGGCGCAGTCCTCCACCGTTCGGGATATCGGTCCGATGGTGTCCAGCGACCACGACGCGCCATCGACGCCGAAGCGGCTGACCCGCCCCCACGACGGTCGCAGGCCCACGAGACCGCAGTTGGCCGCGGGCCCTCGCACCGAGCCGCCGGTGTCCTCGCCAAGTGACGTGGCGCACATGAACGCGGCCGTCGCGGCGCCTGAACCGGTGCTCGACGTTCCGGGACTGCGGATGGTGTCCCAGGGGTTGCAGGTGACGCCGAACGCCGACGTTATCGGGTCGCCCATGGCGAATTCGGTCATGTTCAGCTTGCCGATTATCACGGCGCCGGCCCGCTTCAGATTGGCGACCACTGTGGCGTCCCGGTTCGGTACGAAGTCGGCTCGTATCTTGGATGCGTCGGTGGTCAGGATTCCCTGGGTGTGGATCTGGTCTTTCACGCCGACGGGCACGCCGTGCAAGGGTCCTTTGTGCTTGCCCGCGGCGATCTCCGCCTCGGCCTGACGGGCAGACGCCATCGCTTCGTCAGCCAGCACTGTGATGTAGGCGTTCAGGCTCGGGTTGAGTTGCTCGATGCGTTGCAGGTACGCCTCCACAGCCTCGACGGGCGACGCCTTTCTGTCGCGCAATATTCCGCCCAGTTCAGTCGCGGACATGAATGCGAGTCCTTGCGACGTCATGACCTCGCCTCCGGGTCCGGCGATATCACAGCGATCGGCTCGACGGCGTTGACGCCTGGCGGAGCGATCGCGTCCATTGCCTCCAGCATGGCATTGAGGCTGTATCCAACCTCGGTGAGCTCCGGTTCTTGGATGTCGAGCCCGACGGCTTTCGCCATCGCCTTGATGTCTCCGTTGGTCAACTCTGTCATCGCGTGAACCTCGCAGTGGCGGCAGTCTCTTGGGTTAAGGCCGGATTGTGGGCCGGGTCCAGCCTCGGTCCGGCGCTTCATCTCGTCGGTGTGGTCAGTCGTTCGACGAGAGCCTTTCTACGTAGGCCATGCTGCTGGAAAGATTGTCGAACGCGTCCTCGTGGGAAGGGATCTCGAAAATGGCCGGTCCCGTATAACCTTTAGCATCGAGGATCCTCACCATTCGAGCGCAGTCGACCTCGCCGTCGTCGACGGTTGGGATCAGGCTGCCGTCGCGAACCTGCTTGAAATGCACGATCTTGAGCATTTCCAAAGGAACAGCGTCGAGCTCACCTAGCGCGTCGGTCTCCGGCTGTCTCAATACCTGGTTGGCAGGGTCGATGCACAACCCCAGGCGCCTGCCCTCGTCGCTGGAGAGCTGTTCTCTGCACTTCTCGACAAGAATCGTCAGAGCGCCGGTGGACTGCCACGAGTTCTCCAAGGATAGCGTTATGCCTTGCGTCGAGGCCTCGCTGGCCAACTCCGCGACCGACATAGCCGCCTCGGGTA
The DNA here is from genome assembly GCA_964588665.1 of uncultured Dehalococcoidia bacterium. Classification (GTDB taxonomy): domain Bacteria; phylum Chloroflexota; class Dehalococcoidia; order Lucifugimonadales; family UBA1123; genus UBA2160. The sequence continues at coordinate 20,753 of CAZPQQ010000050.1, read as the reverse complement.
TGTCGTCTGGACTTTGCCACACCCTGTCTTGTTGGGCCGGGTCCACGAGTCGCAGATGCGGCGCATCGCGGTCCACCGTCTTCGCCGCTTCCAGCGCCTGTTGAAAGAGTTCGCCGTCCGGCGACACACCTCCGGACATCCATGGCAAAGCCAACGCCAGGTTGAACGACAGGTCCGGGAACTCATCCGCCAACGACTGCAACTTGCCGATCACCGGACGCCATTCGTCGCCCGAACCGGTTTCGCACGCACCGAGGAACGTCTGCCTGAGCTCGATGTGCTTCGATCCTCGTTCTTTGGCATCGCGCACCAGAGTCGGGAGGTTCTCGCCGTCGATCTGAAGTCCCCAAGAGTTCGTAATAGCCCCGATTTTCATGATATTTCACCTACGTCCGTTGTTCTTTCAGCAGTCGTTGCAATTTCCCGTACGGACCATGGTACAACACACGCGTGACGCCCTATCCTGGCGAGTCGCGAAGCACCGCCCAGCAGTGGACTCGACCTCGGCGCCCTGATAGTCTTGGCCATGCGTGCCGCTATAGACAGGACGGCAACTTTGCGCGGCAATATGCAGAACCGAGAATCGAACCCCAAGGAGACGTGACGATGCCTGAGCAGACGTATTTCGAGGACGTGGAAATCGGAATGGAGCTGCCTTCCATCCCGAAACCTGTCACCAATCGGAAGCTGGTCAAGTACGCCGGAGCTTCCAGAGACTATTCAGAAGCTCATTATGACCTGGAGACCACTACTCGCGGGAAATGGGGGCGTATCATCGTCCACGGCATGCTCAAGGCCGGTTGCATCGCGCAGATGGCCACCGATTTCATGGGGCCGAACGGACTGGTGCTGAAGATGGGCAGCACCTACCGGGCGCCGGATTTCGTCAACCAGACCATGACGGTGCGCGCCAGGGTCGTCGGCAAAGAGGAGACCGAAGACGCCTGCCTCGTCTCCTGTGACGCGTGGATCGAGAATCCCGAAGGGCAGACGACTACGCCTGGCCAGTTTACGGTGGCCCTGCCGAGCCAGGACGGGCGCGCCGCGGCCTATCCGGCCCCGCCCATTGCTGACCACGACCGGAACGGCACGATAAAGGGCGAGCGTCTTGCTTACGGCGACCCCGGAGAGTGGATGAAGCACATCGGCGAATGGTGGACGCCCTGGGTGTCTCAGGTCGAACGGCCCTGGATAACGGCCTTTGCCGATGCCGTGGGAGACCCGAATCCTCTGTTTCGCGACGAAGAGTACGCCGCTAAGACCGTTCGCGGGGGGATCGTCCCGCCGCCGACATTCGTCGAGCCGATGGACGCCGACTGGCGCAGGTTCGAGATGGACGCCGAGGCAGTTGTGGCCGGTGAGAAGAGCATCTTCCCGATGGTGTCCATCGACCGGCAGCGAACTGCTGTCGGAGCGGGAGACGGTTTCTGCGACTTCCAGTGGTACGCGGACATCCACCCCGGCGACGCATTGTCCGGCTACACCCGATGGACCGAGCCGTACGAGAAGACAGGACGCAGCGGAACTTTGCTCATGACGACCCGCGAGTCGATCATCGAGAATCAGCGCGGCCAGATCGTGTCCACCAGCAAGCGTGGGACGGTTCACATCATCCCCCAGTGATCGATTTCGATTCGGCTGAACGGCCCGCGAAGGCTAGTTCGAGCTACTGACGGTTAGGGAGCCAAGGTTGGCAAGGAGGACAGGATGGACCTGGGAGTCAATGGGCGTGTCGCCATGGTGACGGGCGCCAGCAAGGGTATGGGGAAGGCCTCGGCCATGGCTTTGGCTGAAGAGGGTTGCAAGGTGGCCATCTGCGCCCGAAATCAATCCGACCTGGACGAGGCTGTGAAGGAAGTCCAAGGATTCGGCGGCGACGCCATTGGCGTGTGCGCCGATGTCACTATAGAGGAAGACCTCGAGAGGTTTTACCAGGAGACGGTGGCGGAGCTCGGAGCGGTTGACATCGTCGTGAACGCCGTCGGCGGCGCCGCGGCAGGGACCGTGGACACCATGTCGGACGAGGATTGGCAACTGAACTTCGATCGGAACCTGTTCCCTGGCATTCGTCTCATTCGACTTGCTCTCCCCGGCATGAAAGAACGACGTTGGGGCCGAATTGTGAACATCGGCTCCGTGACTGGCAGAGAGTTCGGCCCCGACTTCGAAATGACGCGCGACAGCCTGATGGGGTACATGAGCGCCAAGGCCGCGCTCATCGCCATGTCCAAACATATGGCGATTCAACTGGCGCCCCACTCGATACTGGTTAACATGGTCGCCCCGGGCATCGTCACGTACCCCGGAGGCAGACGCGACCTGTGGTCCAAGACCCAGTCTCCCGAAGCAATGGAAGAGTTCTACTCACGACACCTGCCGATGGGACGATTCGGTTGGCCTGAGCCAGTAGGCGCGCTGGTGGCTTTCCTGTGCTCGGAGAAACCCGGCTTCCTCACCGGCGCGTGCATCAACTTCGACGGCGGCGGGTCACGGTCGCTTCTCTGAGATGTAGGCAAAGGCATGACCGCTCAAGCGTTCCGTTGATGTCACGTCGGAATGGCGGTTAGCCGCCGACCGGTCGCGGGCGATATGAACAACCAACCCGAGAACAACCCGGCCAGAGCGTTGCCGAGGCAACGAAAGGAACATAGATGAAATTCGGTGCATCGATAGCTAGCTATACCACGACGTGGGACGACATCCGCGCGGCAGTCGAGACTTTGGAGGCCGGGCGTTGGGACAGCGTGTGGTTCCCGGACCACTTCGTTCCGCCCTCGGCATGGAAAGGCGCCGAGGACCAGCCCGCATACGAAGCCTGGATGCTAACCGCGGCGGTCGCCGGCATGACCGAGAAGCTCCGCATGGGGCATCTGGTGACCGGGAACACTTATCGCAACCCGGCGCACGTCGCCAAGATGGCCGCGACGACCGACCAGATCTCACACGGTCGATTCACCCTTGGCATCGGCGCCGCGTGGTTCAAGCGCGAGCACGAAGCCTACGGTTGGGAGTACCCGTCCGTGCGCGATCGGCAAGATCGTTTCGAAGAAGCTTGCGAGCTAATCCGGGCGCTGTTCACCTCGGATACTCCGGTCGACTACCAGGGCAAGCACTATCAGCTCGACAGCGCCCCGTTGTCGCCTGGATGTTTCCAATCACCTCACGTACCGATCATGGTGGGAGGCATGGGAGAGCGACGGACGTTGCGCACCCTGGCGAGGTATGGTGACATATGGAATCTCGACGGATTTGCAGTTGGCGCCGAAGCGAATCGGGCGCTTGGCGGGATGTCGCTGGAACTGTACAGACGCAAGGTCGACGTAATAAACCGGCACTGTGAAAACGTCGGACGCGATCCGGGAGAGATCAAGCACACGGTGTTCATGCCGACAATGCTTTCGAGCGACCAGACTGCGGCCAACGAGTTCATCCAGCGTGTGGGGCCAGGCACAGTGGCAGGGACCGCCAGCTACATCATCGAACGTGTTGGCGAATTCATCGAAGAGGGCGCCGTCGAGATCATGTTCGCCCCCCGGCCCAGCAGCACGGAAGCTTTGCAGGCATTGGACGAGGAAGTCATCTCCGCCTTCCAGTAGCGGCGGCGGCGCGTTAAGCTTGTTCGGCGCCGTAGTCCAGACCGACAATTCTGTCCGGCGTCATCTTGACCAGCACCGAGTCCACGTCGCGCATCGATTCTTGATATTGCCGTGCCTCGTCGTCGCTGTCGTGGTAGCGCCGGACGAGCCGCCAGTTGATCTGGTCGAACTCCGGAGCCCCCGGCTCGATGATCTCGGCGACGCCGGACACGACCACCGTCCGGCCGTCCGGATGCTCTCCGTCGATGCATAGGGCCATCCGCGGATCTCTGGCCAGGTTGCGATACTTGACGCTGGCCCTTTCGATCCCGATGTACACGGCGCCTGACTCGTACAAGAACCAAACCGTCGTTAGCTGGGGCGGGCCGTCGACCGAGTTCGTGCCGAACACGGCGAATCTGGGCGTCTCGAAGAACGACTGAACCTGGGACTGGGGCATTTGCACCATCGGATGGGCCTCCTCGCCATTTGAGCGGACCTGACGCCACTCGGGATTGACGCCCGGCGGCGGACGCTAGGCGAACCTGTCTGGCAACTCCAACTCGGCCGTGATGCTCTGGAACCACTCGATGACCTCCGGGTGGTATGGGATGCCGTGTTCTAGGCGCTCGATCTCCTCTTCGTGCTCCGGGAGTCCGGCGTAAACGACACGGTCTTCGCCCGGCGCCGGAGCGGACTCTCGCAACGCCGCCATGTACGCGTCCATGTCGTCTTTGAACAGGTCGACGTCCACGAAGGCGTCGATCTTGTAGGCGATAAAGTGATGGGAGGCTCCCCCGCGTCGGAGCGGACCGGCTGCGCCTCCGGACAGCACCCCGGACAGGATCTCGATCATCACCGCGAGGCTGTAGCCTTTGTGCGACCCGATCTCGCGCGTCCCGCCAAGCGGCAGAATCTTGAAATCGTCAGGGACCGGTTGTGCGTCCATGATCGGAGCGCCGTCGGGCCCGGCCACCCACGCCGGCAGCGCGTCGACCCCGAGACGTTTCGCCAATATGATCTTGTTGCCCGCAACCGAGCTCATCGAGGCGTCGAATATGAAGGGCGGCTCGTTGCGTCCCGGCGCCGCTATGGCGATCGGATTCAACCCGACCATCCGCTCGGACCCCTGCGTCGGCAGCACGCTCACTCCGCCCGTGGTCATCGCGATGCCGATCATGTCATGCTCCAGCGCCATAATCGCGTGGTATCCAGCCGCGCCGAAGTGGGCGCCGTTGGTCACCGACACTGAGCCGATGCCGTACTTTTCGGCACGCTCGATGGCGATGTTCATTGCAGCGGGGCCAATCACGAGACCGTGGCCCTTGTCGCTGTCGATCGTGCAGACTGCCGCCGCCTGTCGAATGATCTTCCAGTCCGGGTTCGGATTGATGCGGCCTTGCTGGAAACCTGCGACGTACGCACGCATCATGTTGCTGACGCCATGGGACTCGACTCCTCGGATGTCCGCGTACATAAGCACGTCGGCGGCCTGGACCGCGTCTTCCTCGGGCATCTGCATCTTGCGGAATATGTCCTCGACGGTCGAGCGCATGTTTTCTTGCGGCACTCGAATCGCGATGTCTTCCGGCACATGGAATTGTTCAAGCATGGTCACGTCCCTCTTCGTTGCCGCTCGCTGGGCGGATGATTCGTTGGCGCCGCCGACGCTTCGCTGGCACGTGTCGGCGTCGCGGGCCAACGGTACAACATCGCACCGCCAATGACAATTGTCGGACGAGAGTGGTTTTACGCCCCACTCTGACTCAACGGCGCCTGGTCGGAGCAGAACCGCACGGCAATGCGTGTATCATAGCGCCACAAGGCGGCTGCGAATCACACCGCGCGGCCAGGCGCCAGGCGGTGTCGTTAAACGTCACGGGAGGTCGAGTCAGATGTTGCATTTCACCCGAGAAGAGTTCGCCGCGCGTCAACGCAACGCGACGGCGGCGATGCGCGCCGCCGACATTGACGGTCTCTTGATATTCCGCCAGGAGAGCATGTACTACCTGACCGGCTACGACACCATGGGGTACTCTCAGTTCCAGTGCCTGTTCATGGGGATCGACGGACGGCTGACGCTGTTGACCCGCTCGGCGGACCAGCGACAGGCGAGCCTGACGTCGACCATCGAGGACATCCGCATTTGGGTGGACTGGGCGGACAGCAATCCGGGGTTGGACCTCCGCTCGATCCTCGAAGAGCACGGCCTGGGCGGCAGCCATCTCGGCGTGGAGCTGGACGCCTTCTCGCTGACAGGTCAGCGATGGGACATGGTCAGATCGGCCCTCGACGGCTTTTGCACGCATCAAGACGCACGGGTCTCGTCAACCGGCTCCGCTTAGTGAAGAGCGCGGCCGAGTTGGTCTACGTCCGTCGAGCCGCCGAGCTCGCCGACGATGCGTATGACGAAGCCGCACGTCTCGCCGTGCCAGGGGCGTCGGAGTAGGATGTGCTGGCCGCCATGCACGGTGCCATCTTCCGCGGGGGCGGAGACTATCCGGCCTCCCGCTTCATCATCGGCGCCGGAGAGAGCGCACTGATGGTTCGGAATTTCACCGGCTACGGGACAATCGGCGACAACGACCAGCTTCAACTCGAGTTCGGCGGCGCGTTCCGCCACTATCATTCCTGTCTCATGCGAACGATGCTGACCGGCAATCCGGACCCGCGGCAAGTGAAGATGCACTCGGCCTGCATCGAGGCGATCCAGGCGTGCCAGGAGGTCACTCGACCGGGCGCGACCTTCGGAGACGTCTTCGACGCGCACGCGACAGCCCTCGATACCGCGGGTTTCGGAGAGCATCGCTTGAACGCGTGCGGCTACAGTCTGGGCGCCCTGTATCCGCCGACCTGGATGGATTGGCCGATGCTCTACGCTGGCGCCCCGACCGTGATTCAACCCAATATGGTGATCTTCATGCATATGATACTGTTGGACAGCGATCGCGGCCTCGCGATGTCCGTGGGTGAGACCGTGTTGACCACCGAAACCGGATGTGAGCGCCTGTCGCGCTTGAGCCTCGATCTGATCGTCAACTGATCCCCCAAACGCGCGCCACGAAGGAGACTTGGATGCCATACACTGACAACGACGGGACACGAATCCACTACCACGTCGAAGGGAGCGGGCCGCCGCTGATCCTCCAGCACGGGTTCACCAGCAGCCTCGAAAACTGGTACGTCTACGGCTACGTGGCGCCGCTGAAGGCCGCCTACCGGCTCGTCTTGATCGACGCCCGGGGCCACGGCAAAAGCGACAAGCCTCACGACCCAGCCGAGTACGACTTGAAGCTGCGCGTGAACGACGTCACGTCGGTGCTGGACGATCTGGGCATCGATAAGGCTCACTACCTCGGCTACTCGATGGGTGGACGAATCGGATTCGGCATCGCCCTTCACGCGCCGGATCGGGTCAACTCGCTGATGATCGGCGGCATGCACCCATACGACACCGGAGGCAATGCGACGCCCTCTGACCGCGTGACGTTCCTCAGCCAGGGGATGGAAGCCTACGTCGCCAACACCGAGTCCCAGAGCGGCCCGACCGAACCCCAGCGCCGAGCTCGGTTGCTGGCAAACGATCCGCAGGCGTTGATCGCAGCGATAACGGCGCCGCGCGGCACATCGGGCGATGTGCTGGCCACGATGACGATGCCATGCCTGCTGTACGTCGGAGAAGCCGACGGGTTCTTTGACGGGGCAAGCGAGGCGGTGAAGCATATCGCCGGAGCGAAATTCGCGTCGTTCCCCGGGCTCGACCACGGCCAGGTCTCCCAAGGAAGCGACGTGGTCCTGCCCCATGTCATCGAGTTCTTGCAGCACGTGACAGAGCAGGCGACCGCGGCAGACTGACCTGTAGCGAGGGACAGTCGGCGAAGCCCAGTGCCCTGAGTCGCGACTTCGTCTAACGAATCGCGCGTTGGGATGAGTGGCCAGGGTGGTTCGACAAGCTCACCACGAACGGTGCGGCTATACAACCGTTCGCCCCTTCGGAAATCTCAGGGCAGGCTCTGAGCCTGTCGAAGGGCCGCCGAATGCCCACAGCGACGACGCACACGATCCTGACTCGCGACGCTAGTAGATCGCCGCTTTGATTCGTGTGGCGCCTTGCTGGTTGGACACACCCGCGACGTTCGACGCGGTTAGCTTCTGGGATACAGCCAGCGCTTCCGCCGCCTTTGGATTGCCCGCGATGACTCGCTCGACAGGTGAGACGGTCCAACTGATGTCGTTGCCGCCGAGATACACGATGGCATCAACTTCGGGGAAGTTGAACAGCAACGCCGACTCAACCCGTCGGTCCTTGGACATGTCAGACACCATGACCGCAGTTCGGATGCCCATGCCTTCCAGCAGTCGCGCCGTTTCCGCCATGTCGGCGTGGGGCACTCCCCCGCCGTACTTCGTCAGCACCGCGGCGTCGGCGTTGAGGGCCCATCGGGTCAGGTTCGCCGCGACCTGGCAGTTCAGGTCTCTGTCGGTGTTGTCCGATCCGGCGATGGTGGCGACGGTTCCGACGAAGTTCAGCTCGCCCGCGTGGTGTCGACGATACAGATCGGTGATGACTGGGCTGTTCTGGTAGAAGTACGTCTCGGCGCCGCCCAACGCCGCCGAGTACGAAGGCACGACTGCGCCGTCCAGCCACTCGTCCGGGTGAAGCAGCATCGGGATCATGCCGTTGGTGTTTGCGCCGTAGAGGACCTGCTCATCCACCTCCGGGGTGCGCTGGCGGGAGTAGAGTTGACCCACATAAGCGGTGCGGGGCAGGCCCTCTCGGCCGGGCTCGGCAGGTCCCACCGACTCGAAGGTCTCTTCCAGAGCTGGCGTCTGCCCGATGCCCGCTTGCGCAAGGTACACCGACGCCCGCAAACCGGCGCGACGGGTCGCGTTCTGCGCCGTGTGCCAGGGCAACTCCGGGCGCACGTGCGGGGTCACGGTCACGTGCTGCAGCGTCGAGTACGGCGAGTGCTCGGCGGCGGCGCCGCTCATCTCGAGAACGCTTCTCACGGGACCTTCCAGCGGTCCACCGTCCAGGACCGTCACCGCGGCGCCTTCGAGGACATGGGTGGCGCTGATTCCGGCGGTGACCGGCGCGCTCAGGATGCCCGGAAAATCGAATCCCGACTCTTTGGCCCTGGGTTCGATTATGTCGAACACCGGCCCTGCCCTGCAGTTCTCGCCGGGCCGAACGACATCGATGTCCACGCTATCCAGCCGATCATCTGACAGGAGCGCTTGGCGCAGCTCATCGACGTCGACGAACAGGGACGTTCCTTCCAGTCGCGTCGGACCCTCGAGATGAATCTCCGTTATCGGATGACGAGCCAGAGTCAATCGCATTTTGATCACCTGTTGGTATTGCTAATCTTGATTGGTTGGAGCGTAGCATCCGTCAGCTGTCAGCTATCAGCTATCAGCCGTCAGACGGTCCGGCGGCGACCTTCTCGTCGGTTGAATCGAACGCGTTCAACAAGTCCGTTAGAACTTCATCCGGATCACGAATCGGGCCGATCCGGTTTTGGCCTCGCGCCAGGTACAAGCCTGACGGTCCTGTCGATGCGACTGGGTTCAACGTCAGCCGGAAACTTGCCAGCCTGGTCAGCGCCGCGTGCGCCAGCGACCTGAGCGTGGGGTCGCCTACCGGTCCTTCCAGCGTGACCTGCAACGGCTCCGAGATGTATGCGGCGAGCGCCCGACCGTACTCGGAAGCATAGACGCCGTAAGGCGCGAAGTCTTCGGTGAACGCGCTCAGCGCCCACAGCGATGCTTGCCGATAGGTCCGGTCGCCGGTGGCGTCGGCGAGTTGCAGAAAGAACGTCGCGGTTAGTCCGTTTTGCGGCAACAGCGTCAACGGATATCGCAGGTGCGCAAAGCCTTTGTAGGCGATATCGTAAAACCCGCCGGCAGGGTTCGCTAAGTTGGCGCGAACATAGTCGCCCAGCGTCCGCGCCCGATCTCGGAAGTCCCCTATGCCGGTCACTCGGAATGCGTCCAACAGCGCCGTACCCATGCGCGCCTGATCGAGGAGCAGACCCGAAACGCGAGGTTCGCCGTCGTAGTAGTGGCACACGCCGCCGTCGTCAGCGCGACAACGATCCCACAAGAAATCGAGGGTCTTCAGCGCACGCTCCCGACACTGAGGCATCCCCAGCACCCATGACGCTTCGAGCAGCGCCGAAGCCGTCTGGGCATTCGCATCGACGTACAGCGTCTCGTCGATGACGGAGAACGTCTTGCTGACGTCGCGCATGCCCAGCTTGGCGCCCAAAGCGGTCGTAGCAGGAGGAGTCACGAAATCTTCACAGCCGTAGAACGCTCCTGTAGACGAGTCGGACATCGTAGACGTCAGGAACTCGATGACCTCCTCGGTCATCGTTCGAGTCTCGGTACGTTCGGTGAGCAGGTAGACCTTCAGGAAGTTTTGCAGAAGGCCGGCGTGATCGGCCAGCAGCTTCTCGCGGTGAGGTTCGCTCCAGTCGACCTTGGACGAGTACCGGAAGTACCCCAAGCCTTTGGAGTCGTAGGTCTTGCTGGCTCGAATTCTGTCCAACGTGAGTGCGACGTGGTCGAGGTGCGCCGCATTGCCCGTGGACTCGTAGCGATGGGTCAGGAAGTCGTTGGCCTCGGGATGGAGGAACTTGTGGTCTGGCCCGTACCCCCCGTTCACGCCGTCGGCCAACTCCATGAGCACGTCGGAGATCTCGGCGCCGGCTGAGACGCGAATCCGGTTCTGAGGCGGCGCTTCCGGTGTTGCCTGAGACGCATCATGTTCAGCCTGTGCCGCCGCCTGTTGGAGCTCGTCTTTCTGCTCCTGGTATACGCGGTGTATCCTAACCAGCACGTCGCCGAACTCGTCGGGGTCCATGTAGTTCACGCTGCCCAGATGATCTCCCCAAGGCGTGATGAACGCGATCGTGGGCCAGCCGTTCTGGTTGTAGCGAACGTCGACGTCAGGCCTCTGCGCATCCTCAACCCTGACGGGGACGAAGTAGGCGTTGAGCAGGGTCGAGATTTCGTCGTCGGAGAACGTGACCTCGTCCATGCGCTGGCAGAAACCGCACCAGAACGCCGTCAGGCACAGCATCACGGGCTTGTCCTGTTCTCGGGCCGTCTGAAAGGCGTCCTCTCCCCACTCGCGCCACCTTATGAGGTGTGCTTTATTGGGGTTCGGAGAGAATCTTGCCAATGCTCAATCCAACTCTACCTAATGGTTCCCGCGATGCGCACGAACGCGGCGACCGAATGACGCGACAAGGGGCGACGTACTTAGTTCCAGCAGCCGGTCGATCGACGACAGCTTTTACGTCTGTTCGTCGGACTCCAGGGTCTCGAGGGCTTTTTCCACCAGCCGGCGACGCAGGTCCTTCTCTTCTTCGGGAGGCAGACTGGCGTCACCCGCAACGTGGACGATGCCGTGGCCCAGCACGACGCGATTGGAACCCACCATCTTGGCGATTGGCAGGGCCGAGGTGATCTGCACCACTGGGATTCCGGCTTTTTCCAGCTCTGTTGTGATCGCAGCGCCGCTGCGAGTGCTAGTCCCTCAAGTCGAGGTGAGGATTACCGCATCGACGCCCTCCGCTTTGACTCTCTCCGCCATCTCCTTGCCCATGCGCCGGGTGTTCGCCAGCGGATTCACCAACCCGGACGTCGAGATGAACTCGTCGTGAAGCTCGCCTATCGCCCCCTCAGCCTCCAACTCGCGCAGGGCGTCCAGCGGGACCAATCGGTTTGGGTCCTCTTCGACGAACCTAGGGTCGTAGCCGCCGTGGTAAATCTCGTAGTCGTCGCCACTGAGTTCGTTCTTGTCCGCCATGCTGTACGAACCCCAGGTCGTCGCCGCCACGCGTTCGATGTTGTCTGGGTTGCCGTTGGGCACCAGACCGCCGTCCGTGATGACCATGATCCTGGCCTTGGAGATGTCCGCGACTCCCGCTGGCATGAGCGTGGGCTCGAACGAGGTCGAGGGCATCTCGGTCTCGAACGGTTCGCCCTTCGCCTTGGCCATCAGCATGTCCACGAGGCGCTCCGCGGCGGTCTGGTCGGTGAACTCGTCGCGTATCAGGCCACGTCGTAAATAGCCTTCTTCGGCCGGGCTGCCGATGTTCTCGCTGTCGACCAGCTTCTGCGCCAGACCGGCCATTTTCGATAGAACGTCACGCGTCGCGCCCGCGTTGGCGCCGGAGTCGACGATGTACAGATCTTCGCGATATAGGTCAACGCCGGGGTTTTCTTCGTCCATTGCGGTCACGGCTGGGATGCCGAGTTCGGCCTGCACCGCCGTGCACAGGGCGCCAGCCGCCATGCCGTAGCGGCCCGCCTCGAAGCACGGCCCAGCCACGAACAGGTCGGCGCCGGCGTCACGCACCAGCTTCACCACATCGGCTGCGACCTCGTCCTGGCGCTCAACCGCGTAGTTGTCGCCGCATATCAACGTCGCGACAACCTGCGAGCCGTCGCCCAGCACTTGCTCCAGCAAACGCCCGGGACCCACGGCCCTGTCACGCGATTCCAGGGATGACCCGGCCGCTTCTTCCCCGCCGATTCCACCGAAGAACTGATTCACGTAGTGCACGACTCGCATAGTTGCGCTCCTGGCTCACTTAGTGGATGTCAGGGCGATTCTATCAGAGAATTTTCGACATTGGGCCGCAGCGCCAATCTCGCCGTTCGACATCGTCGCCGACTCGATATACAATCCAACCCGTCCTGGCATGGTGGTTGACGATGCGGTTAAGCTCATGCGGCAAACGTCGGGATGCCGGCAAACTTTCGTCGGACGCGTCGCGTCCTCGTACGTACATATTTCAGGTGGACAATCTCGACTGCTCAGGAGGCAACTGCAATGGCGCCAAAGAACCCTCTGCACACTCAGATGTGCGACTTCTTCGATTGCGAATACCCGATCATGAACGCGGGCATGGACGTCGCGGGACCCGAGCTGGTCGCGGCGGTATGCAACGCGGGCGGCTTCGGATCGCTCGGAACCGGACGCGGAAGCCCCGACCTGTTGAGACGCGAGATACGCAGGGTGAAGGAGCTGACCGACAAGCCCTTCGCCGTGCAACTCATGTCGCCGAGCAAGGGACGCGTCAACGCAATGGCGCGCGAGCAGGCGTTGCCGGAAGAGCACGTACTGTTCGTAAAAGGCCTTCAAGAGGAATTCAGCATTCCGGAGCCCACCAACATGCCGCCTCGGAAAGAGCCCGTAGACCCGATGGAGCTGCTGGAGGTTGCCTGGGAAGAGGACGTTCCGTTCTGGATCTGTTTTTTCGGTTCCGCGGGCGAAGAGGTGGTGAAAGAGGCGCACTCCCACGGCGTCAAAGTCATCAACTCGGTCGGCAACACTCGACACGTGGAGAAGTGCCTGCCGATGGGCGTGGACGCTTTCATCGCCACGGGTTACGAGGGAGGTGCCCACAGAGGCGACATCGGCTCGATGGCCCTCATCCCTCAGGTCGTTGACGCGGCCGATGGAAAGCCCGTAATGGCGGCTGGCGGCATCGCCGACGGCCGCGGTCTCGTCGCCGCACTCGCGCTGGGCGCCGTTGGCGTGACATGCGGCACCGCGTTCCTTCTGTCGCCGGAGTGCGGTATATGGGACACTCAGATCGCTCTCTGGGAACACGAGTCCAACCAGCCTTGGTACGTCGATGCGTTCAAGAAGCAATTGATCGAGGCGAAGGACCACGACACCAACCCGAGCCACGCCGTGAGCGGCGGGCCGCTCCGCACCTTGAACAACGACTTCACCGGGGCCTGGAAGAGGCCGGTTGCGCCGGCGACGCTGGCCATGGGACAACAGCCGATGCTCATCCGCGATTCCTTGCGGGCCGCGTTCGAGAACCAGCGGCTCGACCTCCTGCCCAATGCAGCCGGTCAGATAATCGGCTTGCTGGACCACGAACGCCATGCCAGTCAGGTCATCTACGAGATGATGACCGAAGCGGTCCAAGTGCTCGAGCGCGTTTCGCTGGCGGACCAAGGCTAAATAGGCGCCCGACGCGGCAACCGGATCACGCCGCGTCAGTCGACGCACGCCGTACAACGAAGCGATTATGATGAAGCAGATCGAACGGTTCCGAGGATGCCTGCTTGGCTTGGCGGCAGGCGACGCAGTGGGAACGACACTGGAGTTCCGACAACCCGGAACGTTCGACCCGATCGACGACATGATTGGCGGCGGACCGTTCAGGCTGAATCCTGGCGAGTGGACCGACGACACGTCCATGGCCCTGTGCCTGGCTGAAAGTTTGATCGAGCGCAACGGGTTCGACCCGGTCGATCAGTTGGAGCGATACGTCCGCTGATGGACCCAGGGCCATCTGAGCAGCACCGGCCATTGTTTCGACATCGGCAATACCGTGAGCGACGCTCTGTCTCGTTTCACGCAGACCCGTGATCCGTACGGAGGCCCGACCGGCGAATGGAGCGCCGGGAACGGATCGATCATGCGGCTGGCGCCGATTCCGATGTTCTTCTCGGCCAACCCCTGCGAAGCCATCGAACGTTCCGCGGACAGTTCGCGCACCACTCACGGCGCCCTGGCGGCAGTCGACGCCGCCAGATATTTCGGCGGGTTGCTGGTCGGCGCTGTCAATGGCGCCGGCAAAGAGGAACTGCTCTCCGACGGCTACTGCCCAGTCTCCGGTTATTGGGATCAAAACCCTCTGATTGCTGCGATTTCCGAGGTTGCCAGCGGGTCATTCAAGCGTCGATCACCGCCCGAGATTGTCGGCTCCGGATACGTTGTCAGATCGCTGGAGGCGGCTTTGTGGGCGTTTCACAATTCCGAGGATTTCCGGCAAGGATGCTTGCTGGCCGTCAACCTCGGTGACGACGCCGACACGACCGCCGCCATATACGGTCAACTCGCCGAAGCGTATTACGGCGAACAGGGCATACCCGCCTCGTGGCTCGGCAAGCTCGCGATGCGGGCCACGATCGAGGCCTTCGCGGGCGCCGTATTCGAGCGCGCACAGGCAGACGGCGACTGAGCATACGGCGCCGGAGCGTCGGTCGCAATGTCGGCTTCTCCGCCCTACTCTCTTCTCGCGTTCAACGGCCCAGTTCGCAGTGGGCAGAGGCCGAGTGCTATTATCAATGGGAAGCACACCCGTCAGAATTTGCATTCCCCTTATTCAACATCCCAATATCGCCGGTTCTGCTCGCGCCGAAGATGGCGCACATGCCAGGGGAGTTGGGGCCGAGTGAAGATGAAAGATCAGATAGGAAAGATACGAATTTGAGCCAGGTTCAGTCGAACGACGGAATACGAAACATCGCCATCATCGCTCACGTCGACCACGGCAAGACCACGTTGGTGGACGCCCTGTTGAAACAAGGGCAGGTGTTCAGCGCTCACCAAGAGGTCGGAGTGCTCATCATGGACTCCAATCCTCTGGAGCAAGAGCGCGGCATCACGATTCTCGCCAAGAACACCGCAGTGAGCTACAACGGCACGAAGATCAACATCATCGACACACCTGGCCACGCCGATTTCAGCGGCGAGGTCGAGCGCATCATGAACATGGCCGACGGCTGCCTCCTGCTCGTAGACGCCGTCGACGGCCCGATGCCCCAGACCCGTTTCGTGCTGCAGCAGGCGCTCAGCCACGACGTCGCGCCGATGGTCGTCATCAACAAGATCGACCGTCCGGAAGCCAGGGTCGCGGAGGTTGAGGAACTCATTCAAGACCTGTTCCTCGAGCTAGCCACGAAGGCCGAACAATTGGACTTTCCCGTGCTGTACGCATCCGCACGGGACGGATACGCCGTCGCCGACCTCAACGATCCGAAACAGGACATGCAACCGTTGTTCCAGGCCATGATAGACGGCATTCCGGGCCCTGCCGGCGATCCGGACAAGCCCTTCCAGATGCTGGTCGCCGCTCTGGACTACTCCAACTACCTCGGTCAGATCGCCATCGGTCGCGTCTTCCAGGGTGTGGCCAAATACCGGGCGCCGGTGGCCCTGCTCCGCAACGGCAACCAACCTCAACCGCAAAACCTGGAGAAGGTGTTCGTATTCCGCGGGTTGGAGCGGCTGGAGGTCATGGAGGCACAGGTCGGAGACATCGTTGCCGTATCCGGCGTCGAGGGCGTGTCCATCGGCGACACCATCGCCGACGTCGAGCATCCCGAGGCGCTGCCTTCCATCGAGATCGACGAGCCAACGGTGAAGATGACCTTCGGCGTCAACACCTCGCCTTTCATGGGCAAAGAGGGGACGCACTCCACGTCCAGGACGTTGCACGCCCGCCTGCGCCGCGAACTCAGGACCAACGTCAGCCTGCGCCTGGAGACCACTGACAGCCCGGACGAATTCCTGGTGTCAGGTCGTGGCGAGCTTCATCTCACGATTCTGGTTGAGACGATGAGACGCGAAGGCCACGAGTTCCAGGTGTCCAAGCCGGAACCGGCCACCAAAGTCATCGACGGCAAGGTCTACGAACCGTTCGAGCATCTGACCATCGACACGCGCGAGGAGTACATCGGCCCGCTGACCGAGAACCTTGCGGGTCGCCTGGCCGAGATGATCAACATCACCAATGACGGCGCGGGGAACGTACGGATCGAGTACAACATCCCCACTCGCGGGCTGATCGGATTCCGATCGGCGTTCCTCCGCGACACCCGAGGCACAGGCGTGACCAACAGCCTCTTCACGGGATTTCGCCCAATGCACGGCGTGGTCAAGACGACGAACAACGGCGTGCTGATCGCATCCGAGGGAGGAACCGCCATCACGTACGGCTTGCTGATCGCTCAGGGCCGCGGCGAAACCTTCGTAGAGCCGGGTACGGCCGTGTACGCGGGCATGATCGTCGGCGTCCATCCCAGAGACGCCGACATCGAGATCAACGTATGCAAAGAGAAGAAGCTTACGAACATGCGCTCGGCCACCGCGGACATCATCAAGCGTTTGAGCCCTCCCCTTCTGCTAAGCCTCGAGGACGCGTTGGACTTCATAGCCGACGACGAGCTCGTCGAGATCACGCCTAAGAACTATCGAATGCGCAAGAAATTGACCTCCTCCACGGACCGCCAACGCCAGCGCCGGAACAAGGTGAAGAGCAAGGCATGAGGGGCTCGATCAACCGCCCACACAATCGATGAGGCCAATCCCCCTCGGCTGAAACAGTGGTGTACGATCTGGCTGCCCCTATTGCCGGCCAATTGCGAGCGTCAGGACGACGCTGACCGCCGCTCAGTGACTTCTCAGGTCATCCATACCGCAAGCCGACCTTTGTCCTTTTAGGATGCGTTGCGCGTATAATTGCGCCGGCGCGCCAAGTTATGACAAGGCGCTTCACGCGCCAAATCCAACTGGACTGGTTCTCACATGCCGCTGATGATAGACACCCACGGGACCTTCAATTTTCGCGACTTCGGCGGATACGCCACGTCCAACGGCAATGAAGTCCGTTCGGGGATGCTGTTTCGCGCTGCTTCGCTGGACCGAATCGGAGACGAGGAAGCCCGCTCGCTGCAACGCAAACTTTCGTTGCAGACCATCATTGACCTCCGGCATCCCGACGAGCACCAAGACAATCCAAGTCGTGGCGCCCTGGTGGATATTGTTCCGAGCAGGCATGCCTTATCGGTGATCGACGACTCTGAGCCAATCAAAACCCATACGGAAGCGTTGAACATCACCCATGGAATCGGCCAATCCGGCCCTCGTTATTTCGCCGTGCTCGAACGGGGCGAGGCGGTCTGGTGCGACGTGATCCGGATATTGCTGGAACCGTCGTCGTATCCGATCGTCGCCCACTGCACCGCCGGAAAAGATCGAACGGGAATCACTGCGGGTTTGATCCTCGATTTGCTCGGCGCCGGACAAGACGACATCTCCGACGACTACGCTATGAGCACAGCCAGCGTCGACGAACTGTACGACTACATTGTGGACGCCGGCCGGAGGCCTGAAGGGACAGCGGAAGAATCCAAGGCGAGGATGGTCTCCAAAAGAGAGTACATGGATGACTTCTTGAAGCTCTTGCACCAGAAGTACGGTGGCGCGGAAGGGTACGTCAATCACCTCGGGTTCGCTGACGCCGACGTAGCCCGGATTCGAGATTATCTTCTCGCATAACCACAGAGCCGTCGCTCAACAGGCGAAGTGAACGCCAACGACATCAGGACCGGGCGCCTCAAGGGCACGCACAGACGGAAGCGCCGATTGACGCCAATTACGTTCCCGTGTCTGCTTGACGCCAACCCAAATTCCGGTCGACGCACCTCAGTTGCGTCGTTTCTCCCGGTGTTGCGGAGATTCTCTTGTGCATAACCTGTCTCACCGTCGATTGCCGTGATCCGGCGACTGTCGCGCGCTTCTGACGCCAGGCGCTGCGATGGGACGACATCGTCGTAAGCGAGAGCGGCAACGGCGCAACACTGGCCTGGGAAGAGGAATTCCCGCCTGACATCGCGTCTCGATTCCGCAACGTCATCCTGCGCGATGTCGAAGGCGCCGAATTCTGCCCGGGGGCGCAGGATGCAATTCCTGCGTAGGTTGGCGCATAACTGGCATTGGTGACTCGAGCGGCAATTAATCGAACCAAAATCGCCATCGTGTTACAATTGCGCAACCCCAAATGGAGCCTTGCAAGGGCGACGCACGCAGTGAGCATTCGGAGGCCACATGGCAACAGAAGCGAAGACGTCAGCGGAACAGTACAAGGTAGTCGGTACGAGTCCGATCAGACATGACGGAGTCGACAAGGTGATGGGGAAGGCGACGTATGGGGCCGACATAAACTTGCCTGGAATGCTGTATGGCAAAGTCTTGCGCAGTCCACATGCCCACGCCGTGATCAAGTCTATCGACCTGAGCAAGGCCGAGGCGCACCCTGACGTGTTGGCGATCGCCACGGCAGCGGATCTCGCGGTGCTCGGCGATGAATTGGCCGAACTCGGCGAGGAGACGTACACCGCGCTGAAGTACGTCAGAGACAAGGTGATGGCGTCCGACAAGGCCCTGTTCAGAGGACACCCCATCGTCGGGGTCGCTGCGACAAGCCGGCATCTGGCCGAAGAACTCCTTTCGCTGATCGATGTCGAATACGAACTTCTGCCGTCCGTCACCAACGTAGAAGACGCGATGAAGGACGACGCGCCGCTGCTGCATCAAAGCTTGACCACCGGCGGGATCGACGGCGACACGGCGACCGGCACGAACATATCCACACACCTCGAACTCAAGTTGGGAGACGTGGAAAAAGGCTTCAAAGACGCTGACCGAGTCTTCGAGCGCGAGTTCAAGACAACGACGGTTCACCAGGGATACATCGAGCCGCAAAACGGCACCGCCTGGTGGAGCCCCGACGGGTCGCTTTCCGTCTGGTGCAGCAGCCAGGGCCATTTCGGCACCCGCGACGCCATTGCGAAGGTGCTCGGACTCCCCGAATCGCGAGTTACCGTCAACTACATGGAGCTCGGCGGCGGGTTTGGCGGCAAGCACGGCATGTACCTGGAGCCCATCGCTGCGATTCTCTCGAAGAAGAGCGGACAGCCGGTGAAGATGTGGATGACCCGAACAGAGGTCATGGAGGCCACCGGTCCCACGTCCGGCGGGACGGTCAAAGTTGAGATCGGCGTTACGTCGGAAGGCAAGATCACGGCGGGTCGGGCGCGGATTGCGTTCGAGTCGGGCGCGTTTCCAG
Source organism: uncultured Dehalococcoidia bacterium (assembly GCA_964588665.1). GTDB lineage: Bacteria > Chloroflexota > Dehalococcoidia > Lucifugimonadales > UBA1123 > UBA2160. The sequence continues at coordinate 1,507 of CAZPQQ010000050.1, read as the reverse complement.
GCTCTTCGATGGGCGGCGCGGCGAACAACATGTTCTCGCCGTACGACATCGAAAACCTGCGCGTAGACGGCTACGACGTGGTCGACAACAAGACCAAGACAGGCGCCTACCGAGCCCCGGGCGCCCCGATCGGCGCGTTCGCGGTCGAGAGCCTGATCGACGAGATTGCCTCCGACCTCGACATCGATCCGATCGAGTTCAGGGTGCTGAACGGCGCGCGGGAAGGCACCCGCAGGCTGAACGGCATCGTCAACCCCCGCGTCGGAATGTTGGAGGTTGCCGAGGCGGTCAAGTCGCATCCGCATTACACCTCCCCACTCGAAGGTAAGTACCGGGGCCGCGGCGTTGCGATGGGATTCTGGGGCAACGGAGCGGGTCCTGCCAGCGCGACGGCTCTGGTCGTCTCCGACGGCAGCGTCGTCCTGACGATCGGCACCAGCGATGTCGGCGGGTCGCGCGTCACGGCGGCGCAGCAGCTCGCCGAGGAGTTGGGGATCGCAATCGAAGACGTACGCCCCGACGTTGGCAGCACCGACCGCATCGGATACAGCTCGGGCGCGGGCGGCAGCGGCGTCACGTTCAAGACAGGTTGGGCCGTCTACGAGGCCGCCCAAGACGTGAAACGACAGCTCGTGGCGAGGGCGACCGCCATCTGGGAAACCACGCCCGACCAGGTCGAATTCGCGGACGGCGTCGTCAAGCACATCTCGGACTCGGAGCTTCGCACGACGCTGAAAGAACTCGCTCCCAGGCTGAACTCGACGGGCGGTCCGATCGTCGGACGAGCGAATCTGAGCGCGTCCGGACCCGGCGGAGCGCACGCCGCCGACATCGTCGACGTTGAGGTCGATCCGGACACCGGTAAAGTCCAGGTCCTCCGCGCAACGGCGTTCCAGGACGTTGGCACGGCGATTCACCCGGGCTACGTCGAAGGCCAGATCCAAGGCGGCATGGTCCAGGGAATCGGCTGGGCGCTCAACGAAGAGTATTACATGAGCGACGACGGCCAGATGATGAACAGCAGCCTGCTGGACTATCGAATGCCCACGATCCTCGACGTGCCGATGATCGAGACAGTGGTCGTCGAAGTGCCTCACCCAGGGCACCCGTACGGCGTGCGCGGAGTCGGCGAGGCGTGCCTCGTGCCGCCGCTAGCCGCGATCGCCAACGCCGTCCACAACGCAATCGGCATCCGCATGACCGAGCTGCCGATGTCACCGGCCGCCGTGTCCAAGGCGATGGCCGACAAGGGGTAGAGGACTCCAGAGCGGTCAGTGTTTCGTTCGTTTTGAGCGGCACGTTTGTCTGCCTGTGGTTTGTGTATGTTTTCCGTTCGTGGTGAGCCTGTCGAACCACATGGCTCCACTCGTTGGCGACGCAAATTGCCAGCGAATTACCGTCCGTTTGTCGTGATGTGTTAGCGCTTTAATGTAAGCATTTGGAATTGAAACGTGATTGTAGACCGTCAGCGAAAGTGGGACACATTTGGGCCTGAAATTAACAGAGA
>CAZPQQ010000049.1:0-24007 GCA_964588665.1 uncultured Dehalococcoidia bacterium | reverse complement strand
CTGGGGATCGAGGATTCGAACCTCGGCTTACAGATCCAGAGTCTGTCGTCCTACCGCTAGACGAATCCCCAACAGTGGAATAGTCCCACGCTCGACTATCATTATATCAATCGAATCAACGCCTAGCAAACCTGATTTGACGCCTATTGCGCGTCATTTTCTTGCTGTCTGCGCGGCGGATTGTCGCCTGACGCCGATCCGTCCGGCGCCTTGACCCGCGCGAGGCGCCGGGTTGCTCATGGTCCGATGCAAGGAGGCCACGGTTTATTGTCTGGACATCCATCCCGCACTTACGTATCCTAGTCCGGTCATCGCGAAAATGTTGGATATCGCGAACCGTGATATTGACTGTTCGAAAGGAGTCGGGATTGGCTAGTTTCAAAGTTGCTACACAAAAACCGCCAGGCGTGACGTTTGACATGGCTGGCGGCTCGTACGAGCTCGAGATGGAATCGTTGAGTCCGATCGACGCTGAGATCGTGGAGATCACCGCGGAGTCCGAGCAGGAGTTTATCGACGCTGCCCGGGACTGCGACGCGATCATCGCGAGGGGTCGGCGGATCTCGAAGAACATCATCGACAACCTCGACAACTGCAAGGTCATCTCCCTCGGCAGCGTGGGCGCCGACACGGTGGATGTCGCGGCGGCAACCGCCCGGGGCATTCCGGTCACCAACGTTCCGGACACCTTCATCGAAGAGGTCGGTGACCACACGATGATGCTCATCCTGGCGACGTTCAGACGACTCAAGACCATGGATACATACGCGCGAGACGGCCGGTGGAGCGAGGGCAGGCCCTTGCTGTCCACGTTCCCGCGACTCATGGGGCAGACCCTGGGTTTCATCGCCTTCGGCCACGTGGCCCGCGCGACCGCGGTCAGAGCGGCGCCCTTCGGTGTTCGCATGCTCGCCTATGATCCGTACATCGAGGAGCTCACCATGTCGGCGTACGGCGTCCAACCGGTGGGTTATAACGAACTGCTGGAAACCTCAGACATCATCTCGATGCACGCGCCCGCGACTCCCGAGGCGGAGCACATGATGCGTGAGGAACACTTCCGCAAGATGAAGCCGACGGCTCTGTTCATCAACAACGGTCGTGGCCCGACGGTCGAGGAGTCCGGCCTGATCAAGGCCTTGCAAGAGGGTTGGATCGCCGCGGCAGGTTTGGACGTGCTGGAGCAGGAGCCGCCCGATCCCGAGAATCCGCTGCTTCACATGGACAACGTCATCCTTACGCCTCACGTGGCCTCCGCCTCGGAGCGCATGGGGCCGGAAACCCGCCGTCGAGTGGGGCAGGAGTTGTCGTTGGTCCTCACCGGGCGTTGGCCGCGCACATGCGTGAACCCGTCCGTGTTGGCGAAGACCGACCTCCGCAGGTGGCAGCCATACTCCATGGAAAGAGGCCCCGGCTCCTAACGCCCGGCGGCATCCGACGTGAAACCGAGAGGCAGGCTCTTTATCAGGCCTGCCTCTCTTTTGTCTCTAGTACCTGGTGTCCTGACTCGCAAGCTCGCTGTACATATCGAGGCTTGCACTTGAGCGGCACTGTGGTTCGACAGGCTCACCACGAACGAGGGAACCCCACCGCTCCGTTCGCCCCTTCGGAAATCTCAGGGCAGGCTCTGAGCCTGCCGAAGGGTCGTCGACCGCCCGCAATTGTTGAGTGAATTTGCGAGTCATGACACTAGTTCTCGCTCCGTGCGGCCTTCGCCCCAGGCGGCGAGGGTTTGGATGCGAACGCAACACCGGCAATCGTCACGACACCCAAGGCCGCAAAAGTTAGAAATGCGATCGTGTAGCTGTCGGTGACGTCGTATATCGCGCCGGAAACCACGGCGCCGATCGCCTGGCCCAGGGACATGAACGGCTCGGTCACGCCTCGGATCGTCCCCAGAGAAAGTCGCCCGAAGTAGTCGGCGTAGGCCACCGGCGGAACGGTCAACAGTCCGGCCAACGCGAATCCGAAAACCGCGGAATAGGCGTAGGCCTCAGCGGGGCTGTCAGCGCCGATGAACAGGACCGACGCCGCAACCATCGCCGCCGCGGTCAACATGAACGATACGCGGATAGGAAGTCGTTCGACTATCCAACCCCATGGCACGCTGCTCGCGGCCATCGAGATTGCCATCACACTGATGGCCGATGCGGCAATGGTCTCTCCAAGACCCTGGTCTCGAAAGTAGGCCACCAAGTGGATGTTGGTCCCCGAATGAATCACAAACAGCAAACCGACGCCGACCGCGAGTAGCCACAAAGTCTTGGTTCGCATTGCTTGGCGGGCAGTCCAGACGGGGTCCTGCGCGGACCGCTGGCCCCAGTCCGCCGAATCGGAGTCGACGGGCGCCGCATCTCGATCCGGAGCCAGACCGACGTCCTCAGGTGTTTCGGCGATGAGCAAGATCACCGGCGGCAGCGCGATCAACCAGGCCATAACACCCAAAACGATCCAGGCGCTCTGATAGTCTCGGTAAGCGATCGTGACGGAGGCGATCAACGGGAACAGCACCATGCCCGCCGAGTGGGTCAACGACAGCAGCCCCACGGCCCGCCCTCGCATCCGGATGAACCAACGGGAGACTACCACCGATGCGCCGATCTGCAGTGGGCTCGAAAAGATCACCCTTCCGGCCCCGTACGCCAGATAGAACGTCAGGGGAGCGACGGCCCAAGCCAGGGAGATTGTGGCCAGCCCGAGGATGAACACGCTGGTCGCAAGTACGATCTTCGCGCCATATCGGTCGATCAGCCAGCCGATGCCAGGCGACGTTGCCGAGGCGACCAGCCCTCCGGCGCTCGCGGCCCCGGCGATGAGCGTGCGGCTCCACCCGAGCTCCTCGGACAGAGGATAGACGAACACCGCCAAGGTGAGACTGGCGGCGGCGTTTCGCACGAACATGGAGCTTCCCGCCGAAAAGAGCACGACCCATCCGTAGAAGAAAGGGGTTCGTCGAGACAGGCGCTCGGCAGTTTGCATCTGCACCACACGGAAAGAATTACCAGGGCAGGGCTTCGGACACCGTCGGGATGCTACCACCGAGTTTGGCCTCGGTCAACGAGCGTCGTCTCGCGCCCCACGGCCACAACTCTTGTTCGAGTTACCCATAGTTGCTACAATCGCCACTGGCCCGGCGCCCATCGAAAGCTGGGTTCAGCAGGCGTGAGCCACTGATTCATCCCTTCATTTCTGATGGTCAACCCGAATGCAGGAAGGTTATATATTTTGACTGATATTAAGGTAGCGATTATCGGCGTAGGAAATTGTGCATCGTCTCTCGTTCAAGGAATTCACAAGTACGCCGATGCAAAAGCCGACGAAACCATACCGGGCATCATGCATCCGGTGCTGGGCGAGTACGGCATCGGAGACGTCAAGGTCGTTGCGGCGTTCGACGTAGATGCCACCAAGGTCGGCTTGGACCTGTCCGAGGCGATCTACGCGGAACCCAACAACACGTATAAATTCTTCGATGTCCCGCATCAGGACGTGAAAGTCCAGCGCGGCATGACCCATGACGGCGTTGGCCAATACATGTCGGAGGTCATCACGAAGGCGTCGGGTCCCACCGACGACATCGTCGGGATTCTCAAAGAGCGCGAAGTTGACGTCGTCATCAACTACCTGCCGGTCGGTTCGGAAGAGGCGACAAGGTGGTACGTCGAGCAGGTGCTCGCCGCAGGGTGCGGCCTGATCAACTGCATACCGGTGTTCGTGGCCAGCGGTGAAGGGGACTACTGGCAGAAGCGGTTCCGCGATGCAGGCGCCCCCATCATCGGCGACGACATCAAGTCGCAGGTCGGCGCCACGATTATCCACCGTGTTCTCGCCAGGCTGTTCATGGACCGGGGCGTGCAGCTCGACCACACCTATCAGCTCAACTTCGGCGGAAACTCAGACTTCCTCAACATGTTGGAGAGAACTCGACTCACCTCCAAGAAGACATCGAAGACCAACTCGGTCAAGTCTCAAGTCGACTATAACTTGGAGCCCGAAGACATCCACATCGGCCCCAGCGACCACGTGCCATGGCTGTCGGACAGGAAGTGGGCTTACATCCGGCTCGAGGGCACCAGCTTCGGCGATGTCCCGTTGAACGTGGAGTTGAAGCTGGAGGTTTGGGACAGCCCGAACTCCGCCGGCGTGGTCATAGACGCAATCAGATGCGCCAAGATCGCAAAAGACAGAGGCCTCGGCGGCCCAGTGCTTGGCCCGTCAGCCTACTTCATGAAGTCTCCGCCGGTGCAATACACCGACTCCGAGGCCAAACAGATGGTCGAGGACTTCATCGTCGGCAAGGACAACTGAAGACCGATCTCAAGAGGCTGTCTCATTGGAGTCACCGAGTCCGGACTCGCCGAGACTGACGCCGATCTATTTTTGGAATCTCGTCGTCATCATCTGAATGACGGCGAGATTTTCTATTCACCGCCCCATCATGGGGGCGCCGCCGCTAGCCAGGTTCGACATTTGTCTATAGAATAGCCAAATTAGAATGGGCATCGGGGGCCGATATACTCTGTTGGACGATCTCATGGCGTCGGATTTCGTCGGGAGCCGAGCAACGAGTAAGCGTTTCGGATCGGCGCCGAAGGGGAACGCATGCGTCGTCTGAAAATTGGATTCATCTCTCCCTATGACCACTCGTTCGACGGCGGTGTGACCAGTCACATCAACGAGCTGTCCGCACAATTCAGAGGATGGGGCCACACGGTTCGGATCATCGCACCCTGCTCCTCACCCACCATGGTCCGGGACGACGATTTCTTGCCCATGGGGCGTCCCGTGCCTATCCCGAGCGGCGGCTCCGTTGCCAGAGTCTCGCTCTCACCCTGGCTGAGGCCTCGCATCAAGGACCTGCTCGCTGAAGAGGCGTTCGACGTCATCCACGTGCACGAGCCGTTCGCGGGGTTTGTGCCGTTCAACGTGCTAACCGTCCTGAACTCGATGAACAGCGTCAACGTCGGCACGTTCCACACGTACGGCGGAACGCCGCTCTGGCGTGTGGGCGTCAAGCAAGTGGCGAACCGATGGTTCCGCAGGCTTCACGGAAGAATCGCTGTCTCTGAACCAGCCTTCGACTTCATCAACGGCCATTTTCCGGCCGATTACGAAATCATCCCCAACGGCATCAACGTTGAAGACTTCGCCCACGCGACTCCGCTGCCGGAGCTCATGGACGGTAAGATCAACCTGCTGTACCTGGGTCGTCTGGAAAAGCGCAAAGGGCTCAAACACCTCCTTGGCGCCTACGCCCGGCTGAAATGGGACTGGCCGCAGCTACGACTGGTCGTGGTCGGAGCCGGAGAGCCCGATGCCGATTCGCACCGCTTGATGAGCGAGCGAAACCTCACGGACGTCATCTTCACCGGCCGTGTGTCTGAGGACGAAAAGGCGCGCTATTTCAAGTCCGCACATATCTACTGTTCCCCTGCCACCGGCAAGGAGAGCTTCGGAATCGTGCTTCTCGAGGCAATGGCCTCGGGCGCCCCGGTTGTTGCGACCGACATCGACGGCTACGCCAGCGTGGTTACGCATGGTGAAAACGGCTTGTTGGTCCCGCCCAAAGGCGACGAGCAACTGGCGCAGGCGATCGGGATGCTGCTTCGAGACCCTGGACTGCGCGACAGGCTTTCGGCCAACGGCGTCAGACGAGCCGACGAATTCCGATGGGAGCGCGTCGCCGGGCGGGTCATCGACTACTACGAAAAATGCGCTGCCGACGCTTGGGCGGTCCTGTCTCGTTGACAGCGACCGGACCGTGTGGACCGATGAACACTTCGCCGCAGCCCGCGCCTAGACGATTCCGGTGATGGGCCGCGCACAAGCCCGTAAGTTCATCTCGAGACGCATCGCGACGCCGATTGCTTTGGGCATGGGGCGGATCGGAATGACCCCGAACTCCCTCACCCTGTTTGGGCTCGTTATCGCCGGCGTGGGGGCTTATCTTGCGAGCATAGGCCAGTTCTGGGGAGCTGGCGCCGTGCTCGTGTTCGCGGCGGTTTTCGATCTCTTCGACGGGGCGCTCGCTAGGGCCACTGACCGGGTAACGGTCTTCGGCGCGATGTTGGACTCGGTGATCGATCGGGTCTCAGAAGCCATCGTCCTGCTGGGTTTGCTGGTGTACTACCTCGACCGTGACGACGACGTCGGGATCGTGCTCGTGTATCTCGCCTTCGTGTTCTCGGTGCTTGTCAGCTACGCGAGAGCCAGGTCCGAGGGCCTCGGCGTCGACTGCACCGTGGGCGTCATGACTCGGCCCGAGCGCGTAATCGTGATGGCGGTCGGCTTGGTCGGGGGTCACTGGGCGCCGAATGTCCTCCTGGCAGCGCTCGGAATCATCGTCGCCCTCTCTGCTCTGACCTCCATCCAGCGAGTCCTCCACGCCAAGGCGGCCCTCCGCGACCGCGGCTAAGCGGTCGGATTCCGGTTGAGCTACAATGTTAGAAGCGTCCGCGTGGCAGCGGGCAATTGTCCTCGACGGGCGATCTTTCGATTACACAGGAATACGACATGCCGGTATTGCGCACCGCTACCGCAGAGGCGATCCGAATTCGGTTCGACGACGAATTGGACGCCGATGTCAGGCTCACTCCGGTGACACACAACCCCATTGGAGGCTTGCTCATCCCGGTCCACGAACGTGGCGCCTGCCAGGCGACCCAACATACAGTGGACGAGCTCACGGCTTTCACCCCGAAAATCTCAGTCGAGACAGTCGATTTTTATCGTGAGTCGGAGCGATCAGCGCCTTTGGCGTAAGGGAATGAGAACGATGTGGCACGGCCTTAACAGCGCCGGTGGGTGGTTGTCCGGTTCGTCTGTATGGAACTGGACCCGAGTAGGGACAGTGGCAGCAGTAGTCGCGGCGCTGAGCGCGACGATCGCGTTTCACGTGACGGGCGGCGTGGCCACGGCGGCCGACGATGTCATCCGGGTGCTGGACACTTCAGTGGTCAGCGAGTTCCCGGACGGCATGAGGTTTGCAGTTCAGGTCGAAGGTGACCACGAAATCACCGAGGTCGCCGTTCGATTCAGGATCGGTCAGCAAACCAGGGGCGCCTACGACTACCTCGATTTCGAGCAGGGCGCATTGGTCGATTCGGAGCTGTTCTGGAGAACCGACACGAGCGGGCGCTACATACCTCCCGGAACGATCATCAGCTACAACTTCGAAATAAAGGATGCCGAGGGGAACGAACTGGCCACCGAGCCGGCCGAATTCATCTACTTCGACGCTCGATTCAGTTGGGAAGAGGTGACGGAAGGTCCGATCGCCGTCGCGTACCATGGGCCGGTCAAGAAGCGGGCCGAGATCATTCTCGACGCAATATTGCAAACCCTGGATCATATGGGACCCCTGCTTGGCGCGGACATCACGATCCCCATCAGGGTCACCATGTACAACAACGTCAAGGAGATGCTCGAAGCGTTGCCTCCTGGTTCCACGACAATCCGTCGAGAGCTCATCACGGAAGGCCAGGCGTTCACCAACCTGGGCACGTTGCTCGTCCTCGGAGGCGGAACCGGGGCCACGGGCACGGCTTCACATGAAGTGACCCACATCCTCACGCATCGCGCGGGCGACAGCATACTCCGTGGCATTCCGGCCTGGCTGAACGAAGGACTGTCAGAGTACGGCAACATCGACCCCGGCTTCTCCTACGACGTCGCCTTGGAGTTCGCGCTTGCCACGGGACGGTTGCTCCCAATCACGTCGATGCCGATCTTGCCCGGCGATCCGGAAGACGTCATCATATTTTACGGCCAGGCCAGCAGCATCGTGCGTTTCATGGTGACCGGCTACGGCCCTGACGCGATGCGGGAGTTGATGGCGGTGCTGAAGTCCGGCACGAACATGGACGACGCCATTCTGCAAACCTATGGCGTAACCAGAGTCGAACTGGAAAACCAATGGCGCGAGACGATGGGCGCGGCCGATTACGTGCCGCCCGAACGCGACAAGCTACGCCCGACGCCGGTTCCACGGCGGGTAATTCAGCCGTTCACGCTCACGCCGCAGGCAGGCTCGGAAACCGTCGCAACTCTTGAAGTGACGCCGACTCCGATTCCGACCGCGACCGTTGAGCCCGCGCCGACTTCGACGCCGATCCCACCGCCGGCCACACCGCCGCCGGCGGTCGTGAAAGCAGTCGAACCGGAGCCAACCGCCGCGCCCGCGCCGGGATCGGCTGGCGCCGGACAAGACACCGCGGCCCAGGGCGCCTCCTGCAACCTTCCAGCCCACCCGGGCGCCGGTCTCAGCGACCTGGCCATGCCTGCATTCTTGCTCGGGCTCGTGGGACTCGGCGTCCGCAGAAGGCGACGCTAGTCGACATGCAGGACCCACGCGACTGGATGAAAGCTCTCGAACAGACCTGGGTGGTGCGTTACCCGAAGCAGAGTTTGTCGACCTTCGGCGTCACGAATTTCGGGTACCACGTCGTAACCGAGCCCGTCTACACCGAGCTGGCATCCGGTGAACCGGAAGGAGTCGTCAGAACCGGCCGCGTCGTCGCCCAGAGACCGTCGATCGTCACCCCGTATTACGCGCTCAACCTCGAGGGCTTCAGCTCCGAAGCGTACGAGTACCTGAACCACTTGGCGGATACGTACGGGCCGAACAGTCCAGGGATCATGTACCAGTATCGCAACGAACCGGCGAACACCGACATCGTCGGCGGCGATCCGACTGAGATTGCGAAAAAAATCGGCGACGACCTCAACAAGCGGTCGGAGAATCTCGCGGTGGTGATGGTGGGTGTCGACGAACTCTGGGACGTGGCGCTGCTCAAGTTCATGTACGAAATCACATCGAGTTCCGCCAGTCAGAATGTCGACGAGTTCAGATCGAAAGGTTTGCTCGACCCGAGTCCCGGCGCGGGCGGGTTGCCGGCGGCGGCGGCGCAACGCATCGAGCAGCTATTCGCCGACGCCGAGCATGGCAGGGGCGTCGACGAACTCAAACGCGAACTGGACCGGTGGGGCATGTTCGAGTTCTACCAGGACCGCTTCCTGTCTCTTTTCAGGGGACGCAGGACTTAGCAGCTATCCCCAGCGGGATCGACGCGGCCCACGCGACGCGCTCCTCGTCAATTGCGTTCGTCGAAACGCACCACGCTCCCCGTAAACGACGACTCGCGAATGGCCGCCATGATCTCCTGGCAACGGAGGCCGTCGAGTAGGTTCGGGGCAGGCGAGACGCCCTCCCTGATGCCTCGGACGAACTCCCTGACCAGCAGCCGAAACGGCATCATCCGTCCGTCGCGATCGTCCGAGAAGGGTTCGAGACGCGCCGGAATGGGAAGCTCGGCCAGCTCTTTGTCGCCAGGCTTCGCTCCCAGGATCGTCCCGAGCGGCGGCGGATTGAATCCGGCGCCCGGTTGTGGGGTCGTAAGGGTTCCGTCTCGTCCGTAGATCTCCACTCGCGCGCCGGAGCCGAAAGCGGCGGCTGATGTGCCGATCATGTTGGCCCAGCCTCCCTGGGCGAACTCGAGCGTGAAATTGTACGTGCCGTCCGAAGTTGCTTCGACGAACTCCTCCAGGTCTGCATACGTTCGGTCTTGGAAGTGGGTGTTCAGACGCCCGGAAACCGAAGCGACTTCGCCAAACCAGTGCCGAAGGCAGTCGATGTAGTGGGAGCCCAGAGCGCCCAGGAACCCTCCGCCCTTTCCCGCGTCGTCCGACTCGCTCCACGGCCTGGCGCGGAAACCGCTTCTCGGTCCGACCGCGAGGCTCATCAACGCCATGTGCAACGCCCCGACATAGCCTTCGTCGATGAGCTCCTTTACCCGCATGCGACCCGAGGCGAATCTGAACTCATGGGCGACCATTGCGGTCAATCCGGTTGCTTCGGTCTTCTCCCACATCTCCCGAGCTTGGATCGCGTTGATGGCCAGCGGCTTTTCGCACAGCACGTGCTTGCTCGCTTCCAGCGCGTCCATCGTGATCGGATGGTGGGTGGAAACTGGCGTGGCGACAGCAACGGCGTCCAGGCCGTCCAGTGCGAGCATCTCACGATAGTCAGTGAACGCGTTCGGGACGGCAAACCGTTCCGCGGCGTCTCTCGCTCTCTCCTCGCGGCGGGCGCAGACCGCCACGACCTCGAGGCCTTCTGACTGGAATGCCGGGATGTGCACGACGGAGCCGAAGCCGACGCCCACAACACCGATTCGGATTTTCGATTCAGTCATCCATGGTCTCCCGATTTCTGTTTCGTTGCAGCGCTGGTTGAGCGACCCAAAGCACCGGGCGTCGCGATTGACTCGTCATCAATCTGAAGGGTTGTTTTCGAGGTCTTTCCTGATCCGCTCGACATGTTCGCCGACGTCTCTGAAGTTCTCGAACCTATTGTATGGCAAGCACAAACGCTCCATGTCGTCGGCAAGCCCATCTCGCGCGATCACGTAATCCGCCAACCGCGCGGCCCCGAGGTCTGAGAGCCCGTCGCCGACGTAGACGACCGTGTGTCCTTGACTCTTGAAATGCGCGACGTACGAATCTTTGAAGCCGTCTGTGATCGGAGCCCCCGCCGGATTTTCGTACGATACCCGCATGCCGTCCGGCGAAAATTCGGTGTGCGCCGCGTGAATCTCGACACCGTCGATTCCCAACGTGTCGATCGTCGCGCTCACGTAGAATTCGAGACCGCTGGACACCACCGCCAAGTGGACGCCAGTGCCCGCACAGTAGGCCACGAACTCGTCGAAGGCATACCTGACAACAACGTCGCCTTTCACGAACTCTTCGATCTCCGGCTGGGACGCCGTCAGGCCGGCGTACTGACGGATGTTGCTCTCCTCGACGGTGTATCTTCCGGAGACGAACTCCTCCTCCATCTCTTTCCAGTCCTCGAGATCGAAGGCTTCCCTGATCGCGACGCTCACGTTGCCGACGGTAACGGTGTCGTCGAAGTCGCATTGAACAACAAGCAATGGCAATAATCCTCAAAGGTGTTTCAGGCTAGTGGGCGGCTATCGTCAATCTCCCAGGCGCAGGACAACACGCTCGGGCTGTTCTTGCCTTGGACGGGCATGCAAGCCGTCGCGATGAGCATGTCGCCGGGTGCTGCGAGTGGCGAATCGACGCCCACTCCGGCTTCATGGCTCCACATCTCGCGCCCGGTGGCCGTATTCTGCGATTCGTATGCGAGCCCGAGACTCGCTGCATTTCGATTCGGAGCATGGTGACTGCTAAGGCGCGTGACGCAGGTGTGGGCGGCTTATCGTTCCGGCAGCGAGAGACGGACCGACTCGCCGGTTCGCATGGATTCGTACGCGGCCAAAACGACGGCCAAGTCCTTGGTACCTTCGTGACCGGACATCACCGGCTCGCGGTCCTCTTCGATGCTCCGGCGAAACTCCGACACCATTCCGCGAACCCCGCGTCGGACCGCTGGCACCTCGACTGTGCTTTGCCCGTCGGGTGTGTCGATGGTGAGTTCGCTGGCTCTGGGGTCGAAGCTGATCCTTCCCTTGCTTCCAGTGAATTTGATGATCTGAAACTGGCTCTGCACCGGGATCGCCCTCGAGAAATTGATGACGCAGGCGACGCCACCAGGAAGCGCGGCTGTGACGAGTATCCCGTCTTCGCCTTCGACGTTCGTATAGAGCTGAGGCGGTTGGATCGCGTGGACGAGCTCGGGAAACCCGCCGACATTTACCGCGATGTCGACGAAGTGGATGCCGCCGTCGATAAACACGCCGCCACCGTTCCGGTCTAGGTTTGCGCGCCATTTGCCGGGTGAGCTGAAACCTTCGACGACCATCTCGATAAGCCTCAGATCGCCGATGGGGTTTTCGGCGCCCTCTGCGTTCATGATTTCCATGGCTCGATCCACCGTGTTTAGGAACCGGTAGTTTTCGGCGATCATCAGCTTGATGCCAGCGCTGCGAGCGGACTCGACCATGGCGGATGCCTCCGCGACGGTCCGGGCTATCGGCTTCTCCATGAGCACGTGCTTACCGTGGCGAGCGGCCAGGTTGACGTTGTCCAGGTGCATGTCATGAGGCGTGAAGAAGTACATCGACTGAACCCGAGGGTCGGCCGCCGCTTCTTCGTAGTCGCCAAAATACCCGGCGCCGCCGTAGTCTTCCGAGTACTGCCGGGCTTTGTCGACGTCGCGGCTGGCGAAGTAGAAGTCGAAGTCGTCCGTCATGTCGTAGATGTCGTCGAGAACCATCCGGGCGTACCCGCCGCACCCGACGATGCACATCGATTGTTTCATGTCGTCTCGCTCTCCAATTGGTTGTGTCCCGCGGGATGCATGGTTTCGCTGGTCCAGGGCGGCGTGAAATTCGACTGGCGCCATGGTCCCGCTTTGCGATGGCAGGCGAGCGTGGCGTCGGACCCGGCTCGATGTCCGCGCGAGTGAGTATACGACACGGCCAGCCCTCCAACAAGGCGATGACGCTCGCGGCGAAAACCGCCGCTTGGTCGGCGCCCGCAATCTCAGACGACCAGCATCTGAGCAGCTATCGGTTGGTTACGGCCGTGGACAGAGATCGAACGCCAAGAACGATCAGGAGAGCGCCAACTGTCGCCAGTGCAAACAGCAGCCAACCGGGTAAAGACAACCCGCCCACATCGGGAGGCGTCGAAGGCTCGGATGGGCTCACTCGTACCAAAACCATGTCGACGTGTGTCGGACTGTCGCGTGTAATGACCCCGTACGATGTGTCGTTGATGAACGCCAACTCACCGTTCTCTGTGATTTTCGCCTGAACGGCGTATGTGAAGCGGTCGTCGATATCCGCCGGGTCGTACTCGATTTCGAACGACACGGGAACCTGGCCCGGATCTCCGATGATCTTTTCGGCGATCGTAACGGCGGACGCGTCGGCGCGCGAAACGTCGACCAGCTTCACGTCGATCACAGCGTTCGGCGTCAGGGCGATTTTCTCGCGATAGGTTATCGTGCCGGTTATCGATGCCGTTGACGGCGCAGACTCGGCCACGAAGCTGTAAGCCATTCTCGAGTAGTACAGCGCGGTGAGACCTTCGAAGCCGCTGTCCGTCCCGACGATCAGCCACAGCCCGCCGTCGGCGTCGGTCGTTACGGACAACGGGCTGTCCGCGTTCGTCACCGTCTTGATCTGGTACTCGTCGCCGGTAACGTCGGGATGGCTGACGTTGCCGACAACGACCATCGCTTCGCCGCCGTTGGACTGATTTCCTTTGTCGACGTTGGACCTGAGCCAGCCGCTTGCGTCCGGCGCCTGCGTCGGCTCAACCGCTGAGGCGCCTGCTTTGACGTACACGCTTTCGCCGGGTGAGCCGCCAATTCCGAACGAACCACCGGGAACGTTCGTCGCGAAGTCGATCTCGGCCGTCATCAAATACTCAGTCGACGGCTGGAGACCGTCCACGTACCGGTTGAGATACATGAACAGGTCGTCGCTCCGGTTGTGCCCCTAGATGTAGAACCCATTGCCGGCCAACCCCTCGGGCAGTGCGCGGAACCCCGATTCCAGCTCGTACGTGTCCTGGTCGAAGTCGGCTGGCAGATCGGCGAAACCTGCGACCCAGCCGTCGGAGTCGGCGTCGAACGTGTATTCGAAGATCAAATCGGCATCGGGAGTTTGGGCGGCGGCAATTGACGCCCGGGCTGGACCAAGAATCACCAAGCAAAGGGCGGTCAATGATACCGCCAACGTCAATCGGTTTTGCAACTGGGGAGATGAGGATATTGACTTACTCACGAGGGTAACCTCCGTCGGGGTGTGCAGCGGACAAATCAATGTTGCGACTGGTTTGGTGCCCGTGTGCCTGCCTCGGACTGGCTCATGGCATACCACATTCAGTTGGTGTAAGGCCGCGTTCGCGGTGTTTTTCGCATTATCCAAGGATAGCCTAGATCGAGGATACAGACCAGTCGTAGAGACACGAAGTGTTCGTATGGGATCTCGGCCGAATCGCGGTATCGCGCCGAGGTCTGGCGCATCACTGGCGTCCCGCGCTTCGGGAGAGCCATTGACAGCAGTGCCTGCCGGGGCGCCACGGGCTATCGTTAGAGGTGGTACGGTATTGAACACCGGTTCGCCGGTCCGGCCTGAAGCCCGGCGCCCATTGCGGAATGAAGCCGCGGTCATCATCAGATTGGACGCCCGTGATTCAAAACATATGCTGAAGAAGCTGAAATCGCGATCCCAACGGACGTTCAAGTTCGCGTTGGCCGGCGTCTGCTTGCTGGTGCTTATCGGCACGAGAGGCGACGCGATGCGGCTGGACGTCGTGCAAGAAATCGCCGCGCCCTACAGCTACGACATCATCACTTGGCATCTCGAAAACTTCCTCTCCAAATGGACCCACCGCGTCTTCAGAGCGATCCCTGGCAACGGGATTTCGTCCGAGGACAGGTTGGCGAGAGTTGAGGAGTACTTTGCGCTCGGCGTCGACGCGAGCAAGCTCAAGTCCGAAATAGATCGCATTGCTGTAAACGCAAGTGATCCCGGTGAATCCGGCGTGGTTGACGTAGAAAGCGAACTGAAAGAACTTCGGGCGAGGAAGCGCAAGTTGAGGGCTGATGTCGAGGAGGCCATCGAGGCTGGAATTAGCGAAGTCGCGCGAGCCGCGGGACTCGGCGTGGTCGGTGAATTCGTCTTCCCGCCAGTGGACATCCGCCTGACCGAGCCGCCGAAGGTCTTGGTAACATCGCCTCGTGACAGGATCGAGCGATCTCTCGAAGTGTTGGTCGACCCCCACGTCGATGTCGGCGACCGGGAGGCGATGGAGTCGCGACTGCTCGAGTCCGAGGATCTGGCCGCGATCGTGCTCGATATCGGTGGTGTTGCCACGTATCCGGCCTCGTTGTACGACGGCGGCAATCTGCGCGGCACGCTGAGGACCGCCGCCCACGAGTGGCTCCACCACTATTTCTTCTTTGGGCCGCTGGGCCAGAACATGTTCAAAAGCCCGGAGATGCAGGTGCTCAACGAAACCGCGGCCGATTTGGCGGGACGCGAGCTCGGCGGGTTGGCCTACCGATTCTTGGGAGGCGCGTTAAATGCCGGAGAACAGGGCATCGCCGCCGTCAGCGCCTCGCCAACAAAGCCGCCGGAGCCGTCTAAAGACGAGTTCGACTTCGACAGCGAGATGCGAGAGACCCGACGCCAAACGGATCTGTTGTTGACGCAAGGCAGGATTGTCGATGCGGAGGTGTACATGGAGCGGCAGCGCCTGCGGTTCGTCGCAAACGGTCATCCCATTCGCAAGATCAATCAGGCGTATTTCGCGTTCAACGGCACCTATGCCGAGAGTCCGGGATCGGCAAGTCCCATTGGCGGCCAGCTACGCGAGTTTCGGGAAAGAATGGCCGGGGTAGGGGAGTTCGTCGAAAAGATCAGGGGTGTTTCCAGCTACGAAGAGTTTCTTTCGATGCTCGATGAAGGCAGCAATGGCTAGATGGAATCCATGTGCCCCGCATCGAGCGTAACTATCACTGAAGCGACGGCCGCCTTAGCGGCGTATGTCGGGCGCAAACCGACTAACCTCACCCGGCAGTGGCGTTTTCAGACTTGCCGGACGACTGGACTTAAAGGCGCCGAATAACAGATGGCCGATCTCCGGCGGATGGATTCCCTGACCTCGCCACGGTCGATGTGTTAACATTATCGGCGGCACGCAAGACCAAAGGAAAATGGATGTACAGGCCCGAAGAGCCAGAAGTAAAGATAGAACAGATCATCGACCGAATCCGGAAAGCCCTGGGTCGCTTCAAGTTGGGCGGCGGCGGTGGCGCGGGTTGGTGGGTCGTGAACGCGGCGTTTGTCGCCGCGCTGGCGATCTGGCTCGGTTCCGGATTCTACACCGTTCAGCCTGGCGAGCAAGCGGCCCTCCGCTTGACGGGGAAGTTCGCGGACATCAAAGGCCCAGGCCTGCATTGGTACTGGCCGACGCCCATCGGCGCTTGGGACATAGTCAGTGTAGACCAGGTCAGGAAACTAGAGATCGGCGTGCGCAGCGGCACCCCGGTGCTGGACGAGTCGTTGATGATCACCGGGGATCCCGACGAGCAAGGTCAACCCGGCGAAGCCCCGAACATCGTTGACGTTCAGCTTCTCGTCCAATACGACATTAAAGACATCGAGAAATTCCTCTACAGGGCAGTCGACCCCGCTGGCGCCACGATTGTCGATGCCGCCGAAACCGCCCTTCGACAGGTCATCGGCAGCCGGCCTATTGACGATGTCCTGACAGATCAAAAAGAAGCCATACAGGCGGACACCAAAGAACTGCTTCAAGGCCTGCTGGACAATTACAACACTGGCATCAATGTTCGAGTGGTGCAATTGCTTAACGTATTTGCGCCCGAGCAGGTCAAAGACGCCTTCGACGACGTGGTCCGAGCGAAAGAAGACAAAGCCCGAATCATCAACCTGGCAGACGCTTACAAAGAAGACGTTCTGCCCAGAGCAAGAGGCGAGGCGGCAAGGCTGGTCCAGGCCGCTGAAGCTTTCAAGCAAGAAAAGGTCGCTATCGCCGGAGGGCAGGCCGCACGCTTCCTGTCGATACTTGCTGAATACGAAAAAGCCAAGAATGTGACTCGCCAACGCTTGTACCTGGAGGCCATGGAAGAGATGCTCCCCGGCATCACCAAATTCATCGTTTCCGAGGAAGCCGGCGGCGGGCTGCTCCAGTTCTTGCCTCTAACGGAAGAATCGACGTCGCCGGTGGAATTCGGCGTCAACCAGCAATAGAAATCATATTATGAAATACCTAGCAATCATACTCATACTGGGCAGCGTCGCCGCTGGTATCATCGGCCCGCAGGCGTTCTTCGTCGTCGACGAGAAACAGTTGGCGATCGTCACCAGGTTCGGACAGGTGAAATCATCCGTCACGAAACCTGGACTCCACGTCAAGAGTCCATTTGTCGATAATGTGACCTACTTCGACAAGCGCCTGCTCATCTTTGACGCCCCTCCGGATTCGTTGCTGACCTTGGACAAGAAACGACTTATCATAGACGTGTACGCCCGAGGTAGGATCACCGACCCGAAGCTTTTCCGCGAGACCAACAGGACAGAGGTCCAGGCGGCGTCGAGGTCCGTAGACATCATCTCCTCCGAACTCAGGCGCGAGATCGGCTTCGACAACCAGGCTGAGATCATCACCACGAATCGCGAGTCGATCATGGGTAAAATCCTCGACAGCGTCAAACCCGAGCTGCTCCTGTTTGGGATAGAGTTGGTCGACGTTCGCATCAAACGTGCTGACTTCCCCGCTGAGATCGCCGACAGCGTCTACCTTAGAATGCAGGCCGAGCGCCAAAGAAAGGCCGACAAAGAACGGGCCGAAGGGGCGGAAATCGACGCCACAGTCCGGGCTACGGTCGACAAAGAGGCGACGATTATCCGGGCCGACGCTGAGAGACTGGCCAGCATCACCCGAGGTGAAGGTGAAGCCGAAGCCGTGAAGATATTCGCTGAAGCGGTCGAGCAAGACGAAGATTTCTACATGTTCCAACGAAGCCTGGAAGCCTACCAGAAGATCTTCCAGGACAAAACCACCGTGGTTCTCCCCGCGGACAGCGACCTGTTCCAGTTCCTGCAGTCCCCAACCGGACTCGACTCGAAAGACGACTAACGTCAGGTTAGGGCGCTCGCTCCTTCGGCGAACTCAGGACAGGCTATAAGTCCCGATACCGGTAGCCATCCATTGCGGCGACGGCCGTCTCGCTAGTACTTGCTTCCGATAATCGGCGTTAATCATGCCGTTCGTGGTGAGCTTGCCGAACCATCGGTCGCGGGCCATTCGACAGGCTCAGAGCCTGCCATGAGATTTCCGAAGGGGCGAACGGATTATCCTAACGGTAATTTCCGACACTAGGTACCAATCCGCTGACCTCTGCGGCCTTCCGTCAGAACGCCTCGTACGGCTCCGATTCAACCGTGACGTAGTCGTTCGGCGGGAACGCTTTCAACGCCTCGAGGTCGATGTCCGTGCCCCAACCGATGCCATCCGGAGCTGTCGCGTACCCGTCGGCGATCGGGATGGGCTTGGTCAAGACCTGTTCATACCGCGAGAGAAACGTCACGAAGATCTCCTGCATGAAGCAGTTCGGTATGCAGGTGTCCAGGTGAAGACTCGCGACCGTTGAGATCGGCCCGTTGGAGTTGTGCGGAGCCACGCTCACGTAGTGAGTTTCCGCGGCGGCGGCGATCTTCTTGAGTTCCGTTAGGCCTCCCGCGTGGCAGATGTCCGGCTGGATGATCTTGACGGCGTTCTGCTCCAACAAGGGTCTGAACTCCCACCTGTTAAAGAGCTGTTCGCCCGTGGCAACGGGGATTTTCAGCGTGCGAGCCAGTGCGCATATCGCGTCGACGTTGTCGAACATCACCGGTTCCTCGATCCAAGCTATGTCGAACGGCTCGAGCCTCTGGGCGACTCGCGACACGCTCCACATGTCCAGCCTGGACCGGATGTCTATCCCGATCTCCACCAGCGGGCCGACCGCTTCTCGGACGGCCCGGACGAGCTCAACGCCTGCTTCGACGCGCTCCGGCGTGATTACCTGAGGACCTTTGAACGGGTAGAATTTCAGTGCTCGATAGCCGCCGTCCACGACACGCTTCGCTGCTTCGGCGTGCTCCTCCGGCGTCTCGCAACCCGCGAACCAGCCATTAGCATAGACCGGCACTCGGTCTCGACTGAGGCCGCCCAATAGCTCGTAGACAGGGACGCCCAAGGCCTTGGCCTTGATGTCCCACAGAGCGAGATCGATGGCGCTGATCGCGCTCATGGTCGCGGGACCTCCGGTCCAGGTCACCCTGCGGTAGAGCGATGTCCAAATATGCTCGATTCGGAACGGATCCATGCCAATGATGAAGCGTCCGAACTCCTTGATCTCGGCCGACAGCGCGGCGTCCTTGTATTGCAGGCTCCCTTCGCCGATGCCATGGACCCCGGCGTCTGTTTCGATGCGGACGAACAGCCAGTTGTTCCCGTCCAATGCTTGTGGCGTCGCGGCCATGCGATAGGTTTTCACTTCAGTGATCTTCATTGCAGACGGTCCTCTCCGAATTGATCAGCGTTTGTATTTGCCCGTCAACGTGCCTTGAGCCAAGATGTGGCCTTCCATGGCGCTCACGAGCGCCGCCTTGCTGGCGGCGGGTGCCAGCGACAGCGATGAATCGAGAGCGTACAGGTTGAAGAAATACCGGTGTTCGGACCCTGACGGCGGGCAAAGTCCCCCGTACCCGACGCGGCCAAAATCGTTCTTGCCGTCGACAGCGGCGACTTGATCGGTGGACGCGCCCTCGCCCAACTCATTCGTGTCTGCGGTCAGGTTGTAGAGCACCCAGTGCACCCACGTTCCTTTTGGGGCGTCCGGGTCGTCGACGATGAGCGCCAGGCTCCGCGCCGTATCGGGCACGCCGGTCCACGCCAGCGGCGGCGATACGTCGTCGCCGTCGCAGGTGTGCCGGCGCGGAATGGCGGACTCGTGCTCAAACGCGGTGCTGCTCAACACGATGGCCGCGTCTGCGGAAGGCACGACTGGTGTTGCATCTCGTTCGTCGCGCGAGCAGACGGTTAACAACGCGACGATGCAGATGGCGATAGCCGGAGCCAAGACGAGCTTGCGCATTGATCGGTGGCTACGCATGAAGTCGGCCTCTGTCGACAGAAGATGAGTTTTCGCGTTCGCATGCGGGATTCCGTGCGTCCATCGAGCGCGGTCAGGAGGGCGCGCGGCCCTGCTTCCGGGTATAATGTTAGCACCCCAAACAAAGGTTCGTCATTGACCGATCACCCATCCGCGGCCGCCGTATCCGTCCAAATATTCGATGAGGTTCAGCATCCCATCGATGAAGACTGGATCGTCTCTGTCGCCCGCGCGGCAACCGAAGTCTGCGACTCGGGCGATCAGCACGTGAGCATCGTCATCGCGGACGACGCCACGGTTGCGGAATTGAACGCGGATCATCGAGGGTTGCCCGAAACGACGGACGTGCTGTCGTTCGCTTACACCCACTCCGGCGCGTACTACGGCGACACACCAAAGGACGAGGGCGACCCGCTGGACACGGAGTTCATCCTGCCGCCGTCGGAGCAAGCCGGATTGGGCGAGGTGATAATCTCGTATCCCCAGGCTGCAAGACAGGCCGAGCGGGCTGGCCACAGCGTGTTACAGGAGCTGGCCATACTCCTTGCCCATGGCATCGTCCATCTGCTAGGTTACGACCACGAGGAAGATGAAGAAGCGGCAGAGATGCAATCCCTCGAGACCAAGATAATGGGGCATGTGCAAGCACTCAGCTTGCTGAACTCGGAAGAGGTTGATCGACGTGCTGTCGATGGCTGACGCACCCATTCAATCGAACCGTCGTGGAACGGCGCGCATGCGCCGGTCGAGTCGAGGCGCGTCATGACCAGCGAGGTGCTTTACAGGAAGTGGCGTCCCCGTAAACTCTCCGAAGTCGTCGGCCAGGATTCTGTGACACAAACGCTGCGACGATCGGTCGCGACCGGACGGATGGCGCACGCGTACCTGTTCTGCGGACCCCGCGGCACCGGCAAGACCAGCACCGCGCGCATCCTCGCCAAAGCGATCAACTGCCTCTCCGCCGTCGACGGAGAACCAGACAACGAGTGCGACCCCTGCATCGCCATCAACGAGGGCAGGGCGCTTGACCTGATCGAGATCGACGCGGCGAGCAATCGCGGAATCGACGACATTCGCAATCTGAGCGACAAGATCAACTACGCGCCCAACGAGTTCAAATTCAAGGTCTACATCGTGGACGAGGTCCACATGCTCACCGAACCGGCTTTCAACGCGCTGCTCAAGACTCTCGAGGAGCCGCCCGGCCACGCGATATTCGTGCTGGCGACCACGGAGGCGCACAAAGTCCCGCTGACCATAATCTCTCGCTGCCAGCGCTACGACTTTCGGCGCGTTCCGCTGGACGTGACCGCCGCCAAGCTGGCCGAGCTCTGCGCAGCCGAGAACATCGAAGCGTCTCAGGATGCCTTGGAACTGATAGCGCGATCCTCCACTGGAAGTCTGCGAGACGCCGAGAATCTGTTGGAGCAAGCCGCGGTGTCGTACGGGTCGCATCTGAATGCAGACCAGGTTCGCGAGATGCTCGGAATGGGCGGCGATGAGCAGGCTCTGGAGCTGGCAAAATGCATCGTCTCGCGGTCCGTCGCCGAAGGCTTGAGCGTGATCAATCGAGTCGCGGGAGAAGGCACCGACCTGCGGCAGCTACAGCGCAGCGTCACGGAGTTCTTGCGGTCGGTCATGCTGAGCAAGACCGGCGCCGCGACGACCCTGGGCTATCCGGACGAAACATCGGCTGTTCTCAACGAGCTTGCCGCCGGGGCAGACCTGCCCCACCTGCTCAGATCGATCAGGGCGTTCAGCGCCGCCGACACCCGCCGCGACACCTCGTCGCCTCTCCCACTGGAGCTGGCGCTGGTGGAATCGAGCCTGGAGTCGATCGCAGCGCCAGTCGCCGCGCCTCCCGCGCAAGTGGCGGACACCGCTGCCAGACAACCGCAGCCACGACAAGCGCCTGCCAAGCAGGCCAGGCCATATGTCCACGAACAGGCGCCGGCTCAGCGCCAAGGAGCGCCGCAGAGGCAAACGGCCCGACCCGCAGGCGCCGAACCGGAGCCGCTGCCAACCGAGCCCGCCGCCAGGCTTCAAGTCCAGTGGCCGCAGATATTGCGCGCCCTGAGGAACACGGGCACTCGCTTCAAACTCGACGCCCTGCTTCGCAGCTCAAGGGACTATGCGTTGGATGGCGACCGGATCGTCGTGAAGTTTACTCACAATTCGCACTTCGACCGTATCAAGGAAGAGATGAGCAACCCCAGCGTGCTGAGAGAACTCAAGGAGATCGTCAACAAGGCGATGGACGGGGACTACGAGATTGTGCCTGAGATGGAGAGCGAAAACAACGGTCAATCCATGAAGCAGGCCAACCAGAGCCATCTGGTCCGCGCCGCACAGGCGATGGGCGCCCGGGTCGTGGAACAAAAGGAGGACGACGAGGAATGATGAACCGAAAGATGATGCGCCAGGCGCAACAGCTTCAGAAGAAAATGGCCGATCTTCAGACCGAACTCGAGACAGCAATGGTCGATGCGACCGCCGGGGGCGGGATGATAACCGTGGTCGTCACCGGCAAGATGACCGTGGAGTCGATCACGATAGACCCGGAGGTGGTCAGCGCCGACGATGTCGAAATGCTGCAAGACCTCGTGCTCGCGGCAGTCAACGAAGGACTCAACAAAGCCCAAGAGATGGTGTCGTCCCGAATGAGCGCCCTGACGGGCGGTCTGAACATCCCGGGATTGATGTGACAACTCGACCGGAATCGGCGCCACGATGACGAACGAAAACAACTACTCAGCCGCGCCGATCAACCGCCTCGTGGAAGAGTTCCACAAGCTGCCGGGCATCGGTCCGAAGACGGCTCAACGGCTGACCTACTACCTGATCCGCATGCCGGACGAAAACGCGCACTCGTTGGCCGAGGCAATCGTCGCCGTCAAGGAGAGCGTCGAAATGTGCTCGCGCTGCTTCAACATCACCGAAGCGGACCCATGCTCGATCTGCTCCTCTCCGGAACGTGACGAGACGATCGTCTGCGTCGTGGAAGAACCCCTCGACGTGCTGGCGCTTCAGCGCACGCACAGCTACACGGGACTGTACCACGTGCTCCACGGTGTGATATCGCCGATGAACGGAGTTGGCCCGGATGACTTGAAAATCCAGCCGCTGCTGGGTCGAATCCGCGATGGCGACATCCAAGAGGTCATCCTCGCGACGAACCCAAACCTGGAGGGCGAGGCCACCGCAATGTACATACACAAACTGCTCGAACCTCTGGGAGTCAGACTGACCCGTCCGGCGCGGGGACTGCCCGTCGGCGGCGACCTCGAGTACGCCGACGAGGCCACACTCGGCCGCGCCATGGACGGCCGGCAGTCGTTCTGAACGCTGCCCCGTCGTGATGAGACAACGGACCTACACGACCGAAGGCATCGTAATCCGGCAATTTCCGCTGGGCGAGGCAGACCGCATCCTCACCATCTTCACGCAGGACATGGGCAAGGTGCGGCTCGTCGCCAAGGGAGTTCGGCGTCCGAAAAGCAAACTCGGCGGGCACCTTGAATTGCTCTACCAGGTGTCGTTTTCGGCTACCTACGGACGCAACCTCGATGTCGTCAACGAAGCTCAGACCGTGCAGAGGTTCCCTGAAATCTCCGAAGACCTGGAGCGGCTCGCGCGGGCAGTCTACATCTGCGAGCTCGTTGACAGCTTCTCCGCCGAACGCTCGGCCAGCTACTCTCTCTACCAGCACATCATCGCATCGCTGACCGCGCTCTGTTCCGCGGAAGACCTGTGGCTCTTGGTTCGGCACTTCGAGGCTCAGCTTCTCGGCGTGACGGGCTTCCGGCCCGAGCTCCGGCTCTGCGTCGAGTGTGGGACAGATCTGGCCCCGGCCGACCACGTTTTCGACGTGTCGTCCGGCGGCGTCGTGTGCCCCAACTGCCAGGTGCAAGGCCTCAGTGCGGTGCTTCCGGTGCAGCTAAACGCGATGAAAGTGCTGAGGCTCCTGCAGCGAGAGCGAACCTTCGCATCCGTTGCCGGAGTCCGGGTCGCACCCCCCGTCAGGCACGACGTGGAGCGCCTGCTCACCACGCACATCCGTTACGTCGTCGAACGAGCGCTCAAAAGCGCCGACTTCGTTCGGCAGGTGTCAGAGCTATAAGCCCTCTGCCACTATCCCCTCATCCTGAGTCCCGACGCATCGCCCCGATGAGCGACGCAAATCGAGGGGCTTTGCCCGGACCTGTCGAAGGACCGCGGGCCAAACCACGGCTCGCTTTTCCGACGTCTCCAGTCACCCTAAGCCGACTAGTCATCGCCCAAGTCAGACTGCTAAAATACGAGCGTTCGACGCAACCGCAGGCGCTGGTCGCCGCCCGCCGTCGACGCCGCACACGTGCCCCTGTAGCTCAGGTGGATAGAGCACCGGTTTCCTAAACCGGG
>CAZPQQ010000048.1:0-24210 GCA_964588665.1 uncultured Dehalococcoidia bacterium | reverse complement strand
ATCAGCTCAAAGTCTCTATTAACAATCTGTCCCATTTGGGCTGACAGCCAACACTTGATTCCGCCGTGCCCGCCCGCCTCGATTTGTTCTGCGACCATCGGTCCGTTCATAAGCGGCATGACGACATCAGAGATCAACAAGTCTATCGAGCCGGGAGCCATCGAATCGGCGATCTTGATGGCCTCTTCACCTTCCGACGCAGACGCGACCGTGTACCCGAGAGCGGAAAGTACTTCGATCGTGAGTTCCCGTACGCCTTTTTCGTCCTCCACCAGCAGTATGGTCTCCGTCCCTCCAACGACCTTGAGTTTGCGTTCAGGATCCTGATTCGATTGCTCACGAGTCGACACGGTAGGCAGATAAACCCGGAACGTGCTGCCGGCGCCCACCTGCGAAGACACCGTGATGTGCCCGCCTCGCTGAGTCACGATTCCGTGGCAGGTGGCCAACCCAAGGCCTGTCCCGGAGCCTTCGGGTTTCGTCGTGTAAAAAGGCTCGAACATGCGGGCCGCCACCTCCTCAGGAATGCCGGAGCCGGTGTCCGTAACCGTGAGCAGCACATAGTCACCTGGCGCCGCATCCGGTTGGTGGCGCGTGTACTCCTCATCCAGCGTGACATTCTCGGTCACGATCGAGAGCGAGCCGCCCAGTGGCATGGCGTCGCGAGCGATTACGACAAGGTTCATGAGGACCTGCTCCGCCTGGGAGGGCGCGATCTCGACATTGCTGAGGTCAGGGGCGGGTAAGCTCTGAAGCCATATGTCTTCGCCCAGTACGCTTCGGAGCATTCGGTCCATGGTCTCGATGATGCCATTCATGTCGATGATCTCCGGTTCGATCACCTGGCTGCGTGAAAATGTCATAAGCTGCGCCACCAAGTCAGCCGCCTTTTCACCCGTTTTCTGTATCTGGGCTAGGCGCCGTCGCAGCTTGGTTTGTTCAGGTGGGACGGACACGTAGCTAAGCTCCGCGAACCCGATGATTGGCGTCAGCAAGTTATTGAAATCGTGAGCGATTCCGCCGGTGAGCCTGCCGATGCTCTCCATCTTCTGCGAATGAAGGAGTTGGTCCTGAGCGTCTTTGAGCTCGTCCAAGGCTTGCACGGCACGGTGTTCGCTCTCCAGTAAGTTCTCGGCCTTCCACATTTTTTGGACCGACGTCGAAAAATACCCGGCGATGATCCGGACCAACTCCGCGTCCTCGTCGTTGAACGGACTGTCGTCACCCGTATTTGCGATTATGACGGCGCCGACAAGTCCGCCGCTCTCGTCTCTTATTGGATCGGCCATGACGTGTGCAAACGTCGATCCGTTTCCCGCGGCGGATGGAGTGAGCGTGTGCTCATCCGATTCGCGGTGCGTCTCAGCAACCCCATAGCGAATCCACTGCAGCCTTGGATCGTTTTGAAGCATGGATTCTGCAAGCGGATCGAATTCAGAGCACGCGCTTACGTGCACCTGCGGATTGCCGTCCATGTCCAAAATCACGACGCAGGCGGCGCAAGCGGATGCCGCAAGGCGTATCGTCTCGGGATAGGCGCCGGCCAATCGAGCGATACTCGACTCAGAAGAGATGGACAATCCCAGTTGGCTCAGCCTGCTCAATTGCTCAACCTTCTGCTCTGTGAACGTCTGCAGCGACGCCGCCCGCTCGGCCTCGATCGCCCTCCGTTGGGCCGAATCGAGGTCTGCCGCCATCCGGTTGAACGACTTCGCGAGCCGCGAGAGCTCATCTCTCCCTGCTATTTCAATTCGATGTGAGAGGTTGCCTCTTCCGAGTTGACCGGCCGCCGTGGCAAGATCGCTCAGTGGGCGCGTGAGCCTGCGACTGATCAGGGTGGCGGCGGCGAAAATCAGCAGTGTGAGCAAACCCACAGCCACGAATATCGCAATGCGCATCTCGCCAATGTCGCTGAACGCATCGGCGATCGGTATCTCCGCCACCACGGTCCACGGAGTTTCAGCTACTGGCGTGTACTGGCCGACAACGGGTCGACCGAGCAGGCCGTCGTATCGGAGCCCGTCGTCCGTTTCACCCTGGGCGGCGGCCATCGCCTCGGTTGCCGTTACCGAGAACGCGCCGTCTGATACGACACGCACGGGAGACAGCACTGTCCCGACGGCATCGATGAGGTACACCTGGCCGTTGGCGCCCAATTCAGAGTCAACGGTCAGCGCCGCCATCAACGATCGAGTCGATACGACCAAGACCAACCGACCGACCGGGTGCCCATCCGCGAGGATTGAAGATTCGACCAACGCTGCCGCTGGCTCGGCCCCGCTGACGAAAGGCGCCAGCGTAATTCGTGATTGCGATGCAGGCAGAGTCTCAGGCAACGTCGGAGAAACGGGAGATTCAACGGCATCCCGGGAAAAAGAGAACAACTCGATCGACCCGTCTAACGAATAGACGGAGATTCGAATGATCGAAGGATTGCTCGTCAGCGCTCCGTTCGCGTACTGCTTCAACGATGCGCTTGGGATGGAAATGGCAGTCGGAGGACCATGCATGACCGCGTTGACGGCATCCAATATTCGTCGGTCACTTGCGATGGTCTTCCCTGTGGCTTCTTGAAGCTTCGTCCAGCTCGCCGCCTCTTGGCCTATGATCGAGACAACGGATTTGAGATGGAGATCGGTGTGCCGTGTGATCCCATCCGCCCCCGCTCGGAAGGCGACGATCGCGATGAGAGCGACCGGGACCGCGGCCACCACCAGCATGTACAGTACGAGCTTCCACGTGACGCCTAAGCACGCAGGAAGATTCAGGATATCCCGTAGTGACATTGCTCGAAAATGCGGCGCTGCGTCGTCCATGTATCGCCTCCGGCGCGGCAGTCAGGGTTCTGCCCTGCCCAGGCGCAACGACCGCCGCCGATACATGATTAGATGCTGTGCGAAGGAGTCAGATTCCGGCGAAAAGCGGATGCCGGAGGCGGCATGTTGCCGGACGTGACTCAGACGTGCGAGAGTTACCGACTTGCCGTGCCCATGGACGCCGCCAGCTCCAGAAGCGCCTCTGCACGCTTGACCACCGGAACGTCGACGACATGGCCGTCGAGCGAGGTGGAACCGCGTCCTTGACTGGCGGCTTCTTCGAAGGCGGCGATCACGCGTTTGGCGTGTTCGACCTCGGCGTCCGATGGCGAGTAGACCTGGTTGATGACGTCGACCTGCGCCGGATGGATCGCGAAGCGGCCGCGGAACCCCTGCGCCTTGGAATCGGCGGAATTGTCTCGTAGCGCGTCTGGATCCCGGAACGCAAAGAACGGCGTGTCAAGAGCGAGGACGCCGGCCGCTCGTGCGGCGATCGCGATGGCATTGCGTGGGTAGGCGAGCTCGCGGTCGTCCCGGCGTCGCTCGATCTCCATGTCGTTTGTGAAGTCTTCGGCTCCCAGTGACACGCCGACGATGCGACTCGACGAAGCGCATATCTCGTTCGCGTTCACGATTGCGCTTGCCGACTCTATCCAGGGCAACAGCTTAGTCGTCCCGATGCGCATGCCCGCGCGCACCTCGAGTCGCTGTAGTATCTTGCACACTTCGGCGACGTCGGCCGGCGCGTCTATCTTGCCGACTGACACGCCGAAAATGTAAGGTCCGACAACCGCGGTCAAGTCCTCTTCAAGCAATCCGGTGTCCAACGAATTGACGCGTGGGATGATCGTCTGCCCGGTGGCTGCAAAACGTTCGAGGTAAGATGCCGTCACCGAACGGGCGTTGGTTTTCTCGTCGATGGGCACCGAGTCTTCCAGGTCCGGAATGAATGCGTCGGGTTTGAGGGCCAAAGCCTTGTCGAGCATCCGAGGAGCATTGCCGGGAACGAACAACAGGCTACGAAGGAGATTCATGGAAATCTACACCGCCTCTAAAGCAGACACGCCGAGGAAGGCGCGCGTGGCTTCGATGAACTCGTATGGTTTGTCGACAGTCACGACGTGTCCGGCTTCGGGTATGTCCACGGAGGTCAAGTCCTTCGCCCTGGCTTTCATGCGATCGAGCACGTCGTCGGAAACCAGAGGACTCTCGGCTCCCCGCACTTCGAGGATCGGGCACGGGATGGTCTCCAAAGCCCTCCAGTATCGACCGATCAAGCCAGGGTCGGTCATATCGGGGAGCGGAGTGTTGAAAAGCTTTGAGTCGTTCACCCAGGTGAATTTGCCGTCGTCACTCGGGCGGAGTTTCTCGCGGATGTCCTGGGCGAGGCGTTCGTCAGAGGCCCACGGGTTGCCCGCGCGCGCCCAGGCGATTGCTTCCTCGACGGACCCGAACTCCATCGGGGTCGGCGGGCGCGCCGGGGCCGGGGCCGTAGCCGCCTGCGACGGCTCCGGACCGATGTCGACCATCACGATGCGCTCGACGCGTTCGGTGTTTTCGGCGGTGTAGAGCATCGAATGCCAGCCGCCCATCGACAACCCTGCCAGGACGAACCTGTCCAGGCCCAGGGCGTCGACGAAGGCTGCCAGGTCCTCGACGAATCGGTCCCTCGCGTACCCGTCAGCCGCCCATTCGCTCTCGCCGTGGCCGCGTTGGTCCAGCGCGAGTACGTGGTAGTGCGGCGACATGGCCTCGGCGAACTCGTCCCAGATGTGCGCCTGTCCCGTGTGGCCGTGGAGGCACACCAAT
This sequence comes from uncultured Dehalococcoidia bacterium, assembly GCA_964588665.1. Classification (GTDB taxonomy): domain Bacteria; phylum Chloroflexota; class Dehalococcoidia; order Lucifugimonadales; family UBA1123; genus UBA2160. The sequence continues at coordinate 19,585 of CAZPQQ010000048.1, read as the reverse complement.
GGCGTCTTGCCTTCGGATCCCCAGTCGAGGTATCGCAGCGACAATCCGTTGACTGTGATTCGTTTGCTCTCGTATCGGCTGTCTGCGTGTTCGGTCATGTCGCGCCCCCGTGGATTTGCTGGTCGTTCGCGGTCGAATCGAGTAGCGTGATTCTACACGAAATAGGCGAAACCGACCACGGCGCCGCACGAATTTCCGCGCCGACGACGGGCACGGCGGGGCGCCTCGGACCGTGAGGTATAATGACATGAAAGAAACGGACCCTGCAGGCCAGGTTAGTCAAGGCGATTATGGGCTTGTGTCGCGGCACGGGCGATGCCCCAGGTGCAGCTCCGAAATCTGATCGCGGACGTGGGGTTCTCGATCATCGAAACCCCTTCTTAAAGAGAGAAGAACCATCATGTTGAAAAGTCTCGCCAAACTTATTGGCGGCTCCGATGACAAGGTCATCAAGAAGATGCAGCCTGACGTGGACGAGATCAACGAGCTCGAGCCTGAGTTCGAAGCTCTGAGCGACGACGCGCTCCGAGAGAAGACCGCGGATTTCAAGCAGCGGCTAGCGGACGGCGAAGAGCTGGACGATCTGCTGCCCGAGGCGTTCGCCGCAGTAAGAGAGGCTGCGAAACGCGGGCTCGGACAGCGGGCGTTCGACGTTCAGCTCATGGGCGGCATCGTGCTGCACGAAGGCCGAATCGCCGAGATGAGGACGGGCGAAGGCAAGACGCTGGTTGCGACGTTGCCCGTCTACTTGAACTCGTTGACCGGTGAGGGTGTCCACGTCGTGACCGTCAACGACTACCTGGCCCGGCGCGACGCTCACTGGATGGGAGCGGTCTACGATCGACTCGGCGTCTCGGTCGGCGTATTGCAGCATGGGACGACCTCGGACAAGGCGCTTCGATACGATGGCGCCTTCGATGACGGAGAACGAGGTTTCGAGCACCTGACGCAGGCGCCGCGCGCCGACGCCTACGCGGCTGACATCACATATGGCACCAACAACGAGTTCGGCTTCGATTATCTTCGGGACAACATGAAAGTCGACATGGCGCAGCGCGTGCAACGCCCTCTCGCCTACGGAATCGTTGACGAGGTCGACAATATCCTGATCGACGAGGCGCGGACCCCGCTGATCATCAGCGGTCCGGCGGAGATGTCCGCCCGCGACTATCAGAAGTATGCCAGACTGGTCCCCAGTCTCCATGGCGAAGAGGACTACGCGGTCGACGAGAAACACCGCACCGTTGCGTTAACCAACGACGGCATCACGAAGCTGGAACGACTCCTCAACGTCAAGAACCTGTACGGCCCGGAAAACTTCGGAGTCGTGCATCACATCGAGAATGCGCTCAAAGCGCAGGTCATTTTCGAACGCGACCGCGAATACGTTGTCCAAAACGGCGAGGTGATAATCGTCGACGAGTTCACCGGTCGTCTCATGGAGGGTCGGCGCTACTCCGACGGATTGCATCAGGCGCTGGAGGCCAAGGAGTCGGCGCGCATCCAAGCCGAGTCGATCACCTACGCGACGATAACGCTGCAGAACTACTTCCGGCTCTATCGGAAGTTGGCCGGAATGACCGGCACGGCCTCCACGGAGGCTGAAGAGTTCTGGAAGATATACAAACTTGACGTCGTGGCGATTCCGACGAACAGACCGATGGTCCGGGAAGACATGACCGACCTCGTGTACAGAGACCAAGATTCCAAATACCAGGCCGTCGTACGGGAGATCGAAGAGCGCTCGAAGAACGGCCAACCTATTCTGGTCGGCACCACTGATATCGACAAGTCGGAGATGCTGTCCGACATGCTCAAGCGTAAAGGCGTGGCCCACGAGGTGCTCAACGCAAAACAGCACGAGCGCGAAGCGATAATCGTCGCGCAGGCCGGCAAGCCGGGGGCGGTTACGGTGGCTACCAACATGGCCGGACGCGGCACCGACATCGTGCTCGGCGGCAATCCCGACATTGGCGACCAGACCCCGGTGGAATGGGAAGCCAATCACGCGAAGGTAATCGAGGCCGGAGGGCTTCACATCATAGGCACCGAACGGCACGAGGCCCGTCGAATCGACAACCAGCTTCGAGGGCGTTCCGGACGCCAAGGCGATCCTGGCGCCACTCGCTTCTACGTGGCACTGGACGATGACTTGATGCGCCGGTTTGGCGGCGACCAGATCCGTCGAGTGATGGACTGGGCCGGACTGGACGCTGACGCTTCGATCGAGAACAAGATGATCAATCGGTCGATTGAAAACGCTCAAGTGAAAGTGGAGTCGTTCCACTTCGACCAACGCAAGCATCTTGTCGAGTACGACGACGTGGTGAACACCCATCGCGATGTTATGTACGCTGAGCGCGACAAAGTCCTCTCTGGCGCCAACCTCCGCGAGAATATCGAAGAGATGATCCTCTCCGAGCTTACGGGACTCGTGTCGGACCACCTGGGCGATCGTCGGCCGGAAGCTTGGGACGTGGACGAGCTGGACAAAGACGTGAGCGCCGTGTTGCCCCCTATTGAAGGTTTCGTGGACGCCATCGACGACGAGTCGCTGGAACCTGGCGAGATCGAGACACGGCTCCACCAACACGCTTCTGGTTTCTACGATCGGGTCGAGCAAGGCGTCACGCCGGAGGTGATGCGTGAGGTGGAACGTCGTCTGATGCTTCGATCGGTCGACGCCAACTGGGTCCAGCACTTGACGGCGATGGAGAACCTTCGACAAGGCATCGGCCTGCACGCCTACGGGCAGCGAGACCCGCTGGTCATGTACAAGAAAGAGGGCCACGAGCAGTTCCAAGCTCTTCAGGCGAAGATCGAGCACGACATCGTGCATTCGATTTTCCGGGTCCAAGGCGTCGATCCCTCAGCCCAAGCCGGGCAAACCAATGGAGGAAGGCAGCAATCACGCCCAGGCAGGGCCGCCCAACCTCCGCAGAACAAAACGATCATGTCGAACGTGATCGACGGGCGTCAGGGAGCGACGGTTCCCGCCGCTCAAAAGGTAGGGCGGAACCAGGCGTGCCCTTGCGGAAGCGGCAAGAAGTACAAACGCTGCCATGGAGCGTGAGCCGTGTCCATCGGATCGCGCGACAACGAGATCGCGCTGTTCCGATGAACGGACGGCGCGGGCGAGAGAGGCATGACCAACGGCGAGGTCGCTGAAGTCTTTGAGCGCATAGCTGGGTTGCTCGAGATGAAGGGTGAGAAGCCCTTCACAGTCCGGGCATACCAGCGGGCCGCCCGCACGATCAATCGACTGCCCTCAGAGGCGGCTGACATGATCGCCCGCGGCGAGGATCTCACGGCTGTCCCCGATATCGGTAGAGCCATCGCAGACAAGACCGCTGAACTGGTTAACACGGGCCGCCTCTATTTCCTCGATCGGTTGGTCGCGGAATTTCCACCGGGCATCCCTGCGCTTATGGACGTTCCGGGCTTCGGTCCGAAGACGACGCTTCGAATATGGAATGAGCTGAATGTGACCGACCTGGATCAGCTCGAAGCCGCCATCGAGACAGGCGCGTTGGCCAGCCTGCCGAGGATGGGACGCAAAAGTGCCGAGAACATCCTACGCGCCGTGCGGTTTTCCAGATCCAAAAGCGGCCGGTTACCGATCTCCAGGGCGCTGGCCGTGACCAGGCAGCTTACCGGCGCACTCGTCGAACGATGCCCCGACGGGGTCGCCGTGATTCCCTGCGGCGGCATTCGCAGGTTCGAAGAAGAAGTCGACGAAATCGTCCTCGCGTGCGTAGCGCGCGACCCGGCGATCGTCCTCGATGCGTTTAGCTCGTTGCCGGGCGTCGCGAAGTTACTCGCCCGGCAGGATTCGGACGCTACGGCCGAGCTCGAGTCCGGAGTCAACGTGGTCCTCAGCGTGGTCGAGCCGGAATACCAAGGCGCCGCGGTCTTGCATCTCACCGGAAGCTCCGGCCACATCAACCTGCTTGACCAGCGAGCCACGGAGCTGGGCCTAGAGTTGTCGCAAAGCGGCCTGGCCGACAGGTCGACCGGCGCGCTGGAGACATTCGCCGACGAACATTCGCTGTACGATCGACTGGAATTGCCGTACATGCCCCCAGAAGTGCGACAGGGACGCGACGAGATTGAGATCGCCCTGTCGGGAGACATTGACAAGCTCGTCAACCTACGGGATATCAAAGGCGATCTCCATGCCCACACCGATTGGAGCGACGGCCGCGACCCGATGATCGCGATGGTCCAAGAGGCCAAGAAACGCGGGCTCGAATACATCGCGATTACGGACCACTCTTCAGGTAGAGGCATAGCCAACGGCCTCAGTCCGGAGCGTCTGCTGGCCCATATGAGTCAAGTGAAAGAAATCGAACAGGAAGTTGGCGGAATTAGGGTGCTGCGAGGCACTGAGATGGATATCCGCGCCGACGGCTCGCTCGACTACTCTGACGACCTGCTGGAGCAACTCGACTGGGTGGTCGCGTCGGTCCACTCGGCCATGGGTCAGGATTCGGCGACGATGACACAGCGGATCGTCACGGCCATGAACAACCGGTACGTCTCGGTGATCGGTCACCTGAGCACTCGGCTGATCGGCGATCGAAAGCCGATCGAAGCGGACTACGACGCGGTGTTCAGGGCAGCCGCGGACACGGGCACGGCTCTTGAGATCAACGGCTCCCTGGAGCGGCTGGACTTGAGGGACACACACGTCGAGCGGGCGCTGGAGCTCGGCGCAATGCTGGTCATCTCCACGGACGCCCACACGACCGAGTCGTTGGGCAACCTGGAGCACGGTGTAAGGGTGGCGCGCAGGTCGATATGCAGGCCCGGCCGTATCCTGAACACCATGCCCGCGGACAAGTTCGATTCGTGGCTGCGACTGGACAAGACAGGCAGAACAGGGTCATAATCAGCTTATGATTGAAGGCGGGGCCATCCAAGGAACCGGGGCGCAGGAAGCCATCGAACGGCTGCGCGCGGCGCTCCGCAACGGCAAGGACTGGCCGACAGCCCTCGTCGAGACTATGGCGCTCTGGACCCAACCTCAGGAAGAGATTTTGGGCCAGCGATACGACTACTTCATCGGCGGCGAAGCATTCGACTGGATCGCGCTGGCCGGTAGGCTAAGCTCAGAGGTCGATGACCTGATCCCTCGTGAAGAGCTCGAAGAGATGCTGTTCACCGGACGCTTCCCTGAGCCGTTTGGAGACGACGAATTCGAAGAGCTGCTTGGCGGTGACAAGTTCCGCGGACACCTGAACTTCTTCTACGGCGTCGAAGTGGAGACCGCTCTCATGCAGACGGTCGAAAGCGAGATCGAGAAGCGGCACTACGCCAATGGGCGCCGCGACGGGATCGACAACGCCGACGAAGCCCACTTTCGCATCTACCGGTCCACGCACGCAGATTTGCTGGACGACTTCCGAACCGCGAACGGGCTCGAGGACAGCGATTCGATGTCGTTGACAGAACTCAAAGAGTTCACTTACTACCTTTTCAAGAGACGCCTCCGCGTATCCGACAAGGCGAAAATAGCCAGCGACACCCGCAAGGGCTTGCAACTGCTAGACAAGGCGTCTATGGGGCCGATCGATCTGACTACGCTCGCCTACCAGGCCAACGCTTCTCGGTGACGGCCGAAGCGGCAGCGTGAATACGCCCGAGGCCGTGTAAACTGGGCTTTACGGGATTCGATGCCGGCCAACGCAGTTGCCACTCGACAAGGCGTGGGGATTTGGCAGCGCCGGTACGCCTATTCCACGCGCGAACGGCCTCGGCCGGGCTTACGCTCGAAGACCGGTACGCCGGCGCTTACAGCAACGACACCGGAGGTTTGACCCGATGACCGATGGAGCGGCCCAAGCAAAGAACATGACCCTTCTTGCCCAGCACGACCTCGAAGGTTTCGGCAACGGGGGAGAAGGGATCGGCCTCCAAGCAACAAAGGACGGACGGCGGGTGATCTACATTGCCCACGAGAGCGGTCCCAAAGACTACACCGCGGTCGACGTCACCGATCCCAAAAACCCAAAGACCGTGATCCAGACAACCTTGCCGCATCCCGACGTCCGGTCGAATTCACTGGCCGTGTTCGAAGACCTCCTGTTGGTCGCATATCAAACGTCGCGTCCCGGCCTGAAACCGGCTGGTTTCAGCATCTACGACATTGCCGATCCTGCGAACCCGCGTGAGGTTTCTCATTTCGACACTTCGGGACCGTACTCGCGCGGCGCCCACTGCCTGTGGTTCGTGGACGGCAAGTATGCTCACGTCAGCACCGGCGCCGACGACTTCACGCCAAGAAATCAGAAAGACGACCAGTTCCACATGATCGTGGACGTCGGCGACCCGTCGCATCCCACGGAAGCAGGCAGGTGGTGGTTGCCCGGGACAGGCGCCGACGACCCCGAAGACCCGCCGGTGCGACACACCGCAGTCGACGCCGGGTTCAGGATCCACAACGCCAACGTCTATCCGCAGCGGCCCGACCGAGCTTACCTGGGATACCTGGACGGCGGCGCGATAATCCTCGACATTTCCGACGCGGCCCGTCCGTCCATGATTAGCCGCGTCGACTACCACCCGCCCTTCCCTGGGTTCACCCATACGGCGATGCCGTTGTTCGAACGTGAGCTCATGATCGTCTCCGACGAGTCGGTGACTGAGGACCTCTCCGATCACCCGAAGCTGGTATGGGTCATGGACATCAGAGAAGAGACGAACCCGGTGATCATAAGCACCTTCCCTCTTCCGCCAGTCGAGGAGTTCGGCGGCAGACCGGGACGCTTCGGCGCTCACAACATCCACGAGAACCTGCCCGTGCCGACTTCGATGTCGTCTGAGACGTTGATATTCGGGACCTACTTCAACGCCGGCGTGCGGGTCCACGACATCAGCGACCCGTTCAGGCCGGAAGAGGTCGCATACTTCATCCCAGAGACGCCGGACCCCGACAAAGGCGTGAACATCAACGACGTCTACGTCGACGAAAACGGCCTGGTGTACGCAATCGACCGGTTCAAGGGCGGCCTGTACATTCTCGAGCTCGACGTCTGATCGCGGCCGAGAGAGGGTGGCTGGGCCTTGAAGACCCAGGCCACCGATGGACGAGGGCAGGCCACCGGTGCTCTGGCCGTTCACGGCCACGCTGACGGCTGAGAGCTGACGGCCACGCTGACGGCTGACGGCCGCATTCAACTTCACAGGAGGATTCGATGACCGATCAAATGACTCGATGGGAGCGTGTCCGGGCGGCTCTGGCAGGCGCCGAAATCGACCGGCCTCCGGTGAGCATGTGGAGGCATTTCTTCGCGCGAGAGAACTCGGCTTCGGATCTGGCCGGCGCCATGCTGGAGTTCCAACGCCTGTATGACTGGGACTTCATGAAGGTCAACCCAAGGGCCAGCTACCACGCAGAAGACTGGGGCGTCGATGCTCGCTTCTCCGACTCCAACACCGTGGACCCGGTGATCGTCGACTGGCCCGTGAAAGAACCGCACGACTGGGACGCCATCCAACCACTCGACGTCGGCCAGGGCGTGTTGGGAGAGCACCTGGAGGCGTTGCGTTTGATAGCCGACGGCTTGGACGGAGAGGTCCCGTTTCTGATGACCATCTTCACGCCGTTGTCCGTCGCGGGCCGACTGACCGGTTCCGAGGACGTCATGACAGAACATCTGAGGGCGAACCCCGAGAGAGTGCATCGGGTCCTGGACGTGGTGACCGACACATTCACCAGGTTCGCGACCGAATGCCTGTCAATCGGGGCCGACGGGATCTTCTTCGCCACCACGCGCTGGGGAAGCTACGACCGCCTGACAGATGACGAATACGCGGAATTTGGCCGTCCTTACGATCTCCGATTCCTGGAAGCCTTGCCTGAGGCCGAGTTCAACCTTCTGCATGTCTGCGGCTCAAACAACATGCTTTCGAAACTGGCGGACTACCCGGTATCCGCCTTCAATTGGGACACGCAGGACGAGACAAATGTCGGGTTGGACGAAGGTGAGAGGCTGACAGGCAAAGCCGTGATCGGCGGCATTTCGCACCGGGGCGCTCTCATCGAGGGTTCGCCGGAGGACGTGGCCGGAGAAGCGGCGCGGACCACGGACGCCAACGGCGGCTCCCGTTGGATGCTAGGTCCAGGATGTACGTTCTCACACGAGGCGCCGGGCGCGAATGTCAGGTCCTTGAGCCCCGCCTTCACGCGCTAACGGCGGCTGTAGAAGGCGTGTGCTCGAACCGGCGGATCAGTCTGCTTGAACGTATACGCAGGCAGGATCCCCGTCGTGAATGCACTCGATGCGGGTCATCTCTTGCCCGATCGAGGCGTTGATGACCGCGGCGTCGAAATCGCACACGGCGGTATTGGCCATTGCGACGGAGCGGAACGGGCAGTTCTGGAGCCTGATCTGAAGCTTGCCGTCGACGACGTTCGCCTCCGGCACGAAGTCCTCAGTCTGGAGGATATCGAGGAGCGCATCTTTGCGATCGTCGATGCTGTCCGATTCCTCGACGTCGGCGCTGTCCATGCCGAGTTTGGCCGACAATCGGGAGAACACGATCTCCAAGACATCGGGACCAGCCAATCCGGACAGATCGCCTGGGGTCAGCACACCCATTTCCTCGACTAGCAGTCGCAAGAGGTGGTCGTAGCCCTTCGGCATTGCCTCTTGGCCTTCCTCGGTAAGGTAGAAGGAATACTCAGGTCGGCCTGTCTTCTTTCGAACTTCCTCGAACGCGACCATACGGTCACGCTGCAGTATGTCCAGGTGACGTCTTACGGTAGCCGTCGCTAGACCCATTGCAGTTGCCAGGCCCCCGACCGTGTCATGATTGTTTTTTTGCAACAGCTCCAGAATGCGAAGTCGTGTACCTTCCATGCAGCCCGCCTCCAATGCTATTCCATATTCTCACAAGTATAGAATTCACGCTTCGGATGTGTCAACTAAAATGCATGAAATGCGTTGAAATATAAAACCCCTCACGGATTCCTCACCCTGAGCAACGTTGTTGAGGGACGCAGCCGAACCAAGTTCCGCTGCGTTGTGCGACCGACGCGATTATCTGAACATGTCGCGAGACCGCTCCCGAAGCAGCGGCGCCGTCGACGACACCGCGGCCTGGTAGGGCAAGCCTCGGATCAGGGCGACCGGGACGTTGATGGCCTTGGCCGTGACCAACTCGGCTGTCGCCGCCAACTCGTCAGCCACCGCGATGGTGGTGACGTGCATTGTCCGGCCATGGGCGTCTTCAGTGCCGCGATAATCCACCATCGGGTCCATGCCGGCGATCCCTATGGCGAAATTGACGTGTCCGTCGCGCCACGCTCTACCGAACGTGTCCGAGATGATGATGGGCGGAGCGATGCCGGACCGGGCTTCGATGTCGGAGCGTATGCGCCTGGCCGACGCGTCCGGGTCGACGGGCAGAAGGCAGGCGGATTCTTCGTCCGGGACGTTCGACATGTCGATGCCCGCGTTGGCGCAGACGAATCCGTGGTGAGTTTCGGTGATGAGCACGCCCCTCTCGGCGTCCATCCGGACGACGGCGGCGCTCTCTCGCAGCACCAACTCGACGAGCCGAGGGTCGCGGCCAGCCTTCTCCGCGTACGCGGCGGCGAATTCTGACGGCTCGACGCTGTCGAGCGCTACGACGCGGCCTTCGGCCTTGGAAACGATCTTTTGGGTCACGACCAGGATGTCGCCATGCATGAGAGGCGCGCCTTGGTGTGCCGCCGCGTTGGCGATCAGACGGCCTAGGTTCGCGCCAGGCTCGATCTCAGGAAGACCGACAATACCGATGACCTGAACGGATGGATATTGCGGAGCATCAGAATCATTCATTTCGTCTGACCGTTGTGTTATTAGCGGTGTGGGCGTCGCTGCTCAGTCATGATACAGCAGCGTTCCGAGAATCGACACCACCGAGCCGTTCTTGGCGTCGGCTTGGCACTGGTCATAGCTAAACGCCTCGCCGTGAGCGCCGTTGAGCAGCCGCAGCATCATGTAGATCGCCGACAACCCGCAGATCTTCCGGGAGTCGGCATCCTGGCAAGAGAGATCGAGAAACGCTTCAGCGTCGCCGGCCAAGATCGCATCAATCGACTTTTGATCGGCCGCCCCCAGGGTGTTGCGCGCGCCGGCGTCCACTGCCGCCGCATCCCCGAACGCCGGTCCGACGTGGGCCAGGTCTCCGGCTGCGACGACGAGCGTTCGGCGCTCTGCGATGACTTCGCCCATGACACCCAAGAACTCGTCCAGTTGGCCAACGTCGCCGGGGTCGGCGTCGCCGCTGGTGACATGAGCGAACGACCCGCACAGCACCGGGACGGTCTGCACCTTGCGCGAACGCGTAAAATGGTGAAGCCAGACCGCCGCCAGTTCGATCGAGTGCTCCGTGGCGTGATGTATCTCCTCGCCGAACACGTCCGTTTCGTGCATCGCGGAGGCCAACCGGTCCACGACCTGTGTGTCCGTCGGCAACATCCCGTATGGGGTTGCGTAGTTCTGACGCGTCAGCGTGACTGCGCCCGGACTCCCGCTGTGGTCGGTGCCCAGAATGACAACCAGTTCGACGTCGTCCAGATCGGGTGCGGCAGCCTTCCACAGCGCCGAATATGTCGCGTGACCGCGCTCGTAGTCGATGTGAGGGCATACCATGCCGACAAGGGCGCCGGTTTGCGAGATGTGGCCCGAAATGTTGACGCCGCCGAGATATCCGTTCAACGTCCTCTCAAGTTCCTCGGGCCGCGCAGGGTACACCCCTCCCGCGTGAGACGGCGGACGAAACTCAGCCGAACGATAGGCGTCCAGAGCTTCGACGACCGCGGCCATGAACGACCCGTTCTCGATCAACAGCGCTCGGTCAAGCTGCACCACTATGTCAGCTACGTTGGCCTCTGTCAGAGTGATGCCGGCTCGGAGGGCAAGAGCGGCTCGAATCTCGCCGATAGTGCGCTGGCCGTCCATGAGCGCGACAGCCTGGGCGATGTCTTCGGGCACCACGATGGTTGTTTCCGACATGCTGAGAGGGTCGTGCAAATACAGACGAGGCTGTCCCTCGTGCTCAACCCAATGAGGCTCAACGGCGCGGAGTTGCGGGCGCTCGGGTAAGTTGGAGTTCGATGCCAATTTTGACGGCCTCTGGATCAGTCTTCGTAGACTAGTGAATGCTATCACAAGATGGCGCCAAAAGGGATGTATTAGGCGGTATTTGGCCACTTCCGTGTGCTATAATTCGTGTCGCTCGCGACGCTATGCCGTCCGAACTGATCGTAGGACGGCATAGCCGGTCGCGACCGTGGGCGGAACGAATACGAGTCCGCAATTGGGAGGTGACGATGCCGGCTTTCGAGGACCTTAAAATATTCTCAGGAAACGCCCACCCACAATTGCTCAAAGACATATGCGCCTACTTGGGTGTCAGCCCGACTGAAGTCGAAGTGTTCAAGTTCTCCAACGACAACACCTTCGTCAAGATCCTCGAGAACATCCGAGAGTGCGACGTTTTCATCGTGCAGCCGATAAGCACTCCGGTCAACGACAACCTCATGGAGCTGCTGATAATGCTGGACGCGGCCAAGCGGGCTTCGGCCGGTCGCATCACCGCCGTCGTCCCGTATTACGCCTACGGCCGCAGCGACAAGAAAGACCAGCCTAGGGTGCCGATCACTGCTCGGCTCGTTGCGAACCTGATTGAGACCGCTGGCGCCGACAGGGTGTTGACGGTCGATCTGCACGCCGGACAGATTCAGGGCTTTTTCAATATCCCCGTTGACGAGCTCTCCGCCATCCCGATGCTCGCCGCGTACTATCAAGGGCACAACTTCAGCGACATGGTCATTGCGGCGACAGACGTGGGCGACGCAAAGAGGGCGGGGGACACCGCTCGAATCCTGGACGCCGACATCGCCATCATCGAAAAGCATCGGATCGGGAACAAGGAAGAAGTCGAGGCGGAAAACCTCATCGGCGAAGTGGACGGCCGGACGGCCATCATCGTCGATGACGAGATCGGAACCGGCAGCACGGTCATTGCCGCCGCCGAGGCGCTCATGGCGCACGGGGCCCGGGAGATCTGGTGCGGCGTGACCCACGGTGTGCTCTCCGCTCGCGCGCCGGAGCTCATCGAGAACAGCGCGGTGAAGGAGCTCGTCGTGACCGACACGCTGCCGATCACCGACGCGAAACGCACGTCGAAGACGAAAGTGCTGTCGATGGCGTCGCTGCTTGGCGAGGCCATCCACCGCATACACGCCGGTGAGTCCGTGGGGGCGATGTTCGACTCCAGGTAGCCGTGATCGCGACACATGCGCCGATGCGCGCCCCATGGCGCCTGTGTTCCCACGTGGCCGTTCTCATCGGGCCGTCCCATTCCTGTCTAAGCAGCTTTGCGGCCGTTTCTGTTCCCAGAATGTGCACGAGTCCTCTGGATTGTGTGTGAGGTTGGGAGGCCCGGCGCTCGGCCCTCGATGGATTTGAGGAGGCCGACAGCATGACGTCGCAGCCGCACGGGTGGATTCCGGACAAAGACCTGGACTTCATCATTGACGCCGCGGCCCCGAGCTCGGATGCTCCGGAGCGTCTCAAGAGGTTGATCCAAGACGACCCCGAGTTCAGGGCGGCAATGGTTGGCGACGACGGGCTCTTCGATCAGGTCATGAACGACGAAGAGATATTTCTTCACCTGTCGCCCTCGCTCTACTTCGAAGTGCTTTTGCGGAGGGCGCATCGGGAGCTGCAAACGGCCACCCACACCCTCGAACGGTCCGGCCGCGAACGCATCCCCGTGTTCGACACCGACGACGTGTTGGAGCTTCTGAAGCGACCTCAGGTGATCGAATACCTGGCCTCCATGTTGGCGTCGTTCACTCGCGTACACAGCTACGTCGTCCCGGTTCGTGTGAGGCGCGGCATTCGGAGGCGGATTCGATACAACGACATGGACGTCGACAGCTTGGTTCGGTTCGCCGCCACTGTCGAGCCGATGGAACGGTTCTCGTACTACAAGCGTATTGCGGACGTTTGCCTGTTCGTTACAGGCGTCTTTCCCGATCACGCCCTACGAAGCTACAGTAAGACCGACGCGGGGAGAACCGGCGAGCTGCCGCGATCGACGCGAAATCGTCGGACGATGGAAGATTACGAGCGGGACGGGCGCAGGTTCTACGGGATGGCGCAGCAACACCCGACCGCGCGTACGCTGGACCTTGCAGACGTATTCGGGTCGCTGAAAGGGGAGTTCACTGCCGCGCGAAAGCCACTGATCTACATCGCCACTCAATATCTGCATGCGGGCAAGCAGCAGGTGTTCGGCGGCGAATCGCCCTAGCGAACACTCCGCTTTACCCACGGCGTGCAGGGGCGCTCGGCGCCTCAGTCCTGAGTGAGAAGACTCTTGGCTTCGTGCGTGATCTCGTATTGGCGAGGGCGTTGATTCCCGATCTCTCGGCAACCCCAGTCTTCGAGAATCGGGAGAATCTCCCGTCGGAATATCTGCCCGAATGCCGGCCCGTCGGCCCAGACAACGTATGCCCTGGGAAGTTTTCGCGAATGATGTACTGGCAATCCGTGCTCTTGAATTTGCCCACCGGCATCTCGCGAACCAAAAGCAAGGCGATCTGCTCGTTGACAGTCCCGACGGGCATCGCATCTTCGAGGTCAGCTTGAGCCGGCTCGCCAGTGGAGCCGTCTAGGATACCTTGTCCATCGTTGTCGGAGATGTCGTCGTCGAATTCGACGGGTGGCAATGACCGGTCCACCACGTGCAGGTACTCCCAGGGGAAGAACTCCTTGAGCAGCGCCGACTTGGCGTCACGTCTGTCCGTCAGAACCCACAGGAACGGAACTCGATCGAAATCTTTCGACTGGTCTTCGACCTCTTCCGCAAGTTTGGCGAAGAGGGCAATGAAATCCGAGTCGTCGCTGACCATCGCGACGTGGCTGATGCGATCGTGCAGCAGGTCGGCGATGGCGTCCACCGCAATCGCCATGTCGGCGGCGTTCTTCGTAGCGGCCAGGCTGTAGTGCTGAACGCCCTTGACCGTGACCTCAAGGTCGCTGAATTGGTGCGTCGCCCACACCCTCCATGGCTGCTGATGGTCGGCCCTCACATAAAGATTGAGCGCCGAGGGCTTGGGCATGACGTCGGGCCAGCGGCTGATCAAGATGGAGAGGAGCTCGCGGGCGATCTCCTGAAGATTCTGAACGTCTACGTAAATTCCGGTTCGATGGTTCGTTGCAGTTCGGGTAGTTTTAGCCATGGAGCGATTCTAGCAACTGTACGTAGCCGGTACAAGCAGGTTGCCCTGCATCGTTCGCGCCCCCCGATTGTAGTAAGCTTTGTGCCGGTCCAACGCGGTGTAGGAAGAGCAACGCTATAGGTCAGAGATTCACCACCAGGTTGCCGAGGCCCAGGACGTTCGACGCCTGGGCAGGGTATCGGGATTACCGGTTTCTTTGGACCGGGAACTTTTGCGCCAACACAGCCCAGTGGCTGCAACTGCTGTCGCTCGGCTGGCTGATCCATCACCTCACCGAAGGATCTTCCGCGTCCTCGATGCTGGTCGTCACCGTCGGCGGCATCAACACGCTGCCGGGACTCCTGGTCGGTCCTTGAGGCGGCGTTCTGGGCGACAGGATCGACCGGCGCAAGCTGGTGATCTACATCCAGGCGTTCATGGCGGTTTTCGCGTTCGCCTTCGCGTTTCTGGTCCGGTCTGACGCCATCGCCGTGTGGCATGTCTACGCATACGCGATCGTCAGCGGCGCGTGCCTGTCCGTGAGTCAGCCGATGCGACAGGCGCTGATCGCCAACACCGTGCCTCGCGAGGCGATGATCAACGCATACGCCGCAAACGTACTCACGATACCCGGCACTCGAATGATCGGGCCGTTCGTCGGCGGCATCATCGTGGCGACACTGGGTTTCTTCTGGAACTTTACGATCGAGTCGATGCTGTACATCGGCATGATCCTGGCTTACCTGCCGATGAAAACTCCGTACACCACGCCCAGAAAGAGCGTCGCGTCGGGAGTGGGTGGGATGGTGTCGGACCTGGCTGAAGGGCTGAGGTTCGTTTGGTCCGGGAATCGCGTCCTGTTCCTGGTTATCATGCTGACGCTTGTGCCGAACGTCGCTCTGCAGCCGGTGATGTTTCTGCTCCCCGTATTCACGTCGGAGGTGCTGGGCAAAGGCGCCGATGTCGGAGGCTACATGATGGCGGCCAGCGGAATGGGCGGTCTGATCATGGCGGTGGCCGTGGCGTCGTTTGGATTCGTATATGGCCGCGGGAGAGTATGTTTGGCGACGGCTATCATCAGTTGCAGTCTCGCCCTTGTCCTGTCTCAGGCCATATGGCTCCCAGCGGCATTGGTTGGGATCGCCGTCTTTGCCGGAAGCCAGACGACTTTTCGCACCACGTCAGGGACGTTGATCCAGACGCTGACGCCGGACGAGCTTCGCGGAAGGGTGACGAGCCTCCAACGATACGGCCACGGGTTCGTCGTGGCGTCAAGCCTGGCGGTCGGCTGGCTCGCGGGAGTGACGTCGGTGACGACTGCAATGCTCGCAATGGGGGTCGCCGGGCTGGCTTTTGCGATGCCGTTTGCCATTGTATCGAAACGGCTTCGAAACCAGACGTAACTGCCCTATCCGGAATCGACTGATCCAAGGGAATACCTCTCACTGCATTAGTTGCTAATTATGCAATAAAAAGGTAGTCTACATGCAGACCGAAACGGCTGCGGAGCCGCTCCAAAGAGCCTGTGTCCTGGTGGTGGTTCGGTCAACGGTGTCAGCGATGGACTGCGGCCATGGGTGGCAGGGATGAGGACACAGGCTCGACTTACACCTGTTCAGCCGTGGACGGGACGTGGCGCCTCAAACAGCTTCTCGACGATCGTTTGTTTTGACGCCGGTCGCATCTCTCTCCCTCATCCTGTGATCAGATCCTATCCACTGCATCGTCCGGCGCCTGCAGACCCAACTTCCGCAACGCGCGCTCCGTATATGTTCCGGCCGCGTCTCGCACGTTGGCAGCGCCGTTGCGACGGCCGAGACATCGATGACGAGAGGCTAGGTTGTGACACCCGAGACGAAACCCGACAGAGAAGACCTACGCGCCGATCTGCGCCGACGATTCTCTCGGAGCCGCGGAGAACTTCTTCCAGCGTTGCACCACATCCATGATCGATTCGGCCATCTGCCTGGGGGCCATCGAAGTAACGGCATGGACCCTTGGGATACCCTCCAGCGAAGTCTACGGAGCTGCTACAAGCTACAGCGAGCTACGGATCGAGAGGTCGGACGCTCGGGTCATTCGCGTGTGCACCGGATTGAGTTGCATCGCCAACGGGGCGGACGACATCGTCGTCGCCCTCGAATCTGCAACCGGCTCAAGAGCCCATGCCGAGTCGAATGATGCCGCCGTTGCGCTGGAAACATCGGCCTGCGGCCACCTGTGCGCACTGGCCCCGGCAATCCATGTCGACGGACGCTGGCAGGGCAGGGCAGCGCCTGAATCGGCTGCCGCGATCGTCGCACAAGCGGGTGCCCGTTGACCGGCCGAGCCGCGGCCTCATATCGAGAACTGGCAGAGTCTCTCGCACGACTCCGAAACGACGGGAAATCGGTTGGCGACAATATCGCGATTCGTGCGACGGTCCAGGTCGGGCATTGCTCGATCGCGGTCGGAGCGGACACGGTTGCCGAGCGGTTGCAGGCCGCGTTGGCCGAGTCGGTTCCTCTTACAGTGGCTGGCTGCGACGGCGCCTGCTTCGACGCCCCGGTGGTGACGTTGATCCACGCGTCCGGCGGATCGCAACGATTCAGCCGTGTGGAGTTGCGCGATGTCGCACGCATCGTCGAAGCATCGGAAACCGGGCCCGAATCGAGCGCCGTAGACACTGACGACTTCTTCGAAAGCCAACATCGGCTCGCACTGGCCGGAGCAGGCATCATCGATCCCACGAGCATTGACGCGTATGTGTCGACCGGCGGTTACTCGGGGCTGGCTCGGGCGTTGGAGATGACCCCAGAGGAAGTGACACAACAGGTCACGGCGTCGGGACTCCGAGGCCGAGGCGGCGCCTACTTTCCAGCGGCGGCCAAGTGGGAAGCCGCCCGGAAGGCGGCTGGCGCGCGACGACACTTAATCGTCAACGCCGAGGAAGGCGAACCGGGAGTGTTCAAGGACCGACATCTGATGGATGGCGTCCCCCATCGAGTGTTGGAAGGCGCCATCATCGCCGCCTACGCGTCCGATGTCTCTGAAGCGACCTTCTACGTAAATGCGGAAGCCCACCTCTCCGCCGACCGAATGCGGTGCGCCATAGACCAAGCAAACAAGCACGGCCTCATCGGCGACTCGGTCTTGGGAACGGACTTTAACTTGAGCGTGGACATAGTCCGGGGCGCGGGCGGGTACGTTTGCGGCGAGGAGACCGCGCTGATCAACACCATGGAGGGATACCGTCGCGAGCCTCGACTGAGGCCGCCGTTCCCGACAGAAGCAGGTCTTTGGGGCAGACCAACGGTCATCAACAACGTCGAGACCCTCGCAAGCGTGCCGTTCGTCCTCAGCGAAGGACCAGACGTGTTCGCGGCTATCGGGACCGACGACGGCGCCGGAACTAAGATCGTCAGCCTTAGCGGGGTGCTCAAGAGGCCCGGAGTTGTCGAGATTCCATTCGGCACGACGCTGAGGCAGATTGTGTTCGACATCGGCGCCGGTCCGACGGACGGATCCACAATCGCGTTCGCCGGTGTGGGCGGCCCTTCGAGCGGACTCCTGCCGGAATCGATGTTCGACCTTCCTATCAATCCCGGAATGCTCCACGAATCCGGCGTCATGCTGGGAGCCGGCGGCGTCGTCGTGCTCGATGATCGCGCCGACCCGGTGGAAGTCGTATCCGAACTGGCGGCCTACAACGCCAGCGAGTCGTGCGGGAAGTGCACACCCTGTCGTGAAGGCGCTCCACGAATGGTGGAGTTGCTGGACGCGATCGTCGGCGGTCGCGGCACAAAGCGTCACCTGGAAGAGCTGGAGACGTTGGCCAAGGTCGTCAACGCCGCGTCCCTCTGCGGGCTTGGGCAGGCCGCGGGGAACCCGGTTCTGAGCGCTTTGCGCTTCTTCGGCGACGAATTCGCGGCGATGGTCAGTTGATGGCCCCGGTGCAGGGAAGTCCAGAAGAATCGTGCCCAGTGCTGGCGCGCGCCGGTGGTTCGACAGGCTCACCACGAACGGGAATACCACGCCCTCCACTCTTGCGTCCTGAGCCTGCTCATTCCGTTCGCCCCTTCGGCAAGCTCAGGGCAGGCTCTGAGCTTGCCGAAGGGGCACCGTCTGGCCACAACTCTGCGGCCGTGGACCGGCCGAATTGGCGGGTCATCGCGACATGAGCATCACAATCTCGATCAACGGAAGCGAGTTCTCGACCGCCGAAGGCGCATCGGTGTTGGACGCGATCAACGCCTCGGGCACGTACGTCCCCCAACTCTGCAAAGACCCCGACATGAAGCCGATCGGGGCCTGCCGCACGTGTCTCGTGCAGGTCGACGGGGTTCGCGGATTCCCGGCGTCGTGCTCCACCCCGGCAACGGCCGGCATGAGCATCCGCACCGACACGCCCGAATTGAACTCGGTACGCAGAGGCGTGCTGGAGCTCACGTTGGGGATGTTGCCTGAGCAGGGCGGGGGACCGTCGCCGGAGCTCCGCGAGCTGACTGTCGCGGCCAAGCGGTACGGCATCGACGGCGCACGTTGGCAGGGCCGAACCAGGGAGGCGACGGACGCCAGCAATCCGGTATTCAGCATCGCCATGGATGCTTGCATCCTCTGTGGACGTTGCGCCCGGGCGTGTCAGGACGGACACCAGTTCATCGGCGCCATCGATGTCCTCGGCGCTGCACGAACAACCCGGATCGGCACGTTTATGGATCGTCCGCTGGTCGACTCTGTCTGCACGACCTGCGGATCGTGCGTTGCCACCTGCCCGACCGGCGCGATTCAGATCGCCGCTCCTCGGCCAAACCCCGTACGGACGGTGACCACCGTGTGTCCGTTCTGCGGAGTCGGGTGCGGAATCAAGGCGAAGGTCGACTCCGACGACCGCATCTTCGAAGTGCTGGACGACCCTAACAACCGGTCAGGCCTGGGGATGTTGTGCGTGAAAGGTCGGTTCGGCTTTTCGTTCGTGAACCACGAAGATCGGATCAAGACGCCGCTGGTGCGGAAAAACGGCGAGCTGACGCCGGTTGCGTGGGACGAAGCGCTCGATACGTCGCGGAGCGTCTCGCGTCGTATCGAGGCGACGCGTTCGGAACCCTGTGCTCCGCCAAAGCGACGAACGAGGACGGCTACGTACAGCAGAAGTTCGCTCGGCTGGTTCTGCAGAGCAACAACATCGACCACTGTACTCGCCTTTGCCATTCGCCCTCGGTCGAAGCGATGTTGACAGCGTTGGGCAGCGGGGCGACGTCGAACTCGTACGTCGACTACGAGGAGGCGGGCTGTCTGGTCATCGTCGGCTCCGACGCGAGCTCGAACTGTAGACCGTCAGCGAAAGTGGGACACATTTGGGCCTGAGAATTAAGAGAGACT
>CAZPQQ010000047.1:2559-24472 GCA_964588665.1 uncultured Dehalococcoidia bacterium | reverse complement strand
CACCGACCAATCGGTCCTTTTGGAGACTTATGAGACGGGCTCTTCAGGCCGAGCCTGGTGACCAGCATCGGATGCGGCGCTCGCCGCGGACCTATGAGAATTATGTTCGTCCACAATCCGTAGGGGAGGGTTTCAAACTCTCCCGCGACCTATACTTACGAAAATGGCAGTGATGGAACAGAAACATATGCTGTCCGCACGGAATGAAATGCGATGGCAGGTGAAACGCGCGGGCGGGTTTGAAACCCGCCCCTACGGACAATAGTCGATGCGTGGTGCAGCTTGGTCGCGTGCGGGCAGATCACCATTGGCCGTGAACGTCCCGAGCCTGGTCGACCCTACAACCCCATGATCTTGTCGAGGCCCACCGTGAGCCCGGTGCGGTTCACCACTTCGCGGACGGCCATGGTGACGCCCGGCATGAAGCTCTCGCGGTTGATGGAATCGTGCTTTATCGTCAACGTCTGGCCAAGCGCGCCGAAGACGATCTCGTGGTGAGCCATGAGGCCTGGCATCCGTCTGCTGTGGACTACTACACCCTCGTAGTCGCCGCCTCGCGCTCCTTCGACCAGTTCCTCCTGAGCCTTGGGAGCTTTGAACGGCGCGGACTGTCCCGCGACGACAGCTCGGGCGATGGCCACGGCAGTGCCGGAAGGGGCGTCGATCTTGGCTTCGTGGTGTCCCTCGGTCAGGTCGGCGTACTCGAAGAACTTGGCGGCCTGTTCCGCCAGGTGGATCAACAGAACCGCTCCCATCGCGAAGTTGGGTGCGATTATGATGCCGACGTTGTTGTCGTCGGCAAGACCTTTGGCCTCGGCGTAGTTTTCGTCGGAGAGGCCGGTGGAGCCGACCACCGCGTTGACGTGATGGGCAGAGGAGGTGCGCAGCACGCTCATGGCGCCCGCTGCGCTGGAGAAGTCGACGACAACCTGCGCGTCCGACAACGCATCGGCTAGCGAATTGGATAGTGGGATGTCCCCGGAGCCATCCGGAAGCGTCAGCATGCCGGGCTGCGCCTGACCGTCCGCCGCGCCGACGGGCTCCATGTCCGGCGCGTTTGTGACGGCCCTCAGCACCTCTTGCCCCATCCTGCCCAGAGCGCCATGGACCACGACTTTGATTGCGGCCATTGTCGTCCTCCTGCCAGCGTATCGCTTGTGAGCGACTCTTAGAGAGGGTCTCGAAACTCCGAAACGGCCTCAGCGTGCACCCAGTGTCGGCGTTGACGGGCCTCTGACGCTACTCCGAGCCACGAATCGCAGCGCATGGACTCAACCGCGACCGGGCTCGGAGGTAGGTTAATTCTTGTTAGTCTCGGGGCCGGCGATCGCCGCCGCCGCCACCGCCTGATCGGTAGCCCGGCCTTCCGCCGCCGCCACCACCGCCACCGCCCTGGCGCCCTCTGGGCGGTCCGCCGCCACCCGGTCGTCCGCCGCGTCCGCCGCGTCCACCGGGACCGCCTTGACCGCCGCGGGGTCCGCGATCGCCGCCGCGGTCGAATCCACGGTCGCCGCCTCGGTCGCCGCCCGGCCGACGCTCTGCGCCGGCTGGTTGCCCTTCGCCGTCCTCGTTGTCGCCGCGGAGGAGCGCCCTGCGTGAGAGCCTGATCCTTCCGCCTTGTTCGACCTCGGTGACGATCACCGTGATGTCGTCGCCGACGTTTACCTCGTCCTCAACCGTGGGGACGTGGTAGTCGGCGAGCTCGCTGATGTGCACCATTCCGTCGCGGCCCGGCAGGATCTGGACGAACGCGCCGAAGCCCGTGGTCTTGACGACCTTGCCAGTGTAGATCTCGCCGACCTCGACGTCTCGGGTCAGATCCTTGATCATCTTGATGGCCAGAGCGGCGGCATCGCCGTCGGCAGAGCCGATTATCACGGCGCCGTCGTCTTGGATGTCGATCGTCGCCTTGGTCTCTTCGACGATGCTGCGGATCATCTTGCCGCCTGGGCCGATGACCGCGCCGATCTTGTCGACGGGTATGTGAATCGTCTCCATCCTGGGGGCGTACGGACTCATCTCGGCTCGAACCTCGGGCATGCACTCCTGGATCTTGTCGAGCAGCGTGTATCGGGCCTCTTTGGCCTGGGCCAGTGCTTCGCTGATCATGTCGAAGTTGATGCTCTTCACCTTGATGTCGAGCTGGATCGCCGTGATGCCGTCTCTGGAGCCAGCGACCTTGAAGTCCATGTCGCCCAGGTGGTCCTCGAGGCCTTGAATGTCGGTCATGGTGACGTACTGGCCGTCATCTCCGACAACCAATCCGACCGAGATGCCCGCGACAGGCGCCGTGATTGGCACGCCCGCGTCCATCAGAGCCAGCGTCGATGCGCATACCGTGCCCATCGAGGTCGAGCCGTTCGAGCTCAGGCACTCGGCGACGACTCGGATGGTGTACGGGAAGTCGTCGTGATTCGGCAAAATGGACGTCAGAGCTCGCTGAGCAAGGGCGCCGTGACCGATCTCGCGTCGGCCGGGCCCGCTCATCCGCCGCGCTTCGCCGACGGAATAAGGCGGGAAGTTGTAGTGCATCAGGAAGGTTCTGGACTCTTCCGGGCTCAGCGTGTCGATCTTCTGAGCGTCGCCGACGGAGCCAAGCGTGCATACGGCCAGCACTTGGGTCTCGCCACGAGAGAACAGCCCCGTGCCGTGTGTCCGCGGCAGCAGGCTGACCTCTGCGTCCAGCGACCTGATCTCGCGCAAGCCTCGTCCGTCGGGACGGGCGCCGTCGTTGAGAATCCGGTGCCTGAACGCCTCGTCAAGCGCGGTCTCGAAGGCGCCTGAGATGGTCCGGGAGTCGTAATCCTCTTCGAATGTATCGCCCATCTCCGATTTGAGGGCGGCGGTAGCCACTTTGCTCTCGCCGTTAGGCAGAGCGAGCGCGGCGCCCAGCCGGTCGCCCAACGCGTCGGCCACTTTGCCCTCCAGTTCGGGGTCGTAGCCTCTGGGGACGTAGTCAGCCTTGGGCTTGCCGACTGCGCTGGCCGCCTCTTCCTGTAGCGCAATGACTTCGAGGTTGGCTTCTTGCGCCAGCTTGATGGCCTCGAGGACCGTGTCCTCCGAGACCTCTGACGCGCCGGCCTCCATCATGACCACACCTTCTTTGGTGCCCGCGACGATCAGGTCGAGGTGGCTTTGGTCGATCTCTTCGAAGGTGGGGTTGACGATGAACTCGCCGTCGACGTATCCGACTCGAACGGCGCTAATCGGGCCTTCGAAAGGAATGTCGGAAATCGTGAGCGCCGCGGAGGCGCCGGTGAGGACGAGGGTGTCGAGAGGGGTTTCCATGTCTGTCGAGAGCGGTGTGACGACGATTTGGACCTCGTTGCGGAAGCCCTTCGGAAAGAGGGGCCTGATCGGCCGGTCTGTCATTCGCGCGATCAACACCGAGTCTGTGCTGGGTCTGCCTTCGCGTCGGAAGAAGCTCCCGGGAATCTTCCCCCGGGCGTACAGCCTCTCCTCTAGGTCCACGGTGAGCGGGAAGAAGTCTATGCCTTCCCTCGGGTTCGCCATGGTGACGGCCACGAGAATCACGTTGTCGCCACTCGTGACAAGGACCGAACCGTTGGCCTGCTGTGCTAGTTTTCCTGTCTGAAACGATATGCTTCCACGGCCAACGCTACGTTCAAAATTAGATGTCATGAAATACAGTGCCTCCTGGGCGGAACCAAAGGGAAAGAAGAAAGCACCCTGGCGGGTGCTGGATGGCTCGAAGTTATCTTCTGAGGCCGAGCCTCGAAATCAACGTCCGGTATCGCGCGACATCTTGGGCGTTGAGGTAACGGAGCAGACGCCGTCGCCTCCCGACCATCTTTAACAGTCCACGTCTGGTGGACTCGTCGTGCTTGTTCTCGCGCAGATGCTGCGTGAGCCGGAGGATTCTCGCCGTAAGTACGGCTACTTGTGTCTCAGTTGAGCCTGTATCGCCGTCGTGGGTCTGATACTCAGCGATAATGGCTTGCTTTTCAGCGTTGTCCAAGCCCGTCACCTCGGGTCCCTGTTACTTATTTTCTCTCTTCTTTCTTCGCGGCAATTGTAGCATGCGCCGAATCGCAGCCGCAAATTGCCCCTGGCGTGTAAGCGGGGCCCACATGGTGTCAGGAGTCGGCGCCTGCCTGGGCGCTGCCTTGATTCGAGATGATCTTTTCGGCGTCGCCGAGCGCGTCCAGCAGCCTCCGCAGCGCTTTTTGGGCGATGAGGTCCAGCCCCATTCCGCACCCGTGATTGTCGAACGACTTGATCAGCGCTTCGATGTCGCGACGCTCTTCGACGCTGATAAGTTGTTGGTTCGCCATTTCATGCACCCTGTCGTTACGCGAAGTCGTTCAAGAACGAGGTTACCGCCTGCTCGAACCCGGAGGGATTGTCGCCCATGACCAGGTGGCCCGCGCCCTCGACCGTGGCCAGCCGGCCGTTCGGGATGCGCTCGTGCATCGCGCCCGCGGTGTCGAGCGCGATGATGTCGCTGTCGGCGCCCTTCACCACGAGAGTCGGGCACTGCAGTGATTCGAGGTATCCCCAGAGCCGTTCGGTCATGGCAGGGTCCTGTTGCATCCGCCGGTTGGACGAACGAAGAGCTTTGTCGTATTTCCACGTCCAGTTGCCGTTCGGGAGTTGTTTCAGATTGTGAAGAATGCTGCCCCGCACCTGGACCGGGTCCCGACGCAGATTGTAGCTGACGACCCTCTGAACGAACGCATCGACCGACTCGAGCTCGTCGTCTTGTTGAACGAACTGACGGATGTTCTGCGATCCAGTTGACATGTTCTGAGGTCCCGCGTCGACGATGACCAGGGCGCGAACCCGTTCGGGGTGGTTGGCGGCGAACGTGAACGAGTTTCGGCCTCCCATCGAGAGGCCCATGAGAACGAAGTTGTCGAGGCCTATCGCCTCGACGACGGCGTTGATGTCGGCTTGTTGCGTCTCCGGCGAGTAGTCCCCGTCCGGCGCCCAATCGGAGTCGCCGTGCCCGCGTTGGTCGAGGGCGATTACGTGAAAACGATCGGCGAAGCCCAGGGAGACGAAATCCCAGGAATGGCATGTCTGGGCGAACCCATGGAGGACGAGCATGTCCGGATTGCCGGAGTCGCCCCACTCCTGGTAGTGGAACTTCATGTTGTTGGCTTCAACTAACTTGTCCTTGGCCACGAACTCCTGCGAGAACGTGACGCCCGCCGCGCGAGCGGCTTCGTACAAGGACAGTCCGGTTTGTGTACTCAAAGTTTCGCCTCCGTGGCCGTATTCATTGTCTGAAATTCTTGATAGCGGATTGTCCGTGATCGTGTGCTCGGTTAGACCGGCGGCCTCCGCGTGTGCCATTCCGTCGCCTGCTCGTAGGCGTGAGCCGCACGTAGGGCGGTCGCATCGTCGAACGGGCGGGCGGCGATCTGGAGTCCGATGGGCATGCCCGCGCTGGTGAACCCGCACGGGACCGACACCGTCGGGTAGCCGCAGATGTTGAACGGTCGGGTCAGCCTCGACATCAGAGACAGGATGTTCTCCGTGCGTCCTCCCACGTCGACCACCGTATCGTCGATTCCGGGAGCGCCGGTGACCGTCGTCGGCGCCACGAGCACGTCGAATCCCGTCATCGATTCGGCCAGCTCGCGGTTGAACGCGGTGCGGGCTCGCTGCGCCTTGATGTAGCTGACGGCTGGCGTTAGCGTCCCAGCGTGGAGCCGGCCGCGAACGTCTGCGCCTATGCGTTCGGGCGCCTCCTTCAGGTGAGCCGCGTGCACCTCGGCGGCCTCAGTCATCAAGATCGTGGAGGAGATCGCCAGCGAGTGGTTGAGCGCCGGAATCGAAACCCGTTCCACGGACGCTCCCAGGTCGGTCAGCACTCCCGTGGCTCGCTCGACAGCGTCTCTGACATCGGGGTCGATGACGTCGTAGAAGAAATCCTCGGGCACTGCGACTCGTAGGCCTTGGATTCCGGAGTCGAGCTCGGCCGTGAAATCTTCGTCCGGTCCGACTGCCGAGGACTGATCGCGAGGGTCGTGGCCTGCAATAGCGTTCATGATGAGCGCCGAATCCCGAACGGTGCGCGTCATCGGGCCGACCGTGTCCAGCGTCCATGCAAGCGGGTACACGCCGTGCCT
This sequence comes from uncultured Dehalococcoidia bacterium, assembly GCA_964588665.1. Classification (GTDB taxonomy): domain Bacteria; phylum Chloroflexota; class Dehalococcoidia; order Lucifugimonadales; family UBA1123; genus UBA2160. The sequence continues at coordinate 18,374 of CAZPQQ010000047.1, read as the reverse complement.
GCTGACCCGTCCGAACGTAGGCTTGAACCCGACGATTCCACACAAGCCGGAGGGGATGCGAATCGATCCGCCTGTGTCGCTTCCCAGCGCGCCCATGCACTGCCCGGCGGCTACCGCGGCGCCCGATCCGCCGCTGGAACCGCCCGTGACCCTGTTTGTGTCCCAGGGATTGCGAGCCGGTCCGTAGTGCGGATTCGTGCTGGTCGATCCCAGCGCGAACTCGTGCATCTGCAGCTTGCCGATGATAATCGCCCCGGCGTCTCTGAATCGCTCGGTGACGGCCGCGTCGTAATCGGGAACGAAATCGCGCAGGATGTCGGAGCCGACCGTGGTGCGGACTCCTTTGGTGTAGTACAGGTCCTTGAGCCCGATGGGGATCCCGTGCAAAGGGCCGCGGGAGCGTCCGGACCGGATATCGGCTTCAGCTCGCTTGGCCTCTTCAACGGCTTCGTCAGCGAGCAGTGTGATGAACGAATTGAGCTGGGGCTGGGTCTGCTCGATTCGTTCGAGGTGGGCCTGGATGAGTTCAATCGGAGAGAGCTGGCCTCGGGCGATGCTTTCGGCAGCCTCGGCGATAGTGAGGAAACAGAGTTGCTGGCCGGTCATTGGCGGTCGGCCTGAGGTCGAGCATGAAAGACGGGGGCGGGCTCGATGTCGTGGACATCGATGGCATCCAAGGAAATCATGTCATCAGCCAATGCCTGGAGTCCGGCCACCAGGTCGGCGCTCTCCTGCTCGGACAGGGGGACTCCCACGGCCTCGGCCATGGCTTGCACGGTTTGGATGGATGCTTCTTGGCTGGCCACAAATTCACTGAGCACCGGATTATCGCCAGGCAGGGCGACTGGACGGCCACACTCCCGAAGCATCGCTTGCGACGATGCGCGGCCACAACAGCCCTATTAACTACACCTTGGCGCGAATCTTGTCAACAGCGAGGAGGCCTAACCCCTTGGGGCGCCGGTGATGGGCGTGGGCCCAGGAGCGGCTGGCGCCAGCGAATCTTCGACGAGTTCCAATGCATTGCCGACGGTGTTGGTGCTCTCGCCAATAATCAAAAATACCGTAGCACTCGAGCGCCCGATGAACACAGCTTCGTCGGACGCTTTCCAAGTACGGCTGGATTGGTTGCCTTGAGTCGAAACCCCTTCGACTCCTTGATACTTCACTCCCATGAAAATCCGGTAACCATCGAAGAACTCTGCTGCGTCTTCGAACGTGTCCCGCCTGAGCAACGACACGAACAGGCGTTCTCCCAGTGGGCCGTTGAGCACAGAGTATCGGTCGCCGCCCCAACCCTCCGCGGCTGCGGCGGCCTGGTCGGCATCCAAGTACTCCTCCAGGTAAGCCCGTACCAGGAACTCGCCCATGACGTCGTTGCTGACTTCGTTCCAGCCCCGCCCCAGGCCCGGTGAGATGTCTGCCAGCGGATTCAGTTGCGGTTCTTCACCCTCAAAGTACATCTCAGGGTGAAGCACCTGTTCCGTCGAGACCGGCGGATTGGCGTACGCGTCGTTTATCGCCTCCCACTCGCCGACGCCAAAAAGCTCGGCAACGAAGTCCGCCCCCTCCACAACTGGGAACAGCACGGTTTCCACGACGATGCGCGGCGCCTTCATCAGCTCGGAGTCGGGTATGGGCTCTCGCACGACGCGGGCTTCGTCGCCGGTCAAGACCGTGGCAATGAAACCCGACGAAACCTGAGCCACGTCGCCCTGGACCAGCGCGTTGGCGGCCCGGAAGTAGTCCGATCCGGCCGCGCGAGTGCGGTTGCGGATGTCCGCGATGTTGAACAGCTCCTGTTGGACAGCGGCCATATAGGCCATGCCGTACGTCAGTTTGCCCTTCGGCCCGATCGTCGCCTCATCCAACATCACATAGACGCTTTCGGTCTGGTCGTCGAACAGGGCGAGGACTTGTTGGTTCTGGATTCGAGTCAATATCTCTTCGAGGTCCTCCTCTTCGGCCATGAGCCCGAGGGCCTTGTACAGCTCCTGCGCCTCGAACACCTGCTGTCGAACCTCTTGTCGTCGGAAGAACCCTCTCGTGATCTCTTCAAGATCGGCTCTGGACTTGAAGTCGGCGTTGACGTCCGGGGCAACCTCGAATTTACGCAGTTTGAGGATGTTGTCCTCGGCTTCGTCCATGATCCCGGGTAGCGCGGACAGAATGTCGATGGGGGGTATCGTCGGCACTGGGGTCGCCGCGGGCGTCGGAACGACCGTCGGCTCGGGAGTGGGAACGGCGGTCGGCGGTATGGGCGCGGCTGCCGCAACCGGCGCCGGCGCTACTGACTCCGTTGCCGGAGAAGCGGGCGCAACCGGAGCTGATGCCACCGGCGGCGTTTCGGGCGCATCGTCCGAGCCGGACATCGTGGCAAGCGCGATGCCGCCAGCCACGACGGCGATGATTGCCGCTCCGGCCGCGACCATCGCCCACATCGGAAACCGAGCTTTGCCGCTAGGCGGCGCTGCGGTCGGACCCTCGGCCGGTTCGGCCACGTCGATGGCTTCGGTTGCGCTGTCGACGGCGGCCTCACCGGCTCCAAGGCGGACTGTAGGCAACGAAACCGCCTCTGGACTGATGGGAGTCGTCATCTCCTCGGTGGCGCCGGCGCCTGGTCCGGCGGCGTCCATGACGGCTGTGACCGATCCTGTGTCGTCAGGCATCGGCCCCGGCGGACCTCCCGCCATTGTGAGCGCGGTGATCATGTCCTTGGCCGACTGGAAACGGTCCTCCGGGTTCTTGGCGAGTCCCTTAAGCAGTATCGCCTCAATTCGCGGTGCGATGTTCGAGTTGAGCAACGTGGGCAGCGGCATCGCTTTGTGTACGTGGGCCATCAAAGTCGCGGCGGGCGTGTCGGCGCGGAACGGCGTCTGGCCGACCAGCATCTGGTACAGCATCACGCCAAACGCGTAGAGGTCCGACCGGTGGTCCGCGTCGGCGCCCATGGCTTGCTCGGGTGACATGTACTCCGGCGTGCCCAGCGCTTGGGAAGCCTGGGTGAACCTTATCGACGCTTCGAGCATGCGCGCCAGGCCGAAGTCGGCCAAGATCGGAATGTCGTTGTCCCCCAGGAGGACGTTGGCGGGTTTGAGGTCGCGATGGATAATCCCCTGCGAATGCGCGTAGTCCAACCCGTCGGCCAGTGGACCCATCAACCGGAGGGTTTCCTCGGTGGAGAGTGGATCGACTCCGAGTTTGTCCTGAAGTGTCCCGCCAGTAACGAGCTCGGTGACGATGTAGGTGAAACCCTTGTCGTCTCCGAAGTCGTAGATTTGTAGGATGTTCGCGTGTCGAAGGCGTGCGACTGTTTGGGCCTCTTGGGCGAACCTTTCGACGAAAGTCGGGTCGTCAGTGTAGTAGGACGGCAGGACCTTTACCGCGATGTAACGGTCCAGGTTGGGGTCGAGCGCCCGGAACACGGTGGCCATTCCGCCGCGTCCGATCTGCTCGACTACGCGATATCTGCCGAGGCTGCTGCCTGGAGGCAACGAGACCATATGTCGATTACTCCATCCTGCACCGACGCGCCTTTAGCGAGACGAGGAGGTATCCGAATTGTCCGACCGTGACGAGGCTGACCGGGTTGTCAGGATCTTGGTCAAGCTGGGACCGGAGCCTGGCCACCGCTTCGTCCAGCTTCAGGGACGTGACGGCGTCATCATGTTCGTCAGGCCACAGCTCTGCGAGAAGCGCCGACCTGCTGACCACCGAGCCTTTTCGCGACCCCAACGCCGACAAGAGCGCCGCGTCCACGACTTCGAGCATCGCTGCCGGTGCAGCCGGCTGCACGGGCGGCATCACTGTCTGGTCGGCGATCGGAGCGACTGCACCGTCCTCTGGTAAAGGCGGGGTCGACATGGCCATCGTGCGGGGCCCTTCTTGGCGGAACATGATCGTGACCTCGCTGCCGCCGAGTCTGATCTGGTCGCCGTGGCGCAGCGTGTGCTCGGATTGGTCGAGCCTGTTCTGGTTGACGAAAGTGCCGTTGGTCGTGTTCAGGTCGCGCACGACGTATCCGCCGGGTGTGTCCATGATAAGCGAGTGGCGGCGGGAGACGGTCGTTTCGTCGACCACGATGTCGTTGTCCGACCGGCGACCCATCGTGATAGGCCCCCCGGACAACGCGACTATCGCGCCGCTGTTGGGGCCGCCTCTGACGACGAGTGTTGCCTGTGGCTCCGATTCCATTGGCACGCTCTAGGGACGTTGCGCTGATGAACGTCCGAATATGAACGATCAGGTGAATTCCACCATTGGATCAGGTCTACACAAGGCTGTCTCATTGTTCCACCGCGCCTGAGGTCTCGCAGTCTCGGAAAGTGGCGGGAGGGGGTCGGCGCATTAACCGACGAAGGCACAGATCGCGGTTGTTGTTTTGCCCGCGTGGCCGGTGCGTCATGCGATCAGGTGTCCCGCTACAGCGTGGTGATAGGGCGCGACTGCAGCAGGCTTAGGGTGTCGCCTTCGAACGCGAATTCGATGTCTTGCGGAGCGCCGTAGCTAGCTTCGAGCGTGCTGGCCATCTCGCAGAGTGACGTTATCTGTTCCTCGGACAGGGATTTGGCCTGAGCCTTCGCCGACGCCACCGCCACCGAGACCTGCTTTGTCCCTTGATTCCCGTCCCGGACAACCATAACGTTCTTGTTCGCCACCTGAAATTCGGCGACCGCCAAGTTCTCCTTTGACACCACGATGTGATCGGGATTGACGATTCCGGAAACGACCGCCTCGCCCAAGCCCCAACAGGAGTTGATGACGATCTCGGTCGCGTCGGCCGTGACGGGATTGACCGTAAATGCCACACCGGAAACCGTGGGGTCCAGCATGTGCTGCACCACTACCGGCATCGCCACGTCGTGGTGGGCTATGTTTTGCGCCTCCCTGTACATGATCGCATGCACGCTCCACAGCGAGGCCCAGCAATCGATAACGGCTCGCAGCATGTCCTGTTCGGAGCCGACGTTCAGGTATGTGTCGTGTTGGCCCGCAAAGCTGGCGCCGGGCAGGTCTTCGGCAGTGGCGGACGACCTGACGGATACCGGTATGGGGCCCGACTCGGCTGCGGTCAGTGTCCGGTAGGCGTTCCGCGCTTCCTCGACGACGTCCGTTGGCAGGGGCGCCTCGGTGATCATCGACTGTATTCGGGCGGAGACGGATGCTTGTGCGGCGTAATCTGACGGGTCGCGGCCTGCCAACTCCGCGGCTATTGCCGGTTCGAGCTCGGACGCCGCGAGGTGGTCGTGATAGGCTTGGGCGGTCAACGTGTGTCCGGGCGGGACGGGCATTCCGGACGCTGCCATGCGTGACAAGCTCGCAGCTTTGCCGCCGACAACCTCGACATCCGTGGTCTCGCCAAAGCGACGAACGTACTGGTATTTGGTCAGATCGTTCAAAGTCAGTGTTCCTGTGGTCGAGCGATGCCGATCGCGGCTGTTCAGGCGCTAGTTGTCGTTGCCAGCGGTTGATGCGGGCTCCGCGCTGCGATCCGGAGGAGCAGGGGCTGCCCAGGAACCGCCGTCCGCTTGTTCTAGCAATTCGCCGATATTCCGCAGCTTCTTGTTTACCAGGGCGGGACCGATGGCAAAGCCGCTGACAAGAAACCCGCCAAGGGCTATGGCGAGAGGCACGTCGTCGAGGAAGCTGCCGAGAGCTCCCGACCACAAAGCTCCCAGAGGCATGATGCTCCAGGTCATGCTGTAAAAACCCATGACTCGGCCCCGCATGTTGTCGGGAACGAGTATCTGGAGAGAGCTCATGATGGAGATCATGTAGGTTGAGCTGGACATGCCCATCACCGCCAAGAGGACCATCGCCAGGACGTAGCTGTGGAAATACTTGGCCGTCAGGGCGAACGCGGCGATGGCCAGTCCGAATACAACGGCGCCGCCGATGATGAGGTATCCCTTCTTGGTAAAGTTGGACTTCGTGCCCAGGAACATCGTGACTCCAAGGCCGCCAACCGCCCCGATGCCCAACAATACGCCCTGGCCCTTTGCGCCGACCTCGAGGACGTCTACCGCGAACACAGGCATCATCATGACGTATGCCATGCCGAAGAAGCTGTTGAAGAACGTCATTCCAATCAAAAAGGCGAAGACGCTGTTGCCGCCGATGAACCTCAACCCCTCGACCATGTCCTGCAAGGGGTTGCCGCGTGATCCGCTCTCGATCTTGGGAATGTGGAGCCAGAAAATCACCATCGCCATGGTGACGAATCCGGAGCCTGCCAGATAGAACGACGACGCTGTGCCCAGGGAGCCGATTATGTAGCCGGCGACGGCCGGCGCCACGATGCGGGTGCCCTGCCACACGGCCGAATTGAGAGCCACGGCGCTGACCATCGCCTTACGGTCGATCAGGTGAGGGTACAGGGCCATTCGGGCTGGCTGATCGAACGCATTGACGGCCCCGCTGGCCAGCGCGACGGCAATGATGTGCCAGACTTCGATGGCGTTGGTAATCGTGAGCGTCGCCAGAAGGAAGATAAGGGAGGCCGTCACGGATTGGGTGGCGATGATCAGCTTGCGTTTATCTAGCTTGTCGGCGAGCACGCCTCCGAACAGGTTCAGCCCGATGGCCGCGCTGGCGTTTGCCAAGCCCACGAACCCCAGATACAGCGGCGACCCGGTCAACTCATAGGTGAGCCAGCCCTGGCCGAAAGTCAGCATCTGGTATCCGCCAACGGACGCAAGCGTTCCAAGCCAATACGCGCGATATGCGGGATATCGGAAAGCAGGCGGCATTTGAGGCATTCGAAAGGAACGCCTGGATGTTGGGCCGTCGGTCTGCGTGGGGTGGCTCAAGTGCGGCGCCTAATCGCCCTATGTCGCATGTGAGGCCGGATCAGTCTTTGAGAGGGATTCTGCCCCAGGTAACGGCGCTGGCCTCGGTGGACAGGCTTTTCTCTTGGATCACGTCACGGATGTGAAGCAGCGTGGCGTTGACCTCGTCGGTCACGTAAACCCAATCCGGTTCCTCAGGGAACCAGTAAGGGGATGTGATCCTGACGACCTTGCCTTCGTCTGCATTCAGATAGATTCCAAATTTGGATACGTGCGGTAGCATATGTCACTCCTGTGGCAGATAAGTTAGCACAAGCGCCCCGCCTGTTCAACGTCTGGTTGTCACAGGATGTCGAATCGCCATGCTCTGGCTGAAGACCGAAGCCCCGCCGCTCTCGGCGTTTACGCCCAAGCCTGTCAACAGGCTCGGCCTGATGGTGATCAACTTAATACATTGTGCTCAAGCCAGTTCGCCATGCTGAGCGAAGCGAAGCATCTGGGGCCCCGCAGGGATGTGCCTGTGCGATGCGGAGCGAGATTCTTCGGCTGCGGCCTCAGAATGGCGAGATCATAATGCCGCCATTTAATTTGTTTATCGCCATAAGACCGAGGCGCCTCGTGCTCTGGGCGTTCACGCCCAAGCGTGTGGTTGACCTTCCGCTACTCGACGGTCACCGACTTAGCCAGATTGCGCGGCTTGTCGACGTCCGTTCCCCGCCACACGGCGATGTGGTAGGCGAGGAGCTGCATCGGCACGGCCATGAGCATCGGATTGATGAGCTGTGAAGCTCGCGGAACGTATATCACGTGGTCGGCCCTCTCCGCGATGGCGGTGTCGCCTTCCGATGCCACGGCGATGACTGTTCCGCCTCTCGCCTTCACCTCGTTGATGTTGCTGAGCATCTTGTCGTGGAGGGGGTCCGAGGGGATCAACGCCACGACAGGCATGTTTTCGTCGATCAGCGAAATAGGCCCGTGTTTCATTTCGCCGGCCGGATAACCCTCGGCGTGGATGTAGCTGATCTCTTTGAGCTTGATTGCGCCCTCCATGGCCAGAGGGAAGCTAATGCCCCTGGCAAGGTAGAGGAAGTCGGCGCGCCGCCCGAACTCCTGCGCCAGGGCCTTGTATTGCGCCTCGTTGGTCAGCATCGCGCTGATCATGTCCGGCAATCGGGCTAGCTCGGCAACCAGATCGCGGCGTCTAGCCGGGTCCAAGACGCCTCGGCGGGCGCCGAGATGGATGGCGAGCAGGTACAGCGCCGTCAACGAGGACATGAAAGTCTTGGACGACGCCACGGCCACCTCTAAGCCGGCGCGTATCTGCAAGGTGCTGTCAGCGATGCGCGTAGTCTGGGTGCCGGGATAGTTGCACAAGGTGATCTGCAGGGCGCCCTTGTTCATCGCCTCTTCCATGGCCGCGAGAGTGTCGGCCGTCTCGCCCGATTGGCTTATGGAGACAACGAGTGTGCGGTCGTCGATAACCGGGTCCCTGTATCGGAACTCCGACGAGTTGTCGTACTCGGACGGGATGCGCACGAGCGCTTCCATCCACGTCCTGCCAACCATGGCGGCGTGGAGGCTCGTGCCCATTCCGACGAACACAACCCTGTCGATTTGAGCCACTTGCTCGTCCGTAAGCAGGACTTCGTCGAACGGCACGGTGGCGTCGTCGAAAACGATCCGGCCCCTGAGTGCGTTGATGACCGCCTCGGGTTGCTCGTGTATCTCTTTGAGCATGAAGTGCGGGTATTCGCCTATCGAGGCGGACAGCGAATCATAGGCCACGTGCATCGTGCTCTTCGCCACGGGGCCGCCGTCCAGATCGAAGAAGTTGACGTCATGCTCGTCGAGCGTGACCATCTCACCTCCGGCCAGATACGCGACATCCCGCGTATGGGGCAGCAGAGCGGGCAAGTCACTGGCCAGAAGGTGCTCGTCCTCGCCGTATCCGACGACCAGACCCCCGGCGTTCCCCAGCCGGAACGCAACCAGCTTGCCTGGGTCGCGGGCCGAGATTGCCACGACGGCGTTGGCGCCTTTGATGCGTCGAGCGGTCTCACGGACGGCGTCGTGCAAGGAGTATTCTTGCGCAAGGTATGACTCGATCAAATGCGGGATGCACTCGGCGTCCGTCTGTGACGCGAATTCATGCCCGGCTTCGATCAACTCTCTTTTTATCTCGAGGTAGTTCTCGACGATGCCGTTGTGAACCACGATAACTTCGTTGTTGCAGTCGCCATGGGGGTGGGCGTTGAAATCGGTGGGGCCGCCGTGGGTCGCCCATCTAGTGTGGCCGATTCCGGAGACGCCTTTAGGGAGTCCGTTGCTCAATGCGTTGTGGAGGTTGGTCAGCTTGCCGGACTTCTTGTGGACCTCCAGACGCTGATCCGAGTCCAGCACGGCGATGCCCGCGCTGTCGTAGCCTCGATACTCTAGCGCCGCGAGGCCCTCAAGTATGATCGGGGCGGCCTGCCTGCTCCCGGAGTATCCGATGATTCCGCACATTTGCTGCCTCTCAGCCGCTGGAGCGTCACAGATTCCTGTCGTGCTCACCCCACTTTGGGTTCGCGCGATAGGCGCCGTCGTTGGCCTGCCTGAGCGCTCGGATCGGAACCGGTCCGATAAAGCTTGGCTGTGATTCCAATCTAACCTACCTGCGCGACGATTTCAACGCCGTTCGTGGCCTCGCCGTGACAGGTATCGTCACTCGGGCGCTTGTCGGTAGACGCCGTGGTACTCTTCCGGCAGAAGGTCTGTGATCCTGTGCATCACCATCGTCATCATCGATTCCATGACGTCTTTGCCTGGTCTTCCCTCAATGTCGGGCAAAGAGAACACCTCGCCGATGTTGACCCGAATCCGTCCCGTCGGGTTGGCGACTCGAAAGATCGAACCGAGGCGCTCGGTGCCGGTGATTCCAACGGGCAGTATGGGAGCTTTCGTGCGCATCACCAGGTTGGCGACGCCGGATTTCGCCTGGATGAGCTGCCCCTGGCTCCTGGTGCCCTCCGGGAATAGCACGATCACGCCGCCCGACTTGATCTGGTTTAGTGTCCATCGATAGGCGCTGACGTCCACGCCCTCGCGGTTCACCGGGAAGGCGCCGTACGACCCGAGAAACCATTTTGCCAACGGAAGTTTGAACAGGCCGTCTTTGGCGAGAAACCTGATCCTTCTCGATATGCTGACCGCGAGAAGGGAAGGGTCTACGTTGCTCATGTGGTTGGCGACGATCACCAATGGGCCGGTCGGCGGAACGTTTTCGGCGCCTGTCACCTTCCAGTCGCTAAACAGTCGAAGTGTCCGCTTCTGGAGGAAGTTGCACACCGGGTAGACAGCCTTCATCGCACCGCCCCGGCATGGTCGATAACCGAAGCCACCACCTGTTCGAGCCCGAGGCTGCCAGTGTCGATGATCAGAGCGTCATCGGCGGGCATCAGAGGCGAATCGTCTCTCTCGCTGTCGATTTTGTCCCGCCTCAGCAGGTCTTCGAGTACCCGTTCCAGTTTCGGCGACTGCCCCGACTGCTCCATCTCGTGACAGCGCCTCTCCGCCCGAACCTCCGGAGACGCGTCGAGATAGACCTTGACCCTGGCGTCGCGAAGAACCACGGTGCCGATGTCTCGGCCTACCATCACGATCGGGCCTTGGGTGGCTATTCGTCGCTGCTGCGGGACGACCGCCGCCCTTACTCCGGACACCGCTGAAACTTTGGAGACGGCTCGATCCACTGCCGGACTTCTGAGTTCGTCAGTCACGTCCACCCCGCCCACGAACAACCGGTCGCCGTCCGGTCCCCCCACGAGCTCGATATCCATGTGCTCCGCGAGGTCGCTCAATCTCGATTCGTGGCCGAGGTCCACCTCTAGCCTGAGAGCTTCCAGGGTGACGGCTCTGTATGTGCCGCCCGTGTCCAAGAACCGGCAGCCGAGCCGTCGGGCGACCTCTCTCCCGACCGCAGTTTTGCCCGATGCTACGGGGCCGTCGATGGCAATGGCAATGGATGCAGACAATACTGAGCGCCTACCTTTTCGGGCTGCGACGGTGGCCGCCAAGTGCAGACAGCGGCAAAGCGTCTCATTTGTTCGTACGATGGGATTATAGGCTCGGACCGATGGTGAGGCAACAGACGGTGGACTCAGCACAAGTCATCAGTGACCATCGCGAGGTCCGCGTCCCGAGGTGCGGACGATTGTCGTGGGCGACGATGTGGGAGCCGTCAGGCGTCTTACGAATCCGGACTGAACGCGTCTCTCACCTGCTCTCTGAAATCCGGTTCGTGTCCGATCGCCTTTCCCTGGCGAATAAGGGTCTCGGGGGTTGGCGCCGGCGGCGGGCTGTGGTTGACGGGAGCGTAGCCGATGATCCCGGCTTGTTCCAGGTCCGCGACTTGAGCCTCGCTCTTCCCCAGAACCTCGGCAAGTGTCCATCGATTGTGTTCACCGAGCAACGGCGCCGCGCGCCTGATGGAGCCCGGAGTCTCGGAGAAGACCCATGGCCTGGTCGTGTAAGGGAGGGGTGGCATCCCTGTTGACGGTTCGTGCTCGACCACCTCGTAGTATCCTCGCTCGGCCAGATGAGCGTCGAAAAGCAACTCCTTGCCGTCGAGCACGGCACCCGCGGGCACGCGCTTGGATTGCAGATCGCGTTCCAGCTCGCGGTGTTCCCATCGAGCTGTTTCCCGGCCGATCAGACCGTCAAGATCGTGGCGATTCGCCCACCGCGATTGCGAGTCTCCGAATCTCTCGTCTCGGGTCCACTCCGGGTCGCCGAGCGTCTCGCAAAGCGATTGCCAATGGGCATCCGTTTGAGCAGAGATCGCGATCCACCTGTCATTGCCCGAGCACGGGTAGCACCCCTGTGGCGCCAATGCACGGGCTTGGTTGCCGAGCCGCTCTATCTTCCGGCCGTTGACCGCGAAGTCCATCAACACTTCGGGAGAGACGGCGCTCATCGTCTGCGTCTGCGAGACGTCGATGAACTGGCCCTGGCCGGTCCGTGCCCTGACCGCCAGCGCAGCGGCGACGGCGAATACCGTGTGCTCCGCCGCGGTGTAATCGGCGTAAGGTATCTCCGGAAGCATCGGCGGACCGCCTTCGTAGCCGGTCGTGTGAGCAAGCCCGGACGCGGCTTCGGTGCCGTATCCGATCGCGCCGAAATTGCTCCATGGGCCCGAGTACCCGTAGCCCGTCGACGACACCATGATGATGTCAGGTCGAATCGCGCGCAAGTCTTCGTATTCGAGTCCGAAGTTGCGGACGACCCTGGGCGTGAAATTCTGGGCAAAGACATCGCTGACAGCGATCAGGTCCCGCAGTGTTTTCTGCGCCTCGGGGTTGGTCATGTCCAGCGTCAGGCTGAGCTTGTTGCGGTTCTGGTCGTAGAAGTTGACCGCCCGGTTCCAATATTCGCCCGAAGAATCGTTGTCGTAAAACGAATTCGCGCGATAGTTGTCCAGCCGTCCGCACGACTCGATTCTGATCACTTCCGCGCCCATGTCGGCGAGCATCTTGACCGCGAACGGAACCGCGATGAGCTGCCCCAGCTCGACAATCCGCACGCCAGCGAGAGGAAGCTTAGCCGTCATATCACACCTGCCGCCGTGAGCCTGACCAGCTCAGCGTTCGAGTATCCCAGTTTCTCGCCGTAAATCTCGGAATTGTGCTCGCCGAGCGTCGGCGCCGACGAACCTGCCCGCCATGGCGTCGCGCTCATGATGAACGGCGCGCCGGGATAGGTCTGCATGCCGGCGACCGGGTGATCGATGTCCACGAAGTACCCTCTGGCCTCGTACTGCGGATTGTGCAGCGCCTCTTCGCCGTCCTGAACGATCCCGTAGATGAGGCGTCGCCGTTTATGCGCTTCGTAGAACAAGTCATACTTCTTCCATCGCGCGAACGTCGCCGTCAATATATCTCGGATCTCGCCGATGTGTTCCTGACGATCCTGTGGCGTCGCGAACCGGTCGTCTTTGAGCTCTGACGCCTGCAAGAAATCGGCGGTCTCGTTCCAGTCCACGGCGCCGAAAGCGATGGGCATGATGTAGCCGTCGCTGGTCTCCACCGGACCGCGTGGAATCTCGCCGGCCGGGCCAGGTTGGCGCCATTTCACGATGCCGTAGTTTGCGAACGCCGCCGTGGTGTCTCTCACTGCCGAGGTGATAGACTCCTGAATGGAAACGTCGACATGCTGGCCTTGCCCCGTCAGAAGGCGGTGCAGGACGGCGATGGCCGCGCCCGAAGCGGCGTTGGTTCCGGCCTTGTACTGAGCCTGGTCGAGCGCGTGTTTGAGCGGCTCTCGTTCGTTCAATCCGAAGATGTACAGCAGTCCGCCGAGCGCGTATTCGACGATGTCGGTTGCCTCGTAGCCGCGGTACGGCCCGGTCTGCCCGAAGTTCGAAATCGACACCATTACCAATGAAGGGTCGATCTTCCGCAAATCTTCGTATGCCAATCCGAGCGAGGGCAGGAGGCTCGGCCGGAATCCATCGACGACGACATCCGATTCGGCGACGAGTTCTTTGAGCATGCGTTGCCCGTCGGGCGATTTCAGGTTCAGCGTGATCGAGCGCTTCGAGGTGTTGAGGTACAGGAACGGCAACCCCTTGTTGGGATCGGGGTCGTCGCCGACGAACGGGCCTTGCCGGCGTGTGGGGTCACCCGAGCCTGGTCGCTCGACTTTGATGACGTCCGCTCCGAAGTCGGCGAGCAGTTTGGTGCAGTAGGGCCCTGCGATGTGGTGGGTCAGGTCCAAAACCCGTGTGCCCGCGAGGGCCGTGTTCTCCAAAAGACATCTCCGATTGCATTAGGTCCAAACGCCGTAGCGCAGATTATACAATCGACGGCACATTGTTAAAAGGAGCGTCACGTGACCGAACCGTCCATGGGTGTTGTGGCAGATGACCTGACTGGGGCAATGGACACCGCGGGCGCATTCGCATCCCAGGGTCTGCGAGTCAGGGTGCTGTGCAGAGCGAGCACACGCGAAGGGCTGCTGTCGGGCGTTGACGTAGCCTGCATCAACACCCAAACGCGAAACGCGGACTCGGCGCTGGCGCTGGTCCCCGTGCGGATGGCGGCGAGGGACTTGATTGAAGCGGGCTTCGATCGCCTGTACAAAAAGATCGACTCGACCGGACGCGGCAATCTGGCAGCAGAATGCGCCGCGATGCTGGAGACGACCGAAGCCCCGGCGATAATCGTATGCCCCGCGTTCCCCAAACTGGGCCGAACCGTGGTCGAAGGCAGGTTGCTCGTTCACGGGCAAACCGTGTCAACAATCCCGGAAGGCCAAGACGCCTTGGCGCCGGTCGCGTCCACGAGTCTGACCGAGATGTTGACGCTAGAAGGCGAACTCTCGGCTACGTCGATCGGTCTGTCGGCAGTCGAAGTAGGTTCAGGTCAACTCACTGCCGCTATCAGGGCCGCAACCGACGACGGTCACAACGTCGTAGCGGTTGACGCGGCCACTGACGAACACCTGAACGTGCTGGCCGATGCGTCGAATGCACTGCCGGGTTGCGTCGTCGCCGGATCCGCCGGATTGGCCCACGCAATTGCAGGACGAATGCAGTCCGATGCGTCCGCGCCAATTCAGGCCAGCGCCGCCGAAGGTCCGGCGCTGATCATCGTTGGGAGTCGCCACGAGGTCAATCGGGCGCAATTGAGCGTTTTGACGGGGCAGGGCAGGGCGACTCTCGTGGCCTTGGAGCCGAGCGAGGCGTTGAGCGATCCGCCGGAGCGCCGCGCCCACATGGCTCGCTTGCGGGAAACCGTGTGCGAGGAGCTCGGTGCCGGTCGCAACGTTGCCCTGGCTTGGTCCGAACCCGATTCGCCCGCGGTGCCGTCGCTCGATCCGGCTGCCGACGCCGCTGACCTCGGCAAGTTCGTCGGAACCCTGGCGTACGGCGTCCTGCGGACGGTCGACGTGTCGGGACTGGTCATCGCCGGAGGCGACACAGCTTTCGCCGTTCTCGGCGCATTGGGCGCGACCAGCGTGGACATCATAAACGAGGTCGAGCCCGGAGTCCCGTGCGGCGTAATCTCGGACGGCTCCGCGGCAGGCAGGACCCTCATGACAAAAGCCGGAGGATTCGGCGACGAGCTTACGCTTACCCGAGCCTTGGAAATCGCGTCGGGACGCATCGAATCATGACTCCGAGGAAGGTTGCCTTGATTGGGCGTCACGCATATAATCGTGCTACATATCTTGAGTGGGTTTCCATTGAATGTCAGGAGAGACGATGAGTGCCAAAATAGTTCTTTACGGACCGAACGAATCGCAATTGCAAGCATACCAAGAAGTCGCACCCGAGGACGTAGAAGTCGCCTGGGTGGACTCCGGACAGTCCGTCGATGACGCGACCGCACAGATGCAAGACACCGTCGCGGTGCTGTTCGGCGGGGGACCGATCTCGCCTGATGTCGCCGCCAAGATCCCGAACCTGCGCCTCATTCAAACCACCAGCGCGGGGACTAACCACTTGGACAAGATGGCGCTCGGCGAACTCGGCGTCAAAGTTGCCAACAACGGCGGCGGAAACGCAATATCCGTGGCGGAGCACACGATCGCGTTGCTGGTGAGCACGCTTCGAAAGCTACAGCTACAATTCAGCACGGTCCAGGACCGGAAATGGGCTGGCGACATTCGTCAGAAATGGTTCTCTCAAGCCCAAGAGATCGCCGGCAAAAGAATCGGCATCATAGGACTCGGAAGAATCGGCTCTCGAGTAGCACGCCGGCTCGCGGGCTGGGAATGCGAAATCGTCTACACGGACATAATCGACATCCCGAAGGAACTCGAAGAGGAACTCAACGTGACGCGGCTTTCGTTGGACGAACTGCTCCAGACGTCAGATATCGTCACGCTGCACGTTCCCCTGACCACCCAAGCCCACGGCATGATGAGCGACCGCGAGTTCGACCTGATGAAGCCGACCGCGATTCTCATCAACGCCTGCCGGGGACCGGTCGTCGACGAGGCGGCGCTGATCCGAGCCATGCAGCAGGAAAAGATCGCTGCCGCGGG
>CAZPQQ010000047.1:0-2459 GCA_964588665.1 uncultured Dehalococcoidia bacterium | reverse complement strand
TTCCGCAAAAACTGTTTCGGCGCCGAGTCCAGCAGCGACTCCGCCTGCTCGACGTCGAGGCCGGCGCCCCGCGCAACTTTCATCGCGAAGTCGCGTTTGAGTAGGTCATCGGGGCCGTGGGCGTCGGAATCCAGCACCGTCGACGCGCCCGCTTCTTTCGCCATCTGCACGACGTGGCCGTTGGCGTATGCATGGCCGCGCCGCGCCGTGACCTCGAGGAAGACGCCGTTTCCGGCGGCGATGTGCGCCTCCTCAAGCGTGATGAGGCCGGGGTGCGCCAGGATGTCCACGTGCATCGACGAGGCCGCTGCCAGGTTCGTGCCAGGGTCCACCGGTTCGGAGATCGTTTCGCCGTGCACGTTCACGACCTTCGCGCCTAGCCTGCGAGCCTCTTGTGCCAGGCGGTCGATATCCTCGTGTGGCGTGTGCGTAATCTCGACGCCGGGCAGCGCCAAAATGTCCCATCGATCAGAAGCCATCCTGCAATCGGCGATCAAGGTCTTGAGGACGAATTCCATGTTGCCGGCACCGACGTGGTCAGTGATCGCCATCACCTCATAGCCGACAGCCAAGGCGCGTCTGATGAGCTCAACGGGGGCGAGGACGCCGTCGCTGAGAAACGTGTGAGTGTGGAAATCGTACAAGTTCAGTTGTCTCCGATTGTCAGGCGATACTCGGATCGAGTCTATTCGTCAGCCAACTGTGACGCGAGGCGGCGCATTTCTCTGGCGGTGTCGGGCACGTGGAAAGGCGGCGGCTCTTCGGGGTGATTAACCTTCAGGCAAACGAAAACCGGACCGGTTTGTTCCATGATGGCCGGCAATTCGGAGGCGAGGTCCTCCAGATCGTCGAACGAATATGAGGCCGCAAAGCCCGCGTCCTTGGCCATGCCGCCGAAATCGACTTGGCCTGCGCCGGGAACCGGTTGACTGCCGGTCGTGAAATAGACGGTGTCTTCGAACAAAATGTGGACGAAGTTCTCAGGAGCGGCACCGGCCGTCGTGACCAGACTCCCCAGATTCATCAGCAACGACCCGTCGCCGTCAAGAACCACGATCCTCTGATCAGGCCGCGCAAGCGCCAAACCCAGCGCGACCGACGAAGCCTTGCCCATCGCTCCGAAAATCGGCAGATCCAGGTCTGGGCGATCGCTGACCGCTTCCAGGTACCTGAACGGCGTCATGGTGTTGACGATTATCGTGTTGCCGCGTTCCCGGTTTATCGCTCTTACGGCTTCGAGGGAGGAGATCATCTGGCAGGCGCTCCTGATATCGTTTTGTTTCGGGCCGTGTCGTCAGCCCTGGGAATTGTAGTGTGTGACGCAAGGGTATTCAAGCATGCTGCCGTCTGGTGAGGGAAGTTGGAATCGCCAGCTATGGGCCGTCGTATCGGAACGTCTCCGGCATCGCGTCGGCCAGGCCCAATGCGACGATCACGCGATGGGCGATGTAATCCACGATCCGGTCGACCGTGAGTTCGCGCAGATAAAATGGCGGCTCCGGAGGCAGGATCGTGACGCCGAGGCGCGCCAGACTCGTCAGGTTCTCGAGATGAATCGCACTCAACGGCGTCTCACGCGGCACGAGCACAAGCGGCCGCTTCTCTTTGATGCATACGTCGGCGGCTCGCCTGATCAGATTGTCGGCGAACCCATGGGCGACCGCCGCCGCCGTGGCCATGCTGCACGGCACGATCGCCATGCCGCGCGTCGCGAGAGAGCCGCTGGCGATCGATGCGTAGAGCTGAGTCGGAGGGTGGTACGTGAACAGGCCCGTGTCCGTCCACCGTTCGAGCGCGGCGCCGAACGATTCGTCGAGCTCATGCTCCCACACCAACCGCGATGCCGAAGACGCCGAGGCGATGACCGGCGTGCCGCTATCGAGCAACGTGTCCACCGTGGCGCGAGCGAGCTCCGCGCCGCTGGCTCCGGTGATGCCCACGATGACAGGGGTGCCGGGTGACGTGGTCATGGACGACCTCCTCCCATTAGCGGAGAAACGGCGCCTCGATGATCTCCCGAGACGTGCTCGTTCATGACGACATCAGACAGATATCGCGGCGATTGTGGCGATCAACATCGTCGTCGACGTGTACGCGTTAATCCTGCCGAACGCCAAGCCCATCCTAGAAAGATCCGTCGGCGAAACCATTCGGTATTTGTAACTCAACAACCCGACCGCGACCGCGCACCCGATGAAGAAGGGCCAGGCTAAATCCATCCAGATGCCGAGCGTCACCAACGACAATAACGCCATGACGTCGAGGCTCCGAGCGAGTCGAAAAGCGTTGCGTATCCCAAATCGAGACGCGACAGAGTTCAAGCCTTCTTGAAGATGAAACTCTCTGTCCTGGGTGTGGTACAGAATGTCGAAGCTGCCTGCCCACAGCGCCACTGCCAGCGACAGCAACACCGGTTGAGGCTGATTCGTATTCACTTGCTGCTTTGAGAAGACTCCTGC
>CAZPQQ010000046.1:0-24822 GCA_964588665.1 uncultured Dehalococcoidia bacterium | reverse complement strand
TGTCCCATTTGGGCTGACAGCCAACACTCGGCAAACAGATCGGGATGCCGATCAGGAATCAGTAGAGGCCCAGGTGGCTCGAAGCTGTCGAGGCGCGGCAGGATTGACCAAAGAATGGCTGCTGCGCCAAACACGGCAAACAAAGTGAGCCTGAGGCTGAAAAATCCCACAGTGCGACTTGAGCATAAACCAAAACCCCGAGCCCAGCAACGATACCCACTGCCAAACCATAAAAACCTGCGGCGAGAATGAGGGCCATTACGATTCTTACTGTCAGCGAGTTGAACATCGTTTCGACCTTTCTGTGACTAAGATGGTCCTTTGCTGGGTGTATGGCACTGCCGGCAGGCTCCGGCTGGAGCAGCACCCTGTATGACGACTCAGCCAGGACGTACACCCCGAGGGTCGAAGGGGACCTGCCTTCGACTCATATACGTTGCAAACACACTTAGTGTGAACTGGGTGCGTGTGGCCGGGCGACTACTGTTGCTTAGCATGATGGGCATTGTGGCATGCTTTGATCGACGATGGGCGAATGTTATCACACATGATCATGCTCGCTCCAGATCACGTGACTTGATACACTTCGAAGACGAATCTCCCTGCTGAGTATTTCGTCGCATGCATATCGGAACAGCCGAAATTGCAGGGACCACCGAAGGAACGCATTGAACACATCTCAACAGGGTCCGACCGACTCACCGTGAGTCGCTTCGAGGCAATTCGGGTGGTGAGGAAACGACTGCCAACCATGAGGGAGTTGGATCTCCGCTCAGAATGCCATTGCGCACAGTCAGTGTTGCTCCAGGCGACAGAATCAGATGCTGCACCATATGCTTGGATATCCGCCTTGGCAGGCTGACATGGCGGCCATGGCGGCGCATCCTCTAAGCTGTCTTTCTATACGATCTGACCGAACCCACTGGACTAGGGAGTAACATGTCCGAGCTTTCAACCAACAGAGTCTTCGTGACACGCGAGCACATAATTCCTGACGCCATCGCGCACTTGCGGCAGTTCGTCGAGCTCGAAGTGTGGCCGGAACGATCAGCTCCGCCGAGAGAGGTCATCCTCCGAAAAGCGCGGGAAAGCGATGGCATGATTACGGAGATAACAGACCAGGTCGACAAAGAATTGCTGGACCAAGCTCCAAGACTCAAGGTCGTGGCCAACCGGGCAGTCGGAATGGACAACATCGACATTGGCGAGGCTACGAAGCACGGAGTCCTCGTATCGAATACGCCAGGCGTGTTGCACGAGTCGTGCGCTGACTTCACCTTCGGGCTGATGCTGTCGGTCGCGAGAAACATTTCGTTTGGCGACAGGCAGATACGTGCGGGTGAATGGAAGGTCTTCGATCAGATACCGTACCTGGGGACAGACGTTCACGGCGCCACGCTGGGGATCATCGGCATGGGGCTTATCGGAACCGCCGTGGCTCGGCGAGCTCAGGCATTCGACATGAGAGTTCTCTACTATTCCCGAAGCCGGAAGCCAGAAGTGGAGGACAGGCTCGGAGTCGAGTGGAGACCAGACTTGGACGGATTGCTGGAAGAATCGGACTTCGTATCCTTGCATGTACCTCTGACCGCGGACACTGAACGCATCATCGGCAAGCGTGAGCTCGATCTGATGCAGCCCCACTCGTTCCTCGTCAACACGACACGAGGCCCCACGGTCGATCCCGTCGCTCTGTATGAAGCCGTGAAGGCGGGCAAGATCGCGGGCGCCGCATTGGACGTGACCGACCCTGAGCCCATCCCTGTCGACGATCCGTTGCTGACGCTTCCAAACGTGGTGATTGCTCCTCACATCGCCAGCGCGAGCTCGTCCACGGTCAAAAAGATGGGGGAGCTCACGGTTCAAAACGTCATTGGAGCTTTGTCAGGGACAACGATGCCGTCTTGCCTGAATCCGGAAGCGTCGGCGAATCTCTGAAGCCGTTCGGCGTCTCTACCCCGTGGGGCCGTTTATTGCGCGTCCTGTCGCACCGGCTCGACAGTCTAAGCCGCCGCGCCACTCTTGCGGCATAATCGCCGCCAGGGACTCTGGTGTAAACTGCCTTCGGAGCATCGGCCCACTGGCGACCGTACGCCAAAAACCAAGGCATCATCGTGACTGGTGAACCAATGACCACAGACGACCCCCAATCCAACCTGGATGCCGATCCAGGATCGCTCCTGGGCGACTTGCTGCGACGACGCGATGTACGTGGCACACTCACTCTCATCGCGCAGGCTGCGAGTCATGGGGCGCTGCCCGATCATCAGCTTGCCGCCGTCGTGCGCTTCCTGCTCGAACGCGAACCGGAAGGTGACGGTCGTGACGGACCGCTCTCGCCCCAGGAACTGGAGCTATGCTGCGAACTGGCGAGCAGCGTCATAGTGTCGCCAGACACCGCCTTCAGAGTGCAGGTGTCTGACAGTGCGTGGTCGATGGCGCACCGTGCGGCGTACCAGCAACTCCCAGACGGAGAGGCGGACGGCTACGTACCGCGCTCCTTGGCGTTGTATCGACAGATCGCTCCGTCGCAGCAGGGAGTGGCTGGGTTCGCGTTCGAGGCGGCGTACGAAGAGGCTTACGGGATCACGATCGACCAAGTGTGGACGATAGGACGCGCACTCTGGGATTGGTGTCTGGAACACCCTGGCGAGTCGTTCGATGCCGCCAGTCTGGCGAAGCAAACCGGCGACGTTGGCATCGGCGCGAAGCAGGTCGAGAGCTTTCTGGTGATCATGGCCTGTGACTACGCCGCGTTCCGGTCGATGTTGGGCGTCCCGTCCGGTCAGCACCCTCATTTCGAGCCGTACAACATCAACCCGTTCCGCAAATATCCGATCTTGAAGCTGCCGGACGGCAAAAACCTGCCCCCGATTCGAAGTTATCTCCTCCGGCGAATCACCCACGGCCTGTACTACGACCTGATCGAACTCGACCGCGGAGGATTCATCCGGTTGGTGGCCAAATCCTTTTCGGCCTACGTCGGCAAACTGTTGACCGGTCAGAACGGCGTCAGGCAGCTTTCCGACGGCGGCGCCTGGATCGTCGACGGCGCAGATGCGGCGCTCGTCATCGAGTGCATCACCCGCCCGTTCAGCGCGTTGAGCCGTTCGACGGGCGATCGCGAGCACCTGCGGGCGGACTTGGTACGATCCGGCGGCGTTGTCGACAGCGTGGAGCGCGCGCGTGAGGGAATCGGCGCCGCCGATGCGAAGCGAGTCATCGGTCTGGTCGTGGCGCTCGAAGACTTCCACCTGGCCAACGGGCCGTTCATTCGAAGCGTTGTCAACGACGAGCTCGAAGCCCAAGGACAGCCGCCGATGGACGAGAGCATCCAACTCGCCCACGTGAGCGGACTCGAAGCCTTGAGTGCCTTCGCGGACCACGCGGGTGCGCCCCTGGCGGAGTTGATGACTGCCAAAGTCGATCACGCCATGTATCGCGGCCTCGAGCTGGACACGTACGCACGTTGTCGGTCGGCGATGCTGCTGCCCGGCGCAGATTCGGTGTTGCGACCACAGGTGATCGACGAGGCGGCCGCCGCGTTCCTGGGGGCAACTGCCCTGTCCTAAAGGCGCGGGCTCCCATTGCGGATGCGAGTGCGGTCGTACACCTGATCGTGACCCATGCCTCCTCGACACACGACATTAATTGACCACTACCTGGGCGATTGCTAAACTCGCAATATCAGTCTAGGAACCTCGTTCATCCATGCTTTGTACGAATTGCGGGCACGAAAACGCCCCCCGATCCACGTTTTGTAATTCTTGTGCGGCCAGGCTACACGCATCTGACCCGTCGGACGAGTTCGCAGCGCCTCGTCTCAGCAGGCTCAGCGCCGACTTCGTAGGGCGTGAGCGCGAGATGGGCCAGGTGGGCGCTGCCTTGGACGACGCGGTGGCAGGCCTCGGACAGGTCGTCATGCTGTCAGGAGAGCCGGGCGTTGGCAAGACACGGATCGCCCAAGAGCTAACCGCAATCGCCGACGCGCGCAACGCGGATGTCTTCTGGGGCAACTGCTACGAGGGCGACGGCGCTCCTCCCTACTGGCCTTGGCTTCAGATATTCCGATCGCTCATCAGCCAGTCGGATGCCGAAAGCCTCGAATCGGCGATGGACGCTGGTGCTGAAGCCATCGGCGAGATCGTGCCCGAGCTACGCTCCAAGCTGCCTGACCTGGCGCCCCCACCGACATTCGACCCGGGCTCCGCGCGGTTCCGGCTGTTCGACTCGATCACGACCTACCTAAAGAGCGCTTCAACCCATCGGCCGATGGTCCTCATCCTCGAAGACTTGCACTGGGCAGACGCCTCGTCATTGGCACTGTTAGAACACGTCGCGGGAAACATCGCCACATCCAACCTCATGATCGTTGGCACATATCGCGACATCGAAGTATCACCTTATCATCCCCTATCATGAACCCTGGGCAGCCTTGTTCGGAACGATGGCTTTCAGAGTCTGCGACTCCGTGGCCTGAGTCAGGGCGAGGTGAGAGAGTTGGTCACCCCTCGGTTGGGGGCGACGTGCCACAGGACATGGTGGAGCAAGTGCATCTCAGGACCAAAGGCAACGCGCTATTCGTCAGTGAGCTCCTCAAACTGCTGGAGGCCAATAGACTGGACGAAACTCAGGGTTGGCAGTTCGCTATTCCCCAGGAAATCAGAGGTGTCATAGGCAGACGCTTCGACAGGTTGTCAGACGAATGCAACCGTGTGCTGACGATCGCATCGGTGATAGGCAGGGAGTTCGACTTCGATCTGCTCTCTCGGGTGACCGACAGCTCCGACGATGACCTGTTGGACGTTGTGGACGAGGCTCTGGTGGCACGAGTGATTGAAGGGGCGGCTGGAGGCACGGAACGCTACCAGTTCACCCACGCCTTGATACAGCAGACGCTGTCTGAGGAGTTGTCGCCCAGTCGCAACGTCCGACTACATGCGAGGATTGGCCAGGCGCTGGAGGCGTTTTACGGAGACGAGGTTGAAGCCCACGCTGATCAGTTGGCCTACCACTTCACACAGGCCGAGACAGTTCTTGGCGCCAAAAAGCTGGTGCGCTACTCGATAGCAGCGGGTGAGCGTGCGATTAGTTCCTACGCATACGAGGACGCGCTAGGCCACTTCCAGAAGGCGCTTGCCGCTGTGGAAGGTTCCTCCGCCTCGATGGACCAGGGCGTAGACGCCCAGACTGCGAAAATACTCTTTGGTCTTGGGCGGGCGCAGGCGGCGACATTCGTCATCGCTCAAGCTCAAGAAGCAGTCGACACCCTCATCCGAGCATTCGACGCGTTCGTCGCCTTGGGGGACACCGAGCATGCAGTGGCCGTCGCGTCGTACCCCCACACACTTCGGTCTTTTTCATTCGGCACGGCTGCATTGACAGCTCGCGCTCTAGAGCTGGCGCCTCCTGACTCCCTTGAAGCGGGGCATCTTCTTTCTCGTCATGCACACGCTATATTTTGGGAGAGCAACGACTACGAAAACGCTCAAAGGATTCTTGACCGAGCCATAGCGATTGCCCGTCAGGAACGAGACTCAGCGCTGGAAGTAAACGCTCTCTTCTCTTATGCTTCGATGCACTGGGCTCAGGGTGAAATTAGGAAGGCGGTCGAAAAGGTTCTTCCAGCAATTGAGTTGGGTCAATCGCTCGGTGATCTTCAGGCGCTGGCACAGGCAAGGTCACTCTATTCAAATGCCTTGATGACTTTGGGGCATGGCGACGAGGCCCAGATACATGCCACAGTGGGCTTGGAAGTCGCGGAACGGTTGCACAACAGCGAGTTCCTAGTTAGGTCGTTGGAATACAACGTGTCCCTGTCGATGCTCAGAGGAGACTGGAAGGTTGCGCAAAGGTTAATCGACCGAGGCCTTGCGGAGTCATCTAGAAATTCTAATCTCCTGGCATGGAATGCGTTACTGAACCTCCAGGTGGGCAATTTTCGGGAGAGCGGTGAGTATGTCGAACTACTTCTTGAAATAGTGCCCGACGACCTAGTTGGAATCGGAGTTGAACACTCAGTCGTGGCAGCGACGATTCCAATGGTTGCCAGAATAACAGGCTCAACGGACCGGATTGACGTTGCACAGTCAGCAGCGAGAGTAATTCTGTCATCGCGGTCTGCACCTCACATTTACAGCATGCTCCCCTGGAGCGGGCTGGCACTGATCGCGATTCAACGGAACGACGCAGAGTCCGCGAAAGAACAATACTCTTTCCTGAAACCTCAGAAAGGCACTCAACCTCTTCGTGAAATAATCTGTGTCGATCGATTGCTCGGCCTCCTCGCCCAAACGACGGGTAACATGGGCGCCTCCCAGACTCACTTCGAGGACGCCCTCGTCTTCTGCCGCAGAGCGGGCTACGTCACGGAGCTTGCTTGGTCCCTCTGCGACTACGCCGACATGCTGTTGGAGCTCAACGAGTCTGGCGACCTCTCGAAGGCCAGAGAGCTGCTAGACGAGTCAGAGCAGATCGCTTCAGACCTCGGCATGAGGCCACTAAGTGAGAAGGTGGCTGCCCTCAAAGAACAACTCGACACGCGACCTGCGCCTAAGTCCGAGTACCCTGACGGCCTGACCGAGCGCGAGGTTGAAGTGGTGCGGCTGGTGGCCTCCGGTATGACTGATCGAGAGATTGCCGAAGAGCTATTCATCGCCCCGCGGACTGCGAGCACTCACGTGCGTAACATCCTGAGCAAGACCGACTCCGCCAACCGCGCCGAGGCCGCATCCTACGCCAACCGTCACGGCCTAGTCTGATCTCTTTCGCCCCTTACTGCTAACCGCGGCGGTATAGCCTCTCAGGCTTCAATCGAGTCATCCCTCCACGCGCCTCGAACCGTACCCTCGTGCACCCTTCAATCCCAAGCTCTACGTACCTGGATTAGCTGCGATCCAGCCGCATCTACGTAATGTTCGGTACGTGCCTTTCATCCTGCGCTCAAACGTTCTGTTTCGGAAATACTCAATTCTCCGGATGTGTAGTAGCTGGTCGCCCGGTAGATTGTAAATACGACGAACGTAGCGGGGACGAAATCCGAAAAACGCGTTGGAAGATGAGGAGGTACCGAAATGAGCGGAATCATTGAGATGAAGGTTTCGGCAAGCAAGGGTCAGAGTACTTCGAGGAGGAGTAACATGAAACGTCGAATGATCACCGGAGTCATTGGAGCAATTGCGTTGGTGGTTACGGCAAGTATCGTCGCTGGACTTTCTGGTCTCGGCGGCGCGAATTCGGTAAGCAACGCGGCCGGCAGAGCAGAAGATGTCAAATCGGCGCTTCCGAACGAGTCGTTCGCCCACTTCAGCATCGACGGGACCAACGTCACGACACACAACCCGGCCAGGGTCACCGAAGTCGAACCGCGCCTACCCTTGGAGTCGTTCTCGTACTGGAGCATCGATGGTGTCACCAGCGTGGCGTATGATGTATCCAAGCGCTGACTAAAGAAGAATCCAACCGAAAGTTGCGCCCAACCGGAGTTCATGGTCCGCAGAACAAACCGTAGGACGTAACATCAATAGCTTGGAGTGACATAACAGATGGGTCATTCGGTGAAGGAGTCGCCTCGAGAGGGGCGGCTCCTTGCTTTCGTCGGCCTTATTTTGGCTGGTTGCCTATGGTGGCTTTCTCGTATCGGACGAGCAATGTTCGCCCGCTTCGCGTTGGCGTCGGCCCGTTTGGGGAACCACGGTTCAAGAGCACGACTGCCCTCTCCGTGAGGTCCGCTTTTCTCCTAGCCCTGAATCTCGGCCATCTCCGCCGCCGTCAGGCCGTACACGTCGATCGCCACGCCTGGCGAAACCTTGCCCTCGCGTACGTCGCGGATCACCGCCTCGCGGTCGCGTTCTTTGGGCGGACCGTAGCCGCCGGCGCCCGGCGTGACGATGCGGAGCGTCTCGCCCGCGTCGAGGAGCAGGTCGTACTCCTTCGCGCGTAGGTCCTTCGAATTGGCGGTGTCGGCGTTGCGCACGACGCGGCTCAGGCCGCCGGACATGCCGCCAGCCAGGCCCCAGGGCGCGGTGCGGTCTCGGTCGCCCTTGGTGCGGACCTGGGCATCCCCTGCCAGCATGCGGTACTCTCGGACGATCCCCAAGCCGCCGCGATGCCGGCCCGGACCGCCGGAGTCGGGCGCGAGCTCGTATCGCTCGACCAGCATCGGGTACTCCAGCTCCAGCGCCTCGACGGGTAGGTTGGACGTGTTGGTGGTGTGCACCTGAACGCCGTCCGCGCCGTCGTTGTGCGCGCCGGCGCCCATGCCGCCGCCGAGCGTTTCGATGTAGGCGTAGTAGCTGTCGTTGGCCCTACGTCCCAGGAAGTACACGCCGCTCACCGCTCCGTTGCTGGCGGCTGTGACGCGCTCCGGGATTACCTGCGCCAGCGCTCCGAGAACAACCTCGACGATCCGTTGGGCGGTGTCCGACCGAAACAAGCAAGGCGACGGCGGCAGGCAGTTGACGATTGTGCCTTCCGGGGCGAGCACTCGGATGGTCCGGTAGAAGCCGGAGTTGGCTGGAAGCGTCGGGTCGATGACCGCCTTGAGCGCGTAGTACACCGACGCCATCGTGGCGTAGTACGGCAGGTTGATCGGGCCGCGAACCTGCGGCGCGGACCCCGTGAAGTCGCACGTAACTTCACCGTCAGCGATAGTGACCGCCACCTTGATCGGCGCCGGATCGTCGTCAACGCCGTCGCCGTCCATGCGGTCGGAGAAGCGGTACGTGCCTTCCGGGATCGAGCGGATGCCCGTGCGGGATTGCGTCTCGGCCTGCTCTTCGAGGCGACGCAGGCAGGCGTGCAGCGTGTCGACGCCGTATCGCGCCACGAGCTCGTCGAGGCGTTGGAGCCCCATGTCCAGTGAAGCCGACTGCGCTCTGAAGTCCGCCAGGCGCTCGTCGGGCAGGCGGCAGTTGGCCAGAATCAGGTCCATGACGTCGTTGTTGAGTTCACCTGCTCGATGAAGGCGGATGAGCGGTATGCGAGTCCCCTCGGAGTAGATGTCAGGGATCCCGGAGTTCGAGCCGCCGATCTCGCCGTGATGGGCCACGTTGGCGACGAACGCCGTGACTTTGCCATCGACGATGAACGGCGCGGCCAGCGTGACGTCCGGCAGATGCGTGCCGCCTCCCGAGTACGGATCGTTGGTGATGAACACGTCCCCCGGCTCGATGTCCGATTCCGGGTATCGCTCGTGGATCGCATGCACGAGGCCGAGCATGGAGCCCATGTGCAGCGGAATGTGCGACGCCTGGGCGATGGTGTCGCCCGCGGGGTCGAGCACCGCCGCCGACGTGTCTCGGCGCTCCTTGATGTTCGTCGAGAACGCGGCTCGGACCAGCACTTCACCCATCTCGTTGGCGACGGCAATGAGGCTGCTGCCGACGACCTCGGTGGTGATCGGATCCGGCTGTCCTGCTCCGGCTGGTGTGTTGGTGCCCGTCATGGACGCAACCTCACAAGCTGATGACCAGGTTTTCGTTCTCGTCGACGCGGGCGCGTTCGCCGGGAGCAATCAGCGTCGTGGAGTCCATCTGCTCGACGGCGGCCGGACCGTACAACGTCATGCCAATCGAGAGCTGGGCCCGCTCATGGATCGGCGTTTGCACGAAACCATCCTCCCACCACACGTCTCGGTGCTCGCGAGGCGGCTCGCCATGATCCGCCTTTCGTCGTAACGGCTGGAAAGGCAGACGCGGCATTGGAGCGAGGGCGGTGACCCTGAGATTCACAAGCTGGACAATCGCCCGTTCCGACCTGTAACCGTTCGCGCGCTGGTGCTCGACATGAAACCGCTCCGCGAGCAGATCAAGGCTCGCTTCGTCCCAAGGCGCGGGCGGAGCGTCCACCGGCAGCTCGTAGTTCTGTCCCATGTATCGCAGATCGGCTGAGACTTCGACCACGCTGTCGACGACGTCTCCCTTCTCGGCCTCAAGCCGGAGCCGAGCCCTGCCCTCCAGATCGTTGACGATGCGATTGACCTCGGCCAGATCGGCCTGCAACAGCGGCTTGATGAGGGCCTGAACATAGTCGGTGCGCATGTCGGAAGTCAGCAGACCCAGGGCGCACAGCGTTCCGGGCGTCCGAGGAACGACAACGGTGGGGATGCCCAACTTCCGTGCAACCGCCGTGGCGTGAAGCGGGCCGGCGCCTCCGTAGGCCACCAGAGTGAACTCGCGAGGATCGTATCCGCGCTGGACCGATACCTCTCTCGTCGCCAGCACCATGTTGGTGTTCACGATCTCGACGATGCCATTGGCGGCCTCCGTCACGCTGAGGCCCAGAGGTTCGGCCGCGTCGCGTCTGATAGCCTCATGCGCCGCATCCACGTGTAGAGGCTTGCGGCCGCTCAGCAGGCCGCGCTGGCTGAGCCGTCCCAGCATGAGATTGGCATCAGTTACTGTGGGCTGGTCTCCGCCTTGGCCGTAAGCCGCCGGACCCGGATCCGCGCCCGCACTTCGAGGGCCGACTTTGAGCCGCCCACCGGCATCGACCCAGGCGATGCTGCCTCCCCCGGCGCCCACAGAGTTGACGTCGACCATCGGCGTCCGGATAGGCGTGCCCGCGATCTCCTTCTCCTGCACCATGGCGATGGCGCCCCTTGAGATCAGGCAGATGTCGGTGCTGGTTCCACCCATGTCGAACGTGATGGCGTTCTCGGTCCCGATCTGGCGCGCGACGTGCAGGCCGCCCACGACTCCCGCGCTCGGACCGGAGAAGAGTGTGTTGGCGGGACGTTCCAGGGCGCCGTCCGGCGACAAGACGCCGCCGCTGGACTGCATGATGTACGGGGAGCGGGTCACGCCGATTGCATTCAACCGTTCGCCGAGGTTGCCAAGGTATCTCTTCATCACCGGACCAAGCGCCGCGTTCGCCACGGTTGTGCCCAGCCGCTCGAACTCGCGAAACTCGGGCAGAACCTGATGCGACAGCCAAACCGAAAGACCGGGCGCCGTCTCTCTGGCGATCTGCTCGGCCTGCAGCTCGTGGGCCGGGTTGAGGAAGCTGAACAAGAAGCAGATCGCCACGGCATCGACGCCCTGCGCCGCGAGCTTGGACACGGCCTCGCGGACGGCGTCCTCGTCCAGCGCCGCCAACTCGTTTCCGGAGGCGTCGGTCCGCTCAGCAACCTCCAGCCGCAGATGTCTGGCAACCAGCGGCAGCGGTTTCTGAAAGAACAGGTCGTACAGCGACGGCCGCCGTTGCCTGCCTAATTCGAGGAGGTCTCGGAATCCCCGCGTGGTGACGATGCCGACGCGAGCGGTCTTGCCCTCGATCATGGCGTTGATCGCGATGGTGCTGCCTTGGGCGAAGTACAGCAGCTCCTCCGGGCTCGCCCCCTGTGCGGCAAGCAACTCGGCGACCCCCGCCGCGATGGCCTCGGTCTGATCGTCAGGCGTCGTGGGGACCTTGTGCACCCGAGTGTCGACGCCTTCCTCGTCGAAAAGCACGAGATCGGTGAACGTGCCTCCGACATCGACGCCAAGGCGATATCGAGTCAAAATACGACCTCCAACGACCCGGCGCACGACTCGCCGGCGACCTTTGCAGCGAGGGCATGATATCGCATGGGCCGACCGAAGGCGACACGGTCGTAGCGCCGACCGAATGCCTCGATATATGATGTGGGCGACCGATGCGCAGAGGCGCCTTCGCACCGACGCGCCGCTGTTAGTGCCAACCAAGACCCAGGAGCCCTAAATGACCGAAACCGAAGCCACGCAGATAACCCTCGATCGATATGACTGGCGCCCGGACGAGCCCGATAAAGACGCCAACTTCAAACACCAGGTGGCGACCTACACCCTGGCCGACCCGATGCCCACCATTCGTCGGATGAGCCGAAACCTGGACATCCCCGTCGGCTGCATCGCCCGTTACGTGCTGGTCAAGTGGGCGGCGTCCGGGAGCGACGCGCTGCTGCTGGCGGGTCCCGTCGTTGTGAAGCAGATGGCCGAGGTCGTGGACCACGCCGAGTCAGCCGGGACGGACGAAGAGAAGCTCGCCGCTTACGAAAAGCTGTCCCAGATCGTCTCCTGGCTTCGGGTTCCGCTCGACGACCCCGATTGGCGGCCCGGCGTGGCCAATCAAAGCAACCCCTAGTAAGCGCGCGATTGTTTGGGACGATCAGGTGACCTAACATGACTGAATCTACGACCTCCGACGACCTTCGCGCCTGGCTGGCCAGAATTCCGAAGGCGGAACTCCACCTTCACCTTGAGGGGGCGATACCCCTCGAGGCCATGTGGGAGCTGATACAGAAGTACGGCGGCGACCCCACCGTGCCCAACCGCGAAGCGCTGGTCGAACGATTTAACTTCCGAGACTTCCCGCACTTCCTGCAAATGTGGATTTGGAAGAATCGATTCCTCCGCGAGTACGAAGATTTCACGTTCCTGTCGGCAGCCTTCGCCCAAGATCTGGTTCGGCAGAACATCCGGTACGCCGAGGTGTTCTTCTCTCCGATAAGGTTTGTCGATGAAGGCCTTCAAATACCGAGGCTGTTCGAGGCGGTTCGCGCCGGATTGTCGTCGGCTCCGGACGTGGAAGTGGCGCTGATCGGCGATCTGGTTCGCGATTACGGGCCGGATCGGGCGATGACGACGTTGAAGGAGTTCGAGGAGGTCAAACATCACGGCGTAATCGGCATCGGGATAGGCGGCTCCGAACACAAATTCCCGCCCGAGCTGTTCACGGCCGTCTATCGAGAGGCCAGAGAGATGGGGTTTCGCACCACCGCTCACGCGGGAGAGGCAGCCGGGCCCCCGAGCGTCTGGGGCGCAATACATGAGCTCGGTGTGGAGCGAATCGGCCACGGAGCCCGCTCCGGAGAAGACGAATCGCTACTCGATTACCTGGCTGAACGCCAGATTCCACTCGAGCTCTGCCCGCTGTCTAACATCAAGACCGCCGTGTTTGATTCGATCGAAAATCACCCAGTGAGACGGCTGTACGACAGAGGTGTGCTGCTCACCATCAACACGGACGACCCGATGATGTTCGGCAACTCGCTGGTCGATGACTACGCCGCGCTGGTCGAGGTTCACGGATTTACCAGGGACGACGTCAAAACGCTCATACTGAACGCTGTGAAGGCCTCCTGGCTCTCGGACGAGCGCAAGGAGCAACTTGTGCAGGAGTTTTCTGCGGAGTTGGAGTAAACTCGAAGCAGAAGCCCAAGCCTTCAGCTTGTCAGGACTGTGCCGTGTTCTCAACCACCCGCGAGTCGATCCTGCGCGCTAGACGGTAGACGACAGGCTCGAACCCGACGCTCGGCCAGAAGCGCGATGCAAGCAGGTTAGTCATGCGCCAATCGGCCAGAACCCATTCGGCGCCTTTCTCCCGGGCGTGGGCGAAACCGCGACGAGTCAGCGCCAGCCCGATGCCACGCCCGCGAGCTTCAGGGCGCGTCGAGGCGATCTTCAGCTCGACGCACCGCTCCGGCGTCAGCATGTCGCCCTCGGATGGTTCAGTGTCGAAGTATCCCTGGAACCCGATGACCCGGTCGCCGTCCAGCCCCATCCAAACCGTCACGTCCGGGCGACTTGCCAGTTCCGCATAGCCGTCGCGCAACTCGTCCAGGTCGTTGGGCCCCAGCGGCGCCCAGATCGGCGGTCCAGTCTGGTGCGTCGCAGTCAGATGCGCCACGTCGCGAAGAAGGTCGGCGTCGCCCGATCCGGCCTTCCGGATCTCAAGGCCATCGCCGTCGCTGGCCGGCAACGGCGGAGCGTCGGCCAACGATGCCAGCCCGTGCGCCTGCTGGTGTCCGAATCCCAGCGAATGCCATGCTTCCAACGCCTCACGGTCATTAGCCGGAATCTCGACGTAGTGGTCGAAGCATCCCCTGCTTGGCAGCGACTCGGCCGCCACAGCGTACAGCTCACGATACAGTTCGGCCGGGGTACACTCGGCCAACGCGTGCCCCGCCAGCCGTATCCACGCCGTCGGAGCGCCGAGATAGTCTTCGGCAACGTCGACGATCACGTACCCCGCCAATTGATCGTCGACCATCGCCGCCACGGCGATCGTTTCCGACCGGTCCAACTCGGCCTCGAGCGCCTCACGAGCGGCTCCAGGATCCTCGAATCGCGGGGGCAACCCCGGATACGCAACCCTGTGCCGAGCATGACGCGCGGCGAGGAGCTCGGCGGCGTCCACGATCATGCTGGTTTGGAAAGGGACGATCTTGGTTCGCGTCAATTACTCTCAACCTCCCCACCGAAACGGGGGAAGGGGCTCGCCCCTCTGCACTCCCCACATTTGGGTTATCAATCAGTTTCATGGGACTCTTTCCGGTTTTCGTTATGGTTGGTCGTCCCGCTCCCGCGCACGAACGCGTAGATGACCTGCGGCGGCACGAGCAGCACGGCTACGCCGACGAGTGCGGCGCGCAGCGTTGTCAGAGTCGCGATGACGCCCATCGCCGGTCCCAGGGCGGCTTGCCCAAAGGCGTTGGTCTGTCCGTGCAGCGAGAACACGGTTGCGCGATGGGACGAGTCGACGTGTTTGTTGAGCCAGGCGTCGGTGATCGGGTCCGAGATCCGTCGAAGCACGCTGATCGCGATTACCATCGCCGCAGCGACGCCGAAGCTGCCGGACAGGGCGAACGCGAGCGTTGCCGCGATCATCGCCGCGTTCGTCGCCAGGAGCAACCGTCTGGGCGTCCTCGGCTCGTCCAGGTCGAAAATCTTTCGGATCAACCCCGTGGCGCCGATGCCGATCAAAAGGGCTCCGGCGCTCATCACTCCGAACCACGTGACCGGGTCCAATCCGAAGAGAGACGGGAACTCGAAAGTGTCCAACATGTGTAGTGCCCACAACCGGTCGTACGGTTCGCTCGAGATGCCGATGAACAGCTCGGCGGCGATGATCGCCAAGAGCACATGCCGCATTCGAACCACCCGGACGCCGGAGGTGAACGTCGTCCACATCTCGCTAAATGAGCCTCGGTCCTCGACTTGCGATTGCCGGAACCCACGCTCCGGCATCACGACTATCAGGAAAGCCGCCAACGCGACGAACATCGCGCCGCCGGCGATCAGAGGCAGGGCTAGCGAGATCGTCGCCAGGCCGACGCCCAGTCCGATTCCCGCGAGCGCTCCGACCTGCCCGAGTTGAGACCCTCTCATGAAGATTCCGCCGACGCCGTCTCCATTCGGCAGCTCGTCGGCGAGCCATGCCTGGCGTGCGCCGCTGGTGAACGTGTAGCCGATGCCCCAGACTGCCTGCGCCACGAGGATGGTGGCGAACACGGGCAGCACGCCTTCGAGGATGAACCCGGCGCCGATCAACGCGAACCCGATAATCAGGGAGAGGCGCCGGCTGTAGACGTCGGCGACTACCCCGGTGGGAACTTCGAACACGAACACCGATGCTTCGAGCACGGTGCCGACGAGGATGAGCTGAAGCGGATCGAGACCGGCCTCCCGAATTCGGTAGACCGAGGACATGATCGAGAATGTCGCGAACGCCATGTCGCCAAATGCTGCCATGGCGAGGAAGACGGGGACAGGGCCAAGTTTGCGGAAAGGCGGCAGGGTCTGACTTCCTTAGGAGGATTTAGGCTCCGACGGCCAGCCCTTGTACCTCGCAGATGACGAGCCGGAACGCAACCGGATCGGCGGTGGAGGCGAAATCAGACGGAACCGAGGACATGGTTTACCTTGGTTGGCGTCTGAAGAGCTATGGTAGCATACGCCTATCGTGGACCCAATTCCCTCTCCCCGAGGGTGGGCCAGGCCCTTCAGTTCGAGGATCGTGGGGGTGCTCGACATGCGCGTATTTCTGTCTGTGCTGCAATTCCGGACCGGGTCAATGGTCGCCGTCAACAGTGCGGGATCCCGTCGCTGTCGACTCGCTTTGGCGTCTTTGATCGGCGCCGTCGTCCTATTGGCCTCGTTGGGTTGCGGCAGCTCCAGCTCCTTCATCGTGTTCACTTCGGACCGAGACGGGAACCTTGAGATCTACTCGGTCGACGCCAACGGCGACGTCGAAACCAACCTCACGAGCTCGTCGACCGACGAATTCGACCCTGTTCTGTCTCCGGACCGTAGGCGCATTTCGTTCCTCTCCGGAGAACAGGGCAACACGGCAGTCGAGGTGATGCGCATCGACGGCACAGAGCGCGGACCGATAACCCAGTCGGGCGCTGATCACGGCGCCCACAGGTGGGCGCCTAGCAATGACCGCATCGCCTTCGCTCGGCGTTCCGGCGCCGAGTCCAAGATCTACATGGTCGGTTTCGACGGCTCGAAATTGGCGTTGTTGACCTCGATCGAGGGACACGACGTGGGCGACTGGTCAAGCAACGGCGACTCGGTCGCGTTTGTCGTCGAAGGCGGACCCAAGCAGGGCATATACGTGCGCAATCCCGACGGCGTAAACGAGTTCCAGATGACCGAGACCTCGGACTACAGCCCGATATGGTCTCCGGACTCGCGGCGGTTGGCGTTCCTGTCCACCCGAGACGGCAACCCCGAGATCTACGTCATGGACGCCGACGGCGCCAACCTGCTTCGCATAACCGAGACCGAAGCTGACGAATACGACATATCGTGGTCGCCGAACGGCCAGACCATCCTGTTCGTCTCGGAGCGGGACGGCAATCCCGAGGTCTACACCGCGGCGAGAGACGGCGGTCGCCAGACGCGGTTGTCCTTCAACACTGTTGTGGACAAGCAGCCGGCGTGGTCTCCCACCGGAAAACGGATCGCATTCGTCTCGTATCTGGACGGCGACGCCGACATCTTCGTCATGGGCACGGACGGCAAAAGCCAAAAACGCATCACCAGCAACGACGCCGACGACACCAACCCAGTGTGGTAGCGTATTGACGACAAACCTCCGCCATGAACGCCCGAGGGCGGTGAGTCAGTGGTGAACAGCAAACCCTTCCACGTGCTCGGCAAGTCCGGGTCCCGCAAGGACGCTGTCGCTGTGGTCACCGGACGCCAACAGTACTCGGTCGACGTCACATTGCCCCGGATGTTGCATGGGCGCGTCCTCTCCAGCCCTCACGCACACGCCCGAATCAAGTCGATAGACACGAGTAAGGCCGAAGCCATGGGCGCGGCGTGCGTAACGTTCGCCGATGTCCCTCAGGTCCGGTACAACGAGCGCATCATCACAATCCCGTCGGTGCTCCACAAGGACAATCATGTGCTGGCCGACAAGGTTCGTCGGGTGGGCGAGGCCGTCGCAGCGGTCGCGGCGGAGACCGAGCTGTTGGCCGAACGGGCCGTGCGAGCCATCGAGGTCGTGTACGAGGTTCTGCCCGCAGTCACCGACCCGTTCGATGCGATGGCACCGGGCGCCCAGCTCGTTCACGACATAATCGACTGGGGCGACGATGAGATCGCGGTCAAGAACAACATCGCTTGTATGCGGTCCATCGAGGACGGCGACGCCGGCAAGGCTTTCGACGAAGCGGATATCGTCGCGCAGGGCACGTTCACCACGCCCAAGATCCACCACATGCAGCTCGAGCCGAAGACCGCGGTCTGCCGCCCCGAGCCCGACGGCGGACTGACGGTCTGGGCGACCACGCAGTCGATCCACAACGTGCGCATCCTGCTCGGCCAGATCTTCGACATTCCGCTCAGCAAGATCGACGTCAGGCGCACACCCATCGGCGGGACCTTCGGCTCCAGCATCCAGATGAACCCGCCGATCCCCATCTGCGCCGCGTTGGCTCTCAAGGCGCAGCGTCCCGTGAAACTGTCGCTGACACGGGAAGAGGACATGAACAACCACACGAAGTACGCCTCGCATATTCGACTCAAGCTCGCGGCGTCCCGAGACGGCACGCTTACCGGCGCCGACATGGAGCTGACGACGGACATCGGCGCCCACAACATCCAGGCGTACTCCTACCTGGGCGTGTGCATCGGATGGCTGGTGTCGCTGTACAAGATGCCGAACGTCCGCTATCAGGGGACGGCAGTCTACACGAACAAAGCGCCGTCGTGTGCCATGCGCGGTTTCGGCAGTCCCCAGGTGACCTTCGCCGTCGAGTCGTTGATGGGCGAACTCGCTGAAAAGCTGGGAATCGACCCCATCGAGCTGCGTCTGAAGAACTACATCGGCAAAGGCGAAACGTTTTGGGGCCAGGGGCCGACCGTCCGCACGGTGGTCGAAAGCGACGGCGTGCCCGAGCTCCTCGAGCGCGGCGCCGAGATGATCGGTTGGCGCGACCGGCCCGCCCCGGACTCGCAGTCCGGCCGGCATCGGCGAGGCATCGGGATGGCGCGCGGCTTCCACACGTCCAGTGCGGGCGCCCCGCAACCCGGAGACGTGATCGACTACTCTGGGGCCATGGTGAAGATCAACGAGGATGGCTCGGTGGACGTGGCCAGCGCCGTTGTCGACCACGGGGGCGGCACATTCGATGCCATTGCGGCGCTTGTCGCCGAGGCTTTGTGCGTTCCGGTGGACCAGGTGAACGTCGCGCCGGGCGGCACTCGCTCGACAATCTACGACGTGGCCACTCACGCCTCCCGAGGGGTTTACGCCGGCGGAGGCGCCGCACTGAAGGCCGCGTTGAAGGTGCGGCAGGAGCTGTTGGAGACAGCCGCCCGGTTCATGGCCATCGAGCCTGAGATGCTTTCGATCCAACCGGATTGCGAGACAGGCGAAGCCCTGATAACGGCCGAGGGACGCCCAGACGTTCGAATGACGATCGCCGAAGTTGCCCGTCGGTGCTGGTCCGAAAGCTCCAAGACCATCGCCGCCGTGGAGAGCTACCGCCCGCTGACGGGTCCTCCTGCCTACGTTGCCGTGTTCGTCGAGGTCGAAGTCGACACGTGGACCGGAGCGATCCGCACGGTGCGGGCCGTCTCGGGCAGCGACTCGGGGACGGTCATCAACCTGGATCTGGCTTCGGGTCAGCTCGAAGGCGGGCTGTTGCAGGGCGCGGGGTTCGCGCTCTACGAAGACGCCCAATGGGATCGGCATGGCCGACTTTATTCCACGGGCTCGATGACCGATGCGAAGATCCCGGGCATCGTCGAGAGCCCGTTCACGGGGGAGATGGAAACCTTCTTCGCCGACACGTACGAGCCCAACGGGCCCTTCGGCGCCAAGGGCATCGGAGAGGCCGCGACGAACCCAGTGGCCGCCGCTTATGCCAGCGCTGTCCACAATGCTCTGGGCGTGAGGTTCTACAGCCTGCCGATCACGCCGGAGAAGGTTCTCGCCGCTCTCAACGCAAATCGCGATTCGGCCGAGCGAGAGCCGTCATGAACGAGATGACCAACACACGGGTGCTTTTACAAAGATTTGAGCACCGAGAACCGGCGTCCGTTGACGAAGCAGTCTCGCTCCTGGCTGCCAGCGCCGGACGAGGCCGCATACTGGCTGGCGGAACCGACCTCGTGGTGCAGATGAAGATGGAGCGGACCGCGCCTCAACCATTGGTGAGCGTAAACCGAATCCCGGGTCTGGACGAGATATCGATCCACAATTCAGGCGTCACCATAGGCGCAACGGCAACGATCAGAGACGTTGGCAGCCACGCGGCGAGCGAAGCTCGGTACGCTGCCCTCGCCGAGGCGTGCGCGGCTTTCGGATCCACGCAGATCGAGTTCGTGGGTACAATCGGCGGCAACCTGTGCAACGCGTCCCCCGCAGCCGACACCGTGCCGGCTTTGATCGCCTTCGACGCCGAGGCCGTCATCGTTGGCCCCGGCGGTGAACGACGTGTTCCCGTCGAGGCATTTGCGACCGCTCCCGGCAAGACCGTCCTCGCCGATGACGAGCTGCTGGTCGCCGTCGACATCCCCGCCGGTAGGCCGGGCACAGGCAGCGCCTTCCTGAAGATAGGCCGTGTCGCCGCCGACATCGCCAAGGTGAACGCGGCCGCCGTGATCGTGCGCGACGGCAACCTTGTCACAGACTGCCGCATCGCATTCGGATCGGTCGCCCCGACCGTCGTACGATCGAGGCGAGCCGAGGCCGTGCTGATCGGAAACGCGTTCAGCGCCGAGCTTGTGTCAGAGACCGCCAGAGTCGCAGCGGAGGATGTCTCTCCGATCGACGATGTACGCTCGTCAGCCTGGTATCGCCGTGAAATCGTCCGCGTTCTCGCCCACGACAGCCTGCTCGCTGCCTGGGATCGAGCGGCACAGATGACATCTAGCGACCCTTCGTCTGGTTTTGTCAGCAGATCGAATCGGCTCGACCGAGTTAGAACAGCAGAGGCTGGTGAACCGCTTAGCAACGCTTCGCACAATCTCGGCATGACGGTGAACGGCCAGCCTCGCTCATTCGTCGTCGAGCCCAACGACCTGCTGTTCGCGGTCCTGCGGGATGAACTGGAGTTGACCGGAGCGAAATACGGCTGCGGCATCGGCGAATGCGGCGCCTGCACCGTGCGGGTCGATGGAAAACCGGTGCTCTCATGCCTGACATTGGCCGTCTCAGCCAACGGCTCGGACGTCGCGACCGTCGAAGGGCTGCAGAAACCGAACGGCGAGTTGGACGAGCTCCAAGACGCATTCATCGAGCACTCAGCGTTTCAGTGCGGCTACTGCACCCCCGGCATCCTCATGTCGGCCCGCAGCCTGCTCGACGAGGACCCGCGTCCGACCGAAGACGCCATCCGCCGCTACCTCCGAGGCAACCTATGCCGCTGCACAGGCTACCAGAGCATCGTGCGCGCCATCATGAGCGTCGGGAGTCGCTAGCGCGAATGTGAGATGATGGCGCATGATGGATCGTGCTCCGCTACGCCGAGCAATCGGGCAATTGTATACACCGTGAAATCTTATGCTACCCGAGTTCGAATACCAGAGACCGGCTTCGTTGGCCGAAGCCCTCGATCTGATGGCCGACGGCTCGCCCGACGCCAGCCCGCTTGGCGGCGGCACCAACCTGGTCGTGGACATGCGCAGCGGGCGGAACACGCCTGCGACGTTGATCGACCTCCGAGACATCGACGAGCTCAGAGGCATTCGGCTTGAGGACGACCACGTGGTGCTCGGCGGCGGCGTCACCATCGCCGAAGTGCTCGGCAGCGAACTCATCGCGCGTCATAGCCCTTTCCTCGCCGAAGCGGCCTCCTTATTCGGCAACCCACTGCTGAGGAACCGTGCCACCGTCGGCGGCAACCTGGCCGACGCATCTCCGGCGGCGGACATGGCCGTGCCACTGCTGGCGCTCGGGGCCGAAGTCGAGCTGGCCAGCAAGTCGGGCTCGCGCCAAGTGCCGTTGGATGAGTTCATGATCGGCGTGCGGCGCACAATCCGCCGCGGTGACGAGCTGCTGACACGGATCAGGTGGCCCGTCCCATCGTCCGACAGCACTGGTGGCTTCTACAAGATTGGGCTGCGTAAGGCCGACACCATATCGATTGTCAGCGTCGCAGTGATGGTGGGCTCGGATGAGAGTGGTCGTTGCAGTAGTGTCCGCATCGCCCTGGGAGCCGTGGCGCCGAAGCCCATGCGTGCTGTCGATGCGGAGGCCATGCTGACCGGCAGCGTCCTCGACGCACGCGCCATCGATGCGGCGGCACGAGTGGCAGCCGATGCAACGCAGCCTATCGACGACGTTCGAGCGTCGGCGTCATATCGGCGACGGATGGCCGAGACACTGGTCCGCCGCCTGCTCACCAACGCGGTCGGCCTCACAAGTGATCAAGAAGCGAGCTGATATGCGGACGCGGAAGACAAGTCTAACCATCAACGGGCAGACGCACGAATTCGAGCAGTCGCCGAGCTCGACGCTGCTCGAATCTTTGCGCGGGCTCGGATACACCGACGTCAAGAACGGTTGCGAGAGCGGAAGCTGCGGCGCCTGCGCTGTCCTCGTCGACCGCCTGCCAGTGAACGCCTGCCTCACCCTGGCCGTTCAAGCAGACGGCTCGAAGGTCACAACACTCGCCGGTCTGGGCACGGCCGAACAGCCTCATCCGCTCCAAACAGCGATGATCGAGTCAGGCGGTGTCCAGTGCGGTTACTGCACGCCAGGCGTGATCGTCGCGGTCAGCGCATTGCTGGAACGCAACAACGAACCCACGGCAGACGAGATTCGCGAGGCGCTGTCCGGCAATCTCTGCCGGTGCACCGGCTACGACCAGATCATCGAAGCCGTGCAAGCCGCCAAGACGCTCGCCGAGGGACGGAGGGCAGTCGATGGCTGACCAAACAGAGCTCCGACAGGTGGGCAGGCCATCGCGTCGCGTCGACACCCTCGACAAGGCCGTCGGCGCCACCGTATACGCGGGCGACTTCACGATGCCCGGCATGCTTCACGCCAAAGTTCTCCGCAGCGTGCACCCGTCCGCCATCATCAAGAGCGTGGACACTGCAGCGGCATCGCGCCTGCCTGGCGTCGCCTGCATCCTGACCGGCAAGGACCTGCCCGGTGTCGTCGTGTCGACCGACATTCCTGGACAGACCGGCAAAGAGCGGCTCGCCGCGTCTGACGTTCCAGTGTTGGCCTCGGACAAAGTACGAATGGCGGGCGAGCCCATCGCGCTGATCGCCGCGGACACCGAGCGGATAGCGCAAGCGGCGTCCGACCTCATCGAAGTCGAGTACGAGCCGCTGCCCGGCGTCTTCGACCCGTTCGATGCGATGAAGCCCGGCGCCCCGATCGTCCACGAACCAGACAACATCGTCGCCCGGTGGAAGATTCGCAAAGGCGACGCGAAGGCCGCGATCGAGCAGGCCGACATCGTCGTCGAGAACACGTTCCGCATGCCGTTCATCGACCACGCCTACATCGAGCCCGAGGCGGGCGTCGCGTGGATCGACGAGCAGGGCGTCATCAACATCCGCGTCTCCACGCAGGTCATCGAGCACTTCCGGGCCATCGCCGATGTGGTCGGTGTCCCGCACAATAAGCTGCGAGTGCAGGGCGCGATGGTAGGCGGAGGCTTCGGCGGCAAGGAAGACATCACCGTCGAGATATTCCTCGCGCTGCTCGCTCAACGGACGGGCCGTCCCGTGCGCTTGGCGTACACTCGCGAAGAGTCGCTGCTGGCGCACTGCAAGCGTCACCCGTTCACGATCACCCACCGCACCGGCGTGACCCGCGACGGTCGCATCACCGGCGCCGAGATCGAACTCGTCTCCGATTCGGGATCTTACCCGCACCTGAGTCCGTACGTGCTGCTCTACGCCACCGTCACGTCCACCGGCCCGTACCGCATCGACAACGTCAGCATCGAGGGCATGACCGTGGCCACCAACAACCCGTACACCAGCGCCTTCCGCGGCTTCGGCGGGTCCCAGGCGTGCGTCGCCTACGAGCAGCAGATGGACGAGATCGCAAAGACACTGGGCATGGACCCGATGGAGCTTCGGCGAGTCAACTACCTCCGGACCGGCGACACCACGGCCACCGGGCAGCCCGTCGAAAGCGCCGCGTGGATCGAGGACGCCGCCAGTCGCGCGATCGACGCCCTGGGAGAGCGGACGCCCGACCGGGGACCGGTTAAGATCGGTCGCGGCCTCGCGTCCTACATGCAGAGCTACGGCCGCATCACGTGGCTGCACGACACCGCCCGAGCGTGGGTCGGCATGGAGGTCGACGGTTCGGTCGTCGTTCGAGCCAGCACCCCTGAGATCGGAGCGGGCCAGATGTCGGTCCTCGGCCTGGTCGCCGCCGAAGTCCTGGGCGTTCCCCTCGAGGCCGTCACCGTGCACGCCATGGACTCGGCGCTGACCCCGCTGGCCGGAACGTCGACTGCCACCCGCCAGACGTACATGTCCGGCAACGCCGTCCTCAAGGCCGCCGGTGTGGTGCGGGACACGTTGCTGAGTCGAGCGTCCGAACACCTGGGTGAGAGCGCCGACAGCCTCGCGCTCGGCGACAGCTTCGCATACGTCGAAGACCGCCCGGAGATCAGGATCGCCGTCCCCGAGCTCGCAGCCATGTGCGCCGCCGACGGTCTGCCGCTGTCGGAGCTGGCCCAGTTCAACGCGCCGTTCTCGGGACCCATCGACTCGGAAACCGGCCAGGGACGCGTCTTCCCCGACCTCACCTTCGGCGCACAAGCAGTCGAGGTAGCCGTCGACACCGAAACCGGCGAGGTCACGGTCCTGAAGTCCGCTGCCTGCCACGACGTGGGCCGCGCAATCAACCCGACCGCCGTCGAAGGCCAGATCCAGGGCGGCAGCGCCCAAGGCATCGGCTACGCGCTGATGGAAGAGGTGATCGTCGAGAACGGCGTCATCCAGACCCCAACCCTCTCCGAGTACCTGATCCCCACATCGCTCGACTTCCCGCCGACCCAGGCGATCATCCTCGAATCGGGCACCGGCCTCGGCCCCTTCGGCGCCAAAGGCATCGGCGAGCCGGCCATCACCCCAGCCGCCCCAGCCGCAGCCAACGCCGTAGCCAACGCCATCAACGCCCGCGTCCCCAGCCTGCCGCTAACGCCCGAGAAGGTGCTCGCGGCGATTGATGGGGCGAGGGTGGTGGGCGGGGGTAGAGGCGGGTAGGCGGAGGAGTTGGGGCGGCCAGGCCCGATAGCATCGGTGCACCCAGATGGGCCGACCCCACAGACACGGTTGCGAATAGTGGTCCAACAGCCCGTGGCGTCATTGCCGACCGTGGCTTGATGGCTGGCGTAACTTGGCGTAGCGGACCAATTACTCTTGAACAATTGCGTCGCCATCGCCAGTTGGCGATTGGCCGATACGCTCCTGTAATTCCAACACGAACTGAGACGGGCCATCAGTAAGAATGCGGCGGCCCACAGAGTACCATCCAGAATAGAGCAGGTACACGAGATTCCGGGCTCGCGTCATACCCACATAGAATAGGCGCCGCGCTTCAGTGTAGACCGTCAGCGAAAGTGGGACACATTTGGGCCTGAAA
>CAZPQQ010000045.1:0-25177 GCA_964588665.1 uncultured Dehalococcoidia bacterium | reverse complement strand
TCTCAGGGCAGGCTCTGAGCCTGTCGAAGGGTCGTCGACCGCCCGCAATTGTTGAGCGAACTTGCGAGTCAGGACCCTGGACGGTCAGGAAATAATCCGATCGTTGACCGGTGCTCAGGCAGCTTTATCGGAGATAACCCATTAGGGGCCCTCAGGAATCCCTGACGTGGGTGAGGCTAGCATCGCCCTTCGCCGCTGTCAATCGAATTCCGCAACGACCGAGCCCGTGCGTGGGTTTCTTGCGGTTTTGGTGTCTCTTGATTCATGAATATCGACGAAAACGGTTGTGAACTACGGAACAATGTTGACATTACCCCGTCATCTGCCTATGCTTCACCCATCGGACTTTGGTGGGATTGGTCTGAGGCGGGGGGTGACCGGATCAGGTGATCGACAGCATCTTTCCACTTAGAGAGAGCGAGCTGTTCAGCGGGCTTTCCAGTAGCGACCTATCGTCCATAGCCCATATGTGCGTGGATTCGCGAGTCGGCGAGGGCGCCATGTTGTTCGCGCAAGG
The DNA here is from genome assembly GCA_964588665.1 of uncultured Dehalococcoidia bacterium. GTDB lineage: Bacteria > Chloroflexota > Dehalococcoidia > Lucifugimonadales > UBA1123 > UBA2160. The sequence continues at coordinate 24,660 of CAZPQQ010000045.1, read as the reverse complement.
GCACAGCGCGGCGTGGCTGTACATCGTGACGGACGGATTGATCGCCCTCCAAACTTCGATGCGGGCACCCCACGCCGGGCAACCGCGGAGCACAACCGTCGCGCTTTGCGGACGCGGAGAGATCGTCGGGTGGTCTGCAATGGTGGAGCCGTTCCGGTACGTGCTGTCGGCCTCTGCATGGCACGATTGCCGCCTGATAGCTATCGACGCGTCATTGCTGCGGAGGTCGCTCGATAGCAATCCGCTCATCGGTTTCGTCGTCATGCAATCCTTATTTCAAGTCATGTCCCGACGAGCGCATCAGGTGACTGAGGCGTTGGTGAAGGAGAGGCAGATCACGGCGGCCAGAATGCGGACGATCACGGACTGGTAAACGATTAGCCGTAGCAGGAGGTAGACGATGCTTCCGAATGTCCAATTGCAGTCGGTTTCGAGAGACGACGTCAAGCGGATCGCAGAATGGCTCGCGGTCGAGGATGTTGCCGAGCGTTGGTTCGGCCACTACGAATGTGGCGACCCGGTTCACAGGGGATACGAACCGGCGTTAATGACCAACGCGTCCGACGCGGATTGGGATCGCCTGTTCCGCGACGACCGTCAACGCCTCATATACTCCGTCCACACCGAGGAGCACGGTCACATAGGCGAGGCCCAGGCGCTGTTCGACGGCGAAGGCAATGCCGAGCTCTCGCTGTTGATCGGACGCAAGGACCTCTGGCGCCACGGGTATGGGGCGTCTACCGCGATGCAATTGTTGGACCGCCTGTTTTCCGACTACCCCGTTCAGCGCGCCTGGGTGAGCATACCGGAAAGCAACACGCCGGCGTTGCGGCTTTTCGCGAAACTCGGGTTCGTGTCTTGGAGCGGCCGCAAGGATTGCACGCGTCCTGACGGCTCGCCAATCCGGTCCAAATACTTGGGTTTGGGAGTCGCGGATTACCGCAACCGAACGTTGACCCCAGCCGCGAAGCCGCCTCTGCCCTTAGTGACTGTCACCGGGGCGCCTGGCAGCGGTTCCGAACAAGTGGCTTACGCTGTCTCACGACTCCTCCAGGTCGAGGCCGTCGACGACGAGATAACGCGCGCCCTCTGCCGGATACTGGGACGGTCCGCCGGAGAACTTGAATCGCTCAAATCCAGCTACCGGTCCATCTGGGCCAAGTTCATCCGCGCCATGAGCGGTCCGCTGGAGCGATACGGAACTTTCGACGCGTCGGCTGAGTGGTCAGGGGCATTCTCCATGGACCAGTACGTCGGGCCGCCCGAGTGTCTCACCAGAGAAGAGTACGTAAACGGCCTCCGCGCGGCGATCGCTTCGACGGTCACAGATCGCGACGCGGTCATCCACGGCCACGCCAGCCATCTGTTCGCTCCGAAATCGAGGCAGGCGCTGCACGTCTTCACGCGCAAAACGTACGAGCACCGGGTCTTGGACATTCAGGAAGCCCACGGAACCGATCTGAAGGCTGCATCCGCCATCGTCCGAAAGGAAGAGCGAAAATTCGTGGCCGTCCACCAGGGATTATTTGGCATTGACCCGATGGACCAAACGCAATATGATATATGTGTAAGCACGGATCATCTGAGCGTTGACGCTGCGGCACAGCTAATCGCAGGGGCGGCTCGTTCGATGAGTCCACCGTTGGCAACAGGCGCCTTAGGGAGGTATGCCAGCCGGGTTACTGTCTGAAGCAAACTGTCTCTGCCCACTCCGGGACGTCACAAACCAGTTTCTCCCGTATGCCGAGAACCTTACCGGATTCACCTTCCTTCAACTCAGAATCCGTGGCGCAGGAGAGGGCGATACAACCTCCCCCAACAGCATTTTCGCGATTGGGGGAGGTTTTTTTCTACCCGTTACGACCCGTGTATCTCGATTACGTCGCCGTCCACGAGCGGGTGCTCACGCCCGACCTTCTGCCCCTCGAACTTGCTCGATTGACCCCACAGAACAGCGTATTTGAGACTCTGACCGAGCTCCTTGTGAAGCTGTGACGCGGCTTCGATCACCGTGCTGCCGATCGGCAACACCAGTGGGTTGACGCGTTCGAAATCTTCGAGCTTCACGCGCGGCGATTTCGTGTAGACCCTCATCACCTGTAGCGCGTCGAACACCGCTTCCGCCAGGTCGTCGAGGCCGACTCCTTCTTCGCCGCTGGCCATGATGACGGGGAATCGAGAACCGTACGCGTCCTCAATGATCTGGTACTGGTCCAGTGCGCCGTGAACGTCGGCCTTGTTAGCGACCAATATCGTGGGCTTGGATTTCCAGTAGTCGTCTTCGGGGCTCGGCTCGCCTTTTGCCAGCAATTGAAAGTCCCACTCGCCAAGGGACGTGAAGACCTCCTCCACCTGCTCCATGGCGTCGAGCGACAGATCGACGACGACCACGAACACGTCGGTGCTCCGCAGCAGCCCGTACAGCCTGCCTTGCGTGCCCGGATTGGAGATCGGCGGTGTATCGACGAGCTGGACGTGGATGTCTTTGTACGGCAGCATTCCCGGGACAGGTTCCTGCGTGCTGAGGGCGTAGGCGCCGACCTTGGTTTTGGCTCCGGTCGCTTTATTCAGCAAAAGTGACTTGCCGACATTGGTCGGACCGATCAGGGTGGCCCTGCCGCCGCCCTCTTTGGGCAACGAGAACGGCTCGGTTCTGCCTCCGGATTTCCCTGCGCTGGGGCCTTCGAGTTCGGCCATCAGCTTGGACAACCGCGTGCGAAGCTGCGCCTTGAGATGGTCCGTGCCCTTGTGCTTGGGCATGATGGACATCATCTCTTGCAGAGCCGCTATCTTGGCTTGAGCGGTCTCGGCTTCACGGAATCGATCTTCAACTTTTCGGTACTGTGGCGGTACATTGGTCGGCATGGCATTGCCCTCCGCCTGTATTGAGCGTCAGCAGTCAGTCAGACGAATCGCTCTCGAATCAAGGCCGCAAAAAGCCACTCTCAGCTTATCGGCGCCCTTCCGTTTCGGTAGTCTACCACAGGGTGCGCAGCGTGCTCCCTGGCCCGTCATTCGGAACGCACTGTGCTCAAGGACGGCTCTCGTCGAGCGCCCGGATCACGGCCTTGGGATTCATGGGCAGCACGCGCATCCGCACGCCGACGGCCTGATGGATCGCGTTGGCGAGCGCGCCCGCCGGCGGCACAATTGGCACTTGCCCGACCGCTCGGACACCCAGAGGATGATCGCGCGACGGCAGTTCGACGATCTCGGCGCCGATCGACGGGACGTCCAATGACGTGCGGAGCCGGTAGTCCAACAGGCTCGCGTTTTGGAGCACGCCTTCGTCGTCGAACAGATATTCCTCGGACAGCGCCCATCCCATGCCCTGGGTGGCGCCGCCTTGCATCTGCCCTTCGACTTGGTCGGGGTTGATGGCAAACCCGACGTCTTGGAACGCGGTGTACGCGAGCACTTGTACTTTCCCGGTCTCCGGGTCGACCTCGACATCGGCCACGTGGGCTGCGGCGTTCGGCGCCACGGCTTCTTCGCCGGGCCACTCCCCCGCACTGCCAACTCCCATGGCGGGGCCGTCTCGCCGAACCGATCTGCGCGCGAGATCGACGAGCGACTCCCGCATCTCGGGGACCTCTTCCACACTGAACATGCCCGCGTCGTAGGACACGTCGGCAACCTCGACGTCGAATCGGCCGGCGACCCGGTCCTTGAGAGAGGCGATCAGGGCGTCACATGCTCGGTTGACGGCGACGCTCATGATGTATGTGACTTTGTCGCCGGAGCTGCCGTCGGCATGGGACACGGCGTCGGTGCCGCCAATGGACACTCGGAGCCGATCCAACGGCAGACCCAGCGCCTCCGCCGCGATCATCCCGAGGCTCGTGCGTGAGGCGGACAGGTCGATCGCGCCCGACACCAGCGTGACCGTGCCGTCGGCGTTGAGTGCGACGTGGCAGCTCATCGTACCTCCGGGCATCGTCCACATCCCGAGCGCGATTCCTCGACCGCGGTTGGGCCCGTCGAGCGCGCCGGTCCAGCACGGATGCGCCTTGACGCGTTCGAGCACCTCGACGAGGTTCACGTCGGGCAACAGCGCGCCATCGGGCATCGGATCGTTGGGGCGCGACACGTTCTGTAGCCGGAACTCCAACGGGTCTGCGCCCAGAGCGTCGGCCACCTGGTCGATCACCGACTCCACGGCAAACGCGGTAGGCGTCGCTCCAGGGGCTCGGTATGCCGCGACGTGGGGTTTGTTGGTCACGACGTCAAACGCGTCCACCAGCAGGTTGGGTGTCCGATACACCGAGAACACGCGACGGACGGCGGAGCTCAGAGGCGCGCCCGGGTACGCTCCCGCGTCGAAGACCATGCGGGCCTGAATCGCGACGATCTCTCCGTTGGATCGCGCGCCGATCTTGATCGTGGAGCGTGTCGCGTTGCCCGCACCGGTGGCCCTCAGGACTTCCTCGCGGTCAAGCCTGATCTGCACCGGCAGGAAGCACTTCCGGGACAGAGCGATGCACAGGGCCGAAACGCGAACGGTCTCTTTGCCGCCGAACCCGCCGCCGATCTCGGTTGGATAGACGATGACATCGCTCAGCGGGATGTCCAAGACAGTCGCCAGGTCGGTCCGCCAATGGAATATCGACTGCGTGTTGGCCCAGACTTCGACTCGACCGTCGAGGTGCGCCAACGCGGTCTCGGCGTCCGGTTCTATGTAGCCCTGGTGGACAATCTGTGTCGCGAAGCTCTCTTCGACGACGACGTCGGCCTGCGCAAAGCCGTCGTCGACGCTCCCTCGTTCAAATCGAAGATGCTCGGCGACGTTACTGGGCCGGTCGTGCACCCCTTCCTCGCTCTTGGTGTGGAGCTCGGGGTGCAAAAGCTGGGCGTTCGGCGCCATCGCCTTCTCGGTGGTCAGGATGGGTGGAAGCGCCTCGTATTCAACCGATATCAGGCCGAGCGCCTCTTCGGTGATCTCCGCGGTCGTCGCGGCCACCGCCGCCACCGGCTGGCCGTGGAAGTGGACCCGACCCCTGGCGATGATCTCTTGCCCGTGATATCGATTGGCCTCGCTGATCGGCCCCTGCGGCCCGGGCTCGCCCGGAACAAGAACCGGGAAGTCCGCGCCGGTCACGACCGCCCGGACTCCGGGCAATGCCGCGGCCTCGTCGGTGTTGATGGACCAGATGATCGCGTTCGCATGAGGACTGCGGAGCACCTTGCCGAGCAGCATGCGAGGCAGTTTGACGTCGGCGCCGAACACCGCTCGTCCGGTCACCTTGTCGACGCCGTCCAATTTAGGCGTCCGAATCCCGATGACCTTGTGTTGACGGGAGCTCATGTGGCTGACGACCTCCGATAAGCGATGTTCCGTGCGATGATTCCATGTTATCCGATCCGAAGACCGCGTTCACGGGGAATCGGGCCAATCGAGCATCTCCTGATGTAAGAGATCGAAGCCGGTGGAGTTTGACAACGTCCGCCCTCGCTTGTAGTGTCTGAGCCAGCCTGCGGCGGCATGCATGCGAAAATCGCAGATGCCAGGCGAGGCCGACAGACCCGGTGATCGAGGGTCGGAAAACAGACAAGACTCGAAACACGTTGGATAGAGGGAGAATATGGCAGGAAGACTGGACGGGAAGGTAGCAATAGTCACTGGCGGGAACAGCGGGATCGGTGAGTCTACGGCCCACCTCTTCGCGAAAGAGGGCGCCAAGGTCGCAATTATGGCGCGGCGAGAGGAAGAGGGGCGGAAGGTTCAGGAAGCGATACGGAGCGAAGGCGGGGACGCGACGTACATCCGATGCGACGTGATGGATCGTCGGATTGTGGATTCGGCGGTCGACAAAGCCTTGAATACGTATGGCACGGTGAACATCCTGTTCAACAACGCCGGATTCGGCGGGGGACAGAACTTCCCGGACGAGGACGACGAGCTCTGGGACACTGTCCTCAGGGTGAATCTGAACGGGACGTTCTACATGTCCCGGGCGGTGTGGCCACACATGGTGGCGGCTGGAGGCGGCTCGGTGATCAACATGTCGTCCGTCGCGGCCGTGGTTGGATTCAGCAAGAGCATGTACGACATTACCGGCAGGGTGCCGTCGTCTTCGTACTACGTGGCAAAAGCCGGAGTCGACGCGTTCACCCGGTACACCGCGAGCATTGGCGGGAAGGACAAGATCAGGGTGAACTGCGTCCGACCCGGTCAAGTGATCACCCCCGGAGCGACCGGCGGCGGCGAGGACCACGTTTTCAAGGCGATGTTCGACTTTACCCAGATCCTCGACGGTCCGGGATACCCGATCGACGTGGCGAACCTCGTCCTGTTCCTGGCATCGGACGACGCAAGGTTCATCACCGGTGAGATCATCAACATCGACGGTGGGTCGCCGCGGAAGCTGTAGTTGACCCGTCGCGTAGAATGGGTGGGTCAAGCGGCTTTTGATCCGGCGGTGGGTGGTTCGACAAGCTCACCACGAACGGAAAATACAAGCTCACCATGAGCGGAGATAACAGGATCGCCACGAATGGGAGGAACGGGCTCACGGTGATCCCAAACAACAGAATTCGGAACCCAGGGCAACGGGAGGAGGACGGATGACAACGTCAAACGGAGCGACTCAGTCGGAGCCGGTCAAGGTCACGGTCTATTACGACTACATTTGACCCTGGTGCTACATCGGCCTGGAACGGGTCGACCGACTGCGTGAGGACTACGACAACATTGAGATCGAGGGAAAGGCGTTCCTGCTTCGCCCGGACATTCCGAAGGAGGGCAGGCCGCGAAAGCTGCAGCCCGGTGAGGAGCCAGGCGGCCCCCTGGGCGAGCCGCTCAAGAGTTCCGCCGAAGAGGCCGGACTCACCATGCGCCGCGCTCCATTGACTCCGTACACGATGCACGCCCTCGAGGCCACGGAATTCGCCAAGGAGCAGGGTAAATTCGACGAGTTTCATCTGGGCATGTACAAAGCCCTGTGGGAGGACTCGAAGGACCTCGGCGACTTCGACGTGATCCGCGATGTCGCGGAAGCGTGCGAGCTGGACTGGAAAGACCTGCACGAGTGCCTGGAGTCGCGGCACTACGAGGAGACGGTGATGGGTCAGTTCCAGGAGGCCGTGGACTACGGCATCACCGGCATCCCCGGCTTCATCATCGGCAACGTTCTGTTCACTGGCGCCCGACCGTACGGCATCTTCAAGGCTGTCACTGACAAAGTCATCGAGGAACGCGCCGAGGCGTAAACCTCCGAACGTCGATGGAGCAACACGCGAACGCGTGACTCCATCGACGTTCACCGCTCCTTGAACTCGTTCGGCCCCAACAGCCCCAGCCGATTGGCGGTTCGTTCCGCCGCAACTGGCGCGATGCCTTTGGCGCCTGCCGTCGGACCCAACCCGCGTCGCAACCAATCGGCACGACGGGTCCGCATTGCGCCGATTGGTTGCGACGCCGCCTTCACACCGGCACAATATGAAAGCGGGACTGGCGCGCCGCGTCGTCTGAGCGTCCCCATGTTCCGATCTTAGGCATGGTTTACGTCCGGGTTGATCGGTCATAACTGTGAGGGAGTAGCCATGAACCAGGTCGCCAACGCGGGTATCTACCTGAGCGACAACAAGATGGTGTGGAGACGTCAACTCGCTGTCAAACCGGAGCGTCTTTGGGACGCCGTAGCCACCAAGGACGGATTACGTCGCTGGTTCATGCCAACCAAATTCGAGATAAGACAAGGGGGGCGATTCTCTTTCGAGCAAGGTTGGGATGGCGTGGTTTCGGAGGTCGAACCTCTCCACCACGTTCAATTCGACGGGGACGGCGACAGCGGAGGATATCTTCGCTTCGAAATAGAAGCCAATGAAGACGGCTGTATGTTTTCGTTGACGGATAGCATGGGCGACGGTACGGAGGACCCGGAGAAGATATTCGGACCTGACACACCGCCGCACCTCATCTACCAGCCGGGTGGGCCGGACGGCGTGCTAGGCGGTCCGGGTGGGCGGCGTGTTGCGGGTTCGGCAACGGGCGGCGCGGATGTCTCTCGCACCGGTGGTGGAGCGTACCGCTCTGGCGCAAGTTCGGGCGGCCGAGGCCGAGGCCATGACGGCTCAGGGAAAGACGGCTCTCGCGGCTGCACGGGCGAAACAGGCGGCGCCTCAGCCTCCTCCGGCCATGCCAACACCTGTCGAAATTCCAGATCGCCGGTCAGAGCGAAGATGAACTCTTCTTCGCCGGTCTGCTCTTCGCTGAGTCCGCGACCGGCCGTCGGAACTGGAGGAGGACCCGATACGTGTCCTCGCGCCGCTCTGAGCTGATCTCTGACCAGACGATCGCATCCCAATTCAGGCGCTGACGATAGCGTTCCTCGTCGTCCTGGGCCATCTGGCGCGCTCGGAGCACGGCCTGGTCCAGGGAGATGTAATCCATCTCCTCGCCGGCATCGTCGAACTCAAACGAGTCCCGCTTTTCGGCGTCGTCGCCTTGGGATTCGAACTGGTCGTCTTCTCTCACGGATTTCTCACCTGAAACCCTCGTGACTGGAACAATCCGCGCCATGAAACGGCACGGATCCGGATTCGACGGTCAGGTCACGACTGCGTCAGTAGTCTGTGGCCAGTGGCGCGGGGCCATCATATCACCAGAAAGGGTTTCAACCAATCGGTCCCGAATCTGCAATTCCGGGCGGCTATTTCGATGGATTCACCGATTCACGTTCGCGAATGCGTTCAGACGCCCCAGCGACGAACGGTTCGACCGCGGCGACACCATCCACTTCTCGACCACGTTACGACCCGATGGCGCCGCTCGCCCTGTCCCGCGCCGACAACCGAAACACCGTCAGGAACACCCCCAGTGCGACGACCAACACAGCGGCGCCGGTGAGATATACGAGCGTCAGCGACGCAAATCCAATCACAGCGTACGCCGCGAGGGGTCCAATCGCCGACCCGACATCCTGCCAGGTCGCGTAGCGGCTCATGACCCGGGCCCGTCTCCGAGGCGGCGCAAGGCCCCCAATGGTCGAATCCAGGGCAGTAACCGCCGCCGCGACGGCGCCGAACGCCAACGGAAGCCAGACGACGGCCGCGCCGAAGGTCCCCGGAATCGCAAGCAACGTCAATCCGATGACGCAGACCGGGATAGCGCCCGCGACGATCTTCTCTCTGCCGTGCCGGTCTCCCAGATACCCGAAGTACGGGGCCGCCAGACCTGTGATCCAGCGGGTCGATATCAGGAATCCGTTCAGCGTGGCAACGCCCAACGCCACACCCACGATCGTCGCGCCCGACGGGAGCCTCTGGCTGAGGAGGTATCCCAGCGAGCCTACCAACACCCCGTTCATCACGAGGTGAAAGCAGAAGTAGGTGAAGCACAATGTAAGGACGCGGCGTCGCTCGCCGACCGACAGCTCGGGGACCGGCGAGACAAGGATGTTCCACAGCCATTCGCGCTTCCCGTCGGTTCGATCACGAGGTTTGGCGTCGTCGCGAGACGAATCGGACGGGGTCATCGTCGAGCTCGCCGCTAGCGCCCTCGGCTCGCCGCCTGGGTGTCGACGCAACGCGGCTACAGCAGGCAGAGCCAGCAGTCCAAAACCGGCCATCACCAAAAAACTCGCCGTCTTCCCCGCGACGTCGAACAGCATTCCGCCAGCGAGCACACCGAATATGCTGCCCGAACGCACCCCGCTAGTGAAGAACCCCATAATCCGGCCCCGATTGGAGTCGCGACTCTCCTCGATGACCACCATGTACCCGGTGAGCCTGAACACAGAAAACGCGACGCCCCACAGCACGCGAGCGGCCACCAGCACTGCGAACCCTCGGCCGACGCCGTACGCCGCAGTCGTACCGATGGCGATGACTATGGCGACGGTCAGCGGCGCGACGATCCCGAACCGCTCCAACGCCCACGCCGCCAACGAGTTCGACGCCAGCCGCACGACTCTGTTCGCGCTCAGCAACACGCCAACGAGTCCGACCGAGACGCCGAACGCCTCAACCCGTGACGGCAGCACGTTGTAGATCATCGAGTCGCCCATGATCACCGCCGCCGATACGGCTGTCATGAGCATCACACGCCTGGGAACGGTGAATGCACGCACGGCTAAAACCCGGTCGCCAGGCCGCGCGTTCCCTCAGGCCGGAGGTACGGCTGTATTGGCTCGGACGTCATAGCGGTCTTGACGTCGTGGACTCGGGAATATCGTGACGAGGCAGCATTCGGGTCACAAGGACATGTCGCATGCCGCCCTACCCGACCGACGCGCCCAGAAGCTGCCGAAGCGCGTCTCGACTGCGCAGTGTGCCGCCCGGTCCGTCGTCGGTGTTCTGCGTCTCCATCGCCAACGTGAACGGGTACGCGGCGAGGTCGTCTCGCAGGCTCGTCCAGTCGACGGCGCCTTGCCCGATCTCGAAGTGGTCGGCTATCCCGTCGCTGTCGTGGATGTGGATATGGCGCAAGTACGGCGCGAACTCCTCGAACGCGTCGGCCAATCCATCCGATTGGTGGGCGTGTCCAGTGTCGAGGGTGATTCGCATAAGCGGGTTGTCGACGGCCTCGACTACCTGAACGAGCTCACGGTAGCTCCGGATGACGTTCCCCCGCGTGTGGACCAGGTTCTCAAGACACAGCACCGTTCCCGTCCGCTCGGCGATCGGCATCGCGTCGGACAGGAAGCTCGTCAGGTTAGCGACCGCCTCGAGCCGGACAGACCCCGATGCGTCCGGGTCCGGTTCCACCCCAGGCGCGTCGACCGGACCCGGATGGACGACGATAGGTCGCGCGCCGATATCGTACGCGAGGTTCAGCGTCGCTTCCAATTCGGCGAAGTGCCTGGCCCTTCGCTCTGCGTCGTGGGTGGCAGGCGCGACGCCGCGATGGATGTGGTGGATCGACAGATCGATTCCGTTGCTCGCAGCTTCGGTCCGCACCAGCCTCACGTCGTCTGCCGACATCGCCTCAGGCCAAAGCGTAGGCGACCCCAGCTCCAGCCCGCGAAACCCATGCTCGACGGCGAACTCGATCGCCTCCCGCGCCGTGCTATCGAATCCCAGGGCCAAGCTCGAAACCGCTATCGTGGGCATGTGATGCTACTCCGTATCGTCGCAAAAAGCGCTTGGGACGCGACTGACATTCAAGCTATTTATCTGAATCCAGCCCCGCCAGGAACCACCGCACGGTGGCTTCGAAGGCGGCAGGGGTGTCTTGGTAGAGCCAGTGGGCTGCGTCTTCGAGCTCGGTTAGGCGGACTCGGTGTTTGGGTAGGGCCTCGCGCATTTTGACGGCTGTTTCGTGGGTCAGGAGGGTGCTTCGGCGGCCTCGGACGATGAGGGTCGGGCATTGGATTCTTGACCAGGATGCCCAGAGCTCGGGGCGTTCGTACTCGGTCATGACCAGCGGATCGCTCTTCCAGACGAGGCCGCCGCCCGGGTGGTCGCGGGTGATGGCTTGGGCCTGGCGGCGAAGCATCGCTTCGGTGGCGAACATGGGGCGGTTCCGCAGCTTCTCGATCACGGGGTCGAGCGAGTCCCAGACGGGTGGCTCGGAGCGGAATGCTTCGAAGTCGCGTTGGGTTTGCGGGTTGACCGGGTCGGGGTCGATGTCGACGATGACCAGAGCGCGGACGACTTCGGGGTGATCGACGGCGTACGCCCAGGCGTAGCGTCCTCCCGCGGAGTGGCCGACCAGCACCAGGTCGCGTCCGTGTGTGGCCGACAGATGGTTGACGGTGGCATCAACGTCGCTGACGAGGTCTTCGAAACGGTAGGCGCCAGGGCCGGCCCAAGCGCTGTCGCCGTGTCCGCGGCTGTCGAACGCTACGACGTTGTGGTCGGGTCGCATGGCGAGAGAGAACTCGTCGAGGCTTCGCGCGCTGTCGCGCAGGCCGTGGAGCAGGAGCATTGGGGGTGAGTCAGCCGATCCCCAGTCGACGTAGTGCAGGCGCAATCCGTTGTGATCGAAGTATTCATCTTGCGGCGCGGCGGAGGTCATCTGGCGGGCAGGTACGCTTTCGGGAATTTAGCGACGACCGAGTACAGAATATCGACCATGTTGGCGAGCCTGACCTTGGCGACCTGTGAGCAAAGCTGGTACGCGTCCAGCCTGTCGAGACCGTAATCGGACTCCAGCCACATGATGAGCTCGTAGAACGCGATCCGGGCGGCGTCCTCCATCGGCCTTGCGCTGCCGACCGCCATCAGGTAGTCGTCGGAGATCACCCTGGGCGTGCCGATCACCTGGCCTTTTATCAGGTCAACGGTCAGCACGCCGCGCGTGGGGATCTCTGTCGCGACGCCGCTGACCTCGCCGTCGCCCTGGGCCGCGTGGCCGTCGCCGATGTGCAGCAGCGCGCCTGGCACGTTGACCGGCAGGTGGATCGTGTTCCCTGGACACACGTCGGCGGCGTCCATGTTGCCGCCGTGAAAGCCGGGCGAGAGCGATGACACCGCCTCCAACTCTGGGGCTGTGCCGATTGTGCCGTAGAACGGTTCGTAAGGTATCGGGTGGATTCGCAAGTCTTCCGAGAACGTGACGCTGCCGTTGGCGATGGGATGCAGCATCACTCGCGCGGGAAGGGGCGGCTGGAGCGTCCTCGTGAACACTGTGCCGCACAGCCCGCCGAATTCCGGGATCAGTGCGCTGACGCCGTAGTCTCTGGTGACTTCGATGGAGTGTACCGTCACCTTTAGCGTATCGCCCTTTTCGGCGCCGTTCACGTAGATGGGCCCGGTAAGCGGGTTGACGAACGGCAGGGTTACGATCTGGGTGATGTCGTCGTCCGGTGAGGTGATTCGGTTCTCGAAAGCGTCGAGGGTTTCGACGATGAAGGTTTCGCCAGGATCCACGGTCTCGGTCGGCTCGGCGTACGGACCGATCACGTAGGCGTACTTCCCAGGCGGGTTTGAGATGACTTTCATTGGCGGCTTCCGCTGTGGTCCAAGGCGTTCGTTAGTGTCCCGACTCACAAGTTCGTCGCATAGAGCCCGTTTCGTACTGGTGTGACGCTGTGGTTCGACAGGCTCACCACGAACGGAAAACCCACCGGTCAGTTCGCCCCTTCGGCAAGCGCTGGGCGGGCGCTGCGGCAAGCTCTAGACAGGCTCTTCGGCAAGCGCTAGATAGGTTCTAAGCCCGTCGAAAGGTCGTTGACTGCGTTGAGCGAACTCCGGGAACTGCTCGCTAGAGCTCGGAGTTTAGCTCGTCGAGTTTGGGCAGCTTTCCAGATGAGCGCAGCAGGTTCAGCGCCTGTTTTTCGAGCTGTCGCACCCGCTCTCGGGTTACTCCGAGGTCGTGGCCGACTTCTTCCAACGTCCTTGGACGATCGTCGATGAATCCGAACCTGAGCGCCAACACCATTCTGAGTCGCGGGGTCAAATCTTCCAGAGCCTGGATAATGTCCTCACGGGTGAGCATGCGCATGGCGACTTCGTCCGGCGTCCAGCCGCTCTCGTCCTTGATGAAGTCCTCGAGCGTGGACTCCTCCTGACCCACCGGCGTTCCCAGAGAGACAGTGCTCTGCCGCTGCCGTATCAGGGCTTCGACGTTCTCGACTTGCCATTCGAGCTCTTTCGCAAGCTCCGTCGGGGTCGGATCGCGGTCTTGGGCGCGCATCAGCTTGCGCTCGGCGGCGTTAAGCTGCTGGAGACGCTCGACGACGTGCACCGGAAGTCGGATCGTGCGTCCCTGGTCGGCCAAAGCCCTGGTCACGGCCTGGCGAATCCACCAGGTGGCGTATGTGCTGAACTTGTACCCGCGATGCGGATCGTATTTTTCTACGGCGCGCATCAGACCCAGGTTGCCCTCTTGGATCAGGTCCAGGAGGGGCAGGCCGCGCCTGAGGTACCTTCGGGCCACGCTCACGACCAGCCGGAGGTTGGAGTTGGTCAGGCGCTCTGAAGCGATCTGGCCTCTGCGTTCGATGTCCCCCCACAAGCGCTCAATTTCGCGCTCATGGCGCTGAACCTCGATGACCAGGGCATCGATGACTTCGAGCGATTCGAGGTCTTCGTCGGCTCGGGCCTCCTCCATCGTGACGACAGACGAATCGGGCAGGAGCGCAATGTGTCTTGAAAGCGCCGACACCCGCTTGGCAGCATCGACGTCGGGCAGGTCCAGCTCGACACCCAGAGCTTCTCGAACACTCTCCTTTAGCGGATCGTCGAGCATCTTCCTAATTTCGGGTCGAGATAAGAGGGCGAGCATCCCGTCTTCGCCGACGTCGTGCCCAGTAAGGGACGAGATGGTGGTCAGCAGTGCCCGCCCGGCATCGATGAACCGGAAGATTTCGACGGCTAAAGCGGAGGCCGTTGGGGGTCTGCCATGCTCCTGTTCCGTGATCTTTGATCGGATGTCTTTGAGCAACACCCAACGTTCAACCGCCAGGCCGAGGTCGAGTTCTTGAGGCGCGGTCAGCAGCGCATGCTGGCCGATCGAGCGCAGATATTCCCGAACCGTGTCGGTTGGCTCGTCGCCAAGCTCGCGCTCGTAAGACTTCAGAAGATCCATCGCGCCGGAGTCTTGGCCTTCCGTGATGTCTGAGTCTCTATTCTGTTGTAGTCTGTCTTCGCGGTCCAGCATGGAGTTCGCCTTCAGGCCACCGGCAGCTAAGACGGGGCCACATGACAATACCAGAGAGGTTCTTGTCTTTCAACAGCAAGAACCTTCACATTCGAATTCACGGACGCCACTTATTGTACCTTTCAATCGCCGGCAAAATCGGTCGCGGCGTCTCGAATGGTGAAGAAGTCAATTTCGCCACCGACGACAACGCCCTCACTGCGCCAACAACTCGACCGATTTCGTGCGCGAAACATTTTGCCAGAGTTCACACAGTCGGGGGCGCCCGCGTCTCAAATCTAGGAGTACGCATGCATTCAGTGAAGCTCGAGACTGCCCTTGACAATCGAATTTGCGCCTAGTTAACTGTCCAAGATCGAAACTGGGGCACGCCGTCGTTGTGCGAACGCGACCCCCCGCCCGGTATAACGTTGACTTCGTAATGTTGGATGCGCCCCACGGACGACGGGTCTGTGCACGCGACGTTTCCGAGAGTCGAGGCGGGCGACAGTTGCGGTCCGATAAAAGGGCGGCGAGCGATCATGAATGGAGGCGGAGACACGTTGGGACAGCTCGACGGGAAGATAGCGGTGATCACCGGCGCCGGAACCGGCATAGGCAAAGGGATCGCCCGAGCGTATGCACGAGAGGGGGCCAAGCTGGTCATTGCCTCTCGAAATCGGGAAACGCTGGATGGGACCGCCGCTGAGCTGACGCCTCAGGGCGCGACCGTGCTCGTCGTCCCGACCGACGTGACGAAAGAAGACGAGGTGATCGCTCTCTACGAGCGAGCGTTGCAGGAGTTCGGATGCCTCGACATCTCCGTCAACAATTCCGGCGTCTTCGACGGCGGCCCTATCGAGCACTTGTCTCTCGAAACATGGCAGCACGTCGTCGACGTCAACCTCACCGGCGTATTCCTGTGCACACGTGAGGCGTTCAAGATCATGAAGGCACAGGGCGGCGGGCGCATCATCAACATCGGAAGCATTTCGGCCCAGATTCCGCGCGACAACGCATCGCCGTATGCCGCGACCAAACACGCTCTGGTGGGCCTGACCAAGTCCACCGCATTGGAGGGGCGCGAGCACGGCATCAGCGCGAGCATCCTGCATCCGGGAAACGTGGAGATCGAGCGGCGCGCCGGGAGCACCGCCTCCGCGGACAAAGAGCCGATGACGACGCCTGACGACCTGGCCATCGCCGCTCTGGCGATCGCAGCTATGCCGCCGTATGCGAACATGCTCGAATCGATCGTGCTCCCGGTAAACCAGGAGTATCTTGGTCGGGGGTAGCCGGGCGGCCGCCAACAATGAGGGACTCAAGGGACCGAAGGGATTCGATACACTCGGGTCACGGCGCCCGACCGGCGCGCCCACACCTTCTTGACTAGGGGTCTTGGGCTAGTAGAAGGACTGTCAAACCAGATTTTCAATCGACAAGGAGACGCGAATTGGCGAAGAAAGTATTAATCACAGGCATGAGCGGACTAATCGGGGGACTCCTCAAAGACCACCTAACGGAACTGGGCGGCTACGAGCTAACCGCACTCAACCGCAGCTCGGTCGCCGGAGTCCGCACCGTTCAGGCGGACATCGGTTACCTCGAGGCGATCAAGCCTGCTTTTGAAGGGCAGGACACCGTGGTGCATCTGGCAGCCTACCTCGGGAGCCAAGACTGGGAGGGGCAGCACGCGGGCAACGTCCTCGGCACGTACAACGTGTTCGAGGCGGCTCGATTGGCAGGCGTCAAGCGAATCATCTTCGCCAGCAGCGGGAACGCTATCCGAGGCTTCGAGCGCGTCGAGCCCTACACTGCCATCGCGGAGGGCCGGTACGATGACGTCCCGGCAGACTACCCGATGATCACGCACGAACAGGTGTGGCCTGAGGCGCTTTACGGCGCCACCAAGGTCTGGGGCGAAGCCCTGGCCAGACACTACTCCGACGAATACGGCATCTCGATAATTTGCGTTCGAATCGGACGCGTGAACAGAGAGAACCGGCCGATGTCCTGGCGGGACAACGCGACCTGGCTCAGTCATCGAGACATTAGCCAGAATCTGCAAAAGTGTGTCGACGCGCCGGACAGCGTCGTGTACGACATCGTTTTCGCCGTGTCCAACAACCGTTGGGGTTATCGAGACCTGTCCCACGCGAAAGAGATCATCGGGTTCGAGCCGGACGATTCAGCGGAGAACAATCCATTCACGGGGTAACGCCGGTTTGGTTCGGCTTGGCCGTAAACAGCCAGAGCACGCATGCCGTTGGCCGGTCGCACAACGTAGGGGAGGGTTTGAAACCCTCCTGCCCACATCTGGCAAGCATTACGTGTGACAAATGCTACTTGGCGCGCGTGTCAGGCTGATTCGAATGCATTGACGAGTGTAACTCACGGGAGGGTTTGAAACCCTCCCTTACAGAACGTATTCGTGGTCATGCGGCACGTCCACGCCTGCGCCGCGAACAACCATGACCCAGAATTCGACCGTTGCGGACGCCGCGGGAGCGGTCCGCCAACGCACATCGACGCAGGGAGCCGATTCCGATGAAAATCGTCACCATCGATCGAGATAAACGCCTCCGGGATGAGCCGCACACCGGCCACAATCGATGGCACCCTGACGTTCCGCCGATCGTCGAGGCGGCGCCCGGTGAGGAGGTCGTGCTGGAGACGCGGGATGCGGCTGACGGCCAGATCAAACCGGATACCACCGAGGCCGATTTCGACTCGTTTGACACGAAAGTCGGCCATCCTCTGACTGGTCCCGTCTACGTCCAGGGCGCTATGCCGGGCGACCTGCTTGAAATCGAGTATGTAAACGTTGAACCGCAGCCCAGGGCTTGGACCCGCGTCCGGCCAGGGTCCGGATTTTTGCGAGACATCTACACCGAGCCCTATCTCGCCCACTGGAACATTGCAGACGGCTGGGCGACGTCGCCACAGATTCCGGGAGTCCGGATTCCCAATGGGTCGTTTGTGGGAACCGCCGGTCTGGCGCCGTCTCACGACCAGCTCCGAGAGTGGACCCGACGCGAGGCCGACTTGGTGGAGCGCGGCGGCACGGCGGCGCCTCCCGATCCCGAGGACGCGGTCCCGTCCGAGGGCCCGATCGCAAATGAGGGTGTGCGGACCATGCCGCCGCGCGAGAACTGCGGCAACGCCGACGTCAAGCAACTCACCACCGGCTCGAAACTGTTCGTGCCGGTGGCGGTCGAAGGCGCCCTTTACTCGGCGGGCGACGGCCACTTCGCCCAGGGCGATTCCGAATGCTGCATCACGGCCATCGAGATGGGCGCGACCGTTACGGTCCGGTTCAAAATCCACGAGGGTGAGGCTGCCGCCAAGAACATCCGCTTCCCCAAATTCGCTCATCCAGGCTACTTTCTGCCCCCGGAATGGGCCGCCCCGAGAAACTTCATCGCGACGATGGGCTTTCCGATTCGAGACGACGGGACGAACGAGAGCGAGGACGTGACCTTGGCGGCTCGGCACGCGCTTCTGAACATGATTCAACTCCTGCAAGAGCGCGGCTACAGCGCCGTACAGGCCTACGTGATATGCAGCGTGGCCGTCGACCTGAAGATCAGCAACATCGTCGACCTGCCGAACGTGACTGTGTCGGCATTCCTGCCAGAGGCCATTTTCGTCTAGGCGACAACTCATTGCGCTCTACAAGACCGTAGGAAGGACATACGAAATGCCACTCGTAATCGGCTTGGCCGGATCTATCGCGACGGGGAAGAGCACCGCCTGCGACATCATCGTCGACATGGGCGCCGTGCATTGCGACGCTGACAGCTTGGTGCACCGGCTCTACGATCCTGGGAAGCCAGCCTTCGATCGCATCGTCGCGATATTCGGGACCGAGATCGTCGGCGACGACGGCTACATCGACCGCCGAGCACTGGGCGCTCTCGTCTTTGGGAAGCCTGACGAAATGAACAAACTGACGACCGCCATCGGGGACATCGCCGAGGCCGTGGAGAATGTCGTGATCGATTGGCGCAAGACGTTGGCGCCCGGCCGGGTTGCGCTGCTGGAGGCGGTGAACTTGATCGAAGCTGGTTACGGGAGCTGGTGCGACCAGGTGTGGCTCGTCGCCAGCGACCAAGATGTCGCACGACAGCGACTGGCTGCCCGAAACCGGTTCACTCCGGAAGAGGTCGAACAACGGCTGGCGAGTCAGCGGCCGTGGGAGGAACGGGCGCCGGCATCGGACCTGGTGATCCACAACAACGGCACACAGGACGATTTCGAGCGAACCGTGCGTAATCAGCTTAACAGCGTCAAGCAGTTATGGGAGAACGGCGAGCTTGAGCCGTCCAAGTACCATGCGTGGTGGGAGGAGTTCTCAGCGAAACGGAAGGCCGAGCAGGCCGAGTAGGCACAGCACTAAGTGTTACTCACGTGACCGCTAAGGACGAGATCAATCGACAGACCTCAAACGGCGCCTGCCGAAGTCGCCGACGAATTCCGGTCTGACCTATCGCCAGATCTCGATTCGCTTGAAGCCTTCGGCCAACTCGAACCCTGCCTGCTTGCCAGTCTCGGCGGCCCGTTCTCGCGAACGCGGCTCCCCGACCTCACGCGGACTGCCCATCTGGCTGGCGTGTCGATACAGGGCTTCCATCTTCAGGTCGAACGTGTCCGTGATGTCGATGAACATGTCCGGGTCTTCGGGGCGAAACAACAGAACCTCGCGGACCTTGTGAGGCTCAAGACCTTCTTCACCATGTTCGGGGAAGGCGAGGTGGTCCCGCGAGTAAGGGAAGACGGCGTCGAGGGTCACGCGTCCGCATATATAGTGATCGCGATGGCGAATGTAGGGTCTGTCCGGATCGACGGTCACTACCGTGCTCGGAGTGTGCTTACGTATCTGGCGAACCAGCTTCTCTCTGAACTCAGTCGTGTCTTCGAGTCCTTGATCGGGCTGTCTTAGGTACACAACCTCGGCGATTCCGAGCACATTCGCCGCTTCGGCCTGTTCCTTTTCGCGAATCTCCGCCAAGCGCTTGGGGGTCAGCGTTCGGTCGCTGGTTCCTTTGTCTCCGTTGGTGCATACGACCAACACGACCTTCCGGCCTTCCTTCACCCATTTGGCGATGGAGCCGCCGGCGCCGCCCTCGGCGTCGTCCGGATGAGGCGTTATCACGAGAACTGTTCCGTCTGATTCAGTCATAGAGCCGACAAGTCTCCTTCCAAAATTTGTGTATGCCGCCTCGCGCCGGCGGCCCCAAAGGGCGCACGGCGGCGCGAACTGCGTCGATCGATCAAG
The DNA here is from genome assembly GCA_964588665.1 of uncultured Dehalococcoidia bacterium. Lineage (GTDB taxonomy): Bacteria > Chloroflexota > Dehalococcoidia > Lucifugimonadales > UBA1123 > UBA2160. Next base: position 4,858 of record CAZPQQ010000045.1, on the reverse strand, counting down.
ACAGAGGCGGTTGGATTGGCCGGACGGGTCGCCGCGAACCCTGACTTCTTTCCGCCTTCCCCACCCGTCAACCAAGCGAACCACGGCCAGGTTCATCGACATCATTCCGGTCCATCCGCCTGCTTCTGCGCCTGTTTGGGGCCAACTGCATGCCTGTGCGGTCGGGTCCGAGAAGGTGTCGGAGAGGTGGCGCCATTGTAAAGGAACCTGACGTTGTGTCAACAAATTCCTGAAAACTGCGCCAAAATGCGCGTTGAAGGGGTTCGGACACGCATGTTAATAATGATGCATAAGCTCCGTTAGCGCCCTCAGTTCTTCGGCGCACCATGGCATCATCCTGCATGTCGCGTAAGGCGGCCCCCCTCGCCGGGTTCGACCGACCGAAGAACAGCTGCCCCACCGCTGGCGGAGCTTTTTTCTTTGCCCTCAGACTCTTGGTTTTTGAGTCACGGCGCAGTCGAAATTCGTCACATGACAGGATTTCGAACGGGTCATACGGACGGGCAGTGAATGCTTGCAACGTTTACCAGAACTCGGCGCCGCAACGTTTTCTTCATGGTGAAGCCGTGGGTTGCTCCCGAACACGGTGCCGTAGCAGATAGGTCCTTCGGAGAGTACGATGCCCCTATTGGCAGTCGATGCTGAGCCATCATATCTGCTTCAACGCATTTCACCACAGGAGGCATCGCATGTCATCGAAACCAGCGTATCTGTTTACCGCGAGCATGGACGTCGGGGTGGACAAGGAAGCGGTATTCAACGAGGTGTACGACTCTGACCACGTGCCCTTGCTCCTGAAGGTTCCTGGTGTGCTCTCCGTGGCGCGATTCAAGACTACCGAGCTCACGATGATCCTTGGCGGCGAGCGTCGGACCATCGAGGTCGAGGGCCAGCCCCGATACACGGCGCAGTACGAACTCGAAAGCGCCGACGTGTTGCTCAGCGACGATTGGGCCGACGCAGTCGACGCGGGGCGCTGGACGGACGAGGTTCGCCCTTTCACCACCAACCGGCGTCACGTCCTCTACGAGCGGCTCTAGCGCGTGCTAGAATAGCCCCACCTTGACATCAGACACCACGCCCGCGCGCAGACCACCACGCTCCAAGATGGTCCTGGCGACTATCGCCGTGGGCGCTTTCGTCTCAGTTCTAGACCAGACCGGCGTCACGCTGGCTCTGCCTCCCCTGGCAACACACTTCGACGCCACGCTGCCGGTTGTGCAGTGGGTCGCACTCGGGTACAGCCTCACAACCGGCGCGTTGCTGCTTCCGATGGGCCGACTGTCCGACATTGTCGGTCGCAAGATCGTATACATGGTTGGCTTCGTCATCTTCGTTATGGGAGCGCTTCTGGCCGGATCTTCTCCCTCGCTGGTGACGGTGATCGCTTTCCGAACGATTCAGGGCGCGGGATCGGCGATGATCCAAGCCAACTCCATGGCGATCCTGACGTCGATATTCCCGGCGTCCCAGCGAGGCCGGGTCATTGGCATGTACATGACGATGGTCGGCATGGGGGCGATAGCAGGGCCGGTCATTGGCGGAACAGTTGTCGAATTGCTCGGATGGCGAGCGGTATTCTACATGGGTGTTCCGCTCGGAATCGTCTCGCTGGCGGCCGCTGCACTGGTTTTGGAACGTGACCGGCCCTCGGGGACAGAAGGCGGGACTCCTCGCGTCAAGTTCGATTGGGCGGGCGCAATCCTGTCGACCACCGCGATGGTTATCTTCTTACTTTCGATGACCAACGCATATCGCATCGGTTGGACGTCGCCGCTGGTTTTCACGGCGTTCGCAGCGGCATTCGCTCTGCTGATCTCGTTCATCGTATGGGAGCGCCGCGCTCCCGAGCCGCTTCTGGCGCTGGAGCTGTTCAAACGAAAGCTGTTCTCAAGGGGGTCGTCCGCCAGCTTCCTCATCTTCCTCGCCGGGACCTCTGTGTTCTACATGATGCCTTTCTACCTTCAGGGCATCCTGGGCCTGTCTCCGGGCCGGGCGGGCATGGTGATTGCTCCCACGGCTTTATGCTTCGCATTGACGGGACCGATAGCCGGGAGGTTGTCGGACCGTTACGGGTTCAAGCGTTTTGAAATCTCCGGACTTCTGATGCTGTCGGCATCAATGCTCCTGCTCAGCAGATTGACCGAAGACACGCGCATCAGCTACATCATCCCGGTGATGTTGCTGCAAGGAATCGGCATGGGTCTGTTCAACTCGCCGAACGCGAGCTCGATTCTGAGCACGGTCGAGCCGGCTCGATATGGGGTCGCCACCGCCTTCATCAACATGATCCGCACCACCGCCAACGTCACGGGCATTGGCTTGGCAATTACCATCGTCACCGCACAGATGGCGGCTCGGGGTTTCGAGCCGAGCCTGGATGCCGTGTCATCGGGTGGAGCCGGGGTGGAGGGCGCCTTCACCGCAGGGTTGAGGATAGCGTTCCTCATAATGGCCGGTTCCGTCGCGTGTTCGTTGGCCGTCACCATCCTGAAACCACTTCCGCGCAACGCGGGCCCAAAGGCGGCGCAGCAGTCCGGCGCGGGATCGACCGCGCCGAAGACCAGATAAAGCCGTGGCGATTCCGTCGAACCTCTGGCCCCTGGTCCGGATCGCGGAAAGCCCGCATTACAAGTGGTGGGCGTACATGGCGCTGGCCATCGGGCTTTCGCTGACGGTGATGGACCAGTCGGGCGTCAACATCGCGATGCCGCAGATCGCGGACCACTTCGACGCCGACATCCCGACCGTTCAGTGGCTCTCATTGGGCTATATCCTGACGACTTCCGCCATGCTCATGCCCGCGGGACGGCTCTCGGACATGATCGGCCGCAAGCGAATGTACTTGATTGGGTTTGGCATATTCGTGGTGTCTGCGTTCGTTGGGGCGACGGCTCAGTCGTGGGCCGTCTTGCTCGCGTCCAAGCTGGTTCAGGGAATCGGCTCGGCGGGAATCCAGGCAAACGGGATGGCGATGATCGCCGACATCTTCCCGTCAAACGAGCGAGGGAAAGGCCTCGGTTTATACATGGCGGTCATCGGCGCGGGAGCGATAACGGGCCCAGTTGCAGGCGGTTTCCTCGTGAGCAACTTCGGCTGGCGCTCCGTGTTCTTCGCTGGGATCCCTGTCGCAATTGTCGCGATCGGGACCGCGGCTTTGGTCCTCAAAGGCCGATCGCCGGAGCAAACGACAACAGGCGACAAATTGTCTTTCGACTGGCTCGGGGCTGCCCTCTCATCCGGGGCGTTGATCTCGTTCCTACTCGCCATGACCAATGCCTGGAGGATGGGTTGGACTTCGCCTGCCATATTGGCCGGAGTGACAACGGCCGTTACGTTGCTCGCGGCGTTCCTGTGGTGGGAGACGCGAACCAGCGATCCGATGATGGACCTATCACTCTTCAAAAGCCGGGTGTTCTCGCTTGCCGTCGGCGCGCGGTTTATCTCGTTTCTGGGAGGATCGGCGGTATTCTTCCTGATGCCCTTCTACATCATCCAAGGGTTGGATCACACCGCCAGCCACGCTGCACTGTTGATGATTCCGGGATCGATCTCGATGATCGTCATCGGCCCTCTCGCCGGGCGTCTCTCGGACCGCGTCGGCACCAGGTGGCCTGCGGTGTTCGGGATGTTCGTCTCAACGATGGCCATGATTTCGTTCGCGACCCTTACGGCCGATTCGTCGGACTATCGAATCGCGCTGGGCATGATGCTGTCAGGAATTGGCATGGCCAGCTTCTCTTCGCCTAACTCAAGCGCCATCATAGGGTCGCTCCCACGAGAGAAATACGGCATCGTGTCGGCTTTCGTGAATCTGGCGCGAACCTCGGCCAACATGTCGGGCGTCGCGCTGGCAACCACCGTGGTCACATTTCATATGGCAGCGTCAGGATTCGAGCCGAGTCTGTCGACGGTCGAGGGCGGCGACGCCGGAGCGGCGCTGGCGTTCGTCGAAGGCATGACCCGTGCGTACACGATCTCGGCCTGCGCCATGATCGTCGCGTTGACGATGACCATTTTCAGAGGAGAGGTCCAGACTCAGCCGGATCAAACAGATCGCGAGGCTGCGCGCCGCGGGTCGGCGTCAACGGTTTCGGAGGACGAGGCATAGAGGTTTGGTCTGGGCGGCGCACCGACCGACGGGGCCCTGTGGTCGTTGGGCATCGGTAGGGCGCCCGGTTACAAACCCCGCTTTGCCCGCGCGACCTGCCTGGTCAGTTCTTCCGCATCCGGATTGTTCCACCCGGGGAAAGCCACGATAATATCTTTGTGATCCAACCTCGAAAACATCACAGTCGTGTTGGGCTTGACGCCAGCCAGGGTGCCCAAAACGAAGTAAAATCCGACCAACGCTACAATGGCGCCGCCTGCGAATAATAGTGCAGCAATTCGCCCATCGATATCCATGGACGACTCGAGCACGATCTCGATGGCAAGCAACCCCAAGCCGGCGCCCGAGAATCGAACGCCCTCGTGCATGCGGCTCCGCTGCCCTCCGTTCTTTTGTTGCGGAGTCGCCAGGTCGCCAAGAAGCGCTTCGTCATGTCCGCGCGATCCGGAGCGGCTAAAGTTGGCCATCAACCGCTCGGTCGTGACAATCACTTGCGGCAATTCGAACACCACTCGTTCGTTCGGCTGAAGGCTGAAGGATCGCTCACTCATATGTGCCTCGCATCGGGTTTCTGCCTGGGCGTCAACCATTATAAATATTCGGCGACCGCGGTGCACGAGCGGCCCGACGAAATGGCGCTGATCAGCCTTGACTGCGGCAACGCAGATGCCTATAATGCATTCTACTAGGTTGGAGAATATGAAGAGCGACCCCACCTAACAACACAAAAGGCGAACACTCAGCGGC
>CAZPQQ010000044.1:16033-26010 GCA_964588665.1 uncultured Dehalococcoidia bacterium | reverse complement strand
CTCTACTCTGTTAATTTCAGGCCCAAATGTGTCCCACTTTCGCTGACGGTCTACACGCGATGGCTTCGTCGGATAGCGCGGACTGATCAGTCTTCGTGATCGATTCCGCACTCGAATGGCGCCCCATCCACAGATCCGACGACCACTGACGCATGTTCGTGTTATTTGTTTTATAGCATTATTAGCTTTTTATTCATGTCTTTGTTGTGCGACTCCGAACACTTCCATGCGTCCTTACCGAGACAATATCTGCTGCCAACATTTCGTGAATATTCTACGTACTGAGTGACAATTGCAGATTTGGTTGGAACGATTCCAACTCTGTTTCGAGCAAGGCTCCCGGGCGCATGGTTGATCTAAACGCATCTTTAGATCAACACCAGTTGACAAACGATTGTCAATTCGATAGATTGGCTGACGCGTGCGCAGAATGCTGCTAATGCACCTGGACGGTGGCTGACCGATTCTTGTGTTGGCGTTGTGCAGGACTCGAAAGCGTAATGAATCGAATTCGACAAGCAGTCGCATTCCCAAGCATTATTCGGGCACGGTTGGCGTCACATTCAGTGTCTTCTGTGATAACGTGTCGTCGGAGCGCCGGTCGGGTGCTTGCCGCTAGAAAACCCCTTGGGCTCACGGGCGACTGCTCGGTCTCGATTCGGAGAGGCAGCCGTCCCACGACGGCCAACGCGGTTCGCTCATCGGGCCGTCGACACCTCAGTAGGGAGTAGGCGATGAACAAACACGCCATGATAGTCGCGGCGCTCTGGGTCGTGTTCACGATCGCAGGCGAGGCCGTCGTGCTGCTCTTCTCGCCGTTTCCCGTGGCCGCATCCGAACAGGCCGCCGTGGTCGATGATGCATTTACGCTGTTGACCATACTGGCCGTTCCCGTCTTCTCGCTGGTTTGCGCGATGTTGCTCTACAGCGCCGTGCGGTTTGGCAAAAACACCCCACCCGATCAAGACGGTCCGCCTACCCGCACCAATAAATCCGTGATCTGGATTTGGCTAGTGGCCACAGCGGCTCTGACCGTCGTCGTGATCATCCACCCCGGAATCACTGGCATCCTCGAACTGAGAGCAGACGACGACAAGATCAACCTCGTGGTCCAACTTGAAGCGCGCCAATTCGGGTGGGACGCCAAATACGCGGATGCTGGCGTTCACAGCACCAGGGAGTTGGTTCTGCCGATCGACGAGAACGTGCAATTCTTGATCATGTCGCACGACGTGCTCCATTCGTTCTGGGTGCCCGCGTTCCGGGTGAAGATCGACGCGGTGCCCGGAATGTTCACGAAAGTAACCGCCACGCCCAACGAATTGGGTTCGTTCGATGACGACGTCAACTTCCGCATCCAGTGCGCCGAGCTCTGCGGATTCGGACACGCCACGATGCAACTGCCCGTACGCGTCGTCGAGAGGGCGGATTTTGACCAGTGGCTAACCGAACAAAAACCGTTAGCGGCCCGGAGGTAGAGTGTTGGCTTCCCTTTCCGCACTGAAATACATCGGCCGCGCGCTGGTTTTCGCCGCGATCGGCTTGGCCATTGGGATCGGCCTCGGCCAGCTCATCGCAGAGGTCACGGACAAGCCTCCCGTACAGATCAGAATCGCACTGGGTTATGTCTTCGCGTTGTTGGGATGGCTGTTTGGCGCCGGACTGTGGGAAGCGATGGGACGCGAGTGGTTCGGTTTGAAGCCGCGGGAGCGGGCGATCACCGGCTGGCAACGGTACTTCAGTTTCAGCACGGATCACAAAGTCATTGGCGTCCAATACCTGGTGACGTTCGTCATCCTCTTCCTTCTCGGCGGGGCTATGGCGATGTTGCTTCGTCTGGAGCTGATCGACCCGGGCAAGACCCTGCTGGACAACAACCAGTTCAACACCGCCATGGGCCTCCACGGCATCATCATGATCGCCGTGGCCGTCGCGACGATCCTCGGCGGGTTCGCGAACTTCGCGGTGCCCATCATGATCGGAGCGGACGACGTCGCGTTCCCTCGGATCAACGCCCTCAGCTATTGGATCGTGCCGCCCGTAGCGGTGATGCTGATCCTCACGCCGGTGTTTGGGGGTTTCGACTCGGGTTGGACCGCCTACCCGCCTCTGAGCGTGATCAACGCCGACGGACAGTTGTTCATGCTGTTCGCGTTTTTGACTTTCGGGGTGTCGTCCATTTTGGGCGGGCTGAATTTCGTGACGACGATCATCACAATGCGCGCGCCGGGGATGACCTGGGGCAGATTGCCGATCTTCGTCTGGTCGATCCTCGCTGCAGCGATCATCAGCCTCACCGCCACCCAGGTGGTGGCCTTCGGACTTCTCATGGTGATCCTGGACCGCGTGGTCGGCATGGCGTTCTTCAACGCAGCCCTGGGCGGCAAACCGCTCCTGTTCGAGCACGTCTTCTGGTTCTACTCTCACCCGGCCGTCTACATCATGATCCTGCCCGCATTGGGGCTCGAACTGGAGGTCCTCAGTCACTTCTCGCGCAAGCCCGTGTTTGCCTACAAGCTGGTGGTCGGGGCTTTTATGTCCATCGTTGTGCTGAGCTATCTCGTATGGGCGCATCACCTGTTCACCAGCGGGATGGAAGACTTCCTGCACATCCCGTTCATGGTGGTGACGGAGTTGATTTCGATACCGACCGGGATCGTGTTCCTGTCGGCGCTGGGCACTATTTGGATGGGGAAACTGTGGCTGAGAACCCCGATGCTGTTCATGATAGGCGTGGTGTTTAATTTCCTCATCGGTGGGATCACCGGCATCTTCTTAGCCGACGTGGCCACAGACGTTCACCTTCAAGACACCTACTTCGTCGTGGCGCACTTCCATTACACGATGATGGGCGGCGAGATATTCGTAATATTCGGCGCCTTGTACTATTGGTTCCCCAAGATTACGGGCCGAATGTACAACGAGACCCTTGGGAAGATCCACTTCTACTGGATGTTCATTTCGTACAACGTCGTGTTCATGGCTCTGTTCTGGATAGGCGTGCAGGGGATGAACCGCCGTGTGGCTGATTATCCCGAGCAGTTCACAAACGCGAACACGTTCGCGAGCATAGCGTCGTTCGTGCTTGGCGCGAGTTTCCTCGTCTTCGTCTACAACATGGTCTCTTCGTGGATTCGCGGGCCTGTCGCGGCCGCAAATCCTTGGGGCGCCCGGACGCTGGAATGGATGACGAGCTCCCCGCCGCCGCACGAGAACTTCGACACACCGCCGGTCGTCTTGGGGGACCCTTACGGCTATGGCGAGCCTGACTCGGTTCACGCCACTTTCGACCAACCTCCAAGGGTGGAGCCGGCTGGCGCGGGCGACGGCGACTAAACTCGCATCCGGGAACATTACGACTGTGGAGCATTCACATGCAGGTAGATAGCCTCAGACGGTACATGCGCAGGGGCATCGTCGTAATCATCGCTCTGGCGGTGCTGACGGCGGTGGAGTATGTCGTGGCCGTCGGGTTGGACTCAGGGCGGTTCGGCATCCTGGCGGTAATCGCGATAGTCAAGACGTGGCTCATTGTCGAGTACTTCATGCACCTGTCCAAAGTCTGGCACGTGGGGGAATAACGATGGCAACTTCCACGCAGGTCCACACGTCTGAAGGCGGCTTCAACCGCGCTTCGATACACCAGATCGGCATATGGCTGTTCTTCTCGTCTGAGCTGTTCCTTTTTGGCGCGTTGGTTTCCACCCGATACTATTTGCGAGGCTTCGAGACTCCTGAGCACGTCGATCAACTGCTCGGTTTGGCATTAACCGCGATCCTGTTGCTGAGCTCGTTGAGCGCCTATCGGGCTGAAACCGCCATCGCGCACGGGGCGCACAAGCAGTTCGTACGGAACCTGCTGTTGACCATCGTGTTCGGCGTGTTGTTCATGGTTGGCGTTGGCGTCGAGTGGTACGAGGCCTTCGAGTACTTCCCGCCTTCGTCCGCCTATGGAACGGTGTTCTTCACCACGACCGGCATACATGCGGTCCACGTGTTCAGTGGAATCGTCATGCTGGTCCTGGTTTTGTTGATGGGGAGGAAGTCGGGTCGGTTCGGTCCCGAGCGTCACTGGGGGGTCGAGGGCGTCGTCAAATACTGGCACTTCGTCGACGTCGCATGGGTCTTCATCTACCCGACGTTATACCTTGTCGGCTAAGCGCTTATCCGCCCGGGCCGCTCGGTCTATAGTCGGTCGTCTTCGACGATGCGTGGCAAACCGACAAAGTACAGGATGCCCAGCAGCACGACAATGACGCCTTGCAGCTCTTTCTCCGCGGCTGTGTAGTAAACGGCTCCCAATAGGCACACGAACATCACCAACGCGTTCAAGATTCGGATTTTACTCACCGCACGCCTCTCTTTCTTACGCGATCATCGTTGCGCTCACGGCGTGTCTGAAACGCCGCCAGCGCCTGCCATCTTACGACATCGCCTGCGCTCTAGGGCGGCTTGACCGCTCTGTCCTCTCTTGACGATCACTGACGCTGTATGTTGCGGCTCGCTTGATTGGCGTCGGCAACGCCTGTAGACTGTCGGAAGTCATACGCAGGTTGCCGTGGAGTCATGCCGCCAAACGACAGTGACCTAACCGAACCTTCGATCGAAACCCTGCGTGCCGAAAACCGGAGCCTCCGGGATCGGCTTGAGATGTCGAGCCGGTTGTATAGCCGTGTGGCATCCAGCCTTTCCCCCGACGAAGTGCTTCGAGAGATCATCGACGCCGCGAGGGAGTTGACCTCGGCCAAATTCGGCGCGCTGGCAGTGTCCGACGGCAAGGGCGGCGTGCGGCAGTTCTTCACCACGGGAATCGACGAAGCCGGGCATGACGCGATAGGCAAACCGCCGAGCAGTGACGACGGCCTTTTCCATTGGCTCAGTGACCTGCGCGAACCCATTAGGCTGGCAGACCTGACCGTCCATCCCAAGTTTCGTGGCTTCCCCAAGAATCATCCGGGCATGACCTCGTTTCTCGGCGTGCCGCTCCGCCTGCATGACCAACCGCTGGGCAATCTGTACCTCACCGAAAAACCCAGCGGCGGCGAGTTCACTGTCGAAGACGAGCACACGTTGACGATGTTCGCCCAACACGCGGCTTCCGCGATCCGCAATGCCCGGCAGGTCGCCAGCGAACACCGCGCCCTGTCGGATGCGCGAGCAGCGCAAGAGGCGCACATAGCATCTGAAAACCTCCTGCAATCCATCATGGACAACACGCCCGCCGTGGTCTTCGTGAAGGATTCAGCCGGTCGATATATCTCGGTCAACCGGCGGTTCGAGTCCCTTTATCACATCTCCCGAGAAGAGGCGGTGGGTAAGACAGATTACGACCTGCACACCGATCAGGTGGCAGCCGCGATCCGCGCAAACGACGAGCGAGTGTTGGCGGCCGACGGTCCGTTGGAATTCGAAGAGGTCGTGCCAAGCGACGACGTTCCGCACACGTACTTGGCCGTCCGTTTCCCGCTCAAGGACGCCGACGGAAACACCTACGCGGTGTGCGGCATTTCCACCGACATCACCCAGCGGGTGGAGGCCGAGCAACTGAAATCCGATTTCCATTCGATGGCGAGTCACGACCTTAGAGGTCTTCTCGCCACGATCAAAGGCTTGGCCAGCTCACTTTTGCTGGAACCCGAGCCGTGCGAGCACGAGTTTTTGGAAGAGTACCTGGTCACGATCGACGAAGAGACCGACCGGATGGCGGAGCTCGTCGGCAACCTGTTGGACATGTCCCGAATCGAAGCCCGATCCATGCCACTGGATCCGGAAACGTGCCATCTTGCGGACATCTCTGCGGAGACTGTTCGCAACATCGAGCGGTCGCGAGCGGGCGGACGCCACAACGTTCGCGTCGACATACCGTTGGATCTTCCGGAAATTTACGCGGACTACGAAAAGATCGGCAGAGTGCTGGCCAACTTGCTGTCGAATGCGATCAAGTACTCACCGCCCGGCTCTCATGTGGAGATCCGATCGCGGTTGGAAAGCAACGGTCAGGACATAATACGCACTTGGGTCAGAGACGAAGGCATTGGCATACCTGAAGAAGACGCGCCAAAGATCTTCACAAATTCTATCGGGTGTCGAGCCATCTCGGTCGTGGGCGGCCCGGTTCGGGATTGGGCCTGGCTATCTGCAAAGCCGAAATCGAAGCTCACCGCGGAAGACTCTGGGTGGAGAGCACTCCAGGCAGGGGTTCAACGTTCCACTTCACTCTGCCTGTTTCGAAGGATCGTGCAACCAATGACTAGGGCAGCGAGTGAACAGAGTGTGCTGGTCGTCGACGACGACCCGAAGTTCTTGGCATTCGTCGCCAGGAGACTGCGGCAGGAAGGCTATGTCGTCGAAACGGCGTTGAATGGCCGCGACGCTCTCGACAAAGCCGCCGGTGAGCCGCCCAATCTCGTGCTGCTCGACCTGTCGATGCCTGTCCTCGGCGGGATTGAAACCCTGGGCCGCCTGCGAGAATGGTACGACGAGCCGATCATCATTCTCTCGGCAACTGACGAAGAGAGTCAGAAAGTGGAAGCCCTGGACCTGGGCGCCGACGACTACCTGACCAAACCGTTTGGCCTCGAGGAGATGGTGGCCAGGGTGCGAACCGCCCTTCGCCGAGTTGACCGAATGGCTCAGGCCACGACCAGCAACGCCCAAGTAATCACCGCGGGCGACCTGCAGGTGAACCTCGGTCACCGCACTGTGACCCGGGCGGGCGAAGAGGTCTCACTGACGCGAACGGAGTATGAGCTGCTCCGTTGCCTGGTGACGAACAAGGGCAAAGTGATGACCCATCTCGAACTGCTCCGCGAAGTTTGGGGCCCCGAGTACGGTGAAGAGACGGAGTACCTAAGGACATTCGTCAAACAGCTAAGGCGAAAACTCGAAGCCGACCCGTCTCGACCAACCCACCTGCTGACGCAGCCCGGTCGGGGCTACCGATTCACGGAGTAGGACGGGAACCGCCCCTTCACACATTGCTCACGACGAACCTGGGCGGGCTTCATGACTTCCTCACGGTTTCCGTGGCATGCTGTTGGGTGTTCCGCTGATTCATTCCGCCCCTATCTCCGAAGGCTCACCGCCAACTCAGTGTCGCTCCGTCCTCGTCGTGGAAGATGATCTGGTCCTTGCAGGGATCGTCGAAGACGGCCTCATTCGAATGGGCTATGAGACTCGCGTGGCCAACAATCTCGCGGCGGGATTCAATTTCGTCCAGGAACGACTGCCCGAGTTGTGGATTCTGGACCTCTCTCTGCCGGACGGGCGTGGCTGGACCCTGTTGCATGACATTCGGGACCGCTGCCCTGAAAGCGACCTCCCTCAGGTGCTGGTGGGGTCCGCTGAAATTTCGCGTTCGGATTTGAAAGCGAACCGCATCGGCCACCATATCGCCAACCGTTCGCCGTCACCTCTTTGTGCGAGATCGTGGCGGAGTTGGCGCCTATCGGCGCCGACTGCCAGCCCGCCTGACGGCGGGCGGGATCGGGCAGACGCAACGGCGTCGCTTCGGTGTCGTCCCGCGGCAATCGTTGTGACCACGATCCACATCACCGCTCCCACCATGCCTGGGCATGCTGATTCACGCGCGCGATCCCGACCCATTTCAGCGACGCGGCAGCTCCATGCCCCTGATCCACGCTGACGAGATTGCCACCCGGCGCCGCCAAACGTCGGTTCACTGACCGCCAACGATGCTTCCATGCCGCTTCGCCGCGTCCATCGCGGTCACGATCTCGACCCTGAGCGCGCCTGGCTCCGGACTCAAGTTCGACTCGGCGGAACCCCGATTGACATCACGGCATCATATTCTGTGATGCAACGACCGTCAGGGATTTCCGAGGGGTCGTCAAACACACAAAGGGAGAGTCAGATGGATTTCGATGCTGCGGCGGCAATAGTCGCAGGACTTGGCGGGGGAGCGATCATGAGCGCGCTCCTGTATATGGGCATCGGCATGATGCCGAAACAGATGAAGATGAACCTGTTCCTAATGCTCGGAACGATGATGGTTCAAGACAAGCGCATGGCATACATCGTGGGAGCGATGATGCACGGCGCGATGAGCATCGCATTCGGTCTGGCCCACGTTGCTCTCTACACCGCGTTCGGTCTGGAGAGCGCGCTCGTGGTCTGGGGAGTGTTGTTCGGGCTGGCCCACTGGCTGATCTCGGGCATGGGGCTGGGCATGATGCCAACCATGCACTCCGCGATTCGGCGCGGCGAGCTTCAGGCTCCCGGGGCGTTCGCGATGAACTTTCCAACGATGACGGCTGCCGGATTCTTCATGCTGCATGTGATTTTCGGAATTCTCGTGGGCGCGTTTTACACGGCCCTAATCTAGCGAGCGCCTCCAGATGACGGCCGTCCGGCCGGAGGTCGTCTTAGGGACAGCGCAATGGGCGGAGGCTGCGCATCGTTTGGGTCAGAAACACTGAGACAAACGCGCTGTGCACATAACCAAGGAGGTCTACGACGTTGAGCAACGAAGAGTTGAAACGACAAGCAAACACATCATCACCCTTAATCAAGGTAGCCGGAGGGCTTTGGCTGGCCGCGGGCATGGTCATAATGATCGCCGCCGCTGCCTGGGTTGTCCTCGCCACGATGGCCGGCGACTACTTCACCAACACCAAAGCCATCCGCGACGCCGCCGAAGCGGGGTCGGGCATCCTGTCCCAGCAGGGAAGCATCGAAGCGGTCAAGGACTGGGTCCTGCCGTTCGCGTTCCTTGGCCTGGCGATGTTCCTCACGGGCTTCGGGTTCGCTTTCGCGAACATCCTGAAGTACGTGCGGCTCAGGGGCGCGACCATGGCAGCCGTACTGCCAGCCGTCAAACGAGCAGGCGCCTCGCAAGGCTAAACACCTAACCGACATCACACATAGATACATAACTCAGGAGGAAAACTGAGATGGCAACAGCAGCAAATACAGTCGGGAACGAGGTCCGTTTTTCGTCGACCGACCTCCCGGTAAAAGCAACAGGCATGCAGGCGATGGCAGAGAAGATGTGGATTCCGTTCATCGGAATGGGCTTCATGATCGTCGTCGTGGCTTTCGTGGTCGGCCTGATCAACTCCGGAATCGCGACGGACTACTTCGGCGCGTCGAAGGCGGTGCGAGAAGCCGCTGAGCGCGGCTCCGAGCTCGCGACGCAGAAAGCCTTCATCGAGTCGACCAAGGTCTGGCTGCCGACAGTCAAATTCCTCAGCATGGGCATGCTGCTGGGCGGCGTGACGTTCCTGTTGGCCACCATTCTAGGCGCGTTGCGAGTCGGCGGAGGCCGAGTGCAAGAAGCCCTCGGGTCTGAGGTCAAGATCATCAAGCCTCCGATGACCGCCAAGGTCTTCCCGATGGTGATGATGATGGGAATGATGGTGCTCATGGTCGCAGTGGTTATCGGTGTGGTGCTCGGCACGCTGACCTACGACTACTGGAACCACTCGATCGCTGCCCAGCTAAATCCGGCTAAGAGCAGCCTATTGGCCAACCTCGGGACAATCAACTCCGTGATACTGTGGCTCGAGCCCTTCAAGTTCGTTGGCCTCGCCATGCTGCTCGCCGGCATCGGCCTGGCTCTCGCCACCATCGTTCAGGTGCTGCGCCGGCAGTCCAAGCGCCTTTGGGAGATTCTCAACTAACACACACCCATAACGAGAACGTCGGGGCTGTGAGCATGGCAGGGGCTCAGCCCCGGCGACTTCCGCCAAGCACGACGTAGCCGTCGACGAAGTCCCGTTCCCGCAGGCATCCACCTCGGGGCCCGGGCCAGATCAGCGACGAGCGCCGATCCGACACCACGTTTACATGAACCGCCGCCCGCCGCGATCGCAACGGGCGGCGGTTTTATGTCTGGCTCAGCGTTCCGCCGTCAGACTCTCCTAACATTGACAGGCCAAATTGGTTAGGCCGTGTCGACGTTGCGCCAACCCTCTTGGGTTGCGACCGTCACACTGCAGACTTTGGCCTGCCAAGGT